>JAKORG010000082.1 GCA_029777945.1 Deltaproteobacteria bacterium | reverse complement strand
AAAGCTCAAGGGGCATAGGCGATGCCGCATACCATATCTGTTTTAGTGAACTCAAATCGTATTTTTCAACATCAGGAAGGGATAAGAACATGGCAAGCTGGGTGGGGACTATATGGATATCCGTTGCCCTTTCCTTTTCTATAACCTTCAAGGTCGCAGCAGGATCAAAGGACCTGTTAGGCATGATGATATTTGTCCCGCCTACCATAAAAAATGTCCAAAAATGTGACCAGCCGCCAATGTGGAACAGAGGCAAAATCATTACATGTATATTATCGTGCCTTAATCCACCAAGGATTGCCTTTGTTCTGGCCTCTTCAAGCTTTTTGTAATGAGTATAGATAGCACCCCTTGGTATACCTGTAGTTCCGCTTGTATAGAATATGATAAATGGGTCATCCTCTGTAACATCAACATCAGGTTCGGCGTCTGTAAAATTATTAATAAGCTCGTCGTAAAATGACATTTCTGGACTTTTCTCTTCAAGGGATATAAACTCGATGCCAGAAAACTTTTCTTTCAACATTAAGACAATAGGTATTAGTTCCTTTCCAGTAAAAATAACCTTAACTTGAGAATCGTGGATTATGTAATCGAGTTCGTTTATCTGGAAACGAGGATTAAAAGGGACGACAACAAAACCACCCTTCATGGCAGCACCTGTAATTTCTGTGCATTCAATGCAATTCCACGATAGTATTCCTATCTTATCCCCTTTTTTTAAATTCATCGATTGTAGTAAATGGACCAATCTGTTTACCCTGGCATTAAAATTAGAAAAAGTGAGTCTTTTTTCACCGTAAATGAATACCTCTTTATCTGGATAAAGAAGTGCGTTTCTATAGATAATATCTGCATAAGTCCCGATGTTGTATCGGCAAAGCTCTTTTAGTATCAATTTCTTTGACATCCAATCCTCCTAATAATTAAATCCGATGTTTGGAAAACTAATTTAAATCTTCTTCATATCATTTAATTAAATCTACTATACCAAATAACAATAATGGATTTTCTCATCCTTTGCCTTGCTTTAATTTTAAAGATTATATTTTTCTCTCCCTTCCTTTCCAGTATTTGTCTCTTAGTTCTCTTTTCAGTATCTTTCCTGATGGTGTTTTTGGAAGGACGTTTACAAATTCTACTGATTTTGGCGCCTTATATCTGGCAATCTTTGCCTTACAAAATTCAATAATCTCATGGGCTGTTGCAGAAACACCCTCTTTTAATACAATTGCTGCGTGCACCTTTTCCACCCAGTAGTCATCAGGGATGCCGAAAACTGCAGCTTCATGCACTGCAGGATGCTGGTAAAGGACTTCCTCCACCTCTCTTGGGAAAATATTTTCACCACCTGAAATAATCATATCCTTCTTTCTATCAACAATATAGATATATCCCCTTTCGTCATAGTATCCCATATCACCTGTGTGCACCCAGCCATCTATAAAGGTTTCTTTGCTCTCTTCTGGTTTTTGCCACCATTCGGTGGGCACAGCTTTACTCTTTACAATGATTTCTCCCACAACATTTGGTTCAACGTCTTCATCGTTTTCATTGACAATCCTTACATGGACACCTATGTGGGGATGTCCACATGATGCCAGAATCCTCTGTATATCAGGAGATTTATTCACAACATCATGTTGTTTTTTTGAAAGCATGGTCACATTTGGGCCGCTTTCACTGGAACCGTAAAATTGCATAAAGATAGGACCCCATTTTTCCATACCTCGTTTCAGAAGCTCAACGGGCATGGGCGATGCGGCATAGAACATACGTTTCAAGCTTGACAGGTCAAATTCATCAACATCAGGCAGGGCAAGGAAGGCAGCAAGATGTGTGGGCACTATATGAATGTCTGTAGCCTTTTCATCTTGAATGGTCTTAAGCGTTGCCCGTGCATCAAAAGATATCTGGGGCATGATGATGTTGCTTGCACCTACATAGAAATATCCCCAGAAATTTTTTGTTCCTCCGATATGGAAAAGGGGCATAATCTGAACGTGTTTATCGCCCTGCTCGAGGCACAGGGCAAGTGGAAAACGCCGTGTATCATCTATAGCCTGCTTGAATGTGTAGACTGCACCTCGCGGTACACCTGTGGTACCGCTGGTATAAAAAATAAAGACAGGGTCATCCTCTTTAGCCTCCACATCAGGTTCGTCAGTAGGAAAGGTTTCAAGGAGGGTGCGATGACGGACCACACCAGGAATTTCTCCATTTCCGAAGGAGATGATGTTTTTTACCCCCTCTATATGTGGTCTCAGTCTATTTACAGTTTCAGCAAGCTCAGGGCCGACAAATAATGTATTGCAGCCCGAGTAGTTTATCAGATACTCAAGCTCATTGTCCTGCAATCTTGGGTTGAAAGGTGATGATATAAAACCAAATTTCATTGCTGCGCCATAGGCATCGGCATATTCAAGACAGTTCCAGGAAAGGATGCCAAGGACATCGCCTTTTTTGACACCCATCGATTGGAGGGCATGGATAAAGGCATTGATACGTTTATTAAACTGCTCAAAGGTTATTACTTCTTCCCCGCATTTCATTGCCATCTCATCAGGATAGAGAAGGGCATTTCTATAAATAATATCTGCGTAGATACCAGTATCGTAACGGGATAATTCTTTCAAGATGAATCTCTTTGTCATTTCCTTTCCCTCCGTTAATATTTCATGAAGCTTGGCAGAAACAACGCTATTTTGGGGAAGAAAAAGACAACGAGCAACCCTATAATATCGCAAGCAATAAAGACAAGGGCACCTAAATAAATATCTCTGATGGAAGTCCCTTTTGGTGCAACACCCTGCATGACAAAAAGAGTCAAACCAAAGGGAGGGCTTTTCATAGCAACACCCATGTTGAGAAGGATGAGAATAACAAACCACAGGGCATTTATGTCAAGGGAACGTATAATGGGCATGAAGATAGGAAGCGTAACCATGAGGATTGAGACCTGCTCCATAAAACAGCCGAGGATTAGGAAGAGTATCTGCATAATGATGACGGTAAGCATGGGGGAAAGGTTATAACTCACCACAAAATTGCACAGCCCCTGGCTCGCACCTGTATATGCCAAAAGTTGGCCAAAGGCAGTTGCTCCTGTCAATATCATAAACATCATGACAGTAATCTTCAGGGTATTTATAAAAGATTCTTTAATTACCCTCCAGCTCATTTTTCTATAACATAAAATGAGAATAATACTTCCAAATGTGCCAAGCACAGCTGATTCAGTGGGTGTGCAAAAACCGAAGAAGATTAACCAGGTTACCAAAAACATGATACTTCCAAAAGGCAATACATACTTTAAAAAGCTTATTATTTTATCTGACCACGTATATTTTTTTTCAGAATAATCATGGGCAATATCAGGATTGAGTAAGACAGAAAAGATAATATATACTGAATAGCAACCTGCCAAGACTAAACCAGGCAAGATACCTCCTATGAGGAGTTTTCCTATCGAGACCTCTGCCAGTGCACCGAGGATTACTGCAAAGGCACTTGGAGGAATAATCATTGCAAGGGCACCTGCAAAACACGAACCCACTGCAAAATATTTTTTATACCCCCTCTTGTACATCTCTGGAAGAAGTATGCTTCCCAGCATGGCTGTTGTCCCCTGTGCTGAACCGCTCAAGGCTGCAAATATTGTAGCACTTGCAACACCGAGCAATGCAAGCCTGCCACGAATCACGCCTATCCATTTATCCAGTGTTTCAATAGTATATGTGAATACGCCCGATCGTGCAATCAGTTCACCCATCAGTATAAAGACAGGCACAGGCAGAAGCACAAAGTTAGCAATAGATGAAAAAATCGTATGGGAAAGTTGCATGAGACCTTCTGCACCGCCCCAGAAAAAGTATATCCCCACAATATTTACAATCGTAAAGGCAATAAAGATAGGAAAACCAAGTATCATAAGAAACACGAGACTGCCAAGTATTATAGCAAAAGGTATATACCACTCCACGCTAATCTCCTTTCTTTATGTTATTGCGCCTTATTTCATGTATTTTAGTGTTAAACTGGCGAATAAATTCCACAAAGAGTAATAAAAATCCGAAAGAAATGGTGAAAAGGAAGTAATATTTACCAATTGCATAGATTTTAACAACCTTGAGGCCATCCCGATAGCTATAAGCCCCTGCCATAAAGCTCATTAAACATAATATAATTGAAACTAAGGCTCCTATTACAGAATGAATAATATGTAAATATGTTTTATTTCTTTGACTTAACATGTTATCGAGAATATCTATCCTCACATGACCTTTTTCCCTCAAAAGCCATGCAGCCCCGAAAAAAGCCATAAAAAAGAGAATATATTCTGTGACCTCTATATCCCATGTTAAGGGCTTATTCAAGAAATACCGCAGGATAATGTCTGTAAACTTTATTATTACAACACAGCCAAACAGAATACCAGCAATACAGGCAAAACAATCCAGTATCCAGTCAAAAATCCCTTTACCGTTCATGTTTAATCCTCCAGGTATAATTGTCCATAGGACAAAAGCTTTTTAGAAGGTTTTTTCTTCAAAAAATAAACTGCCACAAAGCCTTAAAATTGTTAGATACCCTTTATGAATCAAAGGGTATCTAACTTTATCCTTACACAATATCATTCCTGCCAGGGAAATGCGCCCTTCGGTACTGCCTTTTTAGTTGTTGCCTTCTGAAGTTTTGGACCATATTCAGGGGCACTCTGTATGACGAATTTCCATGTCTCATCATGGATTATTTTTAAAAGCTTTTGAGCCTCTTCAGAAGGTAATTCAATAAACTCCATTTTTGCTTTTCTTCTAACATTGTCTTCTTTTTCCATAATCATCATCTGACGCATGGTTGCAACATATTCCATATCCTGCATTACATCTGAGATAATTTTCTGGACATCTTTGGGAATCTGTTTCCATTTATCCATATTGATCATTGTTGCAGGCTCCATCTGGAAAAAACCGGGTAGTATCATATACTTTGTAACTTCCTGTAGACCCCAGCTTATCATACCGGTTCTTGGCCATACAAATCCGTCCACAACCTTTCTTTCCATGGCTGTATGAATATCGGTCGGCGGTATTAAGATTGGTGAAGCACCAAGTGCTTTTATAAAAGGAACGTATAGTGGCATAACCCTTATCTTCATCCCCTTGAAATCCTCAACCTTTGTTATCTTTTTATTAACATAGAGCATGAACGGGATCAGATTATGAAATCTTCCGATATATTTAGCATTTATTCTATTAGCAAATATTTCTTCCCATAGCTGAAAAGCACCACTTTTTCTCTCTTCCCATTCTGCAAGCTCAGAAAGACCCTTTGCTTCAGCCTCAGGCATTAACTGTTTCAGGTAACCAAAGGGATAATAAAGAATCATATCAATGGTTCCCTTTTTTAGGGCATTAGGCTGATCAAAGGCTGCAATAACTTCGGGCCCCCCAAGCCATCTAATTTCAAGCTTGCCCTTACATCTCTCATTGACTTTGTCAACAAACATCTGGACTGTATCGTTGTTTAAATGATTTTTAGGAAAAGCTGTAACCGCCTTCAAAACAATGGGTTGGCTAAATGCAATTGTTGAAAAAAAACAAAACATCGAGACAAAACACAATACAAAAAAAATCTTTCTCATTTTACTTCCCCCCTTCTTTTATTTTTTTTGTTTGGTTTACAAGCAATTTTTATTTTAAATTTACTCACCTCCTTTAAACTCTTTAAATACTTTTTAAAATTTCCTACTCTCATCAACCCAAGATGGAAACCACCTGTAGTATTCAAGGGGATGTGCCTTATTTAGACCTTCGTATGTTGCCTTAGCAAGCTCAATGCCCTTTTTTGACCGGTAAAGTTTTACAAGGCCTTTGTTTTCAAGGGAAATAAGTAGCTCATCGAGGGTAACATCATCTACATGGAAGAATTCTTTTATATCTGACCTGCTCATAAATAGACCCGGATTAACCCGATAGTCTTCGGCAAGCACTGCAAGGAGTTCCTCTTCATTAATTTCATCCTTTTTCTCCATTTTATCTGAAACGGGTATTGGAACACCAAGGACAGGGTCAATTACTCTTCGTTGCATTTTAAACTCCTCTGCCATCTGACGCAATGCTGCCCTAAATATAACAAGTCTGCATGCCTCCATTGTACCCCCTGCAATATTTTCAACCTTTGCAACGTTCATAATTTCTTCAAAAGGATAGAAAGGTGTTACAGCATCTCCACCGACAACCTGTATTGCATCAATGCTCAACTCCATGGCCGATTCACAGTTAAAAACCTTGGCAGCATTTGATTCAATTGTAATATCCACCCCAAGGTCCCATAGATAAGCTGTATAGTATGCCATCAAACGTGCTATCTTGAACTTTATTATCAAATCTGCAATCTTAAGCTGATTCGTAGGGATGTCTATTGTAGGCCTTCCAAATTGAACCCTTCTTTGTGTATAAGGCACTGTATTTCTTAAAAGCTCTCCTATCCAGCCTGAAACAAGGGCAGATATAAGGGTTCTTTCAAAATTAAGCCCTGCCGTCATAACACGCCACCCATCCCCTTCCTGGCCTATGCGATTTTCTATGGGCACTACTACATTATCGAAATTCAAAACACCGTTTTGAATATTTTTAAAGCCTATTACCTCATTGATCTTTTCCACAGATAAACCAGGGGTTCCTTTCTCCACAATAAATGCCGTGAGATGGCGATAATTTCTAATATCTTCTGGATCGTTACTTGTCCTGGCATATACCATATGTCGCACTGCCAAACCAGCAGAAACGATGTATCGTTTTTTTCCATTAAGGATGTATACATCTCCATCTTTTTTTGCCTTTGTTTCAATGCCTGCAGCATCTGTTCCGGCAAAAGGCTCTGTGATGACGATTGCGCCGAGCTCTCCTTTTGCAATACGGGGAAGAAAACGTTTTTTTTGCTCTTCTGTCCCAAATTCGATTATCTGTCTTAAACCGCCGAGCATATTGCCCACGAAGACCCTTCCTGGGCCTGGCATCCTGCCAAATGCCTCTGCTGCTATACATGCCCCTGTTGCCCCTAGACCTAAACCACCGTATTCCTTCGGGATACCTACACCTGTATAACCTCTTTCACCGGCCTTTTTAAACATTTCCCAGGGAAATTGTCTCGTCCAACGGGTCTTTATATCTTCTGTAAATGCCTCTTTTACAAAGATGTTTATCTCGTCTGCAAATTTCTTCTGCTCCTCTGTCCACCATGGATAGTATTCCATATACCAACCTCCAAATTTTTTTAATACTTTTTAACCCTGTTTATGGGCAAAACTTATCCCTTTTTAAGGATACATACCTAAAAGGCCTGTAAGCACAAAATCTTTAGCTGCCTCGGACAATTCTTCCAGGTTCTCCTTTTTATTGAAATCCAGCCAAAATGTCATCCAGGTAATCATTCCAAGGACAAAAAGAGAGGCCCACGAAGGTTTAATCTTAGCTTTTATTATCTTCAATTGTTGTAGTTCAGAGATAGTTTGCTTTAAAAGGAGATAGTGATTTCTCCATGTTAGTTTTACTTCGGCAAAATAGTCATCCTTGAGACTCATTGTTTCGTGGATGAGTAAGCGCAACTCCGGATTATTTGCAATCATTTTGGTAAATTCCTTTATCATAAATATTAGTCTATCCAAAGGGTCTTTAATCTTTGAAGCGTTCTCCATATAGGGTAAAAGATTCCTCTCAATATGAGCCTTGTGAATTGAAAAAAAGAGGTCCCTCTTACTTTTAAAATGGTAATAAAGCACAGGCCTGTTTATTGCAAGGGCATTACAGATATCATCTATGCTTGTAGCTGCATAGCCATTTTCGTTAAAGATTTCAAGGGATACCCTCATTATCTCTTCTTTGTCAGATCTCTTTTTAATCTCTAATCACCTCTCTTTCTTTTTTGAATCATTCTTTTTTCTTTTCTCTCAAGGCAAGGGCTATCTTTTCAGGTGTTACAGGTAATTCCTTGAACCATATACCCGTTGCATCATGTATAGCACTTATAACCGATGGTGGTGAACTCACAATCGCACCTTCAGATGCCTCTTTTGCGCCATAGGGAACTTTTGGGTCATCGGTTAATATGTGTATCACCTCTATGTTAGGTGCATCCACTGCGGTGGGCATCTTATAATCTGCAAGGTTTGCATTTAAGGTCCTGCCTCTATCCATTACGAACTCTTCGTATATGGCCTGACCTAAACCTTGAACACTGGCGCCCTGATTTTGTGATTCCACAAGGCCAGGATTTAACGGTTTTCCACAATCGTGGGCAATTATCATGTCTGTGCACTTTGTAAACCCTGTTTCCTTATCCACTTCTACTCTTGTTAGCTGTGAGGTAAAGCTATAAGCAGTTCCGGCATTTCCTATACCCTTTTCAAAGTCATAGGGCTCGATTCCATACTGTGAATAACCTCTCCCTATAATCACGGCACCGACGCCTGAATAGCAGGCAATCTGTGCCAATTTTCTAAACGGTATGGCCTTATCGGGCATATGTTTTGGATATACCTTATTGTTTTTAAACACAATATCTTCGGAAGAGACATTCCATTCTTTTGCAGCATATTCTGCAAGCTGCCTCTTTAAATCTTTTGCAGCTTTCATGGCCGCCTCACCTGCAAGGGCAGTGACCCTGCTACCGTAAGAACCGGCATCGCAAGGCGTGTAGGCAGTATCAACCCTCTGTATATCCACATGGTCTATACTCAGACCGAGTTCTTCCGCAACTATCTGGGTAAGGACAGTATCTGATCCCTGGCCTGCGTCTGTGGCACCGGTAAGATACTCAACAGTTCCATCTTCACAAAGTCTTAACACTGCCGCACAAGACTGATAACCCCTCTGCCTTGCACCTCCTAAATAGGCAACCCCTGAAATTCCAACCCCGCTTATGGTTTCTTTATCCTTATTTTCTTTTTTCCTTTCCTTCCACAATGGATGCTCTTTTAACTTTAAAAGGCCATCTTTAAGCCCACAGGAAAATATGGTAACCTTGTTTATAGTTTCGTAGGGGGCTTCGATGGCATTTTTTAGCCTTATCTCCATTGGATCAAGACCTAATTCCTCTGCCATCATATCCATCTGGATTTCTGCTGCAAATCGTGTATGGGTTACCCCGTGGCCTCTCATTGCAGCGCCCACAGGATTGTTAGTAAAGACCCTGTAAGCATCGTGTTTAAAATTAGGTAGTTTATAAGGTAATGTGCTTATACATCCTGTTAGATACATGGTGAGGGGTCCTATTGCCGTATAGGCGCCGCCATCTGCTATGAGTCTTGATTGCATTGCCGTTATGGTTCCATCCTTTTTCATACCCATTTTATTATAGATTATTGCATTATGCCTTCTCCTGCATGTGAGAAAGACTTCTTCCATCTTGTAAACGAATTTAACAGGTCTTCCCGTCATTTTCGAAAAGAGGACAGAACAGAAATCACCTGCTACAGAATCATTTTTCGTTCCACCAAAGCCACCGCCCACAAAAGGCTGTATGACCCTGATCTTGTTTAGAGGAAGATTAAAACATTGGGCAAGATGTCTGTATACAAAGTAAGGGCTTTGTTTTGCAGCCCATATAGTAATACCCGATGAATTCCAAAGCGCTATTGCTGCAGGTGGTTCGAGAAATCCTGTGATTACCCTTCCTGTGGCAAACCTGTCTTCTCTTACCAAGTCTGCCTCCTTAAATCCCTTTTCCACATCACCAAAATCCATATGAAATTCCCAGCTTATATTGTTGGGCCTGTAGTCATGAACCACAGGTGCCCCTTCCTTTAAAGCCTCTTCAGGATCAAAAACACCTGGCAATTCCTCATAATCCACTTTTATTAATTCCAGCGCCTCCTCTGCAGTTTCTTCGTCAATTGCAGCGACTGCAGCAACACCTTCTCCATAGAATCTTACCTTGTCCTCTGCAAGGGGCGGTTCGTCTCTTGTTATAGGCATCCAGCCCCACCTAAAACCTTTAAAATCTTTTGCAGTGCACACTGCCTTCACGCCTGTTAACCTTTTTGCACGGCTTATATCGATGTTGAGGATCTTTGCATGGGGAAGGGGACTTCTTAAAATCTTACACCATAACATACCCGGTAATTCTATATCTGCAGCATATTTTGCCTCGCCTGTTACCTTCTCATAAGCATCAATCCTCGGTATGCTTTTGCCAAGGAGAGAATAGTCACCTATATTTATTTCTTCCATTATTTACCTCCTATTTTTGAAGACGCATCTTTTATTGATTCAAAGATTTTCGTATACCCTGTGCACCTGCAAAGATTACCGGCTATTGCCTCCTTTATCTCATCATCGTTAGGTTTAGGATTTCTATTTAGCAAAGCCTTTGTAGACATTATCATCCCAGGGGTACAAAAACCACATTGCATCCCTGTATTTTGAATAAATGCCTCCTGGATTGGATCGAGCCTGTCATCCTGTTTTAAACCTTCTATTGTTAAAATCTCCTTTCCATGGGCCTCCATTGCTAAAACAAGACAACTGTTTACAGGCACTCCGTTTATCAATACCGTGCAGGCGCCACATTCTCCGTGGTCACAAGCCTCTTTTGTTCCAGTTAGTTTTAAATCTTCCCTTATCATCTCAAGAAGAGTTTTATTTGGTTTTATGGATATTACAGTGTCCTCTCCGTTAATCTTAAATCTAATCTCCTTTTTTTCCATTATCCCACCTCCGTCAATCTACATATTGCCCTTTTTACAAGGGTTTCCACCATAATTTTTCTGTAAGTTGCCGATGCCCTGTGGTCATCAATGGGGCTTGACTCGTCTGATGCAATCCTCGCCGCATTGTTTATCAATTCTTTATTTATTTTCTCTCCTTTTAGCAGTTCTTCTGCCCTCTTTGCCCGAATGGGCGTTGGTGCAACGGCCCCCAAACCTATCCTTATATCTGAAAATCTTCCATTATCACTACCCAAAAGAACCGCAACGCCTACAGTTGCCAAATCCATTTTACCCCTTGTGCTTAATTTATAATATATACCCTTAAAGGAAGAGGGGACCTCTGATATCTCAACCTCTGTTACTATTTCGTCTTTATCAAGGACTGTTTTGTTTGGACCTATAAAAAATTCATCTATATTAACCTTTCTGCTACCATCTTTTTTCTTAATGTTTAATTTTGCATTAAGAACCAAAAGTGCCGGGGCAGAATCTGCAGAAGGGACTGCATTACAGATATTTCCTACGATAGTGCCCCTGTTTTGAATCTGAAATGCTGCTATGCTTTTTGCAGCCTGAGATAGTATATTGAACTTTTCAATAACTATTTTTGAGGTAGCAACAGAATATATTGTAGAGAGGGCACCGATTTTAAGAGTGCCACCTTCTATTTTAATATAATCCAGTTCATTCAACCCTTTTAAATCAATTAGTACATCTGGAGGTTTTATCAACCTCTTTTTTAGTTTAGGGATTAAATCCGTTCCACCTGCATATACCGAACAATTTTTATTATCCGATAAAATTTCAAATAGCATATTTTGTGATTCCGGTTTTATATATTCAAACTTTGGCAGTCTTCTATAAAATATGACCATAGATCCTCCTTTTACTGTTTATTTCATCCTCCACCTAATGGTGTCAAATATACCTCCAATAGGTCACCTGTCTTTAATTGGGTCTCTAAATTATCCGGATAAAACCAGATATCTTTTTCATTTACTAAAATTTCCCATTCCTCTCTAATTTCCTCGTCTATTCTCGAATCCTTTACAAACTCAGGCATAATGGAATATAAAATATCCCTAACACTGTATTGGGTTGGAACCTCTATTTCAAAATCTGAACCAACAAAGTTCGTCTTTATTCTTATCCTTTTTTTGTTCTGTGCCAAGACTGATCCTTTAATTTATTATTGTCCTTTTTTATTCAATCACTGTATTTTTGCTTTCCAGCTTTTCCCAATGCTTTCAACACAAAAATTTTTGCTCACCAATTTAATTTTTTATTTACCGTTAAGTAAATAAAAATGTAAAAAATTTGTCAAGAAAAAATTAAATAAAAAATCTTTGATAACATTAACTCTCTTAATGTAAGCTAACCTTGTAGACATTTAAATGTCAGGTAGAGTCATATTCAGAGGCACTGATTGAAGTGATTACTAAAGCTTCAAAACTTCTATTAGGTATCCAGAAATAGATAAATCTACATTACCATCTTCACATCAGATACATTCAATTCTAACATCTTAACGCTGGCACGGAGCCTCACCAGGTTCTTCTTTATTGCCTCAATATCACCGCCCAATCTTTCGATCTCACCTGCAGCCTCTTTAATCTCCCTGATCTTTTCATCTATTTTATCTATCTTATCATCTACTGTCATGGGGCCTCCTTTTAATGTTTTCTTAAATCTTTAAATCTCTTGGCCTTTAATGCATATCTTGGCAGACTTCCGTATGGATGCACCTCTATCTTATAGCCCAGATTTGTTTTAACCCTTAACTGGTCTTTAAGTCTCTTAAGGATGTCTTCCTTTCTGGATTCACATCCCGGTTTTATCTCGATCTTTAACATGATGTCATCGATATCACCTTTCTTTGTAACGATCACCTCGTATTCATCGCTTAATTCTTCAAAATCCCTTACCACCTCTTCTATAGCAGTAGGTGCAAGGAGCACGCCTTTTACCTTTGTAATATCATCTGCCCTACCTATAACACCACCATCTATGCACCGAAATGTTCGGCCGCATTCGCAGTCATAATCTGCCCAGCGAATCACATCTTTTGAATCAAAACGGATGCAAGGTTTTGCATATCTATCAAAGGCTGTGATGATCATCTTGCCGCTTTTCATGGGCTCTTCTATAATCTCTCCTGTTTCTGTATCCTCTATTTCTACAAGAAAAAAGGCCTCGTTTACATGAAGCCCCTTCTGGACAGTGCACATATAACTCCAGGCACCTATTTCTGTGGCGCCTATATGGTCGTATACCTTAGCACCCCACGCATCTTCAATCCTCTTTCTTGTAGCAGGTATGCTTGCACCGGGTTCGCCAGCACAGGTGATTTTCTTTATGCCTATACTTTTAGGGTCAATACCAATCTTCATCGCAGTATCTGCCATACCCAAAACATAGGTTGGGGTAGCGGCAAAGGCAGTGCATTTTAGTTCCTGCATCTTCAATATTCTTGCCTCTGTATCGAGGACACCACCTGGAACCACCTCGCAACCCAACTTTTCTGCAGCATAATGACAGGCCCAGAAGGCAACAAAGATATTATAACCGAATGGCAAGAATAATCTATCCGTATCCCTGTATCCCTGGGCATAGAGGATATAGGCCCAGCATTCACTCCACCACTCCCAGTCCTGCCATGTATCGGCCTGATAAACAGGAGTGCCTGTTGTGCCGCTTGTTTGTCTGAATTCTGTAACCTCTGTTAAAGGAACTGCCAGCATATCACCATATGGAAAGGGTTCTTTGCTCTGTGTATTTCTTAACATCCCTTTGTCTATCTTTGGCACCCGTTTTATATCTTCATAAGTCTTTATATCACCTAGTTCAATCCCTGCATCTCTATATAGTTTTTTATAAAAGGGGGAGTTATTATATGCCCATTCGAAGATACGTTTAAATTTTTTCAACTGTAGGTTGCGGAGTTTTTCTCTATCCATTGTCTCCAATAAAGGGTTCCAATAGATACTGCTATTTTTGGTCATGATTAGACCCTCCTTAAAATATTTATTTAAAACGTATGCCTATTATTTTAACAATCCATTATGCTCTACATAATTTAAAAATTCTAATGACGGTTCTTTTTAGCATTAATTTTAAATTGCCATTGACATTGTTTGACGTTCTCATCCTCTATAGCCTGTTATTCAATAATGAACACTTATTTCATCTTTTAAATTTATAAATTAAGCTGATTATCAAATCGTAATATTAATTTTGTGAGGTTGTCAATAAATTTATAAAAAATGTAAGTGCATCATTGTAAACATAATTATCAATTTTTTACTAAAATTTTAGTTCATTTATTTATACTAAAGCAAAATATGTTCATTTTTAATGCGATACTTTGCATAAGGTACACTCTCTTAATAGTTGCCAGGATTTAGTTTATTATTTTATAAAGATTATAGTTTTTTTGCTTAAGAAATATTAAAAAAAGCCGAAAAAGATATAAACAAGAAAATTCAGGTGAGTGCCATGAAAAATAATTTAAAAAAGAAAATATTCGTTATCACATCCTTATACATATTATTCCTAATCGGTTACGGAATTTTTGCCTTTTTCTGGCTAACAGGGAAGAATACAATCGTTGAATTATCTATATTTTTTGGTGTTTTAGCCTGCCTTGCAATCATAATAGCGGTTATCGGTGTTTATAATGCTAAAAAAATAGGTTTTTCATCAGCCAACCTGGAGAGTTCCCTAAAAGAAGCTTTAGGTGGAGACTTTACAGCATTAATTAAAGAAGATGCAGGAGAAATAAACGAGCTGGAAAAGGATTTTAATGCATTGCTCGATTTGTTAAACAATTCGATAAGACAACTGTCACTGAATATAAATAAAATATCTTTTGCAGCGAATACCCTTGAAGTTACCACGAATCAGATGAGTAAAGGGTTCGAAGATATTGTTAATCAGATAAACTCTGTTGCCGCTGCAAGCGAAGAAATGTCTATTACCTCAGGGGAAATTGCCAAAAACTGTGTCGTTGCAGCACAGAGTTCAGAAAAGGCAAGCAGTGCTGCCATAACAGGAGAACAGGTCATCCATAGCATTGTGGAGGCAATGAAAAGAATAGGTGAAAGGGTAAAAGAATCGGCAAAGGTAATAAAAAGCTTAGGTGAAAGGTCAGACCAGATAGGTGAGATAGCGGCCATTATCGATGAGATTGCAGACCAGACAAACCTTCTTGCATTAAATGCAGCCATTGAGGCAGCCAGGGCAGGAGAGCATGGAAGGGGTTTTGCCGTTGTTGCCGATGAGGTAAGAAAGCTTGCAGAAAGGACTTCAAAGGCAACAAAAGATATTAGCATTACCATAAAAACAATGCAGTCAGAGACAAAGGCCGCTGTGTCTTCAATGGAAGAAGGCGTAAAAGAGGCTGAAAAAGGTGCAGAGGAAACGGATAAATCCAGTGCAACCCTAAAAGATATACTCCATCAGATAAATAACCTTGCAAGTCAGATAAACCAGATTGCCGTTGCGTCTGAACAGCAGACCGCCACAACAAATAAGATTTCCAACAACATACAGGAAATTTCAAAGATCATGACAAATGCCCAGAAAAACATCGTGGATAATGTAGATGCATCAAAATTGATTGCCAACCTTTCCCTTGAACTCAATAAAATAATACAGAAATTTAAGCTCATTGAGGTAAATCAAAATGTAAACAGAGGCACTGCACAAGAGGCAGAGGAGCTCCTTCATCAGGCAATTAAATACTATAAAACACATGGTAAAGAAAAGGCTTTCAAGGAATTCAATGATAGGCAAGGTCAGTTTGTAAAAAAAGACCTATACATTTTTGTCCAAGATGAATATGGCAGATTATTTGTTAATCCATTTAATACCTCACTAATTGGAAAATCATGTTTTGAATTAAAAGATGCAGAAGGCAAATATTTTGTAAAAGAGATGATAAATACGGCAAAGGAAAAAGGGTCAGGGTGGGTAGATTATAAATGGATGGATCCTACAACAGGTAAAGTATCTTTGAAATCTGCATATTGTTTAAAGGTAGATGACTATATCTTTTCATGTGGGATCTATAAATAGAAAATTTTAGTTTTCAGAGATAATTGCCCTATCTCTGCAGAATAAAAATTTTTGTCTTCATTTAATGAAATCAATTTTCTGCCGATAAAATTAGAGATGAAAATTTCTGCTTATCAACCTGCTAATTTTTCTAAAATAAACGAACCTGATAGTGGCAAAATAGGCGCCATATCTTTTACAGAAAAAAGTGCGGTTTTTTTTACAGATATAGTGGGCTCCACAGAATTTTTTAAGTTATACGGTGATGAACACGGCAAAAAAATGCTACATAACCATTACAACGTTGCATCCTCAATCATAAACAGGTTTAATGGCCGTATAATAAAATTTATCGGCGATTCAATAATGGCTTACTTTAAAAACCCCTTCAATGCCTTAAAGGCAGCCATAAATCTCCAACAAAAGGTTCAAACACAAAACAAACAATCACAGGCATTACCGGTCAGAATAAGAATTGGCATTCATTATGGAAACGTCCTTTTCGAAAAGGACGACATTTACGGAGATGTAGTTAATGTCGCCTCAAAACTAACAGATATTGCAGAAGGGGATAAAATATACATATCCAACGAATTGTATAATCAAGTTAAGGATGCACCTTTTGTCCATTTTGAAATGATCGAGGGCACGGCAAAAAAAAATATACCCGATGAATTTATTGTTTACTCTGTATCGTGGGACGAAGAGCTCATTTTAGATAAAGAAAATATAGTCTTTTTTGTAAGTCCTATTCCATTACCCGAGAACAGCTCTTTTCACAATTTCTGGAAAAACTTCATACACTATGACGATATATTTCTAAAGGATAAAATAAAAAAGGTAAACATTTCTAAAAACGATGCTTTAGTATTCTATCTGAAAGACCATTCCTGGATGTTTGATATTGCAAAATATATAATTGATTCTTTTAAAAAAGATGTAAAAATTATAAAAGATACAGGCATTGTCCCTGTTTATTTTTTAATTGACAACACAAATGATATAAAAAAGGATGTTGAACTTTTTGAAGAACATAAAAATTATATTAGTCCAGGCTACATACATATATCAGAAGATGCCTTCGTAGCAACAGGCAATATAGACATTGCATTAGTCGAAAAGCCCCCTATTATTTCATGTTCAAAAAAATTTTACCGCCTGCTATATCCAGCTGAAAAAAAGACAGAAATTGAACCGTTCTATTTTGGATATATTTTAACAGAAGGTCCTTATCGCCCTTGTTTTTATTGTGGCAGTAAACAACACAAACCCATTAACTGCCCTACAAAAAATTTACCGGAGACTACAGGGGCAACAAATAAAATTGGCTATGTCCCCATAGATCGAATAAACAGGCTTTTTTTTAACCTAACAAAAGAATTTAAAAACTCGGAAATAATCATTACAAATAGTGAGGATGAACAAAAGTTTGCATACGAGGCATTTTTTGAACCTACAAGGGTCTTTCAATTAAGATTTTTAAGAACCATCTGGAATTGCTCAGAGATAGACTGGGCTAAGGCAAAAAATACAATCAGTGAAAATGAAGGTGGCTTAGTATGGCTTGCCCAGGATTCTTTGCGCATCTGTGATTATGAAAATGTAGAGGCATGCCTGAAAAAGGCAATAGAAAACACACCGAATAACTTCAGGATTTACTGTATATATGGCTTACTATCCATTGAAAAAGAAGATATGGAAAACGCAGAAGTATATTTAAAAAAGGCCATAAAATATGCAAAGAATAGAATACAAAAGGATTATCTAAATCTTTTACTTGCCCGCCTGTATTATGAGGAAAATAGACTTAACGATGCATGGAAGGTTATAAATGATTTAATTTTTCAGGACCCTCTTTGCCTTGATGCCCATTATCTAAGTATCAAAATAGACCTAAAGATGGAAAAGCACTCTAAGGCTATGGTTAGTTTAATGGATTTAATACACGATGACAGGGATTATTTTATATACGCTTATATGGACTGCGAATTGTTTCCATACAGAGAACTAATTACAGAAACCCTTGAAAAAATATTTAAAAAGGTAAAGGAAAATGCCATGGAGTTGTCAGGGGAGGCAGAAAAAGAATTTATAGATTCAAAAGACTTTATGGATACACATACTGTTTCAGATTTAGAAGGCATTTCAGTTAAAATAAAACAACTTATCGAACAGAACAGTTTTTTCGGCTATTTGGATGCAATACACCTATCACACATTGTTAAGTCCCAGATTCATAATAATTTAAAGGAAAAAAAAGAAGGGCTAAAAATAAAACTCAAAAAAATTTCTCAACGGATAGAAAAAGGTCTAAAAAAGATACAAAGTGTGAAATACAAAAGGCTGGCCCATGAATATAAAACACTGCTGGAAAAATTTTCTGAAGAAATTAATAGGGCATCTAAAAATATATTAAAGGCCTCTTTTGGTGAATTAACAAATATAGGTGCCCTTTACAGAAATATAGATGAAGAGCTGACAAAAATAGAAGAAAAACTGGAAAATCTCTTATTTTTAGACAAAGTCTTAATATCTATAAGCACCTTTACAACATATATAATTTTCTCCCTTACAATAGTTTTTATAATGGCTACCATTATTCTTCCATCTTTGGCATACTATTTAAACACAGTCTTTTTGAAATTAGGGTTTACTACTCCTTTAGAAGAGATGGATTATAAAAGATATACATTTTTATGGGGTGGTATTCTGGGTTTTATCCTCTCCATCTATGCATCGGTTAGAAAGTTTTTAAAATATCCCTTCTTTCATTGAATTCTGACACTAAAAACCTTATTATGTAATGAATGGAATTATTTGAAAATTTAGATTTTTCTCGTAAAGATAAGAAAAAACCATTAGCCGATAGGGTAAGGCCAAAGACATTAAAGGAATTTTTCGGCCAGACACACATCCTCGGCGAAGGTAAGATTCTTAAGGTGCTTTTAGAAAAAAAAGAAATCCCCTCCATGATCTTCTGGGGGCCCAGCGGTGTAGGAAAAACAACACTGGGATGGCTTATCGGCAAGCACCTTGATCTGCCCTTTTTCTCCGTAAGCGCTGTCAATATTGGCATCAAAGAGGTAAAGGATATAATACAAAAGGCAAAATCACGAAAGATTGTGCTTTTTGTGGATGAATTTCACAGGTTTAATAAACTCCAGCAGGATACATTTTTACCTTTTGTAGAAAGGGGTGACATAATACTCATTGGGGCTACAACAGAAAATCCGTCTTTTGAGATAATCACCCCCCTTCTCTCGCGGATGCGTATAATAAATCTTAACCCCCTTTCAAAGGAAGACCTCATTAAAATTATAAAAAGGGCAGTATCTGAGGATGATGAATTAAAAAAAATACCTGCAAAAATAGAAGAGAACACCATAGAAGAACTTGCTATCCTGGCCGATGGAGATGCAAGAAAGGCATTAAATTTACTGGAAGTGTGCTACTCAATGGTAAAAGGTGCAAAAAAGGATATGCCTGTGATAGACCACGAAGTTTTACAGGAGGCGTATCAGAAAAAGATTGTTATGTACGACAAAAAAGGGGAGATGCATTATGATCTGATAAGCGCATTACACAAGAGCATGAGAGGCTCTGACCCTGATGCAGCCCTTTACTGGCTTGCCCGTATGATAGAAGGGGGTGAGGACCCATTGTATATTGCAAGGCGAATGGTCAGGTTTGCCTCAGAAGATGTTGGCAATGCAGACCCCAATGCACTAATTATTGCAATGGCTGCAAAAGAGGCCTTTGAATTTATAGGCCCTCCTGAAGGGTACCTTGCCCTTGCCCAGGCTTGTATTTATCTTTCTTTGTGCGAAAAGAGTAACGCCGTCTATAAGGCATATAATGCGGCAGTCCATGATGTTAAAAAACTTCCTGATTATCCTGTGCCAATGCATATCAGAAACGCACCTACAAGGCTCATGGAAGAAATGGGATACGGCAGAGGCTATCTGTATAACCATAATTTTAAAGACGCCATTGTCGACCAAGAATATTTTCCAGAAGAATTAAAGGATAGAAGATACTATTTTCCAACGGAGAGGGGTTTTGAAAAAAAACTAAAGGATTTTATGGAAAAGGTAAAAGAGATTAAAAGAAAAAACCCACAAGGCAGGTAAATATATCCTTGAATCTATCTTTAAAACTCTTCTCCTTTGCCTCTTTATGTTCCCCGAACTCTTTTGAGAGTTCTTCAATAAGTCTTTTCTGATTTTCCGTAAGATTTGTGGGTACTACAAGGTTTAGATACACATGCTGATCCCCTCTGCCATAACCGTTATGTTTTTGAACTCCAAGCCCTTTAATCTTAATTACCTTTCCTGGCTGGGTTCCAGGGGGAATATAGAGCTTTGTAGTCCCCTCTATTGTGGGCACATCTATTTCTCCTCCAAGACACATGGTAGGAAAACTTACATTTACCCGGACAATAATGTCATCTCCTTCGCGCTCAAAGACAGGATGTTCTTTTACATTTAAAACAATATACAGATCACCGGGATGGGTATCTCCTCTACCATATGCGCCTTCACCCCTTACCTTTAATCTCATACCTGTCTCAACACCGGGAGGTATCTTTACTTTTATCTTTTTCTTTGTCTTTATAAAGCCTCTGCCCTTGCATGTTTTGCATGGATCTTTTATTATATATCCCTCACCACCACAGTACTCACAAGTTCTATTTATGGTAAAAAAACCATGGGTGTATCTAACCTGACCCTTCCCACCGCATACCCTGCATACAATCGGTTGAAAACCTGGCTCGACCTTTGAACCATTACAGGCAGGGCATTGTTCTTCCTTTGGTATCTCGATCTCTTTCTCTGTGCTGAATACTGCCTCTTCAAACTCTATCTCAAGGTTATATCTTAGGTCATCTCCCTTTTTAGACTTCTGCCTCCTTGTTTGGGTGCCGAAAAAATCATTAAAAAGGTCGTTAAATACACTTTCAAAATTGCCCTGAAAACCGAAATCAAAAAAAGAGCCCATATTATCTGCTGTGCCATATCTGTCGTATCTCCTCCTTTTTTCAGGGTCACCTAAAACCTCATAGGCCTCGTTTATTTCTTTGAACATCTCCTCTGCCTTCTTATCACCAGGGTTTCTGTCAGGATGGTATTTAAGGGCGAGCCTTCTGTAGGCCTTTTTTATCTCTTCATCGGTGGCACCGGGCGAAACTTCAAGTATCCTGTAATAGTCTTTTCCCATGGGTATTTAACCTTATTCTTTTTGGGCATTAATGTCTGGTTTTTTTGAAACAGTGACCATGGCCGGTCTTATCAATCTTCCATTAAGCATGTAACCCTTCTGTAATTCAGACAACACAATATCAGGTTCTACATCATCCCTTTCTTCCTGATAGAAAGCCTCATGGAGGTTGGGGTCGAATTTTTTACCTACGGCCTCAACCCTTGATAAACCTGCCCTTTCCAGCACCCTTAAAAATTCATTGAGCACAAGGCTTACCCCTTCATGGATCCCCTTATAATCATTCGTCTTTAAAGAATGGTCAAGGGCCCTCTCGAGGTTGTCAATTACAGGCAATAGTTCTTTTATTAAAACCTCGTTACCAAATTTTAGGAGGTCCTGTTTCTCTTTGTTTTTTAATTTTTTAAAGTTTTCGAAATCTGCCTGGAGATAAAGCAACCTTTCCTGAAGGGTCTTTATGACCTCTTCTTTTTTTTGAAGCTGCCTTGTCAATTCTTCGAGCTGTTCATCCTTTTTCTTTTTCTTTTTATGCTCCTCGTGTTTTTGTTCCATTTTTATCTCTGTATCTTCATTTTCCTTTGTAAATTTCTGTTCTTTTTCCTTCTCATCTTTTATATCCATGGCCTGACCTCTCACATTGTTCTTATTATATCACTTACTGTTTTAGCAGTATAATTTACTATTGGGATTAAACGGGAATAGTCCATCCTAATAGGACCTATAACCCCTAATATGCCTAAACTCTTATCTGTAATCTTGTATGTAGAGGTAATAATACTAACATTCTTCATCTCTTTAATATCGCTTTCAATGCCTAAAATTACGTTTATACCTTCTTCTTTCAAGCACTTGTCCAGTAGTCTTAAGAGCTTTTCTTTTTTTTCTAATGCCTTAAAAAGTTCTTTCAGACTCTCTATATCTGCAAACTCAGGAAAACCCATTATTTTGGATGTCCCGTCTATATAAATCTCTCTTTTATCCTTTGCCTCTAATATCGTTTCTATACTATCCTTAATCTTTGAAAGGATAACGTTGAATCTGGTCTTGTCGTGCTCGAGGTCTTTTTCTAATTCCCATTTAAGGGCATAAAAAGGGATGCCTTCAAAACGTTTATTAAGATACATCTTCATGGTCATGAGAAAATCCATATCAAGGTGTTCACCGGCATCCACATACCGCGTATGAACAGTGCCTGCAGAGGTAACAAAAACAACAAGGATATTGTTTTTAGACATCTTTACAAATTCTATTTCTTTAAAAAGCATGGTATCTATTTTAGGCTCAACCACTATGCTTGTATATCTTGAAATCGCTGCTAAAGTTCTTGATGCGTCCACCATTACCTCTTCAATATAATGGTAACGGGGTTTTAACATGCCTTCCAAGGCCATTACTTCTTTTTTTCTGGGAAACTCAGAGTATTTTAACCTGTCGATATAATACCTAAAGGCCTTATTTGTGGGAACCCTCCCAGATGCTGCATGGGGTTTGTAAAGAAAACCCATTTTTTCAAGGTCTACCATGACATTCCTTATGGTAGCCGAACTCCATCTGTTCATCATGCCTTTTGCAATAGACCTCGAACTTACAGGCTCTGCATGGTTGATGTAGTCTTCTATTATATATAGAAGGATATTTCTTTCCCTTTCTTTTAAAATTTCCACAATAATCCCCTTAACCTTTATAGAAATAAATTAATTACATATGAAGGCTTTGTCAAGGAATTGATATAAAAGCCCATGGAAGGAGCTCTCCTTCATCCCTTTCCCTTAATGCATAAAAATTAAGATTAATCGGGCTGTCTCTCATTACCTTTAAAAGGCTCTCACCTTTTGACAATCTCAATACTATATCCGACACTTTTCTATCTCCCCTGGCAAACACGGCTTGCAAAAAAGAAAATTTTATAGATTCATGGGTAAAGATGGCATTATCTATTTTGTCTATAGATTTTTTAAGATATGAAATCTTTTCCTTTAGCGTTTCCATGTGCTCCATTGGTTGTCTTTGAAAAGGGGTTGCAGGCTTAGGCACAAAAGGGCTTATATGAACGGTAATGTTTCCTATTGCCTTTTTCTTTATACCCTGTTTTAGCATTACATGTTTTATTTTCTTTGTAATATCTACAATCGCCTCAACATCTTTTTTTGTCTCCTTTGGTAAGCCAACCATAAAATAAAGTTTAAGATGAAAGGACTTTAATGCCATCACCTCGTTTATTCTTTCTAAGATTTGTAAATCCTTTATGGGTTTACCGATAAATGCCCTTAAATGTTCACTCCCTGCCTCAATACCAAAGGTTAGTGTCTTTATGCTGTCCTTTACCATTTCAATAACAGATAACGGGGTCTTATCTATTCTCAATGAAGGAAAATGCACTGATATGCCTTTTTTTCTAAAAGCGGCGATGACCTCTTCAAGATTAGGATGAAAGCTCAATCCGCCTCCAATTATACCAACATCTTCTACATCATATGGCGTATAAAGATTTTTATCGTAGATAAATTTGTATAAGTTTCCTATAAGACAGAACGGGCATCGTGAAGGACAGCCCCTTGTGCCCTCCAGTAAAAACATTCTGGAAAACTCAGTATTATCAGTGATAATCAAAGATTTTGCAAGATTATCACCGTTATATCTTTTTATAGATACGTGAAAATTTTCAGGTTCAAACTTAGAGATGGTACCGTCTTCATTGTAGATAACCTTTAATTTACGGGGATTGTAAACCCAGGCATTGGTGCTTAGCTCCTCAATGATATCGGATCTTTTTTTGAATTTATTATTTATATATGTTTCCATGAATTCTTCGATAATTGCCTCTATATCACCTAAAAGGAAAAGGTCAAAAAAACCGTGAATAGGCTCAGGATTTGCCATAACCAATGGTCCACCCGCCACGATAATGGGCTCATTTTCTTTTCTTTCCTTTGAATTGATATTAATATTTGATGCATTAAGGATTTTTACAACATTTACATAATCAAGCTCAAAAGAGAGTGTAAAAAACACCAGTTCAAAGGATTTCAAAGGCCTTTTGCTTTCCATTGACAGCGGGGATAAATCTTTTTCAAAAAACACCCTTTCACATACAACTTCTGGTATATCGTTTAATGTCTTATAAAGTAAATGGAGGGCAAGATTGGACATCCCCACGTAATAACTATTTGGAAATACAATGGAAACAGGAATTTTTCCCCTCCAATTTTTAATACAAACTCCAATCTCTTTATAAGATTTTGATGCCCTATCTTTTTTCAACATTACTACTTCCTGGCCACGATAAAGATAGAATAGGCATAGTCGATTCCAAAGGTCTTAAATAAAAAACCTGCTATAAAGACTTTAAAAAAATACCTGTGGAAGGCATCATTATAAGACCTATAAATCTCCTCAATTTGATAACCTGAAAGGTTTAATATGCCGCTTAGCTCATCATAGGCATAGAATGTTTTGTGTGTTGCATCTCTCATAAATCTCGAAGGGTTGAATATATTTGGCGTTGAAACAATTATGAAGCCGTTCTTTTTTGTAAGCCTGTGAAGTTTTTTTAAAAGATTAATTCCATCTTCCAGGGATAGATGTTCTATTACTTCAAATAATAAAATGGCATCGAAATCTTCCTTTATATCTGATAGGTCATAATAATCGTGGTAAATACTTTTATCAATATCCATGCTTTTATAGTCGATGTTTATCCATAATTTTTTTATCTCTTTCTCTGCACTCCTAAAACCTGCTCCCACATCGAGGACGCTCATACCGTCTCTTAGAAATCTCTTAAAAAGAACAGACCTTCTTTTAATTAACGGTATGTGCCATACATCTTTGTATCTTTTATGAATGAGTTCCCTAAATTCAAAGATTTTTGACCATTCAAGGACCGTATCTTTATTTTCCATCTTTTGCCTCAGATAGTATCCTCTCTATCTCCTGGGCATTTCTTTCCATTGTGAATGATTGGACCTTTAGTCTTGCATTCCTGCCCATTGCTTCCATCCTTTCTCTATCCATCAATGCCATTAATGCACCCCTTAATCCTTCAATATTACGGGGTTCATCTATAACAAAGCCTTCGTTTTCTGTAACAAGGGTAGATGCCCCGTTCCATCTCGTTGTAATCACTGGCAACCCTGATGCCATAGCCTCCATGGTTGTCAGTGAGCAGGCGTCATAAAATGTGGGGTGCACGAGAAAATGGGATTCCATGTATGTAAGCTCTGGATGAGCTGTCTCACCTGTAAATAAAACATGCCCTTTCAGCCCTTTTTTCTCTATTAACCTCGTATACCTTTCTTTTTTCCCCCTGCCCATAACAATAAGCAAAATATCCCTTCTTTCTTTTATAAGACCTTCTAATGCATTAAGTAGTGGCGATAATCCCTTTAATCTGAAGTTTCCTGCTGAAAAAAGTATCCTTGTCTTACCACTGTCTTTTATTTTTTCTCCCATCTTGAATCTCTCTGTATCTACACCGTTATATACAACCTCTATTTCGTCTTCCAGTATATTATAAGAGTCTATCATGTGTTTTTTTATCATATGGGATATGGCTATGATTTTTTTATAACTTTTATTTCTTATAGGATATTCTGAAATCCATTTCTGTATACGCTGATGGATGCTTGTCTTTAAGGCAAATGCCTTCAGGGCCTTCTCAATGGGATTATCATAGCTTTCTATCTCTCTTTTCATCCAGACCTTATGAACGCCACCATGACTTTGATACACATCAAACTCTATTGTATTTCCAAAACCTAATACAACGTCTGGCTTAATGTTTTTTACTATTTTTTTGTGTTCTAAGGCAAAAAAAAGGATTCTTAACCACTTCGGATATCTTATTGAATTGACCTTTATTAACTTAATATCTTCAACGGATATACCATTACTACATATAACAAAAACCTCGTGACCTTTTTTAGAAAGCCTTTGGGACAGGTCAAAGGCATATCTTTCTGCACCTCCTTTTTTTGGGTCAAAATTGTATATGGCAAGACCGATCTTCAATGTTTTTAAATTACTCTATTTTTTTATTAGGGATTCCAGATTCATCCCAGCCCCTTAATCTATAGTATTCTGCCTTCATCTGCTCCAATGCCTGTTTTGTGATGACATTTTTATCTTTTCCAATGGGTTCTTTAAAAAACCTTTCTGGAAGATTGTCGTCTTTTTCCGTCATGCCCTCTCTTATGTTAAACAATCTTGTCACATCCTGAATATTAGACGCAATTTCTGAAAGCCCCTTTTTATTTAACTCCATACCTGTTACCATTTTTATTAT
The DNA here is from genome assembly GCA_029777945.1 of Deltaproteobacteria bacterium. Lineage (GTDB taxonomy): Bacteria > Desulfobacterota > Syntrophorhabdia > Syntrophorhabdales > Syntrophorhabdaceae > JAKORG01. The sequence continues at coordinate 125,594 of JAKORG010000082.1, read as the reverse complement.
CCCTCCCAGTTCTTCCCATCCATACATATCCCTATAAAATCTGCACAGAATCAGTGCATCGTGGAGGTTGAGCCTATCTTCAAAATCTATAAAAAGATTTGCCATATCTTCTTTATTATCATTATCTACCATACCTGCAAGCTCTGCCCTGAAAAAGGTAGACCTCAGATGACATGCACCTCTGTCCGATGTAGCATAAGCAAGCCCCATACCTTTAAAATACCTCGGATCATATCCTGCCGGTTCCATACCTTTTACATGGATAGCCATGTCCTCCATGTCAAATGTTTTTGCAGCGTATACTATGCCTTCTGCTAAAATGCTACCAATGCCTCTTTTGTATGCCATATCCTTTAAGAGTTTTGCTATTGCATCTGTATCACCATAGTCTATTTTCTCTTCTATTTTGCCTTTTTTAGATGCCTCTATTGCAAAGGCACATAGATTTCCTGCACTTATCGTATCCAGTCCAAGTCTATCAGATAAGTCATTTAAAAATATTATATCTTCAAGGTTCTTTATAAGACAGAGACCTCCATAGGCATATAATGTCTCGTATTCAGGTCCCTCAATCTTTAAACCTGCATATTTACCTTTGTCTATTTTCGTCATCCTTCCGCAGGCAAGTAGACACATATAGCAGGCATGGGGTTTTACGGAAAAATCTTTATGGAGTGTTTCACCACTTATTGATTCCCAGCCTTCCATCTTCCCATCGTGCCAGTAGCGAGAAGGAAAGGCCCCTACATGATTTATTATAGACACAAGACCTGGAGTGCCTATCCTTTTATAAGACCTTGATGAAGGATGGTCTTTGACCTTTTTTTTCCATTCATTACGGAAATGTAAAATAGCTTCATGGTCTGCAACATTTCTTTTTTTATTTCCATAAAATGCAATGCCTTTTACATTTTTAGCACCGAGAACAGCACCCACACCAGTTCTGCCTGCACACCTCCATTTGTTGTTTGTTATGTTTGCAATGCGAACAAACCTCTCACCTGCAGGGCCAATTACTATTACCCCTAATCTTTTCTCTTTTATAGATGTTTTTATTGCCTCCTCTGCACTGTATGTATCTGTTCCCCAGATATCCTTTGCATTGCAAAACCTCACATCTTTATCTGATATCTCAAGATAGACCGGCCTTTTACTTTTTCCTTTTAACACAATTGCATCATATCCCGTTCTACTTATGTATTCTGCCACATTTCCACCAGAATACGAATGGGAGATTATACCTGTAAGGGGACTTTTTGTTATCACGGCGTATCTGCTTGAACCCCATATACCCGTATCATTTATAGGCCCTATGAGCACAATGAAATGGTTTTCTGCTGATAAGGCATCTATGCCTGGCTTGTTTAGCCTGTACATAAGATATGCACCAAAGCCCTTTCCACCTAAAAAACGCATGTAAACCTCATCGGGAATCTTTTCAACAGAAAAATTACCTTCCGTTAAATCGACGATGAGTATCCTGTTAAAAAAGCCAGTCATCCTTCAACCTTCCTGTATATAAGATTTTTAATAAAAGATTAATATATTATTCTAACATCCTTAAAAATATAATGCCAATATTTTACCGAGAAAATTTACACATGGCCCTTAGCTTTAATTCGAAAAACATATCTTACATTTTTTCACTATTAAGAAATTTTCCTCAACCACAATTATTAAATTAAATTATCTTGACCGATTGTTTTTAACAGAATATAATGGAAATGTGAAGAAAAAACCAATATTTCCACTAATAATATTATTCCTTTTTCTGGGTCCTTTTCAAGCCTTTTGTTCAGATGGTTTTACACAAAAAGATAGGGAGCTTTTAATCGCATTAAAAGTAAAAATGGAAGAAATTGATAAGAGATTTGAGCAGATTGATAAAAGATTTGAGCAGATTGATAAAAGATTTGAGCAGATTGATAAAAGATTTGAGCAGGTGGATAAGAGAATCGACCAGTTAATTACCTTTTTGTGGATTGTATGTGGTATCTTTACTGCGATTACTGCATCAACTATAGGCTTTGCCATATGGGACAGAAGAACGATGATTAGACCCTTTGAATACAAAATTAAAGAAATTGAGGAAGGGAAAATAGATAAAGTAATAGCATCCTTGAGAAAACTTGCAGAATCAGACTCTAAGCTTGCCGAGATCCTGAAACATTACAATCTTTTTTAAAGCCCTAAGCTACCCATAATCTATTCCTTATTACTTGTGCCTTTTTTTATCCAATAAGCCTTGCCCTGCTTTAATATGGTTATGAATTTTTTTTTCTTGACAAATATTTAAAAAATAGATATTAAATTATCGATAAAAAATTATCGATATGAGGTAGCAATGGATAAAAATGAAAACAATGGAAAAATTAAGTTCATCCCAGAACCGACATTAAGAAGGCTTCCTGTTTATTATCAATATCTTAAAAAACTCCATAATGAAAAGAGAATTGAATTCATCTCAGCAACACAGATAGGAAATGACCTAAACATAATTCCCATACAGGTGAAAAAGGATATTGCGATTACAGAAATAACAGGAAAGCCTAAATTAGGTTATAACGTAAGGGAGCTTATAAAACGAATAGAGGATTTTTTAGGTTGGAACAATGTAACAGATGCCTTTTTGGTGGGTGTAGGCAATCTCGGTTCAGCCTTACTTAGCTATAATGGTTTTAAAGAATATGGTTTGAACATCATTGCAGGATTTGATGATGACGAAAGCAAGGTGGGAAAGGAAATAGGCAAAAAAATGGTCTTTCATGTAAACAAATTACCCGATATGATTCAAAGAATGGGCATAAAAATCGGGATTCTGACAGTGCCTGCTCCGTATGCCCAGGAAATAGCAGACATTATGGTAAAGGCAGGCATAAGGGCTATATGGAATTTTACCCACGTAAAACTCAATGTGCCCAAAAACGTCATAATCCAACATGAAAATTTAGCTGCATCCCTTGTTGTATTATCAAAGAAATTAGAAATTTTGCTCAAGTCAGATGAATGAGAGGAGGAAAAAAACATGGACACATTAAGGAAGTTTGAACGTGTGCTCGAAATAGTTGAACAAAACGGCAGACAACCATCCCGTCTCATACCAATCCTTCAAGCAGTACAGACCGAATACAGGTATCTTCCAGAAGAGGTTTTGACATTTATTGCCACCTCCCTTGGTATATCACCGGCAAAGGTTTTTGGTGTAGCTACATTTTATTCTCTCTTTACCTTAAAACCAAAAGGGAAATATCACATTAGGGTATGTAATGGGACTGCCTGCCATGTAAAAAGGTCAATGGAATTGCACAAGGCCATTCAAAAAAAACTCTCTCTTAAGGATGGCAAGGATACAACAGAAGATATGCTCTTTACAGTGGAGACTGTAAACTGTCTTGGTGCATATGGTCTTGCTCCGGCAATGGTAATAAATGAAGAAGTCTTCGGTCAGCTCACCCCAGAGAAGGCAGCGGAGATAATAGAAGATATTATAAAAAAGGAGGCAGTAAATGAACTGGACTCTAATGGGGCTTAATAAGATTAAAAAGGACTTTTTAATATGGGAAAAATCTGTAATCCACAGGGTACTTGTCTGTGCAGGGACAGGCTGCCTTGTAAACGGATCTATGAAAGTTTATGAAGAATTTTTGAAAATTGTAGAAGAATCCGGTTTAAATGTAATTGTGGAATTAAAGGGTGAAGAAGAAGGCATCTGGGTTTCAAAGAGTGGCTGTCAGGGTTTTTGTCAGATAGGCCCATTAGTAACAATTATGCCCGAAAAGATTCTATATACAAAAGTAAAGCCAACGGATGTCCGTGACATCGTAGAGACAACCTTAAAAAAAGGTGAATTACTCCATAGGCTACTTTATATTGAACCTAATATGCAGAAGATCTGCAAGACTGCAGAAGACATACCTTTTTATCAAAGGCAGAGTAGATTTGTCTTAAATAAATGTGGTGCCATAGACCCTGAGGATATAAAGGAATATATAGCCCATAACGGTTATTTAGGGGCATTAAAGGCATGCACCGAGATGAATCCTGAAGAGATATGCAAGACCATAACAGCATCAGGTTTAAGGGGCAGAGGCGGAGGAGGATTCCCAACAGGAAAAAAATGGGATATGGCAAGGATGCAATTAAATGAAAAAAAATACGTAATATGTAACGGCGACGAAGGTGATCCCGGTGCCTTTATGGATATGGGTGTAATGGAGGGAAATCCCCATAGTATCATAGAAGGTATGATTATTGCTTCTCGGGCTATAGGAGCAGATGAAGGCTATGTATATGTCAGGGCAGAATATCCCCTTGCAGTAAAAAGGATGAAAAAGGCCATAGAGGATGCCTATAAACTCGGGCTTCTCGGCAGAAAAATTTTTGGCTCAGACCATACTTTTAACCTCCAGGTAATGGAAGGGGCAGGTGCCTTTGTGTGCGGTGAAGAGACCGCCCTTATTGCATCCATAGAAGGCAAAAGGGGTATGCCCTCACCAAAACCCCCTTTTCCTGCCCAAAGTGGACTATGGGGTAAACCCACTGTTATAAACAATGTAGAGACCTTATCTACTGTTCCTCTTATAATCACAGAAGGTGTGGAAAGATTTAGAAGCATGGGAACAGAAAATTCTCCTGGCACAAAGACATTTGCCATAACAGGTCATGTGTTAAATACAGGGTTAATCGAGATGCCCTTGGGCGTAACCCTTAGAGAAATCGTCTATGGAGTTGCAGGAGGTATAACAAACGATAATGGCCAAGTTATGCCAGACGGGTTCAAGGCTGCTCAAATCGGAGGGCCTTCAGGGGGCTGTCTCACCATAGAACACTTTGACCTACCTATTGATTTCGATTCATTGAAAAAGGTAGGGGCAATGGTAGGCTCAGGCGGCCTTGTGATTATGAACAAAAATACATGCATGGTAAGTGTTGCAAGATTTTTTATGCAATTCACCCAGAGCGAATCCTGTGGAAAGTGCGTTCCATGCAGGGAAGGAACAAAACAGATGCTAAGCCTCCTCGATGACATCATAGAGGGCAATGCAGATGAAAAAACCTTAGAGATACTCGAGGATCTGGCAAGGGCAGTACAAATAGGTTCACTGTGTGGTCTTGGTAAAACAGCACCCAATCCTGTTTTATCAACCCTTAAATATTTCCGCAATGAATACGAAGCACATGTTAAAAATAAATACTGTCCTGCAGGCAAATGTAAGGCCCTTATAAAATTTACAATAGACGAAATACTATGCAAGGGCTGTGGTGTTTGTGTTAATAAATGTCCTTCAGGTGCCATAACTGGAGAAAAGAAAAAGGCACACAAGATTGACCCATATCTCTGTATAAAATGCGGTGCCTGTGTGGAGCATTGTAAATTTAAAGCAATAAAAGGAGATATGCCATGAACGAACACGAATATGTTACCATAGACAATAAAGACATACCCATTGAAAACGAAAAAAACCTTCTTGAACTTATAAGAAAGGCAGGCATAAACCTACCCACATTTTGTTATCATTCAGAATTAAGCGTATACGGCGCATGCAGACTCTGTATGGTGGAGGTGGAAGGCATGGGGCTTGTAAGCTCCTGTTCAACACCTCCGTCACCTAATATGAAGGTAAAAACAAATACAGAAGAAATCAGGAAAATGAGAAAGATTATTGTAGAACTTCTTTTGGCAAACCATAGTCAAAATTGTCCTACATGCCAAAAAAGTGCCACTTGTCAGCTTCAATCTCTGGCAAGAAGACTGGGTATAACGAACATAAGGTTTAAAAATCAAAGCAAAAAACTTCCCATAGACAATTCATCCCCTTCCATTCTAAGGGACCCGAATAAATGTGTCCTATGCGGTGACTGTGTTCGCATCTGTTCTGAGGTGCAATCTGTGGGTGCCATTGACTTTGCTTACAGGGGTGCAAAAACAGTGGTTATACCGAGTTTTGGTAAAGACCTCGACAAGGTGGAATGCGTAAACTGCGGTCAATGCGCCCGCATATGTCCCACTGGGGCCCTTACACCAAAATCTGAAGTGGACGATGTATGGAAGGCTCTTCACAATTCAAAAAAGGTCGTCATAGCCCAGATTGCACCGGCAGTAAGGGTAGCAATAGGCGAGATATTTGGCCTTGAACCTGGACTTATCGCAACGGGTCAGACCGTTGCCGCACTTAGGGCAATGGGTTTTAGCAAGGTTTACGACACCTGCTTTACTGCTGACTTAACTGTTATTGAAGAAAGCAACGAATTTATAAGGCGTATTTCCACTGGTCAACATATACCCCAATTTACATCATGCTGCCCTGCATGGGTAAAATTCGTTGAACAATATTATCCTGAATTCGTCTATCATCTTTCAAGTTGCCGTTCACCGCAACAGATGTTCGGCGCATTGACAAAAGAAATGCTCTCTACACAACTCAATATCAAAAAAGAAGACATTGTGGTAGTATCTATTATGCCATGCACTGCCAAGAAATTCGAGGCAAAGAGGCCGGAATTTATCCATAATGGTATAAAGGATGTAGATTATGTATTGACAACCCAAGAACTTGGCAGAATGATAGAGGAAATGGGTTTAAACTTTTGTGAACTCGAACCCGAATCCTTTAACCTGCCCTTTGGTTTTAAAACTGGCGCAGGTGTGATATTCGGTAATTCAGGAGGTGTAACTGAGGCAGTTTTAAGATATGTAGTAGAAAAACTAACAGGCGAAAAGAGAGAAAACTATGAGTTTAAAAATGTAAGGGGTGAAAATGGTATAAGGGAGGTAAAATTTACCCTTGCCGATAGAGAGTTTTCCATGGCCGTTGTCAGTGGATTGGGTAATGCCCGTCACCTGCTGGAAAAGATAAAGGTGAACGAGGTAAAATATGATTTTGTTGAGGTGATGGCTTGTCCAGGAGGGTGTGTGGGAGGTGCTGGTCAGCCTGTATTTACAGATGTGGAGGTAAGAAGAAAAAGGACTAAAGGCATATACGAAAATGACAGAATGCTTGAACTTCATAAATCCCAAGATAATCCATATATTGTAGAACTTTATAATACATTTCTTAAAGAGGTGGGTGGCGAAAAATCCCATGCATTGCTTCATACCCATTATAAATCAAGAAAAAGGATAGTTGACGAAGACATGCAGCTAAGTTATGGGGACAAAGAAACAGGCGTTGAGGTAAATGTTTGCTTTGGGACAAGCTGTTTTATAAAAGGTTCTCAGAAATTATTGCGCGGTATACTTGATTATATAAATGCAAATGGTTTAAAAAATAAGGTAAATGTTAGTGCATCTTTTTGCTTTGAATCCTGTGAAAGAGGACCTGTTGCCCGCATAGGAAATAGGGTGCTCGAACATTGCACTGTAGATATGGCAATAGAATCTATAAAGAAAGAAATAGAATCTTATGTATGATTCAATCTCCCGTCAGATTGTCTTTACACTCACTGCAAGGTGCAGGGACTGCTATAGATGTTTAAGGGCATGCCCTATTAAGGCCATAAGGATGGAAAGAGGCCAGGCCTATGTGGATGAAAAAAGATGCATTGCCTGTGGGACATGCATAAGAGAATGCCCGCAAAATGCAAAATCTTTCCGTCACGATATAGATGTAGCTCAAAGACTTATAGAAGGCGGTGGCATAGTTGCGGCAAGCATTGCACCATCCTTTGCAGCAGTTTTTAACAAATGGCAGATATCCCGTCTTCCATCTGCTCTAAGGGCCCTTGGTTTTCGATATATAGGTCAGACATCCCACGGCGCCTACCAGGTTTCGGCCCATGTATTGGAAATTATTAAAAGGGATAGCTCTAAACCTTATATTGGGACTGCATGTCCGGCAATTGTTAATTACATTGAAAAATATAAACCCCATCTTGTAGAAAATCTAATTCCCATTGTATCACCCATGCTTGCCCACGGAAGGATGCTCAAAGAAAAATTAGGTAAAGATACAAAGGTTATTTTTATAGGGCCATGCGTTGCGAAAAAATCCGAGATAATAAGACCTGAAAACAAAGGGATAATAGATTGCGTCCTTACCTTTAAAGAGCTTATGATATGGCTCAATCAAAAAGGTATAAATCTTTTAAATTGCGAAGAGAGCAGCTTTGATGAAAAACCGGTGCATCTTGCCCAACTCTACCCCCTGCCTGGGGGCATGATAAAGACTGCAGGCCTTGAAGAAGATGGATTTGATTTAAAACTGTTAAGGGTTGACGGCATAAATAACGTAAAACCCCTTATAGAAAGCCTGCCAGAAGATTCATCTTATACATTAATAGAACCACTTTTTTGCAGCCAAGGTTGTATAAATGGACCAGGCATTAATATAGAAAAAAACATATTTGAAAAAAGGAAAGACCTCCTCCAATATAATAAGGAAACAAAAGAGACCCATATCATCCCCGACATCCAAAACGAGGGACTTTTTTACACCGAATACAGTAGAGAAGAAGGGATTTTTAGAGAGGTAACAGAAGAGGAGATTGAAAAGGTCTTCGAAAGAACAGGTAAATTGGACCCGCTACAACAGCTCAACTGCGGTGCCTGTGGATATGATAGTTGCAGGGATAAGGCCATTGCCGTTGTCCAAGGTATGGCAGAACCTGAGATGTGCATTCCTTATATGAAAAGACTGGCTGAAAGGAGAACTGACCAGATATTCAATACAACACCAAACGGCATTGTCATCCTCGATAAAGAACTAAAAATACTTGCAGTAAACCCTGCATTTAAAAAGTTCTTTTACTGTTCCGATGCAGTATTAGGCAGACACATATCTTATCTGATGGACCCCGCACCTTTTGAAAAACTGATAACAGGTACTACAGACAGTCTCGATATAGTAAGGACGCATAAGCACTATAATCTCATGTGCAGAGAACTTCTCTACATACTCAAGCAAGAACAGCAAATAGTGGGTATTTTTATAAATATAACAAGCCAGCAAGAAAACGAAAAAAAGTTAAAAGAAATAAAACTTCAAACAGTTCAACAGGCAAGCGAGCTTTTAGAACACCAGATAAAAATGGCCCAAACCATTGCTCAATTTCTCGGAGAAAGCACAGCCCGCGGTGAAGAGCTCGTCAGAAAACTCATGAGTCTCACAGAAGGCGATGAATCCTGATTTATTAGCTGAAAAAAAATATGTAGAAATAGTCACAGCCCAGGCACCAAAAAAACAATCCCAAATCTGCGGCGATTATATTATTACAGACAGAACAGAAGAGGCTACAACAGTAATACTTGCAGATGGTATGGGCACAGGGGTGAAGGCCAATATAGCAGCGGTAATGAATGCATCGAGGCTTATGGAATTATTAAGGCTCGGTTTTTCTTTAAGAGAGGCATGTAAAAAATTAGTGGATACCCTTCATGAGGCAAGGACTTCGAATATCCCATTCGCAGCATTTTCTGTGTGTAGAATTTTAAATAGCGGTCATGCCACCATCATATCCTACGAAATGCCATCTCCAATTTTGCTGAGCAAACATTTTGCCACATATCTGCCCCATCAGAGATTTTTCACTATGGGTCTTGAAATCATCTCAGAGGTAAACTGTGTCCTCGAATACGGCGATGGCATTATAATGGTCTCAGACGGTGTAAGCCAGGCAGGGATGGGCAGGCAATTTCGTATGGGCTGGGGTATTCAAAATGCCTCTTATTTTATAGATGGTTTGCTTATGCAAGGAATAGATATAAAAGAAATACCAAACAAGGTTCTCCAAAAGGTAAAAGAGATATGCATCTCTGATTATGGCGATGATACAACTTGTGTATTAATGATGTGCAGAGAGTCTAATGTATTGAATGTTCTTACAGGACCTCCGTTAAAGAAGACAGATGACGAAAGGGTAGTAAAAGGATTCATGGAGATGAAAGGAAAAAAGGTAATATGCGGTTCCACAACAGTAGAGATCGTTTCAAAATGTCTTAAAACAAAGGCCATTATGATAGAAGAGCCAGAAGGTTATCACAAACCACCCTCTTATAAGATAGAAGGAATAGACTTTGCTTCAGAAGGTGCCATTACCCTTAATCAAATATACAATATCATTGACATGCAGCCAGAAAAACTCGTAGGGAGTTCAGCAGTAACAACCCTGGCCAGGATATTCCATGAATCAGATGTAATAAATTTTATAGTGGGAACAGCAACGAACAGGGCGCACAAAAGTTTTATCTTCAGACAGATGGGTATTTTTCCAAGGGAAGTAATAGTAAAGCTTCTATCAGAGAGGCTAAAGAAAATCGGTAAAATTGTAAATATTGAATACGTTTAAAAATTTTAGCCAGTGCCAATTAAACTTGCATGCTCGATCTTTATGCATCTATCCATCTCAAATTTTATACCCTTTTCCTCTGCAAGCCTCTTTGCCTCCTCATTTTTTATACCAAGCTGAAGCCAGATGCATTTAGGCTTTATTTTTATAGCCTCTTCCACAACAGGTAACACCTTGTCCGAGCCCATGAATATATCCACCACATCTACTGATTCCTCTATATCCGATAATTTTTTAAAACACCTTTCACCAAGCACCTCGTCGTATTTGGGATTTACAGGAATAATTTTGTATCCTACACTTTTAAGGTATCTTGCCACCACGTAACTGGGCCTGGTTTCGTTCTTTGATATGCCAACAACGGCTATGGTTTTTATGGTCTTTAAAAGCTCCTTTCTTTCTTCATCTGTCATTGTGGACTATCCTCCCATTTTTTAAAGGTCATACGATACTATCATAAAAAAACACTTATTATCATTAAATTTTTTGTCCCATAAATGTTATGTAATTTATTCAAATAGAGTAATTAATAGGGAAACCTTTTATGATGAATTAAATACACTGCTACATGTTTATCCATTTTTGCGTGGTCGTGTTATTTCAACTAATTTGAAGTATATCTTATGATTTCGAACTCTTTTTTGCAATCCTTATTGGGTTTTACACCCTTTTTTTTGATATTTGAAATCTCTGTTCTTGCTGCATCTAAATCAGAACGGAACTCAAAAAGGGCATGTAGTTTTGCAGTAAGGGCTGATCCAAGCAAAAAGCCCTCTATTACATCGCTATACCAGTGGACATTACAGACGATTCGGCTTTCTCCATAAGCCCTTCCTCTCTCAAGGATGGCATCTGCACGATCAGGGACAATCTCAGTCAATACAAGCGCCCATGCCCAACCTGCTATGGTGTGTCCAGAAGGATATGAACTACTGTTTTTCATATGTTTTTCATATTCTGGCACACAGGTTGGCTCTTTGTTTATAAGGTAAGGTCTTTCTCGCCAGTATTTTCTTTTTGCCCTCTCAGAGAGATTGCCTGCATCTATTAGCATTCGTCGCATAAGTGTGTATAGCCTTGGAGTATCTTTTTCTGTAATAGGTGCATCCACTGCACAAGAGAATATATCCGCAGCATTGGGAAACGAAAGATCAGCGTCTTTTGCGGCAAGTTTAAAGCGTGGTGTGCCCTGTAATTTAAGATTTTTTTTATTTATTTCATCATCAAGGGTAAACCCTGCTGTACCTAAGGCAGGGGGAGGTGGAATAAGATAAGTTTCAGGTAAATCATTTATATTGAGATAACCCCTTGAAAGTTTTTGTGTCCCTTTATTGGGTGTACCAATATCTTTTTCCTGATTTGCATAAACAGCAAGAACAGATAGCACTAAAAAAATAGATGAAACAACACATATTTTTAAAGAAACAAATCTATTCATCCATGTCCTCATCAGAAGATTTTTTATATTTACCCTTATCATATTTTAAGGTCTTTATTCAACGCAAAGGCATTTAAACATTTAAATGTGCAAGCCTTTTTAAGGCATCGAGCTTTTCTGTGTCTTTTAATTTTGCCTTATCCACACAGGTCTTTAAAATCTCAATTGTTTTGTCATATAATTTTCTATCTACAGGATATGGATGACCGTCTTTTCCGCCGTGGGCAAAACTGAATCGTGCAGGATCTTTAAAACTCGGTGGCTTCTCGTAGACGAGTTCGGCAACAAGGGATAAAGCTGCAAGGGTTTTTGGACCAACGCCTTTTATCTTAATCAGTGCTTCAAAGTCAGAAGGTTCATTTTCATAAATGGTAGTAAAAATCTTGCCCAGGCGTTTACTGTCAAAATCTTTCTCTGTTATATAATGTCTTTTTGGCAGGCAAATGTTTATATCAGTCCATATTTTAAACATCTTATCCGGGGTTTGCCTTGAAAACTCAATCATTGCATCTTGGGCACCACTACTGTCTTTTGCAACGAGATTAAGGACTATATCCTTTCTATCACATGTTATACCTGTATGGGGTTCTAATGTGAGATTAATATCATCTCTGGAGAACCACTGATAACGCCTTGCAGACCTCTTGCTTTCATTCATCCCCTGCTGTATCACTGTCCAATCACCTTCTTTTGTAAATATAAATGTATGGTGATAAAGATTATAGCCATCTTGAATGGCAGAATTATCTATCTTTGCACAGACTTTGCTTAATTCTATAAACATTGACACATCCATGCCCCATTTTTCACCATAGCCTATTATCTCTTTTGGTGTCTCTATTGCCCTTTTTGCCTTTCCCCCGCATATGGCAACAGGCATATCATCTCCAAGCATTAGTATCCCTTCTTTTAAAGCACCGCATAGGGTTGTCGTAAGACCGCTACTATGCCAGTCAAAACCAGAGGCACATCCCATTGCTTGAAACCATATGGGGTCTGCTAACCTTTTCAGCAGTTCTTTTGGCCCAAATTCAAAAAGGATTATCTCTATAATGGCAGCGGAAAACCTCTTCATCCGAGAAAAAAGCCATGAAGGTGCCTTGCCGTAATGGAGAGGAAGATTCGTTATTGCTTTTTTAATGGCCATATGTTAACTAATCACTACCACCGCCCAGGACTGCATAAAGTCTTACATGATTTGTAAGTTTAGCAAGTTTTAGAGCAACAAGCTGTTTTTGTGCATTAATAAGTGAACGCTGGGCATCAAGGACACCTAAATAACTGTCCAACCCCTTTGCATAACGGACACTGGCAAGTTTATAAGTCTTTTCCATGGCATCCACCAGTGAATTCTGGGCTGATAATTGTTCGTCTATTGTGCCTTTTACCGCAAGGGTATCGGCCACTTCTTTAAAGGCAGTCTGGATGGTCTTTTCGTATTGTGCAAGGGCATACTCCCGCTCTACCTTTGTTGCCTTGTATGCTGCCCATACCCTTGTATCAAAAATAGGCATTGTAACCTGGGGAGAAAAATTCCAGGTTTCCTGTCCTGAACGAAAGAGTCTTGACAGCTCAGAGCTGGCCGTACCCATGGTAGTTGTTAGAGATATGCGAGGAAAAAATGCTGCCCGTGCTGCGCCTATCATTGCATTTACTGCCTTAAGATAATGTTCAGCTGCCATAATGTCAGGTCTTCTGAGAAGTATTTCAGATGAAAGCCCTGGCGATATGTCTTTAAGCGGAACAACATCCTTTATGCCTTCTGGTAAAAGTCCCTTCTCTATATCCTCTCCTACAATCAAATTTAAGGCATTTTCATCCTGGGCAACGATCTGGATATATTTTGAGACCTCCTGTTTTGCTGCATCTACCTGTGTCTGCGCACGATATAAATCAAGTTCAGAGGCAAGCCCTACTTCATAGCGTTTTTTGATTAAAGCATAGGTTTCTTGCTGTGCCTTAAGGGTGGCATAAGCATTGGAGAGATTTTCTTTATCCGCTGCATAGGTGAGATAAGCACTGGCACAGGAGGCAATAATGGTTATTTTTGCACTCTGGTAAGCCTCTTTTGTTGCTAAATATTCTTCCAGCGCCCTGTCAGTAAGACTCTTAATCCTTCCGAAAAAATCTATCTCCCATGACAATAAACCTAAATTTACACTATACTGCTCAACAATGCCCGTTACCTTTTTGCTTGACAAATCATAAGGCACTCTTTGCCTTGAACCCGCTGCTGCCACATCAAGGGCTGGTAATAATTCTGCCCGCTGTATATTATAATATGCCCGTGCCCTTTCCACATTTAAGGCAGCAAGCCTCAAGTCTCTATTATTTTTTAGTGCCATTTCAATGATTTTCTGAAGTTTTTTATCATTAATAAAATCCTGCCATTTAAGCTCTGGTGGTAATTCACCTTCCTGTGTTTTTACATTTTTATAGGCATCTCCTTCAGGCCATTTTTTTGGAATGGGTGCTTGTGGTCTCGTATATTTTGGTGCCATACTGCAACCTGTAATAAAAAAAACTACCAACAAGGAAAAAATCATCGCCTTTTTCATAACTACCTCCCATCCCCTGATGTTTCAACATCCTTGTCCTTTTTCACTGCCTCCCTTGCCTGTTTGCTCTTAAATACACGGGTGACTAAGACAAAGAACAGGGGTATAAAAAAGAGGTCTATAAACGTTGCAGAGAGCATGCCACCTACAACGGCAGTTCCAATGGCCTTCATGGCACCAGCCCCTGCACCAGTTGCCTTGGCAAGGGGCAACACACCGAAAAAGAAGGCAAAAGATGTCATTATAACAGGCCTAAACCTCGTTCTTACAGCTCCAAGTGTTGATGCTATAAGGCCTTCCCCTTTTACCAGTCTATCCCTTGCAAACTGTATTATAAGTATGGCATTTTTTGTTGAAAGACCCATGGTTGTCAAAAATCCAATCTGGAAATACACATCATTATGGAGCCCTCTTAACCATGTTGCCATCAATGCCCCAAACACACCAAGGGGCAACATTAAAAGATTTGTTATAGGAATTGTCCAGCTCTCATACAGTGCTGCAACGCATAAGAAGATAACAAGAATTGAAAATGCATATAAAATGGGTGCCTGTTTTGTAGCTATCCTCTCCTGATAGGAAATATCGCTCCACTGGTAACCAATACCCTGGGGAAGCCTTGATACAATCTGTTCCATAGCAGCCATGGCCTCACCTGAACTCCTTCCCGGTGCTGCCTCACCAAGGATATTCAAGGAAGGGAAACCATTATACCTTTCGAGCCTTGGTGAGCCCATTGCCCAATCGCCTTTTGCAAAGGCACTAAAAGGTACCATCTTTCCCGATACGTTCTTTACATAAACCTTATCTAAATCCTTTGGTAACATTCTAAAAGGTGCATCCCACTGGGCATAAACCCTTTTTACCCGTCCGTTATGGATAAAGTCATTTATATAGGCGCTACCAAAAGAAGAGGCTATGGTTGTATTTATGGAAGATATGGGTATGCCCAGCGCCCCTACCTTTTCTTTATCAATGGTAAGTCTGTATTCAGGCATGTCTTCGAGTCCATTAGGCCTTACCATTGCAAGCCTTTGGTCTTTTGCTGCCATAAAAAGGAGCTGATTTCTTGCTGCCATGAGTTTTTCATGCCCGAGTCCACCCATATCGAGCAATTGAAAATCAAAACCCCTTGATCTACCCAACTCAATCACAGAAGGCGGTGCAAAGACAAACACCATGGCCTTTTTATATCGAGAAAATTTCATCATTGCCCTGCCTATTATGGCATCGACCTTTAAATTTTTTCCTTTTCTTAAGTGCCAGTCCTTTAATTTTATAAACACCATGCCGTTAGACTGGGTCCTGCCAGAAAAACCAATGCCTGCCACAAACATACAGGATTCAACTACATCCTTTTCCTGTGTTCTGAAATACTCTTGAATATCGTTTAAAACCTCCTTTGTCTGCTCTAAAGTAGACCCTGTTGGCATAACCACCTGTGATAAAAGCATACCCTGGTCTTCTTCTGGCAGATATGCAGTAGGAAGCCGCATAAATACCACACCCACTGCCACAACAATAATTACATAGGCTATTATATATTTTGTAACCCTTGAAAAAGACTTTTCCACCAATTTTACATAAATATCCTTTATTTTAAAAAACCTTTTATTAAACCATGTAAAAAAAGGCCTCAATATTCTAAAGCCAGCCTCTGAACTACTATGACCAGGTGGTATGGATTTTAAAAGGTTTGCACATAAAACAGGGGTCAAAATTAAGGCAACAAGAACTGAAAGGAGCATGGCAGAGATAATTGTTATGGAAAATTGCCTATATACTATACCGGTTGAGCCTCCAAAAAATGCCATAGGACCGAATACTGCTGATAAAACAAGGCCAATACCAATCAAAGCGCTTGTTATCTGATCCATGGATTTGGCTGTTGCTTCCTTTGGAGGAAGCCCTTCTTCCCGCATAATACGCTCAACGTTTTCAACAACGACTATGGCATCATCTACAAGAAGGCCTATTGCCAATACCATGGCAAACATGGTGAGCATATTTATAGAATATCCAGCTAAGCCTAACACAGCGAAAGTACCGAGCAACACTACAGGCACCGCAATAGTAGGTATGATTGTTGCCCTGAAGCTACCCAGAAATAACCACATTACAAGAAATACGAGGATGATGGCTTCAATCAGTGTCTTTACAACCTCCCATATGGCAACCTTTGTAAAAGGTGTTGTATCAAAGGGGTAAGTAACCTTCATACCAGGTGGGAAATACCTGCTCATCTCTTTTAGTGTTCCCTTGATTCTATCCGCCGTTTCAATGGCATTGGCGCCGGCAACAAGTCTTATGGCAAGACCTGCTGATGGTTTACCATTATAATAAGATTCAATATCGTATGTTTCTGTTCCAAGTTCTGTCCTGCCTATATCTTTTACGCGAACAATAGAGCCGTCAGGGTTGATCCGAATGGGCACAGAGGCAAACTCTGCAGGAGTTTTAAGAAGCCTCTGAACTATAATGGATGCATTGAGCCTCTGACCTTTAACTGCTGGGGCACCTCCAAACTGACCTGCAGAAACCTCCACGTTGTAAGCCTTTATTGCCTTTACAACATCTTCAATGGTCATGTTATAGCTGGTGAGTTTATCGGGATCAAGCCATATACGCATGGCATATTGTGTACCAAAGATCTCCACCTCTCCAACACCGGGGATCCTGGCAAGGACCTTTTCAAGGTTGGATTGTGCGTAATCTCTTAGGTCATTCCCATCCATACTGCCATCTTCTGATATGAGATTTACTATCAATAACCAGTTCCTCGTTGCCTTGCCAACGGTAACACCCATTTGCTGAACAACCTCTGGTAGAGATGCCATGGCAAGCTGAAGTTTATTTTGCACTTTAGCCCAGGCAAGATCAGGGTCTGTTCCTGGTTCAAAGGTAAGTTCAATCCTCGATATACCAGAGGAATCACTTGTTGACGACATGTATATCATCTTATCAAGGCCTGTCATCTTCTGCTCTATAATCTGGGTTATACTGTTTTCTACAGTCTCTGCAGAGGCACCGGGGTAATATGCTTGAATGTATATGGAAGGAGGTGCTATAGGTGGATACTGGGATATGGGCAGGTTATAGATGGAAAGCCCACCTGCAACCATGATTATAATGGCAATAACCCAGGCAAAAACAGGCCGATCCAGAAAGAATTTAGATAGCATCTATAACCTCTCTATTTCGTTTTTTTGTTAGGATTGTGTTTAACACTATGAGTATCTTTTATTTGTGTATCCTCTAGTTTTGCATCTTCTTTGAAATCCGTTGCCTTTACAGGCACACCAGGTTTTAGCCTCTGCAATCCCTCTACAATTACCGTATCACCTGATGCTAACCCACTGGAAATAAGCCATTTGTTACCTATTGCCCTATCTAATTGAATAGGTCTTATCTGGGCCTTCCCTTCTCTGTCAACAATAAATACAAAAGGCTTCCCCTTTGGGTCATACATAACAGATTGCTGGGGTATCATTATGGCATTTTTATTAACTCCTTCTGTTACAATTGCCCTCACAAACATTCCTGGCAGAAGCCTTTCCCTCTCATTTGGAAAGGTTGCCCTAATAATTACTGACCCTGTGGTAGGATCAACAGTTACGTCTCTAAATTGTAAGATACCCTCTTTTTGATAGATAGTTCCATCTTCTAAAACAAGCCTTACTTTACTCTGATCTTTTCCAGCATATTTGATTTTACCTTCTTCTAATTTTTTTTGAAGCTCCATTAACTCAGCAGTGGACTGGGGGATGTCAATGTATACAGGATCGAGCTGTTGAATTGTAGTTAGTGCCGTAGGTTGATTTGCTGTGACAAGTGCACCTTCTGTAACATTGGATTTTCCAATACGACCTGAGATTGGTGCTGTAACTTTAGTATATCCGAGATTTATCTGTGCAGTTTCATAAGTTGCCTTCCAATAATTTACATCAGCCTCTGCCTGCTTATAGGCTGCCTGCACATCGTCAAATTCCTGCTCACTTATTGCCTTATGAACTATCAATTCCTTATAGCGTTCGTATTTCTGTTTGATTGCTGGAAGATTGGCCTGGGCCCGCTCCAGTGCACTTTTTGCATTATCGTAAGTCGCCTTAAAAGGGGCAGGGTCTATTTGATACAAAATATCTCCTGCCTTTACATTTGTGCCTTCAGTAAAAAACCTCTTCTGTATTATACCGGATACCTGAGGCCTTACCTCTGCAATACGATAAGCAGATACCCTGCCCGGTAATTCTGTTGTTAGGACTAACTGTTGGGGGATAATCTTTACCGCAGAGACTTCAGGCGGTCCTGCCTGATAGGCTGCGTTTGGTCTGCCACATCCATAGATTAATAAAAGTGAAAAACACATGAATGAGATAAAAATGTTGTATTTTAATGCACTTCCCATATTCACCTCTTTTTATTTTTTTCCTAATTTTCTTTTAATAAACCTTTTAAAATAACATCAGTGCAATATTTTGCATCAAATATGTTCTCAGGGTTGATTACAATAGAAATTATAAACCCTCTTATAAGCCCCATAATCACTTTTGCAACCTCAACGGGTTCAAAGGGCTTAAAAATTCCATTTTCTATACCTTTTTTAATTATTCTTAATATAAGCGCCTTCTGTTCTTCAAAAAACTTCTTTTTTATTTCCATGCCAAAGGTAAAACCATGCTCTTTACTCTGGGTAATAATAAACTCTTTATGCTTTTTTGCATATTCGATACTTATATTTATATATCTAACTATTGCTTCTACGGGGTCATTAATGATTTTAAATGCATTTTCTGCAGTTTTGGAAAATTCATCTAATTTCTCTTTTATTAAAAAGAGGTACAATTCTTCCTTGTTTTTAAAATATAGATACAGCCCTCCCACGCTCATCCCAGCTTCGTGGGCTATCATCTTCATGGACGCTCCGCCATAACCGTATTTTGAAAAGGCTTCAAGGGCTGCTTTTTTTATATTTTCCTTTGATTGTAATGATGAACGTCTGTTCATGTGAATTTTTGTTTAATCTAAAAATATTTGTTCGTAATGTCAACAAAAATCTTCTACCTGATAAAAAAATTAATTTGATTGAACTATTCTTTTAATTTTATAAAATACATAAAAAACAAAAGGGGGAAGGTTTATGAAAATAGGTTTTATAGGACTTGGCTATCTTGGAAAAACAATGGCAAAAAGATTGATTTCAGAAGGTGTTGACTTAACAGTATGGAACAGGACAACTATAAAGGCCTCTGATATGGGGACAAAAGTGGCAGATTCACCAATGGCACTTGCCGATAATATGGACATTATTTTTATGAATCTATTCGATAGTTTCGCTGTCCGTTCTGTATTATTTAATGAAAACGGGATACTAAAGGCTAACTTAGAAGGAAAAATAATTGTGGATACCACAACAAATCACTTTAACGATGTCTTGGATTTTTATCAGGCAATAAAAGAAAAAGGTGGTTTTTATCTTGAATCACCTGTGCTCGGTAGTGTGATACCGGCATCCCAGGGAAATCTTGTTGTCCTTGTAAGCGGCGAAAGATATGCCTATGAAAAGGCATTACCTTATATTGAAAAGATAGGTAGAACTATCTTTTATCTGGAAAAAGCGACCCTTGCCACAAAGATGAAGCTTATAAACAACCTTATCCTTGGAACATTTATGGCAGCTATATCTGAGGCAGTGGCATTCGGGGAATGTATCGGTGTGGATAAAAAAAATGTTCTTGATATCCTATCTTCAGGTGCAGGAAATTCAGGTGTTATGAATGCAAAAAAAGAAAAGATTTTAAACGAAGATTTTTCCACACACTTTTCTTCTGCCCTTATTTATAAAGACCTTCATTATCTCCAAGATCTGGCAAAAAGCATGCGAAGGCCTCTTTTTTTAGGTAGTACTGTTAAGGAAATGTTTACATTGACTTTTAAAGAAAATCTGGAGGCACTGGATTTTTCAGCCCTTTATAGGGTATTGAAAAATATGGGCAGATAAGCAACAATTTAAAAAGGGATATTTTCAACTATTTTTTTGAATTGTTACTGGCTTGCATGATATAATCCGCTATATGAAGTATATAGCAGACCTCCATATTCATTCCTATTACTCAAGGGCAACAAGCGCTGAGATGACATTAGAAGGTGTCTGGAGATGGGCTCAACTTAAAGGCATATCCGTTATTGGCACAGGTGATTTTACCCACCCTGGTTGGTTTAAGGAAATCACAGAAAAACTTGAACCAGATGAATCTGGTTTTTTAAGACTCATAAACCCCGCCCAGACGCATCAAATCCCGGAAAAATGTAAACTTAGTATAAATTTTGTCTTAACGAGTGAAATAAGTTGCATATACAGTAAAAAAAATGCAAAGACAAGAAAAATCCATTGCATTGTCATAGCACCTGATGTTGCCTCTGCTGCAAAAATAAACTTAACACTTTCAAAGATAGGCAATCTTAAATCCGATGGTAGGCCCATACTGGGTATTGATGCAAAAGAGCTTTTGAGAATTGTCCTCGAAGTATCGGATCGTGCCTTATTCGTCCCTGCCCATGCATGGACCCCGCACTTTTCCGTATTCGGTGCTGCATCGGGTTTTGATTCCCTTGAAGAGTGTTTTGAAGAATTAACACCCCACATCCATGCCATAGAAACAGGGCTTTCATCAGATCCTCCCATGAATTGGAGACTTTCACTCCTTGATAACATTACCCTTATCTCGAATTCAGATGCCCATTCTCCTATAAAAATAGGGAGGGAGGCAAACATCTTTGACACAGCCCTTACCTATGATGAAATGTTAAAGGCAATAAAAACAAAAAAAGGTTTTCTGGGAACCATAGAGTTTTTTCCTGAGGAAGGCAAATACCATTTTGACGGTCACAGGCTTTGCGGTATATGTCTTTCACCAAAAGAAACAATAAGATACGGTTATATATGCCCTAAATGTAAAAAAAAACTTACCATAGGGGTTATGCATAGGGTTCTGGCCCTTGCTGACAGAGAAAATGGACTTAAGCCCAATGGCGCAGTTGATTTTAAATCTATAATACCGCTAAATGAAATCATTGCAGAGGTATTAAATTCAAACCCCACAAGCAAAAAGGTAATAAATGAATACTATAAGATGCTTACCCTTCTTGGAAATGAGTTTGAGATTCTCCTCGAGGTGCCTGTTGAAGAAATCGCAATTACCTGCGGTGAAAAAATGGCAGAGGCCATAAAAAGGATGAGGCATAATAACATCCATATTTCTCCTGGTTATGATGGCGAATACGGAAAGGTAAGGATATTTGAAGATAAAAACATTAATAAACTCAATCATATAAATGGCCAGTTGAGTCTCTTTTAATAAATTCGGTTAAAATGTAAATGCTTTCGATATTAGATGGATTAAACGATAATCAAAAAGAGGCAGTTACACACATAAAAGGTCCTCTACTTATTATTGCAGGGCCTGGAACAGGAAAAACATTAACAATAATAAGGCGTATTCTATATCTAATCCACACTGGTATAAAACTCCACGAAATAGTAGGGCTTACATTTACAAACAGGGCAGGTCAAGAGATGAGAGAAAGAATAGACCCTTATTTAGAAAAAAATGGAGAAGGTCTATTTTTAGGCACATTCCATATGTTTGGTTTAAATATCTTGAGAAAATACTACAATAGAGATTTTAGGCTTATAGAAAGAAAAGAACAAATAGAAATTTTAAGGTCATTGACAGATGGAACATTAAAAAAGGCCCAAGAGCAATTAAATTACATTTCGAAAATTAAAAATCTTTATGAAACATCATCTATGAAGGATAGTATATTTTTAAAATATGAGGAAATACTTAAAAACAAAAATGCCTTGGACATTGATGACCTTATCATAAAGGCTATGGAATTGATAAGAACATGCGATAAAGTTCGAACAGATATTTCCCGTTTAAGACACATTCTAATAGATGAATATCAGGATATAAATCCACTGCAATACGAGTTTATAAGATCTCTCTACAGCCTTACAGAAAATATTTGTGCAGTGGGAGATCTTGACCAGGCTATATATACCTTTAGGGGTGCAGATATAGAACACTTTCTTAACTTTGAAAAAGATTTCAAGGGCGCAAAGACATTATTTTTAAAAGATAACTACAGGTCTTCTAAAGTAATTGTCCATGCCTCGCAGTTTCTAATAAAACACAACAAAAAAAGGGTAGAACACCCATTGGAACCAATATCCCTTGAGTGTTCAAATAAAATAAGGGTTATTACTGTAAATAACGAATACGAAGAGGCAAAAATTGTTGTAAAAGAGATTGAAAATAGAATGGGCGCCACAACTCACTATAGCCTGGCACAGAATGATTTTAGAGGACTATGGGATAGTAATTACAGGTTTTCTGATTTTGCAGTGTTATTCAGGACTAATAATCAGGCAGACATTATCCGAGATGCATTTATTGATTCTGGTATACCCTATCAATTAATAAAAGATGTTTTCTATGAAGAGATCAATGAAATTGAAGATAGATTAAAAACATATATTAACGAACCAGATAGAGAAAAAACACTCTCCCATATCCTCGACTATGCCTTCGGGGTTACAGCTAAGGAAGAACTGCTGGGCATAAAAAGAAACCTCTTTTTGGCTTATAGGAATTTTCCTGTGGAAATTGCATTAAAAAAGATCCTTGATGAGCTCTATCTATTTAAATCTGCTGATGCCTTTAACA
This sequence comes from Deltaproteobacteria bacterium, assembly GCA_029777945.1. GTDB lineage: Bacteria > Desulfobacterota > Syntrophorhabdia > Syntrophorhabdales > Syntrophorhabdaceae > JAKORG01. The sequence goes on along the minus strand of JAKORG010000082.1, from coordinate 102,585 downwards.
TAAACGTAAATGCAGTAAGCCTAATGACAATTCACATGTCAAAGGGTCTTGAATTTAAGGTGGTATTTATCACAGGCTTTGAAGAAGGTCTTATACCATATAGCCTTGCAAGGGGAGAGAAAGATATAGAGGAGGAAAGGAGGCTCTTCTATGTAGGCATGACTCGGGCAAAGGATGAGTTATTTCTTTTGTGCAGTGAAAAGAGGCATATTCATGGAACAGAAAAGGAGACTAAAAAATCGAGATTTTTTTACGAGATACCGGAAAAATTTTTAGAATCCACATATATCTCAAAAAAGGATAAACAAAAGAAAAAACCAAAACAACAGAGCCTTTTTTAAATAAGGATTAATCGAAAAAATTGTATTCCATCAAGGTATCTAAATACTTGACGCATATAAAGGAATAATTTATTTATATATTATATGGGCTTTTTATGGATACAAGGCCTTTTTTAAAAAATCGTTTCATAACATTTATAAAGATACTTTTTTTATGTCTTCCTGTTGTTGTTTTAATCTTATCTTTTACAAATTGTGCTACAAATCCTGTTACAGGCCAAACACAGCTTATGCTATTCTCAGAGGAAGAGGAACTTAAAATGGGAAAAGAATGGTATCCGAATATCATGTGGGGTGGAGAAGGAGGTGGCGGTGAATATAAGGATGAAAGACTAAGATCATATCTAAACGATATTGTGCAGGCATTACAGAGGGCATCACACAGACCGCACATCAAGGTGGAATTCGCCATCCAGAACAGTTCAACCCCAAATGCATGGGCAATACCCGGTTATGTTGCAATGACAAGAGGGCTTTTGGCCGGTCTTGAAAGTGAGGCCGAATTTGCATATGTAATGGGCCATGAGATAGGACATGTCTCTGCAAGACACTCTGCGAGTCAACTTTCCAAAGGGATCTTTATGAGTTTTGTTTTACAGGGCGCAAGTCTGGCTATGGGCACATCCCCTTATTCAGAGGCTGCCCTTGCCCTCGGTTCAATAGGAGGTAACCTTCTCATGTTAAAATACAGCAGAGATGACGAATTAATGGCAGATAGGCTTGGTGTATCCTATATGGCAAAGATTGGATATCTACCAAAAAATGCAATAAATGCCCATAAAAATTTGGAAAAAGTATCTTCCGAATACTTAAAAGCTGTTGGAAAGAATACAGAAGAGGGAGGTTTTTTTACTGATTTACTTTCCACACATCTAAGGACTTCGGTCAGGATTGATGAACTTGAAAAGATAATAACAGATACCTCTATAAATTCATTAAGAGGTGATGGAACAAATAAAGTATCATTTTTAAATGCAACAGCAGACTTAAGAAGGACAAATAAGATTTATATAAATTACTACGACAAAGCCGTTAAGTATCTGAAAGAAAATAAAATAGCAGAGGCGCAAAGTCTTGTGTTGAATGCCATTAAGGAAAAAAGAGACGAGGCACCTTTTCATGCATTGTATGGGTTTATACTTGCAAAAAAAGGTAATTTAAACGAGGCAGAGATATATTTCAATAATGCTTTAAATTTATATAGGGAATACCAGCCGGCATATAGAGGTCTTGGTATCGTATATTATAAGAAAAACGATAACCAAAAGAGCATAACTTATCTAAAAAAGGCCATACAATTGTTTCCCAATGACATGCCTTCCTTTTATTTTATGGGTATGAATTACCATAAAATGAATATGTCCTTAGAGGCTATTAAATACCTTAAGCCTTTTTCTGAGGCATACCCTAAACATCCTGAGATTCATGGAATACTTGGAATATGCTATGAAAGGATAAAAAATATAAGGGCTGCATATGAAGAATATACAATGCAGATAAAGGTTGCCCCTGATAATGAGATGGGAAGGCATGCAAAATCGAGGCTTAATATACTAAGGAATTATTTTATAAAATGAAAAGTTTGAAAAATTTGTACGGGTTTTATAATATCTCTTGCGAAAAGACAAGGAGTAAATAATTATAATCCACATAAGCTAACAGGATATGGGACAAGACATAAAGGAAATGGAGAAAATTTCAAAAGAGTTATGCTTCAAAAACCCTGCGTGCTCTAAAATCCAATTGATATTGATGGCCACCTTGTTTTTTTCTTTTCTTTTTAATTTAAACTTTGTATTTGCCGATGATATAAGTATTTCTGCTGGTTACGGATTTGCCCTTTTTAACCCTGAAAGCAAACCTTATCGCCTAAGATACACAAAGGGGTTATATGACTTTTACCATGTTTCACTGGCAAGAGAAAATCCCATTTATGGCCAGTTTTATCTTGTTGCAGAACCATTTCTTACATACCAGGCAAGACCGTCTGAGGGAATAGATTTAGGGTTTGTCCTTTCAGGAAAACACTATATAACGAAAAACTTTTATATGAATATTGGTGTTGGTATAGCTTATACGACTTACGGTTTTAAAGAGCAAGGTACGCATCTTCCCTTTATAATTCAGGCTGGAGTTGGATACAGATGGAAGGGCATTTTCATAGAGGATAGATTTAAACATTATTCAAATGGTGGTCTTTTAAGACCGAATATGTCCATAAATGCGAACATAATATTGATAGGCATATATATTTAATCCCCCAAGATTTTTTAAAATTGTTTATTGCTATGGGGAGGCCGGATAAGGTTAATAAAACATTGATTTTTTTAATTTTTTTATATAGATAGCTTCTATAAAATTAAAAAGTTGGGGGGTGACAATGTTCGATGACATACGATATAAAACTAATAATGGGATAAGGGCCATTAGAAGATGGGTTATTCCATATCTCAATTCCCTGCTACATCCAGACCAATTTAAACCGGTCCTGTGTTATCTATATACAGAATGGCGTTGCAACATAGACTGCCACTACTGTCATCAATACGACAACACACAGGAGGGGATGGATATAGAAACAGCAAAAAGTGCAATAGACTGGCTTAAAACATTAGGGTGCAGGGTCATACCCATTATGGGTGGCGAACCCTTACTAAGAAAAGACTTTACATTAGAGGTCATTAGATATGGCGCTAAAAACGGATTCTTCGTGTATTTGCCCACCAACGGCTATCTGATGGATAAAGAATTCATAGATGAGATGGGAAAGGCGTCTGTGGCAGCAGTTAACCTTGCAGTAGATACCATAGCGCCCAAAAAGGGCCTGCCAAAGGCCCTCCTTGCTATAGAGCCCCAGTTCAGATATCTTATAGAAAGACAAAAAAGGTATGGTTACCTTCTGTTCTTCAATATAAACATATGTCGCACTAATATAAAGGACGTAAAGCTCCTAACGGAAATTGCCCATGAGAACAATATTGGCACAGATTATCATCTTAATGAACCACCCCAAGGTTTTGTAGATACCTCCCATTATAAACATAAAGATGATGGATTATTCATCACACCTGAACAGTTTCCTGAGGTGGATGAGCTTATTGACTGGCTAATAGAAAAACAGAAAAGGGGGTGGCCTATGGTAAACTCCATTGAACATTTGAAGACCTTTAAGAAGAGGATGAGGGGTGTCATAGAATACTGGGATTGCAGGGCAGGCATAAACGGTGCACTCATAAGGCCTGATGGTAGCCTATCCCCTTGCTTTGACCTCATATGTTTTTATCACGACTGGGGCAGGATCTGGGAACCAAAGTTTGACAGAAATACCCTGGCCGATATAAAGAAAAAATGTATGCCCCACTGCTCATCAACTTGTTTCCACACCATGGCCTATTATTACCAGATCCAGACAGTGCCACAGTGGGTGAGAAAGCATATAAGGGTTGGATAGGACAATGTAATAGTTCAGCTACTGCATAAAACGTATTGATTAAAATGCATAGTCTTCTATGTCTTCATAGTTTTTGCTTTCAAATCTCGGTGTGCATATGGCAAGAAATAACAAATCTTCTGTGCCATTATTTTTAATCCTCTGGGCACATAAAGGTGGGATGACAACTAAATCACCGGGATAGACTTCTTTTGGCTGCATGGTGCCTACCTCCATGATACCTGTGCCCTTTAGAATATAATATCTTTCAATGGTATCTTTTAACCTATGCCATCTTGTCTTTTTACCTGGCTCCACCCTCACCCTTGCAATAGATAATGACGGGTCCTCTGGAGAATTATACTGCTCTATAATATAACAACCTTCTTTGAAATAAAACTCTTTTGAGATGTCTTGGCGTATAATTTTTTCATCCATAGAATAAAAAGATGCTATGCTATTTCATTTGGTATGGCTATTTCATCGTCAGTAAGATAACACTGCGGGTCTTCTGCCCATACATCACCTGTTACTGCCTCTGCCCTGACCCTGAAATTGCCACCGCAAATGTCAAGCCATCTACAGATTCTACATCTTCCTTTTACATGCCTTTTCTTTTCTTTTAGCTTTGCCATAAGGGGGTCAGAGGTATCTGTCCATATCTGACTGAAAGGTCTAATTTTTATATTTCCAAAGCTGTAGTGTCTCCAGAACTGGTCTGCATGAACATACCCTTCCTCATCTACACATGCAATCCCAACACCCGATGCATTTCCCTCGTTCATCATAAGCAGTTCATACACCTCTTGAGCCCTCTTTTTATCTTCACGAAGTAAGCGAAGATACACATAAGGCCCATCTGCATGGTTATCTACTGTTAGCACCTCAATCTTTCTACCCTTATCAAAAAATTCTTTTGTCCTATCCATAATATAATCAACCACTTCCCTCTGTTTATCATGGTGAAGATCCTCATCTATTAAGCGTGAACCCCTGCCAGCATAAACAAGGTGGTAAAAACACACCCTGTTTATTTGTTCCTTCTCGACTAAATCGAATATTTTAGGAATCTCTTTATAATTTCTTATGTTTATTGTAAATCTAAGCCCTACCTTTATCCCTGCATCTTTTGCATTTCTTATGCCATTCAGTGCTTTTTCGAAAGCACCTTTTTTGCCCCTGAATGCATCGTTTGCATCTCCTATGCCGTCAAGGCTAACGCCAATATAGGATAACCCGCTATCAGAAAAGATTTTTGCCATTTTCCGGGATATTAATGTTCCATTTGTGGAAATAACTGCCCTTAAACCTTTTTTTACCGCATAATCTACAAGCTCTGGAAGGTCCTTTCTCAAAAGAGGCTCCCCTCCTGAAAAAAGGATCACCGGTACCCCGAATGTAGCAAGGTCATCAATAAGTTTTTTCCCCTCTGCAGTTGTAAGTTCATTGCCCTCATATCCTTCATGCTCTGCCTGGGCATAGCAGTGGATGCAGCGCAAATTACACCTCTTTGTCATATTCCATACAACAACAGGTTTCTTATCCTTTGAAAACTGGATAAGATGGGAAGGGAGTTTAGAAGTCTGTCTTTCGTATCTTAAGGGATCAGATGCCTCTACTGCCCCGCAATAAAGCTTTGATATGCCTATCATTTTGCACTATTTAAATTCTATATCTTCAAAGTGGAGGCATCTTTTAAAGGCTGTATATCTACCGCGGATCTCATCGTATTTTAACCCTTTAATCCTGTTAATACCAAAATCTTCCACATTAAAAGATGCCATTACAGAACCCATTACTGTTGCCTTTTTGATTGTATCTGAATTGACCTCGCCCACGTTTGCAAGATAACCCATAAATCCACCTGCAAAGGTATCGCCTGCACCGGTTGGGTCAAAGACCTCTTCAAGGGGGTAGGCAGGGGTTAAAAATATTCCTTCTTTCTCTGCCATGAAAACCCCATATTCACCCCTCTTTACTATTACAAAAGATGGGCCCAATTCCATTATCTTTTTCGCACCCCTTATGAGACTGTACTCTTTTGTTATCTCCCTTAATTCAGATTCATTAACAACAAGAATATTCACTTTCTTTATTGCATCAATGAGTGCAGCAAATTTATTTTCAATCCAGAAGTTCATCGTATCGAGAATAATGGTTGCCTTTTTATTTATCTGTTCAATAACATATAACTGGAGTTCGGGATCGATGTTTGCAAGAAAAACAAAATCCGCTTTCACATAATCATCGGGGATACGGGGTTTGAATTTATCTATAACATTGAGTTCTGTTTTTAGGGTAATTGCCTGATTTAGATCATACCCATATCTACCTTCCCACCTGAATGTCTTTCCATCTTCTATAGATATGCCCCTTAAATCAACATTTCTCTCTTCCAAAAAGTCTATACTTGAAAGGTCAAAGTCCTTACCCACTGTGGCCACAATCCCCACATCAGCAAAAAAACTTGCCGCATTGGTAAAGTGTAATGCTGAACCGCCGAGGGTATTTTCTACCTTTCCAAAGGGTGTCTCTATGGAATCATAGGCAATGGTTCCTATAACAAGGAGGTTTATCATGTGCCCATCTCCCAGGAAGCAAGATAGATCCTCTGTTCTTCTGTAAGCTCATCTATGACCACACCTGCTGAAGCAAGTTTTAGTGCTGCTACATTTTTATCTATTTCTTCAGGCACAGAATAAACTTTTTTTTCCAGTTTTTTACCGTTTTTCCACATATATTCAGCACATAGGGCCTGATTGGCAAAACTCATGTCCATTACCTCTGAAGGATGGCCTTCTGCACATGCAAGGTTTACAAGCCTTCCTTCCCCTAAAAGATAAATACGTCTGCCGTCTGAAAGGGTATACTCATCCATCATACCCCTTACCCTTCTCTTTTTCACTGCCATTGCCTCAAGGGTATCTAAATCTATCTCCACATTAAAATGGCCAGAATTGCCTATAATTGCACCATCTTTCATGAGTTCAAAGTGCTCTTTTCTTAACACATGGATATTACCTGTTGTTGTTATAAAAATATCCCCTATTCGTGCTGCATCTTCCATCTTCATAACAGCATAACCGTCCATGAGTGCCTCGAGTGCCTTTAAAGGATTCACCTCTGTCACTATAACATGGGCACCGAGCCCGCTTGCCCTCATGGCCACCCCTTTTCCACACCAGCCATATCCAGCAAGGACAAACTTTGTCCCTGCGAATAATACATTTGTTGCCCTTAAAATGCCGTCCACTGTGCTTTGTCCTGTCCCATACCTGTTATCGAACATGTGTTTTGAAAATGCATCGTTTACTGCAATTATGGGAAAACACAAAACACCTTCCCTTTCCATACTTTTAAGCCTTATCACACCTGTTGTTGTCTCTTCAGAACCGCCTATTATATTATCCACAAACTCTTTTCTCTCTACCTCGCTTAAAGTTTCTACCCATTGCCTGACTGCAGGATGGAGTGCTTCAAATCTCTCATGGGCTATCATATGCAGAGACCCCACAAGGTCTGCACCATCGTCCATAGTAAGATTAGGTTTAAAGGCAAGGGCCTTCATTATGTGGGCATAGTACACATCATCTGTTTCTCCTTTTATGGAAAACGTGGGGATACCAAAATGTTTTACTATGGAAGCAGCCACATCATCCTGGATGCTTAAAGGGTTTGATGCACAAAGCGCCACCTCTGCCCCACCCTCTTTTAGGGTTCTTACAAGATTAGCCGTCTCTGTAGTTACATGGAGGCAGCAAGAAATTTTTACCCCTGATAAGGGTTTTTCTTTTGAAAATCTCTCTCTAATCTTTCTTAAAACAGGCATTCTCTTTTCTGCCCATTCTATTTTCTCAAGTCCTTTTTCAGCAAGGTTTATATCCTTAACATCATAATCCATTATCATCCTCCTGTGAAAAAACGATCGCTAATATAAACTAACTAAATGCCTGCCAGTTTTCTTATCTCATCCACCATGTCAAGTCTTTCCCATGTAAATTCCGGTTCAGTTCTTCCAAAATGTCCACCGTATGCAGTCTTTTTGTAAATGGGTCTTAAAAGATCGAGTTTTTCTATAATCTTTCGCGGTCTTAAGTCAAAAAGTTCGTTTACTATCTCTGCTATTCTGTCGGGTTTGATCTTTGATGTGCCCTTTGTGTCTACCATCACAGACACTGGTCTTGCCACACCTATGGCATAGGCAATCTGAATCTCTAATTTATCTGCAAGACCTGCTGCAACGAGATTTTTTGCAATATATCTTGCCATGTAAGATGCGCTTCTGTCTACCTTTGAGGGGTCTTTACCTGAAAATGCACCACCACCGTGACTTCCCACACCACCGTATGTATCTACAATGATCTTTCTTCCAGTCATCCCGCAGTCACCTTTGGGGCCACCTATTACAAACCTTCCAGTAGAATTGATATATATCTTTGTCTTTGCATCCATCATTTCTGCAGGTATTACCTTTTTTATTACCTCCTCAGTAATTCCTTCTCGTACCGTTTCAATGGGGACATCAGGGGTATGCTGTGCTGCAATAACAATGGCATCCACCCTTACGGGTCTATTGTCTATGTATTCAATAGTTACCTGGCTTTTGCCATCAGGTCTTAAAAAATTCAAGATATCCTGTTTTCTAACCTCTGCGAGTCTTTTAATAAGTTTATGGGCAAACATAATAGGCATGGGCATATATTCAGGTGTTTCTGTGCATGCATAACCCACCATAAGCCCCTGATCACCTGCGCCCTGCTCATGGTCCGGGGTTTCATTTACACCCATTGCTATATCAGGAGATTGCTCATCTATTGCAGTGATGACTGCACATGTCTCCCAGTCAAATCCCATGGCAGAATTGTTATAACCTATCTCTTTTACAGTCTGTCTGACTATATCGGGGATGTTTACATAACAACTTGTTGTAATCTCTCCACCTACAAGGGCAAGTCCTGTTGTGAGGTATGTTTCACAGGCAACCCTTGCAGCCTTATCCTGTTCTATAATTGCATCGAGAACCGCATCGGATATCTGGTCTGCCACTTTGTCTGGATGTCCCTCTGCCACTGATTCAGAAGTAAACAAATACCTTGTCATGCTCATTTTATTCCTCCTTTATTTTTTATTCTTCTATACATTTTATAAAGTCATCGGGGAAAAGTCTTGCCATTTCTTTTCTGAGGAGAGTTTCAGACTTTTTGTGAGAATCCTGCCTAAACAACTCATAAAGCAAATCTTTACAGTAAGCATGTTCTAAGCCACGAACTATCTTTTTTGCTTTAGGCACTGAATAAGGGTTCATGCTTAATTCATCGAGTCTAAGCCCTATCAATACAGGAATGTATAGCGCCTCTCCTGCCATCTCTCCACACATGGCAACCTCAATTCCATTGGCATGGGCCGCTTCTACCACGTGTTTTATCATCCTCAAAACAGCAGGATGTAAAGGCTCATAGAGATAGGACACATATTCATTTATTCTGTCAATGGCAAGGGTATACTGGATTAAATCATTCGTTCCGATACTAAAAAAATCCACCTCTTTTGCAAGTATGTCGCTTATCATGCATGTGGAAGGAACTTCAATCATTATGCCTAATTCTATATTTTTGTTAAAATCTATCTTTTTATGCTCCAGTTCTTCCATGCATTCCTTTAAGATTTCTTTTGTTTTTTTTATCTCCTCAATACCAGAAACCATGGGAATAAGGATCTTAAGGGGCCCATATGCGCTTGCCCTCAAGATGCCTTTTAACTGACTCTTAAATAAATCTGTCTCTTTTATGCACAATCTTATTGCCCTCAACCCCATGGCAGGGTTTATCTCCTTTGCCATCTCTATATGGGAGACGAATTTATCTCCGCCTATGTCGAGGGTTCTTATGGTCACATAATCGAGGTTTTTGTTCTCTGCCAATTTTTTGTAAATATGAAAATGCTCTATCTCTGTTGGCAACGTTTTTCTTGAGAGATAAATATATTCTGTTCTATACAGCCCTATGCCCTGGGCACCGTACTTTTTAACAATATCCATCTCTGCAATAAGCTCGATGTTTGCACCTACCTTTACCATAAACCCATCTTTTGTCTCAGATTTTAGCTTTGCAATCCTTAAAAATTCCTTTTTTATATTTTTAAGCCTCAATTGCTTCGATATATATTCTTTGTGAACCTCTGGTGTGGGGTTTATTATAACAATGCCTTCATCGCCGTCTACAATAATCCTGTCATTATTTTTGACAAGGCTCGATATGTTTCCCGCACCTACCACAGCAGGTATCTCTAATGCCCTTGCTACAATGGATGTGTGTGATGTCCTTCCGCCCACATCTGTTACAAAACCTGATATCTTGTTCAAATTTAGCTGGATTGTATCTGCCGGGGATAGGTCATGGGCTACAATAATACCCCTCTCTGCCTTTTTCTTTGTCTCAACAGTTGGGCTTTTTCCCTTTACGAGTATCCTCATAAGTCTATCATAAATATACTTTAAATCCTGTGCCCTTTCTCTGAAATAGAGGTCTTCTATGGCTTCGAAACTTGACATAAATTTAGATACCACCATATCGAGGGCCCATTCGGCATTAACATTATCCTTCCTTATAACATTAACTACATCTCTTGAAAAAAAATCATCCTGAAGCATTAAAATATGGGCGTCGATTATAAAGGAATGCCTTCTGACCTCGTCATCAGGTATAGATTGTTTTATGGCATTTAGTTCACCTATTGCGTCCCTTACTGCATTTCTAAATCTGTTGACCTCTTTTTCTATCTGTTCTGCCTTTATATTTCTTTTGATAACGGGTATTTTACCTCTCTCGAGCAGATAAACGCTTCCCGTTGCAATACCTGAAGAAACACCAATACCTTTTATTATCTTATTTGTAAACGTTTCTTCTTTCATTCTTCGTAAAAACCATCCTCTATAAGTTTACCCAATGCCCTTAAGGCATCGTTTTCATCTTCACCGTTTATTTCCAATTTTATGGAACTACCCAGTAGACATGCAAGCATTAAAAGCCCCATAATGCTTTTACCGTTTACCCTCATGCCGTCTTTTTCTACCCATATCTCAGATGAAAATTCGTTTGCCTTTTTTACAAACATGGCAGCAGGTCTTGCATGGAGCCCAAGCCTGTTTTTAATGGTAAAAGTACATTCCACCATCGGCACTATTTTTTACCCATTCCTTTAAGTAAGTCAGTAGCCAGGTAAATGTTTTTTTGGCCATAACCTGTTATAAACCTGGCAAGTTCATCAATGGATTTTTCTTCTCTGTATGTTGCCAATTTTATCAACATAGGCAAATTCACCCCTGTTACAACCTCCACTTTACCAGCCTCTAAAAAAGAAAGGCTTATATTGGACGGAGTACCTCCGAACATATCTGTCAGAATAATAACACCTTCGCCATCATCAACAGACTTTATGGCAGTAATTATCTTTTTCTTTATTCCCTCCATATCCTCATTGGGAAAAATATCCACATGGGTGAACATCTGCTGTTTTCCCACTATAAGCTCCACTGCCCTTGCCATCTCTTTTGCAAGATTGAAGTGGGCAACTATTACTATTCCAACCATTAAAGCCTCCGCAACTGCTATCTATTAATATCTCTGTGTATGGTAGTTATATTATAACCCATGGAAATAAGTATGTCTTCAAGTTCCTTTACTACAAAAACACTTCTATGTTTACCGCCTGTACAGCCTACACATAAAGTTAGATAACTTTTACCCTCTTTTTCAAAGAGTGGAATAAGATACAATAAAAAATCGGAAAGTAAAAGAAAATACTTCTTAAAAACATCGTCTGATTTTATATACATCCCCACTTCATCGGCAAGTCCTGTCTTATCCCTTAAACCTTCAACGAAATAAGGATTGGGAAGGAACCTTACATCAAAAACCATATCTGCTTCTATGGGCAGGCCATAAGCATATCCAAAGGACATAAGGGTTATCTTAATGCCCCTTTTATCCTTCCCATAAACACTCATGACAAACCTTCTTAATTCATGGGTTGTGAGGTGTGAGGTATCTATTACCTTGTTCGATAAGTCTTTTAGCCATGCAATGACCTCCCTCTCCTTAGTTATGGCATCCTTGACATTCACAGATTCAAATATGGGGTGCATCCTTCTTGTTTCACTAAATCTCCTTATAAGTACATCGTCACTACTTTCAAGGAAAATGCACTCTGCATTATAATTTTCCTTGAGTTCTTTTATAATCTTTTTACCCCTGTCGAAAAATTCCCTTTCCCTTATATCGACAACGATGGCAATAGTTGTTAACCTTTCTTTATAATGCTCACACATCTTGATAAATTCTTCTATCAGTGGTATGGGGAAATTGTCTATACAGAAAAAACCGATATCTTCCAGTGCCTTTAAAAATGTAGATTTTCCAGAACCCGATATACCACTCACTATCACTATCTTCATTTATTTTTTCCTGCTGATGTGGTTTTTAAAATCTTTTCTTCAAGCTCAGAGGCTGTATCTATCCCCTGTTGTTTTAAAACAAAATTTCTGCAAGCAAGTTCTATTATGGCCGATACATTTCTTCCAAGGCTTACAGGGATTTTAACAAGAGGGAGGTCAATGCCTAAAAGACGATATTTTTCTTCCTTCATCCCCAGCCTTTCGTTATCATGCCTTTCGTCCCAGTCTATTAATTCCACAACAAAGTCTATTTTTTTCTTATCACATATGGAAGAGGCACCGAACAAACGCCTGATATCCACAATCCCAACCCCTCTGATTTCAAGGAGATTTTTAATCATTTCCGGGGCCTCACCGTGTAATTCTATGGCGCCCACTTTTTTTACAAAAACTACATCATCCACAATCAATCTATGTCCTCTCATTATAAGCTCTAAGGCACTCTCACTTTTACCTATGCCAGGTCTGCCTATGATTAAAACCCCTACACCTAATACATCCATGAAAATACCATGGACTGTTGTAGATGGAGCAAGTTTTTCTTCTAATAGTTTTGTAATCCTCTCGATAAAAGTCGATGTTACGAGTTTTGATTTTAGAAGGGGTAACCCTCTTGCATTTGCCTCCTGTATGAAATAATCAGGTATATTAAGGTTTCTTGTAATCACAAAGCACACAACTTCTTGTTTAAAAAGTTCTTTTATGATTTTCCTGGCTTCTTCTTCCTTTAAAGATAAAAGATAGGAAATCTCCGTGTTACCCAGTATCTGTATCCTATGGGGATGCATATAAACCATCTTACCCGTTGCTACAAGCCCGAGCTTTTGTATCTTCGTATTGTAAATTTTTCTTGAGAGCCCTTTTAAACCTGCAACAACAGTAAGCTCTAAACCGTATTCTTTATCTTCTAATAATTCTTTAACAGTAATACCTTTCATTGCAAAAATTTTTCACTCTCTATTTTTGTGGAGATGTTTTGTTTCAGATGTAATCAAGACCCTTTCAAATCTTTCTATCCTCTTCTAAGATATAAAAATATATATCACGGGCATCTTTCAGTTCGAGCAACCTGTTTCTTATGTGGGTATCTCTGAGGATCTTCGAAATACGGGATAACATCTTTAAATGCATGCTTGCAGAGCCTTCAGGGGCAAGGAGAAGCACAATAATATGAACGGGTTTTTTGTCAATGGAATCGAAATCAATACCTTTTTCAGATTTTCCCAAAACACACAATATATTTTTTATGCCCTTCATTTTACCATGGGGTATTGCAATGCCTTCACCAATTCCAGTGCTGCCGAGCCTTTCTCTTTCAAGGATAACATTGACAACCTCTTGAACATTTTCGATGAGCCCCGACTTTTTTAATGTTTCGCACATCTCATAAATGGCATCTTTTTTATTAGATGCCTTTAGATTGCTTATAACGCATGATTCTGCAAGTATTTCTTCAAGGTTCATGATGCCTTACCAGAAGCTTCAATTAGACCGAAGTTGCCATCCTTTCTCTTGTATATAACGCACACGTTACCTTTTTCACTGTCTCTAAAAATTATAAAATTGTCTCCCGATGCTTCAAGCTGCATTGCAGCCTCTTCTGTATCCATAGGCTTTGCGTCTATAGTTTTGGTTACTACAATCTTGGAAACAGGCTCTGATGGCCGGACTAATTCTTTTTTAGGCCTTGCATTTCTGTATCTTTTTAATTTTTCTCTGTATCTTGTCAATCTTCTTTCTATCTTATCGAGGATCATATCTACGGCTGCCCGCATATCATCCATAGTTTCATGGGCATTTATAACCACACCGTTTATCGTAAATAAAACATCCACCCTGTATCTGTATTTTCTTTCCACAGATAGCACTACATGGACATCAAGGGGGGTCTCCACATATTTTTGTAATTTTGTAAACTTTTCTTCAATATAACTTTTCATATTTTCGTCGGGCTCAATATGTCTGAAACTGATTGTAATTTCCATGTGTCCTCCAATCAAAAAATATAATTAAACAGATACCCTACCTAATATCAAGGTTAACAGATAAAAATCATCATGTCAATTCAATTAATTTAGGCGTTGTTTTTTACCTTATTTGTTTGTAAATAAATATTGTTTTGAGTAGAATAGTTGTATGAAAAAGATCCTTATAATCGATGACGAGAAAAATATATTAGATGTCTTATCGCCTATGCTTGAAGATGAAGGGTTTAAGGTATTTAAGGCATTGGACGGTAAGATGGGCATATCCATTTTTAAGAAGGAAAGGCCTGATGTAGTGATACTCGATATCTGGATGCCTGAGATGGATGGCATTGAGGTATTAAGGGAGATAAAAAGGGAAGGAAATGACTCTATTGTGATAGTAATTTCAGGCCATGGAACCATATCCACCGCTGTGGAGGCAGTTAAAATGGGTGCTTTCGACTTTCTTGAAAAGCCCCTTACAATAGAAAAAATATTAGAAGTCATATCAAGGGGGCTTGCAGGAAGGGAGAAACAGAAAGAAACATACAATGAATTAAAAATAGGTATTTCAAAAGGACTTAACATAATAAAACAAAAGACCATTGGCAAAAGTATTGTGGTTTATGGAGTGGGATTACATTCAGGGGTAAAAACTGGGATGATTCTCCTTCCAATGCCGGAAGATACGGGTATTATTTTTGAACATGTACCTGAAGGTGAAAGAATACCGGCATTTATAGATTATGTGTATTCCATCGGCTATGCATCATCTGTTAAGGGAAAATCCTGCGTGGTAAGAACCATAGAGCACCTTATGGCCACATGCCATATGTATGGGATAACCAATCTTCTTATAAAGGTAAGTGAAGAAGTGCCCATACTTGATGGCTCTGCCATAGAACTTTGTAAAAAGATAGAAGAGGCGGATATAGTAGAGCAGAAAGAGGGCATTGAATCGTTAAAGGTAGAAGAGGAGATTATCCTTAACAATCTGCCTGAGGACAAGTATTTAAAGATAGAGCCATCAGAAAGATTTGAGATTGAATATAAACTCATCCATCCTGAACCAATAGGTATTCAGGAATATAAATTCATTGGTAGCTGCAATGAATTTAAAACAGATATTGCCCCTGCCAGAACTTTTGGCTTTTTAAGGGATTTTGAAAAATTAAACCAGATGGGTCTTGGTTCAGGGGGCAGGGTAAACAATGTAATTCTTTTAAGTGATGAAGGTGTTGTAAATACAAAACTTAGATTCCCCGATGAATTTGTAAGACACAAGATACTTGATTTGATAGGGGATTTGTACCTTCTAAACAGGCCTATTATAGGGAGGGTGGTTGCACAGCAGACAGGTCATATGGAAAACATAGCCCTTGTAAGGGAGCTTAAGAGCCGTTTTTACTGATAAAATTAATTATAAATTCAGCTATTTTCTGCACCTCATCCAATAAAAAAACAGGCTTTTTTGTTTCAAAACGGGTATCTGTAACAAAGGCAATAATGTATGGGTCATTTGCACAAACAGGTTTTGTATCCTTTTTATGTCTGAATATCTCTATTTTTGGAATCTTTTCCTTTTTGTAACCTTCAACTATCACAAGATCCACATCATCAACATACCTTGAAACTATATCGTTTGGCATAACCTCTTTTTTTACGTCAGAGACTATGGCAATCTTTTTAGGTGACGATATGACAGTTGTTTTTGCCCCTGCAGCCTTTAATCTATGCGTATCCTTTCCAGGAATGTCTATATCAAAATCGTGGGGATGGTGTTTGATAACAGCAACGGCTATCCCTTTTTCTTTAAATATTGGTATTAAACGTTCAATAAGGGTTGTTTTCCCGACATTAGAAGTCCCGACAATACCAATAAGGGGTGGTTTAGTCATTAAAACCCCCAATTTTTGAAAAGTACAGATAAAATGCAACAACGACAAGGGCATGATTTATTTTTCCACTGTGGATAAGATCAGGAATCTCTGAAAGGGGAATGAGTTCGACCTCAATATCTTCATCAGGGTCCAGATTTTTTTCCCTTATCTTTTTTACATTCTCCACAAGATATGTATGACAAAGATTGTTAAATATGGCCGGGTTTGGATTCACTGCACCGAGATAGAGAGCCTTTTCCCCCACATATCCTGTCTCTTCTGAAAGCTCCCTTAAGGCTGCTTCCATATGATGTTCATCATCCACAAGACCCCCTGGGATTTCAAGGGTAATTTCTTTAGAGCCGTGTCTATACTGTCTAATCATTACTACTTCTTTCTTTTCTGTAAGGGGTATGATATTTACCCAGTCATTTGTTTTTATAGTATAAAATTCACCGATCCTATGTGTCCTCGGTGAAATGGCCTTTACTGTATTCACCTTGAACACCCTGTAGTCCTTATCAGCATTTTCTTCTATTAATTCCCATTCCTTTATCATAAACTGCCTTTCTTATCTTTTGACAATAGTCTTTCATAAAAATCAAGTATTGTTTTAGCCTGTTTTAAATAATCCCACTCTATTATTGCCTTTTGTTTTGCCATTGCACCTAAGCGATTCCTTAGCTCTTCGTTTTTTAAAATCATCGTAATTTTCTCTGCCAGCTCATATTCATCGGTAGAGATGACAAACCCGTCTATGCCATCTTTTACAAGTTCTGGTAACATCCCTGCATCAGAGACAACTGCAGGCACACCCATAGACATGACCTCCCTTAGTGCCCTTGCTGTTCCATCACTTCCAGCCCTCATCATAACAAATACATCAAAGGTGGATATGGCAGAAAAGTAATCGTCAATAATATAGCCTGCAAGTATAACATCCTGTTCTATTCCAAGCTTATTAAGAGGCTCTA
Source organism: Deltaproteobacteria bacterium (assembly GCA_029777945.1). Classification (GTDB taxonomy): domain Bacteria; phylum Desulfobacterota; class Syntrophorhabdia; order Syntrophorhabdales; family Syntrophorhabdaceae; genus JAKORG01. The sequence continues at coordinate 85,541 of JAKORG010000082.1, read as the reverse complement.
TGATACTTTTTTCTATCTGTGAACTTCTACCCATAATTACGAGCTTAACGTGCTCCATTCTCGAACGAATAATCTTAAATGCCCTAAGTATTACATCATAACCCCTGTCAGGTTTAAGTCTACCAATCACTCCGATGACCTTTTCTTCAGGTTTTATACCCCATACACCCCTTAAATCTCTCACAGGACCTTTAAATATTTTAATGCCCGGGGTAATGACACATGTTCTTTCAACGGGTATTTGAAAATAATTTAAATCCTTTTCCATGATTCTTTTACTGTATGTAACAAGCCCGTCTGTCTTTTTTATGAGCCACCTCATAAGGATATTTTGGGGCATACCGTCTCTTTTATGGTCTGTTCTGATAATCAGGGGCCTTTTCTTATTAAACACTAAAGAAACTATGGCAATTGTGTGGTCATGGGAGAGGTTTGTGTGAATTATATCAATCTTTTTATCTGCCACGAATTCTTTTATTGCCTTTATATCAAAATACCAATCTTTAATAGAAAAATATCTATTGAGTTTAAATTTTTCATGGGAATTTATACCCCTTTCCTTTACCTGTTTCTCAACTGTTCTTTCAGGAAAATCGAGGGGTGTCTTCCTGTAAGCTATTGTAATATCTGCACCTAATTTTGTAAGGGCCTCACTTAGAGACACCACAGGCTCTGCAGGCCCTGTCCATTTCCAATCGCTTAAAAGTTGTAGTATTTTCATCTCCTTAAGCCTTCATGCCGTAAAATTCTCTAATGGAGCGGGCAACATATAAAACCTCATCCTCTTTCATAGATGGGTATATGGGGAGGGAAATTATTTCGGCCGATACCTTTTCGGCATTAAGGAACGCACCTTTTTTGTATCCAAGTCTTTTATATACTTCTTGAAGATGAATGGGAGTAGGATAATGAATAAGTGTTGATATACCTTTTTCTTTTAAAAACCCCATGAGTTCATCCCGTTCTTTTACTCTTATTACATATAGATGATAAACATGATATGCCCAGGGTGCTTCATAAGGCAATATAACCGGTGTGTCTTCCAGTTCCCTTCTATATAGCCATACTATGTGCCTTCTTTTTTTATTCCAAGAATCGAGTTTTTTAAGTTTTATTGACAGCAGGGCTGCCTGAATTTCATCGAGCCTCGAATTAAACCCTTCAATATCATGGACATGTTTTGACGATTGGCCGTATATCCTTAACATCAGGGCTTTTTTATATATGTCTTCTGAATTTGTAGTAATCATCCCGCCATCGCCATAGCAACCGAGATTTTTTGTGGGATAGAAGCTAAAAGCCGCTAAGTCAGAAAGCCCGCCCACCTTTCTTTCCTTGTACAGGGCACCATGGGCCTGACAGGCATCTTCCATTACCATAACACCGTGCCTTATGCATATATCTACGATTTCATCCATTTTGCAAGGATGTCCATACAAATGGACTGGGATACAAAGTTTTATACCCCTTTCCTTTTTAAGTAGATGGGCAAGCATCTCTGGGTCCATATTATATGTATCTAATTCAATGTCACAAAAAACAGGTACAATACCGTGTATGGAGAGGCTCATGGCCGTTGAAATATAGGTGTTGGGTGTTGTTACAAATTTATCCCCTGCCTTTAGATTACATGCAAGTCCTCCTATCTTTAATGCATCTGTTCCACTTCCTACACCTACTGCATATTTAGTGCCGATATAGGCGGAAAATGCATCTTCAAATGCCTTTGATTCACTACCCAGGATATACTCTCCTCTTTCAAGGACTTCCCTGAATTTATCTATTAGCTCTTCTTTGATGTCGCTGTGATCCCTTTCAAGATTAAATACGTTTACTTCCATCACCAGTACTCCTTTTTATATTTTCTATAATATTCAACGGTTCGTGCTATACCTTCCTCAAGGGATACCCTTGGTTCCCATCCAGTTATTCTCTTTATCTTTGAAATGTCTGTATAATAATCTCCTGGCTCAACCTCTTTTCTTTCCTGGGTAAATTCGGTAAATTTTGGTCTGCCAGAACCTGCTATCTGGGCTATCTTTTTTGCTATGTCAATAAAACTAACAGGAATACCTGTGCCCACATTGAACACCTCTCCGTAAGCCTCCTCTGTAGCTGCTACACTTAACATACATTCTACAAGGTCATCTACATATAAAAAATCCCTTAATATCCTTCCATCACCAAAAACTGGTATATCCTCATCATCGATAGCCTTTCTTATAAACCAGTTAAAGACACCGTATTCATCGTGGGCCATTTGGTGTCTTGGTCCATATGTGTTTGTTATTCTCAAACACACCCCTTTTATGCCGAAAATATCGTGGTATACAAGGACCATTTTTTCTGCAGTAAGATTTGTGACAGCATATATGCCTTTTGGGTTTGTAGGGTGGTCTTCATCAACGGGTAGTTTTACGCTCGAGCCGTATTCACCCCTTGTCCCTGCAAATATAACCCTGGCAGATCTATTATTGTGCCTTAATGCCTCAAGGAGCACAAGTGTGCCCCTACAGTTTATCTCGAGATCCTGTATGGGATTTCTCATGCTGTCCACATGATTTACCTGACCTGCAAGATGAAAGACATAGTCCTTTCCTTTTACGAGATGATTCATGGAAAGACTATTTCTCACATCAGAAAAATTTACCCTGACCTTATCTTCTATATCTTTAATATTAAAGAGGTTTCCACCTTGACGGGGTAGCATATTATCCACAATAGTCACATGGGCTCCCAATTTTACAAGCTCTATACAGAGGTTACTTCCAATAAAACCAAGACCACCTGTAACGAGCACTTCTTTTTCTTTAAATATTTCCTTTTTTTCCATTTCTCTTCTCCAATTCCCATAATTTTGCATGTTTCATAAATACGTAATACATGGTGGATGCAACGATGATTAACCCGGGTATCCCATCGAGAAAACCGAGTTTAAAGATATAGTCCCTGAAAAATCTGTAAACAGGCCTTAGTATCATATTAATCAGATGAAATCTGTGATTTGAGTTATAAAGGTCTTCTGCATATGCCTGGGAATATCTATCAATAGTTTTTATCTGTTGAGAGGAATCTAAATAGGGGGTATGTAAATAATGATTTTTTAATCTTCCTATTTTTCCATCTACAAATACCTTTGCGTGGATGCCACCCTTCCAAAATCCTTTATCTTTTTTGTACAATCTTATTTCATAATCAGGATACCAGCCTCCATATTTTATCTCCTTGCCAAGATAGATATTTTTTCTGTTTACTACATAGCCTGCATAATCTGTTTTTGTTGAAATAATGCTGGCTATTTCCTTTTTTATCTCTTCTGTGAGCCACTCGTCGGCATCTATAAACATTACCCAGTCGTTTTTACACATATCTTGGGCATATTGATATTTCTCCCTTAAATTTTTAGTATCAAATTGATACAGGCAATCTGTATAATTTTTGACAATCTCCTGTGTGCCGTCTGTGCTATGGGAATCAACTACAACAATTTCGTCTGCCCAGTCTTTTATGCTTTTTAGCGCCCTTTCAACAGTTATAGCATTGTTGAAGGTAATCATATAAACAGAAATTGGTATTCTCATAGATTGCTTAATCTTTTTAAATTTTTAAAGTGTATATATTAAGCAATATATCTGAATATTTTTCAACTAACTTTTGGCCATAACAAAAAAAGGTGCATGATTTGAAGTAAAAAAAGGTGGCTGTCTGTCTATTATGGTTTTAATCTCAGTCTGTTTTTTAAAAGTTTTTTCTATGAATCTTCTCACATACAATCTATTCAAGCCCTTGGGATGTTCAAAGTCCATGTATAATGAGAGGTCTCCTTCATAGAAGCTTTTAAAAATTATATCCCTGTTATCGGGTGTATTAATAGGCATATTGAATATGGCGATGTTCATAAAATCTATGAGGTCATGGTGCTCAATAACAAAATCCATAGTCTTCTTATGCGATTTATCTGTTTCAAAGGGTGTCCCAAACAATAGATAAATATATGTGCCTATACCTGCAATTTTTAAATTTTTTAGCACCTTTTTTGCTGTTTCAATATTTAGCCCCTTTTTCATCCTCCTTAGGACATCTTGATCTGCTGACTCAATACCGATTTTCAGCATCACGCAACCCGATTGTTTTAGTTTTATACAGTAATCGAGATCCTCCATTTCCTTGTTTATCCTCACAAAGCCATACCATAAGGCACAAGGAGGATTTTTTATGATAGCATCAAGGACATAGGGGTGTATTGCGTTGTCTGTTATGTGAATCAGGGATGATTTTGTCTCGTTTACAATCCTTGTTAATTTCTGGGCTATAACCTCTGGCTTTTTCTGAATATAGACATTGCCTTCTGCCCTTTCAGGACAAAAAGAACACCTTGCCCAGTAGCAACCTGTAGATGTGCTGTAAGGCAAGACAAACCCATAGGATAAATATAACTCTTTTTTAAATCTTTCATAATTAGGTTCATAAACTGAATGGTGTAGTGGTTTAACATTCAATAGTGAAAGAAGATGCGATTCTCCCTGTCCTGCTACTATATGGTCAATAAGCCCGTTGAATAAATCTTTTTTCATCCCCCTTTTTACCCATGAATTAATAAGCCCTCCACCAACAACGATTTTTATATGACGATAATTAGATTTTAAAAAACCAATAATTGCAAAGGCGCAAAGGGCCTGACTTAGATAATTTATAGAAAGCCCGATAAAATCTGGAGAGTTTGATGATAAAAGGAATGACAGTCTTTCGGAAAAAAAGTTATAAAAAGGATTTTCTTTAAAATTTTTTGCTGAATCTATCAAATCTTTACTTCTTAATGGGGAAAGATTTTTGTCAGTATAGTCTGAAAGTGTAATCTTTATACCTTTTTTTAGTGCATATATCTCTAATATTCGATTTATTTCATACACCGCCTTTTTGTATCTTGATATGTTTTTAAATAAAGCACCGTTTTTTATGTTTTGTATGTTTTTTTCCATATTTTTTATTGCCCTTTTAGACCATATGTCTTCGGAAGGGTATGCGTTGTTTAGAAGCCAGTATATTCCTTCTATGTTCAAATCCACTATTTCATGGGATATAGAATGTTTTTTTAATGCACCTGATAGATTTGCTATTCCAATAGGCGGCTCAGTTGGTATTGAGATGGGTGGGTATATGAGTATCACTATTAAAAATTTTGTCTATCCTTCTTCTGAGATGATTTTAAGTCGCATGTTTGGATAAAGTTTGCTTGTCTTTAATTTATTCAATGAGATTAATTTTTCAACCTCTATGTTGTATTTTTTCGATATGGAGCTTAAGGTCTCACCTTTTTTTACGATATGGATATTATATTTTTGTTTAATCGGTTTTTGTGAGCCTGTGTGTTTTACGAGTTTAAGCTTCATATCTGCAAATATCTTTTCATTTTTCAGGTTATTTGCCTCCATGATTATCTTTTTGTCAATGCCGTATTTTTTCGATATGGAGCTTAAGGTCTCACCTTTTTTTACGATATGGATATTTGATGTTAGATTATTAATTTTTTTGTTACTTTGTGTTTTTTCTTTAAAGGCAGAACTTTTTGGGGCTTCTGCGAGCATGGTTTTCTTTGGTTCCCCATCTTTATACCTCGGGATATATAATACCATGCCCTTTTTTATTTTTAGATTACCATCCATGCTGTTTACAAGAACCAGGTCTTCGTAGCTTGCACCGTATCTCTTTGTAATTTTAGCTACTGTATCGTTTTTCCTTACAGTGTATTTTGCCATACCTTTTATTAATCTTCTTTCTTTTAATGCTAAAGCAAGGTGTTCATGGAAGGATTGAATATTTATATCTTCAGGGAGTTTAATCATGTAATGGTGTTCATCAGGAGGGGTAATACCCCTTAATATCTCAGGATTGTAAGATTTCACTGTTTCAATACCCATATTGGCTGCCTTTGAAATACATGAGAGGGGGGTAGCCGGTGGAACCTTAACTGTTTTAAATTTTATTGGTTCTTCGTATTCCATATTTCCAAAACCGTATTTTTCAGGATTTTTTGCAATAATTGCAGCAGCTATCAATTTGGGTATGTATTCCCTTGTTTCCTTTGGCAGTGTATTATACTTGATGAGTTCCCAGAAATCGTTTGTATTATGTTTGTTTATTGCCCTTTCAATTCTCCCTTCCCCTGCATTATATCCAGCTGCAGCAAGGTACCAACAACCAAATTGGTTAAAAAGATCCCTTAAGTATTTTGCTGCTGCAACAGTAGACTTTTCAGGGTCACGCCTTTCATCAACCCAGAAATTTACCTTTAAACCGTATCTTTCACCAGTTGCATAGATAAACTGCCAGGGCCCACATGCCTTTTTTGGTGAATATGCCTTTGTATTAAACCCGCTTTCTATCATGGCAAGATAAACCATATCTTCAGGTAAATTGTTTTCCCGGAGGATTTCTCTCATTATAGGCACATAATAACGGGCACGCCTTAGCCAGTTAGAAAATACCTTTCTTTTTTCTGTTGTAAAGTATTGGATATAATATTCTACTGCTTCGTTAAATACTATGGGAATATCAAAGTCTCTGTATTCATCTGGCTTTAAAAGTGCTGAAACATCATCATCTTCGTCTGAATTCTGATTAAAATCTCTTGAGAATATAATGTCATTTTTTATCTCCCCAGGATGTTTTTCTTTCATTGAAATTGAGTTTTGTAAATCTCTTTTTATCTCTTGGTGTGCTTGAAAATCCTGTGGACTATCCTTTATGGCCACAACATGGGTTGAGCAGCCAATACCAAATATTATCAAAAAAATTAAGTATTTTACAATAAAAGTATATCTTTTCAGCCTAAACATAATAAATGATAATAGATTTTAAGAGAACACAAGTCAATAAAAATTTAAATTCTTACCAATAAGATTCCTGTAACCCATGGCAAAACTATACGCATCCATTCTCTTTTTTCCTTCAAGCTGGACCTCCCTTAATACCAAAATACCATCTTTTGCTGTAACAAATATTCCCTTTTTATTAATATTTATTATTGTTCCAGGTTCTTTTTCCGTTTTTATATCTTCAATTTCACATCTATAAATTTTAAGCATTTTTCCGTCAATAAATGTATAGGCCACAGGCCATTGAATGAACGCCCTCACCATGTTTTTTATTTCATGGGCAGGTGAATCCCAGTTTATGTGACCCATCTCCTTTTTTATTAAAGGTGTATAAGTGGCAAGGCTATGGTCCTGTTCTATTGCATCGATTTTACCTTCATACTCAATGCGGTTAATTAAGGGAGGTAACAACTCTGCTGATCTTTTTGATAATTTTTCTGAAAGGGTTATGGCATCATCTTTTTCATCTATAGCAACCATTTCCTGATATACGATTCCCCCTGCATCCATGAACTCATTCATTTTTATTATAGTTATACCTGTTTTTTCTTCGCCCTTTAGAATTGCCCATTGAATAGGTGATGGCCCTCTATAAGCTGGCAGTAAAGAAGGATGCACATTGATGGCACCAATGGAAGGAGCATCAAGAATCTTCTTGGGGATAATGAGCCCAAAAGAAACAACGACAAATAAATGGGGTTCAAATTCATAAATGGAAAAAACAGAAGGATCTTTAAAGGAATCTATTTCTAAAACTGGTATTGAATGTTTCTCTGCTTCCTTTTTTATTTCACTGTCTTCGAGCATATAACCTCTGCCTTTTGGTTTGGGTTTCTTTGTTACAACGCATTTTATTGAATCGAGAATCGCATAAAAAGAAGGCAGTGAAAATTTAGATGTAGTGAAAAAAATGATGTTCATCTAATTTTTTTTAAATATTTCTTTTTAAAGATGTTCCTTTTCACAGGACTTAAGTAATCTATAAAAAGCTTCCCATTTAGATGGTCAATTTCATGTTGAAATGCCCTTGCAAGGTATCCCTCACATTCTGTCTCAAACAATTTGCCTTCAATGTCAATACCTTTTACATATACCTTTTTTGCCCTTTTTATAAATTCATAGAAACCTGGCACACTTAAACAGCCCTCTTCTGCAATCTCTTCTGATTCTGTAAGGACAATTTCAGGATTTATTATTGCCATTGCTTTATCGCCTTTTTTTCCTTTCAACTCTATCACTATAAGTCTTATGGGAATCCCTATTTGATTTGCCGCAAGTCCTGCTCCCCTCGCAAGCCTCATTGTCTCTATCATATCTGTAGAAAGCCTTTTTATTTCTTCTGTTATATGTTCTATTGGTTTTGCTTGCTCTCTTAAAATCGGGTCAGGATATGTCTTGATCTCCAAGATTGCCATGTCTTTTTTTATAATAAAAATAAGGTTTTTTCAACCTTTAAAGTTCCTTTTTTTGCCGCAGATGTTGCATCCAGAACAGATACTTCTTTTGCCGTCATCTGTATAATGGCCAATATTACCGTATAAATCTTCTATTAACAATTTTTTGCCAGACCTTTTTTTTATATAGCTATAATCAACAGGAATCTTTCCTGCACCTCCTGTTATGTCAATGACATATGTGGGTAATGCTATACCAGATAACTCCCTTCTCAATAACTTCATGATCTCTATGCCTTTTTTAAGACCTACTTTAAAATGGGCCACGCCCTTTACCTCATCCACCTGAAAAAGGTAATAAGGTTTCACGCCGAGCATGATAAGGCCTTCAAACAAATTTTTTAATATGAATGGGCAGTCATTTACACCCCTTAATAGTACTGTATGGCTTAATAAGATACAGCCTGCGTTTCTCAGCTTTTTTACGATTTCGGAAAATTCTTCTGTAATTTCCTTTGGATGGTTTATATGTATTATAAAATAAAGGGGTGATATTGCTTTTATGGAATCAATAAGCCTTTTGTCTATTCCATCTGGGTATACAACGGGCATTCGAGTGCTTATCCTTAAGATCTTTATATGGGGGATGCGTGCTAAACGCATTAATATATAATCAAACTCATCAAGGGGAAGCGTCAATGGATCCCCGCCAGAAATGATTACCTCTTTGATTGTTTTATCTTTTTCTAAATAATTAAAAGTTTCTTTGTGTGATTCTTTTATATTATGGTCTTTCCCTATCAGTCTTTTTCTATTACAGAATCTACAGAACATGGCACATTGGGTGCCAGATAAAAATACGCCCCTGCCTGGATATTTTTTAATAAATGAAGGTGTTATAGAATATTTTTCTTCTATCAGCGGATCCACATCCCCTATTTTAGAGAGTTCTTTTATATCTGGTATGCATTGTTTTTTTATAGGGCAGGCAGGTTTTTCTTTTTCTATGAGGTTTAGATAGAATTCAGGTATCCTAAAGGGATATACCCTTGCAGTCTCTTCGATTTCTTTGGCTTTTTTTTCGCTAAGACTAAGCCTTTTTTTTAACTCTTCAATGTCACAGATGAAGGGGAGGGCATTTTTTCTACCCTCCTTTTCTTTCATTGCCTATTTTAAAATAAGAAAGTGTGCCCTTCTATTTTTTGCCCAGGCCTCTTCGTTGTGTCCTGGATCAAAGGGTCTTTCCTTTCCATAACTTACTGTTTCAAGCAGCTTTCCATCAACACCGAGATTTATAAGGTAATTCTTTGCTGAGTCTGCCCTCTTTTGACCTAATACGAGGTTATATTCTACCGTGCCCCTTTCATCGCAATGGCCTTCAATCCGCACCTTCTTTCCAGGATTTTGCTTAAACCACTCTAAGTTATTTTTAAGTATCTCTGCATCCCCGGGTCTTATGTTATATTTGTCAAAATCAAAGAAAATGTCTTTAAGCTCTGCTTTTGCTACTGGGGTTACTTTTGGGGCTTCTTTTTTTGGCTCTTCTTTTTTCACTTCTTCAGCCTTTGGAACTACTTGCTGAACTTCAGGTGCCTTTGGCTTTTCCACCTCACTTTTAACAACCTGCTGAGAGCAACCGTAAGTTAAAAAAATACCAATTAATAATGTCAGTAAAATTAATCCAAAAAACTTTGTTTTCATATTTCTACCCCTTTCTGAAATTTCAAGGACATGCCCTATAAAAGGACATGTCCTATCTTTTCTACCATTACTTTTTTTCTGGAGCTGGTGCTGCCTTCTCTGGAGCTGGTGCTGCCTTTTCTGGAGCCGGTGCTGCCGGTTTTGCCTCTTCAGCCGGTTTTGGTGCCTCTGTCTTTGGAGGCTCTGTCTTTGGCGGCTCAGACTTTGGTCCACAGCCTATTAGTACAAAGCTCGAGAAGAAAGTAATTGCTATGGCATAAACCAAAAGTTTCTTCATCCTTTTTCACCTCCTTTCGTATTTTCTTAACTTGTATAATAGTTTAATACTTTTTAACGATATATAATACAATAAATTACATATGTAAATTAAATTTTTTTTAAAATTAAATTTTTTTATTTCCTCTGCCTGTTTCCTTTTTCAAATAATTTTTAAAGGTAAGTACTTTTCTATATATTATGCCTATGCTTATTTGTTAATTACATTACTTTTATGATTGCAAAAATTTCCTACTTCAACGGCCATATCTGAATTTTAGGTTATCTTGTAAATTATATTTATAAATTTATTAATTTGTTGTAAATAAGAATATATAAAAAATAGACAAAATGAGAATAGTTTTAATAATCTTATTTTTTATAATTCTGTCCTGTTCTTTATTATCAAATGTATTCGGTGCTGCTTTTCTTATATACAATCAGGACATAAAAGCAAACAGCATGGGTATGGCAGTAAGCGCTTCAATAGATAATCCTTCCTGTGTTTTTTATAACCCTGCTTTAATGACAGAAAAAAATGGATTTAGCGTTTTGTCTGGAGATATCATGATTTATCCAGAGATTACGTATAAAGACCCTGTATCAAACAAAGGCTATGAGACAAAGACAAGGGCACATCACATACCCCATATTTATTCTAAATATTCAGATATTTATACTGGTTTTGGAATAGGCGTTTATTCATTATTTGGGCTATCAACAGAGTGGTCTAACAATTGGTCAGGAAGATACAATATTATCTTTGCTGAGATAAAGACCACATTTATCAATCCGGTAATTTCCAGAAAGGTGAATGATAATTTATCAATAGGTGGCGGCTTATTTTATGTAAAAAGTTCTGTTACATTTAAAAGTGCCCTAAACCTTTTTCCTTTAATAGATGGCATATCAAGGCTTTCCGGTGATGGAGATGGTATAGGGTATAACCTGGCAGCATTAATAAAATTTCCAAAAGACTATTCTCTTTCTTTTACTTATAGAAGCCCTGTGAATATAAAATACAATGGAAAGGCAAAATTCTATTTGCCTGCACCTTTGATATCAAATCAGACCGGTGCTACCACAAAATTGACACTACCCTTTTTATTTGTAACAGGTATTGCAAAAAAAATAAATAATTTTGTCATTGAATCTGACATCTTATTTACTGGATGGTCTTCAATGAATAGCTACAGGATAAAATCGGATAATGGTATGGCAGACGGATTTTTTTACAAAGACTGGCGCAATACAATCACGTGGGCTTTAGGTGTAAATTATAAAATAAATAATACGGCTGAAATAAGCACTGGCTACATGCTCGATAGGACACCCATACCAAAAAGGACACTGGGTCCTGAGTTGCCTGATAGCACACGTCATATTTTTACTGCAGGTTACTCTTATAAAAAAAGTCGCTTTGGTTTTAATATGGGATATCAGGCAACTTTTTTTAATAATACAAGGTCACATATGAAAGACATGAACGGAAAATATACAGGATTTGCCCACCTTATTATGTTTGGGATGGAATACGGTAATTAATCTATTTGAGGTTTCAGGTCTAATGTTGAAGGAAAAACAAAGAAACTTTATTTTAAATAATTTGAAAAATGGTCTATTCAATGGATTTTCTGTTATCCTTCTTATGGTAAAGGTTATTGTTCCCTGTTATATTATCATAGAACTTGTTAAACATTTTGGGGTAATTCGTGTTATTGGTGATTTTTTCAAGCCGTTTATGAAGTATTTCGGCCTTCCCGGTGAGGCAGCAATCAGCATAATAGCAGGTTATACAATAAATCTATATGCGGCTATAGCAGTGCTATCACCCCTTAATCTTTCCACAAAGGATGTTACAATCGTGGCGTTGATTCTTGGTATATCCCATAGTCTTTCTGTAGAAACCCCGGTTACGCAGAAGACCGGTGTGAGTAGCTGGATGCTTTTTTGCTTGAGGATTTTACTTAGCCTTTTGGCAGGAGCAGGTCTAAATCTCATATGGACATTATTTTAGCGGCCCTTAAAAATTCTGCAATACTTACTGGACAGCTTTTATTGATTATATTACCTTTAACGATTTCTTATGAATTTTTAAAGCACAGACAGCAAACTTTGGAAGAAAAAAAATGGAAAATTTTTGGGATATCCTCAAATGGTCTTGTTCCTCTTGTCACAGGGGTGATAATAGGCCTTACTTATGGTGCCGGGGTTATAATCCACTCCATAAGGTCTTCGAACATGGATAAAAGAGAGGCATTTTTGATAATGCTTTTCCTTTCCATTTGCCATGCCATTATAGAAGACACGCTCATCTTTGTGGTAATCGGCGCAAACGGCATAATACTTGTGGTTACAAGATTCTTTCTTGCCTTTATTTTTACTTATTTTGCATATAGATGGTTATTTTTCAAGAAAAGCCGATAAGTTCTGTATTAATGCCAAGTTGTCAAGGGGAATATTAAACTGGTTCCCCTTTGCCATATCTCTTACTACAATAATATTTTTTTCAATCTCATCATCCCCGAGTATCAACACATAGTCTGCTTTAATTGCATCGGCATACCTCATCTGGGATTTAAGGGACTTTGCCTGAGGAAGATATGATAATTTCAGATTTTTCTCGATAAATCGTTCCATAAAAGGTATTATGAATGCCTTTGCCCTATCACCTAAGTATGCAAAAAAGAATTGAGGAGTTGCCTTTTTTACAGTTTTATCGATGAGCATGGCGAGCCTTTCCATGCCTATGGCAAATCCTATTCCAGGCACATTGGGTCCTCCCATAGCCTCAACGAGATTATTATATCTACCCCCTGCCAGAAATGCATTCTGGGCACCCAATTCATTAGAAATGAATTCAAAAACAGTCCTTGTATAGTAATCAAGGCCCCTTACAAGTCTTTTGTTTATACTTACATTGAGTTTTAATGTATTTAGGTATTCGAGAAATCCATAAAAATGTATTTTGCAGGAATCGCAGAGATTATCAAAGAGCACAGGTGAGGCTGCACCTATCTCTTTACATTGTTTATTTTTACAGTCGAATATCCTTAAAGGGTTTTTGCGTAATCTTCTTTTACAATCATCGCAAAGATTTTCTTCTTTTGCCTCAAAGTAATCTACGATGATATTTTTAAAATTTGTCCTGCAAACAGGACAACCAACACTGTTTACTTCTATAGCATATTTCTCTAAGCCTATCTCTTTTAAGATAAAAGAGGTCATCCAGATGAGTTCGGCATCTATCATTGGGTCATCTATACCAAAGACCTCAACGTCTATTTGTCTGAATTCTCTGTATCTGCCCTTTTGCGGCCTTTCGTGTCTGAACATGGGGCCAATAGAAAATAATTTGCTTACCCTTTCCTTTGCAAACATTCCTGTTTCAAGATAGGCCCTTACAATCCCTGCCGTGGCCTCAGGTCTCAATGTTACCGATTCACCGCTTAAATCCTTGAATGTAAACATCTCCTTTTCAACAATGTCTGTTGTGTCGCCAATACTTCTGATGAATAGGCCTGTATTTTCGAGAACGGGAATAATAATCTCCCTATATCCAAAAAGCTCGAAGTATTTACGGGATGTTGTTTCAATGAGCCTTAATTTTTCTACTTCTTCTCCATAAATATCTCTGAACCCTCTGAGTGTTTTTATTTTTTCCATTCTTCACCTCATAAATTAAATATCCCATGGTGTTGGAAAAATTGAATAGGAAAACTCTATAAGATACGGTTCATGCCAGTCAATGTTTAAAAGGATTTTCTTCAATCCTTGCAGTGTATTTGTTTTCTTGCCCTTTATTCCGAATGTGTTTGCCAGTTTTACAAAATCTGGATTTGTAAGGGTCATTAAGCCCATTAAATTATATCTTTTTTGTATTGCATCCTCGAGAATTCCAAAGCTATTGTTATTATACACAATAATAACTAAAGGGATATTATAATTTTTTATAAAGGAAAGTTCACATAAGGTGGGTAATATGCCGCCGTCGCCACATACAACAAGACAAGGAGTCTCAAAAGAGCCTATCTTTGCACCAATTCCTGCCGGGAGCCCATAAAAAATAGGCGAAATACCTCTCGGCATAAAAAAGGCCCTTTGTTCATAAACAGGAAAATAATATTCTGCCCAGTAGGATATAAGATTCAGGTCCCATACTGTTACTGTTTCATGGGGTATTGAATCCCTTATGATTTTTATAGCCTTGTAGCCCATAGCCATTTTCATTAACATACCTTCTTCTGTTTCCTCCATGTTTTTAAGAAGGGTCAAATCCCAATCAAATCGCCTTTTTTTGGTTATTTCCTTTAATTTTTTAAGAAAATCTAATAAATCCCCTGATAATGCAATAAGTGTTTCGTAGTTCTTTCCGAACCATGTATCGTCTATATCTATATGTATAAGCTCTCTTATCTTTACTCCCCTTCTTTTTGCATCCATATCCCTTAGCCTTGTTCCGATAGCTATAACAATATCCGCATCTTTTATCATATTGTTTATAAGACCTTTTTTAATGATGTTTCCAAAGGCATAGGGTTGTCTTTCATCCACAATCCCCTTACCGCTTGTTGTGGTTAAAAAGGGTATGGATGAGTGCATACACATATCATGAATGATATTCCTGGCCTCCTCTAACATCAAAGACTTCCCTGCAATAATAACAGGTTTATGTCTGGACTTTAATATACCTTCTATCCTTTCAATGGCATCATCGGGAAAAAAATTTGGACTTCTTTGATGTGTTTCTATAATTTGATCTTTAAGTAAATTCTCAGTTAAAGGCAGTTCTTTATCAAGAAAGACAAAGGGAATAGATATCAAGACAGGTCCTTTTCTTTCAGTAGTTGTCTCCTTAAAGGCTGCATTTAGCTTAGGCAAAATCTCATCTATCCTTGATATATAAAAACTTTTTTTTATAAAATATTTGAAAATGTTTTCCGGTTCTTTTAATTCGTGGAGGATACCCTTTCCGTGCTCCTGCCTTTTTGTATCTATATGAAATACAAGGATCGAAGAATTGTCTCCAAATGCCTCCATACATCCCGATACAATATTTCCAAGACCTGGACCAGGAGTGACAAAGACAACGCCTGTCTTATTTGTTCTTCTTGTGTAACCATCGGCCATATACATGAGGTCTGATTCATGCCTTCCCGTATAAACATTTATACCGTATTTGATAAAAGATTCATTTAGGGAAACGGTGTGTATCCCTGGTAAGTAGAAGATATCATTGATTTTTTTTTCTTTTAAAAACTTAACTACAATATCTTTAAAAAGCATTGTCTCACCTCAATTTGAGTTTAACATACTAAGCTTGAAAGTTAAATAAAATTTTACTTGACAAAAATATATTTTATTAGTTTAATAACGTAAACTTTTGGTAAGCTTAAAGTGTTATTATGAAAATAGACGGTGCAAGCATAGGTGAAAGGATTAAAATGCTAAGGCAGGCCAAGTCCCTAACACAGGAAGAGCTTGCCATTAGGGCGGGACTGACAAAGGGTTTTATATCACAGATAGAGCGAAACCTAACATCTCTGTCCGTTGAGAGTCTTATAGGTATACTCGATGCATTGGATGAAAAACCGTCAACGTTTTTTAACGGCGCTTTTGATGAAAAAATTGTTTTTAAACTTAAAGACAGGGTTGACCTTGAAATAGACAATGTAAGGGCTTTTCAAATTCTGGTGCCTGCTGCACAGAATAGACAGATGGATCCGGCTCTACTCGAGCTGAATGCTGGTGAAAAAACACCGGAAGAAGAGCCCCATGAAGGAGAAGAATTCGGCTTTGTTTTAGGCGGAAGTATTGAGTTAGTGTTTGGAGGCAAGGTGTATAAGTTGAAAAAAGGCGAGTGTTTTTATTTTAAGGCAACAAAAAAACATTATATTGCCAACAGGCGGAAAAATAAGGCTCATGTTTTATGGGTATCTTCTCCACCTAATTTTTGATGTATGGTGTTTAAAAGTATGCAAGGTCACGTTGAGACGATAGCAGTATCGACAACAAATTAAAATTCGGGAGGTGCGCAAATTGATAATAAAAACACCCACTAAATTTTTTCTTGTTAGCGGTTCTTCAGAAGGATATTCTCTTCTTAATGCATTTGATGGTGCCCTTATAGCATCTGGTGTAGGCGATACAAACCTGGTGAAGATGAGTAGCATCCTTCCCCCTGGATGTGTTGAGATAAATCCTCCTCCAGTTCCAATGCCACAGGGTGCCCTTGTGCCTGTGGCCTATGCATCGTTTAGAAGTGATGTCCCCGGTGAAATTATATCTGCAGCTGTGGCAATAGGTATACCTAAAGATAAAGATAGCGCAGGTCTTATTATGGAATATTCTGCTAACGATGATGAGGACAAGGTCGTTACACAGGTAAAAAGAATGGTTGAAGAAGGCATGAAGCTTAGAAACAGGGCAATAAAAGAGATAGTAGCAAAATCAGCAACCCATAAAGTATTAAAAATAGGTGCTGTGTTTGCCGGTGTAGTTTTATGGGATTAATCTTATAGTGCCCTTACTTTAGCACCAGGATTTAAATTTTATTTTAATTATAATTACAAATCCAAAAAAAAAGTATTTTTTAATGGTTGACCATGAGAACGGTTCTATACAGTAGATTTATGGGATCAAAAGATGTTTTACAAGATGCACCCATTGAACTTCTCGGTTGTCCCTTAGATGAAACCTCTTCTTTCCGCGGAGGAACAAAGTTTGCTCCAGATAGCATAAGAAAGGCATCATGGACCATTGAAACATACAGTCCATATTTAAAATTAGACCTCGATGAAAATTATTTTGTAGATAATGGGAATCTTGATTTACCCCAGGGTAATCTTTTGCTGTCACTGGAATTAATCGAAAAGGCTGTAAGTGAAATCATAGGTCAAAACAAAAGATTTATTATAATAGGCGGTGAGCATTTAATAACCCTGCCCATTATTAAGGCCTTAAAAGACGTCTATAATCACATCCATTTAATCCACTTTGATGCCCACTGTGATTTAAGAGATGAGTATGAAGGGCAGAGGTTGTCCCATGCTACTGTCTTAAAAAGGATTAAAGAGTTAGGTCTTGCCGATATTTACCAGATTGGAATAAGGTCAGGGACTAAAGAGGAATTTCAAAAGGCACGCATTATAACGCACCCCAACGAATTATTAGATAAAATTAAAAACAATGAACCAGTGTATATAACATTTGACATGGATGTATTCGACCCATCCCTTGTCCCTGGCGTTACAACCCCTGAACCTGGAGGATTGTTTTTTCCAGAGATAATCTCTTATTTCAAGACGTTATCTAAAATGCATATCATTGGAGCAGATGTGGTTGAGCTTTCTCCTGATTATGATGCAACATTTGTTTCTTCTATCTGTGCGGCAAAAGTGATTAGGGAGATGATAATGATTTTAAACTACGGCTCGGTTTAACGGAGGAGGATTATGGAGACAGAAAAAAATAAAGGGAAAATTTTGATTATAGGGGCAGGAGGTGTTGCAACGGTTGCTGCCCATAAATGCGCTCAGTTACCTCATATTTTTAAAGATATAATGATTGCAAGCAGAACCATCACAAAGTGTGAGGCTATAAAAAAGGATATAAAAAAGCGATATGGAAGGGATATAAAGATTGCCCAAATAGATGCAGATAATGTGCCAGATCTTATAAAGCTCATAGAAGATTTTAAGCCGTATCTTGTACTTCATCTTGCCCTACCTTATCAAAATTTACATATAATGGAGGCCTGTGTTGAAACAGGTGTCCATTATATTGATACTGCAAATTATGAAAGCCCTGACAATCCACATTTTGAATATGCCCAACAACTTGCCTTTCACGATAGGTTTAAAAAAAGAGGAATAATGGCCTTACTTGGCTCTGGTTTTGACCCGGGCGTAACGAATGTATTTGTAGCATACGCACAGAAACATCTGTTTGATGAGATACACTACTTAGATATACTCGACTGCAATGCAGGTAGTCATGGACAACCTTTTGCAACGAATTTTAACCCGGAAATAAATATAAGAGAGGTTACACAGGTTGTTAGACACTGGGAAGAGGGAAAATGGATTGAGACCCCACCGATTATGGATGAAAAATCCATCCATTTTAAGTTCCATTATCCAGAAGTAGGAGAGAGGGAGAGTTACCTTTTATACCACGAAGAACTTGAATCCCTTGTAAAACATGTAAAGGGTCTAAAAAGGGCAAGGTTCTGGATGACATTTTCAGAAAATTATCTGACGCACATAAGGGTATTACATAATATCGGTATGACGAGAATCGATGAAGTAGAATATGAAGGGGCAAGGGTTGTGCCTGTTAAATTTTTGAAAAAACTGCTACCTGAACCATCATCCCTTGGAAAGAACTATAAAGGTAAAACTGTAATCGGTAATATCATGACCGGGATAAAAGATGGAAAGGTCATCACCCGATACATTTACAATGTGTGTGACCATGAGAAGGCGTATATAGAAACAGGGACCCAGGCAATAGCCTATACAACCGGTGTGCCGGCCATGATTGGTGCTATGATGTTATTTACAAATACATGGACGGGAGAAGGTGTATTTAATATGGAACAATTTGACCCCGATCCTTTTATGGAGGCGCTAAATATATATGGCCTTCCCTGGCATATAGTTGAACACGAACCACTGCCAGAAAAATTCTAAATTTTCAATGGATTTAAAAGGTAAAGCGCATTGTGTTTATAAAAGAATAATAGAAAAAGATGCATCTTTTTTGACAGACTTTTTTGCACTTTCAGATAAAAAAAGAAAAGAAATTTTAGAACAACTCGATGCAAAGGCATTAGAATGCCTGACAAACATTATTAAAACCTCAAAACAAAAGATTTTCGATGAGCACCATAAGAAATTTTTAGAAATCGCTTCAGCGAATATAAACACCCCTGTTTATTTAATAGACGAAACGCTCGTCGAAGAAAACATGAAGGTCTTAAGATACGTAAAAGACCGAACGGGATGTAAGATCTTACACGCCTTAAAGGCATATGCAACATTTGCTACATTTCCCATAATGAGAAAATACTTAGACGGTGTTTGTGCAAGTGGATTAAATGAGGCAAGGCTTGGATTTGAAAAGTTTAAAAAAGAAGTTCATACATTTGGTGCAGCATACAAACATGAAGATATGGAAGATATAATTCGATATTCTGATGTGCTTATCTTTAACTCATTTTACCAATTAGAAAATTTCGGTAATTTAGCAAAAGAAAAAGGCAAAGGTGTAGGCATAAGGGTTAATCCAGGATATTCAGATATAAAGGTTGAAATATATAACCCTTGCGCACCTTATTCAAGGCTCGGCATAATCTACGAAATTTTTAAAAAACAATACAATAAGTTTTCACATATAATCGATGGGTTACATTTTCATGCCCTTTGTGAACAAAATGCCGATTCATTGGAAAGGGTTTTGGATTCTTTTAAAAAGCTGTTCGGTCCTTTTTTAATGAAAAACAAAAATCTAAAATGGGTGAATTTTGGCGGAGGTCATCATATCACAAGAGATGATTATGACATTGAACTTCTCATAAGTTTGATTAGAGATTTTAAAAGGGATTTTAAAGTCCAGGTATATCTTGAACCTGGAGAGGCAAGTGTTTTAAATGCTGGGGTCTTGATAGCCACAGTTCTTGATATTGTGGAAAACAAAAAAAAGATAGCCATTATAGATGCCTCAGCAGAGGCCCATATGCCTGACGTCCTTCTTATGCCTTATAGACCTTATGTTCTAAATTCCAGCGAGGAAGAAAAAAAACAACATGATTACAGGATTGGAGGCCCGAGTTGTCTGGCAGGGGATATAATTGGCGACTATTTTTTCGATAAACCATTAAAACCGGGAGATAAGATTGTTTTTAAAGACATGGCACTATACACCATAGTAAAAAACACGACCTTTAATGGTATAAATCTTCCTGATATAGCAGTTATTAAAAAAAGTGGCGAGATTAAGGTAATAAAAAGTTTTGGTTACAGGGATTATCTATCCCGGCAATCTTAATCGGAAAAACCGAGGTTTTTTTGTTTCTCCCTCAAATAGTGTTTTAAAAACATGAGATCCGCCTCACAGAAGCCTTCCCAGGAAAAGGGGAATAAAGCGTTGTTCTGATATATAGGGTCTTCTTTTATGGGATACCGGGCGAACGAACTATATTCATCAAATAATCTTGTATGGGGGATTGGTGTATATTCTGCTATGTGGGCCCTAACGCCAAGATCAGAAAGATAATCGATAGCATCTTTTACATTTGTCCATTTTTGAAACGGTAGTCCAGCAAGTATGTAGACGCCTATACCTTTTCCTTTAAAACCTGCCTTTTTTAGACAATCAATTGCCCTTTCAAAAATTTTTTTGTCTATTTTATTACCCAAATCTTTTTGCACTATCGGATTTGTTGTTTCGAGCCCCAGCCTTACCTCTTTAAATCCTGCAAATCTTAAAAGTTCTGCCACTTCATCATCTATTAAAGCACCGTTTAAGGCATTAGGATTATAAATGTCTATTTTTTTGTTGATATTACCTAAGGCTTTAAGTATTGGTTTTGCATATTTTTCTTTCATATAAAGAAAATTGTCATCATAGAGCACAAATTTTGATACACTTCTTTCAAGCCAGTAATAAACCTCCTCCATTACATCTTTTGGACTTCTTTTTACAATCTGTGGATACATAAAAGGTGTTGCACAGTACGCACATTTATAGATACAGCCAAAAGAAGTAAGTAAGGGTACAAAATGGAGCTTATCATAAAGGTCAAAGCATGGATATGGGGGCCAGTTAAGATCATTTACTTGATATTTATAAGAAAGTTTAATGGGAAAAGAGTTTTCAATAAAATTATACAGCAGATTAATCTCATTATTCCTTACAATCAGGTCTGCTTTTTTTAAATTTAAAACCGCATGGTCGTAACATAAAGTAGGATATATACCGCCCACTATGATTTTAGAGCCGGGGTATAAATTTCTGACTGTTTCGAGCACTTCCTTTGTGCCCGTATACCAGTAGGTCATAATGGAGGTTATGAGTATAAGCTCAGGCTCAGGCATACTGGCAAGTTTTGATATCAGCTCCTCTTTAGAGATGCCATATCTTTTGAATCTTTTTCTTATACCAGCTAATTGTGGAGGTGGTTCAACCTTTTCTTTAATAAACGGGCCTCTACCGTCCTCTTTTCTTTTACCCTCTATTACCTGAAGACAATCTATAAGGTATATTTCAAAGCCGTTTTTTCTTAATATGCTTCCCATATATAATAAACCCAGAGGGGTAGACCAGAAGCTGTACGCAGCAAAATCATAGACATAAGGATTTATGAGTAATGCCCTGTATTGTTTCACGTGAAACATTTCCTTCAAGTTTCAAGTCTTTTACTTTTAACAAATTTTCTCCTGCCAAATAATTTTATTACAAGTAGTCCAAATATAAAACCACCTATATGGGCATACCATGCAACTCCATCTGTATGGGAATATAACACCTGCATAAAAAACCATAAAGTAAGGAGTAAAATTGCAGGCAATTGAACAAACTTGATAAAAATTAGAATAATCAGCATGGTTACTATCTTTGCATAGGGAAAAAGGATCAAGTAGGCACCAAGTATACCTGAAACTGCTCCGCTTGCCCCTATCATGGGTATCTGTGAATCTGGCTCATATAAAAGTTGAAAGACAGCAGCAGCTATGCCGGATAAAAAATAAAATACAAAAAATCTTTTGTGGCCTATGGCATCTTCAACGGATTTTCCAAAAATAAAAAGATAAAGCATATTACCACCTACGTGAAAAAAACCGCCATGTAAAAACATGGATGTAAATATTGTCATTATGTTGTAAGGTATCAACTCATGTTTTTTAGTAAGGGCCATAAAAAAGTCGTAGGGCATAATCCCGTAATATCTGACTATAAATTCGTTTTCAGAAGGAGTAAGGGTAATTTTTTGCCATAGAAAAATTAAAATATTTACAACAATAATGCATGCTGTTATAATGGGAAATGAATGTGTTTTTATATTATCTTTTATGGGTATCATCCATGTATTCTTACCATGAGTGTCCATTGAAGTCAAAGAAACTAATAAAAAGGGGAGGATATGCCTGAATTAAGAAAGGATCCAATAATAGATAGATGGGTTATTATTTCCACAGAGAGGGGCAAAAGACCGGTTTTTTTTATTGAAGAGGCGCCTTCAACAAAGACTGCTATCTGTCCTTTATGCCCAGGCAATGAATATATGACCCCCCCAGAGGTCTTTGCCATAAGAACGCCCGGTTCATCTCCCAATGGTCCAGGATGGCATACAAGGGTTGTGCCCAATAAATTCCCTGCCTTGAGGATTGAGGGAGACCTCGATAAAGAAGGAATAGGTATCTTTGATAAAATGAATGGAATAGGGGCACATGAGGTAATAATAGAAACACCTAACCACGGAGAAACCATTGCAGATATGGATTTGAAAACCATTCAGAATATTTTTATTGCATATAAAGAAAGGGTTACTGACCTATATAAAGATAAGAGATTCAAATATATAATGATTTTTAAAAACCACGGTTCCGTTGCAGGGGCATCCCTTGACCATTCGCACTCGCAGCTTATAGCACTGCCTATTGTTCCGAGACGCGTGTTAGAAGAGATAAACGGGGGGCTAACTTATTACAAATTCAAAGACAGGTGTATTTTTTGTGATATGATTAATCAAGAATTAGATGACAATGAAAGGGTTGTATACCAAAATGAACTCTTTATTGCTTTATCACCATTTGCATCGAGGTTTCCTTTTGAAATATGGATTTTGCCTAAAAAACATGAATCTAATTTTATTACCCACAGCCAATCTGAAAGCTATTTTTTTCTTGCAGAATGCATGTCAGTTTTGATGAAAAAATATGTAAGACTCTTAAATGCACCACCATATAATTTTATATTTCACATGGCGCCAAAAAATGAAAGTGAACTATCGCACTTTCATTGGCATATTGAAATTATACCGAGATTAACAAAAATGGCAGGTTTTGAATGGGGAACAGGCTTTTATATAAATCCAACGCCACCAGAAGAAGCAACAATTTATTTAAAAGAGACAGAAGTTTAGGGGGTTTATAATGAAAATACTAATAGCTTCGCCCGAGGTATATCCTTTTGTAAAAACAGGTGGGCTTGCAGATGTGACAGGTGCACTCCCCAAGGCACTAAAAAAACTTGATTTAGACGCACGGGTGATTCTTCCAAAGCATAAGGGGGTAGACGAGAGTAGATTTCCATTAAAATACAAAAATTATAAAATAAAATGTCAGATTTCAATGAGTTTTGTTGAAGCAGAAATAGTAGAAAGCGAATATGATAATGGAGTTATAGCATATCTTGTTGAACAGGATGAATATTATAACAGGGATTACCTGTACAGCACACCAGATGGTGACTATCAGGACAATGCATTGAGGTTTATATTTTTTTCAAAAAGCATCTTAGAGGCAATAAAGGTGACAGGGTTTAAACCAGATGTTTTACATTACAATGACTGGGAAACAGCCCTTGCCCCTGTTTTTTTAAAGACAATTTATAAAGATGACCCCCAATTAAAAGATATTGCCACAGTGTTTACAATTCATAATATTGGTTATCAGGGTATTTTCTGGCATTATGATATGCATCTACTAAATTTAGGCTGGGAATATTTTTCTCCTGATTACCTTGAATTTTTCGGTAATATAAATTTTATGAAAGGTGGGATAATATTTTCAGATATTATAAATACGGTGAGCAAAAAATACAGCGAAGAGATTCAAACACCTGAATTTGGCTATGGCCTGGATGGTGTTTTAAGAACACGAAAAGATGACTTATATGGTATAATTAATGGTATTGATTATGATGAATGGAATCCAGAAACTGATGAATTACTTCCTGCGAGATACAGCTATAGAGACTTAAAAAACAAACTATTATGTAAAAAAACACTACTTAAAGAATTTAATATAGAACAAAATAAAGATTACCCGCTTATTGCAACAATTTCAAGGTTGGCTGACCAGAAAGGCTTTGACCTTATAGTGTCAGGCATTGAAGAAATGCTTTCATTAGGAGTGAATTACATAGTTCTCGGGACAGGTGAAAGAAAGTACCACGAAACATTAAAGGAGCTTTCAAAAAAATTTCCAGATTCCTTTGCTGTTAAGATTGCCTATGATAATAAGATTGCCCATTTAATAGAGGCAGGTGCAGATATGTTTCTTATGCCCTCGAAGTACGAACCATGTGGACTTAATCAGCTTTATAGTTTGAAATATGGCACTGTGCCCATTGTAAGGGCAGTAGGGGGTCTTGACGATACAATCATTGACTATACTGAAAATCCTGATAGAGGCACAGGCTTTAAATTCAAAGAATATACAAAAGAAGCAATGTTAGATGCCATAAAAAGGGCAATAAAATTGTATAAAAACAAAGATTTATGGCAGTCGCTTATGATAAGGTGTATGAAAGAGGATTATTCGTGGGAGAGGTCTGCAAAAGAATATATGGGACTCTATAAAAAAGCAATTGAACGATGCAAATCTAAACAATGAAAACCATACAGTTACTCGGCGAAATTATCGAAATATCTAATTCCAACCTTGAGATAAACTCGAGGATGCAGGCAATACTTAATATAATCTCGCATAGAATGGAGTTTGAAGAGGTTTTGGTCTTTAAATTAGATAAAGATAAGAGGCTCACATGCAGTTATGCGAATGAGAAAAGCCGGCTTTATCCAATTGTGAACAAATACAGGTGTCACATAGGTGAAGGTGTAATAGGGACCGTGGCCCAAAAAAGGGTTCCCCAGTATTTTAACCACAATGATATCCCGCCGAGATTTGGATGTATATTTTTTAATGAGCTTGATGATGTAATGTATAATTACCGATCATTTGCATTTATCCCTGTTTCAGATGATAGTTTTCTTTACGGGGTTCTTGTCGTTATTTCAAGGTCAATGGAAGGGATAAAAGACAACGACAAAATTTTATTAGCAATTATTGCACGGGAAATAGGAGGGCTTTTAAAGACAAATGACTTACTAATAAATTCAAAAAAGAGGATTAGCGAACTTGTAACACTTTCAGAGCTCGGTAAAATTTTAACAACGAATTTAGAGCCCCAGACCATTTTAAAAAATACAGTTTTTACAATTGCAAAGGCATTAAATGCAGTGTTTGCCTCTATAAATATTGATTGGCCTATTCCAAAAATGGAATGCCACCGTTTTGTGTATGGCAATTTAAATGGTTCCTTGGCAGAAATAGTGGAGGATTGTGAAAAGCAGGCAATACAACAAAAAAAGACCATAACCTATGAATACTATAATGATAACAACGACCTGCAGGTAAAAAAAATTTATTCATTATACAGTTCCCCTATACTGACAAAAAACAAAGCAATAGGTGTGCTTACAATAGGTTTTTTAAAGCCTGGTAAAAATTTTTATCAAAATGAGGATATGCTCTATATAACAACAACCATAACCAACTATATTGCAAATGGGCTCGAAAATATTCTATTGAGTACAAAACTCAAAGAAGTAATTAAAGAATTAAACGAAACACAGAAAAGGGTTATAGAACAGGAAAAATTTAAAAGCCTCGGAGAGATGATGGCAAACATTGCCCACGAGATAAAAAATCCACTCGTGGTAATTGGAGGTTTTACAAAAAGGCTTGCAAAAAAGGTAAATTTAAGCCAGACAGAAAATAGATACGCAAATATAATAGTAAGTGAGGTGGCAAGGTTAGAATCCATCTTAAATGATGTATTAAATTATGTTAAAGAGCCGCCACCAATTTTAGATGAATGCAACATAAATGCCTGCATAGAGGACATTCTTTATCTTTTTACATCAGATGGTTCATGGGAAGGGATAAAGATCACAAAAGACCTCGATCCATCGCTCCCACTTATCCTATGCGATGTTCAACAGATGAAACAGGTATTTATTAACATGATATTAAACTCTTTTGAGGCCATGAATGGTAAGGGTGAGATAACAATACAAACAAAAAACATTGCAGACGATGAAAATCATCCGCAGATCATGATATCCATAAGTGATACAGGGGGAGGTATAGACCCCACCATCATAGAAAATATATTCAATCCTTTTTTTACAACTAAAGAAAAGGGCACAGGATTAGGGCTTGCCATATCCAATAAGATAGTAAAAAATATCGGGGGCAGGATAGAGATAGAAAATATTGTGGGAAAAGGGGTTACTTTTAAGATTTACTTGCCTGTTAATAAAAATAAAAATAATGGTGAGGTATAGGGCTATGAAAAATAAAAAAATTTTAATCGTAGATGACGAGGAAAATATAAGAATCCTGTTTAAGGAAGAACTCGAAGACGAGGGCTACGCAGTTGACCTTGCATCTAACGGCTTTGAGGCAATCGAAAAAGTCAAAAATAATTCATACGACCTTGTAGTTCTTGATATTAAGATACCGGGAATAGACGGCATCCAGACCTTGAACGAGATAAAAAAAATAAACACAAATCAACCTGTAATACTATGCTCTGCATATGGTGAGTTCAGACAGGATTTTTCAAGCTGGGCCTCAGACGCATATGTTGTGAAATCAGCAGATACCAAAGAACTTAAGCAAACAATAGCAAAAATCCTCACACAAAACGGTTAAAGAGGACTATTGGCGCTTAAATAGCCTAAGGGAAATAAAAAAACAGGTAGAATATATGATGTTACGTTTTTATCTTAAAAAGACACCCTTTTTTGAATTTTGTTATAATGTAGACGTTTCTTCTCCCCTTACAGAAGATGAACTTATTACATTGAAGTACATTTTAGCAGATGGATTTATAATTGAAAGCATTTCCATAAATTCTGCACTGAATAAAAAATCCGATGTTATTGAGATAGGGCCTCGCATGAATTTTGCCACAGCATTTTCTACAAATATCGTGTCTATATGCAGGACCTGCGGGCTTGATAAAGTGTTACGCATAGAGAGGTCAAGAAGATATCTCATAGATGAAGGGATAGACAAAGAAGATTTTATAAAGAAAAACCACGACCGGATGACAGAATGCGTCTACGCCACTCCCATAGAATCTTTTGAAACAGAGGCAGAAGAAGAGGAGGTTTACGAAATCCCTCTAAAAGAAAAAGGCCCTGATGCCCTCCTTGAGGTGCCAGGCCTTGCCATGGATGAATGGGATAGGTTGTTTTATTACAACTATTTTGTAAAAGAGGAAGGTAGAAACCCAACAATTGTAGAAATAAGAGACCTTGATAATGCCAACAGTGAACATTCAAGGCATGGGTATTTTAAAGGTAAACAGATCATCGATGGAAAAGAAATACCTTATACCTTAATGGATATTGTTAAATCAACGCTTAAAAAAAATCCTGGCAACAGCATAATTGCCTTTAAGGACAACTCAAGCGCTATAAGAGGCTTTGAGTGTTATACTATTTTACCAGAAAAACCTGGTTATCCTTCGGCATTTAAGAAAAAAAAGGTTCACTATCATATCATCTTTACCGCTGAGACCCACAATTTTCCCACAGGCGTTGCACCTTTTCCTGGGGCTGAAACAGGGACAGGAGGTAGAATAAGGGATGTCCAGGCAACAGGCAGGGGAGGACTTGTTGTGGCGGGAACAGCAGGCTATTGCACCGGAAATCTACTCATCCCCGATTATGAATTGCCCTGGGAGACTAAAGATTTTCCTTATCCATCAAACCTTGCCAGTAATCTTGAAGTAGAGATTAAGGCAAGTGACGGTGCAAGCGATTACGGGAATAAGTTTGGAGAGCCAATAATTGCCGGTTTTACCAGGTCCTTTGACCAGAGGATATCAAATGGAGAACGCTGGGGCTGGGTTAAAAAGGTCATGTTTACTGGTGGTATAGGTCAAATCAATGCACAACATATAGAAAAAGGTGAGGCAAAAAAAGGCTTGCTCATCGTTCAGGTTGGGGGTCCTGCATACGGTATTGGAATAGGAGGAGGCTCTGCATCGAGTAAACTCCAAGGTGAAAACGAGGAAGAATTAGATTTTAATGCGGTCCAGCGTGGCGATGCAGAAATGGAACAGAAGATGAACAGGGTAATTAGGGCTTGCATTGAGATGGGTGAGAGAAATCCCATCATAAGCATACACGATCAAGGTGCAGGGGGGCCTGCCAATGTTTTAAAAGAACTTGTGGAAAAGGCAGGGGGAAAGATCGAAATAAGAAGGATTAAACTGGGAGACCCCACGCTTTCAGTATTAAAGATATGGATTGCCGAATATCAGGAAAGATGCGGTCTTTTAATAGAACCTGAAAGGATTAAGGAATTTGAGGAAATTTGCAATAGAGAAAAGGTAAACTGTGAGATTTTGGGTATTGTTACAGGGGATGGCAGATTTATTGTTCACGATGAAAGGGATGATACTACACCTGTTAATCTAAATCTTGATAAGGTGCTGGGAAATATTCCTCAAAAGACATTTATAGATAAAAAGATCGATGCAAGGCTTGAACCAATAAATTTACCTGATGATATTACATTAGAAGCGGCACTATTACTCGTCTTAAAAGACCTTGCCGTTGGTTCTAAGAGGTTTCTTACAAACAAAGTGGACAGAAGCGTTACAGGGCTTATTGCACAGCAGCAGTGCTGCGGTCCTCTTCAGCTAACAGTTGCAGACATGGCAATTATTGCCCAGACACACTTTGGATTAACTAGTGCTGCTACCTCCATTGGAGAACAGCCCATCAAGATGCTTGTTGACCCTAAGGCAGGGGCAAGGATGTCTGTTGGTGAAGCAATAACAAATATCATGTGGGCTTACATTGGACGTATTGAGGATATAAAATGTTCTGCTAACTGGATGTGGGCACCTAAGCTTCCAGGAGAGGGTGCAGCGCTCTACGATGCTGTTATGGCCATGAGCGATATGATGATTAAATTAGGTATTGCAGTGGATGGAGGAAAAGACAGTCTCTCTATGGCAACAAAGGTAGGTGATGAGATCGTTAAATCACCAAGAGAGCTTGTTATTTCAGCCTATGCAACCATGCCTGATATAACAAAAAAGGTGACCCCAGATATAAAAAAACCCGGTAAAACGAATCTCATATTTATTGATATTGCAAAAGGTAAAACAAGACTCGGCGGATCCATTTTAGGATGCGTGTTCAAGAGAATTGGTGATAAATCACCAGATGTTGATGATCCAGCCATTTTAAAAAATACTTTTGCAGCAATTCAGAGACTTATTTATGAAGACCTTATACTTTCAGGCCATGATATAAGCGATGGAGGGCTTATCGTTACACTCCTTGAGATGGCATTTTCAGGTAATTGTGGCGTCCATATAAGGATGAAGGGGGATTCGAGCCCCATAGAGCGTTTTTTTGCAGAAGAATTGGGCGCAGTTATGGAATGCAAAAAAGAAGATATAAATAAGGTGGAATGCATACTTAAAGAATATGGTATTGAGTTTTTTAATATCGGTGAAACGAAAATCGAAAAGGAAATTACTGTGGAATATAATGGTAAGGTAGTGCTTCATGGAGATATGCGAAAACTAAGATCAGTATGGGAAGAAACATCTTATCAGATAGAGCGTTTGCAGGCAAACGCAAAATGTGCTGACCAGGAGAAAAAGAACATATACGATAGAAAAGGGCCCAAATATTTAATAACCTTTGAGCCAGAAGAAACACCAAGGGCTTTAATAGAAATAAACGATAAACCAAATGTGGCAATCCTGAGAGAAGAAGGTAGCAACGGCGACAGAGAAATGACATCTGCCTTTTATCATGCTGGATTTTCTCCATGGGATATTACAATGACGGATCTCATCTCAAACAAGATAACCCTGGAAAAATTCAGTGGACTCGTAGCTGTGGGCGGGTTTTCATATGCCGATGTGCCGGAAAGCGCAAAAGGATGGGCCTCAGTCATAAGGTTTAATAGCAGGCTTAAAGAGATGTTTGATGAATTTTACAGAAGACCGGATACATTTTCACTGGGGGTATGCAATGGTTGTCAGTTATTTGCTTTACTCGGATGGGTGCCGTGGCAGGGGTTAGAAGATACAAGGCAACCGAGATTTGTAAAGAATCTATCAGGCAGATTTGAATCAAGATGGGTAACTGTAAAAATAAAAAAGAGCCCGGCAATTATGTTTGAAGGCATGGAAGGTTCAATCCTCGGTGTTTGGGTTGCCCACGGTGAAGGAAGGGTTTATTTTCCTGATCCCATGATTTTAGAAGAGGTGTTGAGAAAAAATCTTGTCCCCCTTGTTTTTGTAAATGACGATGGAATAGAAGATGGTTTTGAATCGGATATACATCCCTTTAGTTATCCATTTAATCCCAATGGTTCACCTTATGGCATTACAGGTTTATGCACAGAAGATGGCAGACACTTGGCAATTATGCCTCACCCTGAAAGGGCATTTTTAAAATGGCAGTGGCCCTATATGCCAGAAGAGATGAATAAAAATCTAAGAGCATCACCGTGGCTTAAGATGTTTCAAAATGCAAGACTATGGTGTGATAAAATAAAAGGTAATGTTTGACATGTTTTTTTCATTCTGTTAGAGTTTCTTAAAAACATGAGGGGATAAAATTGAAAGGAAAACCCGTTTATACTCCATGGGATAGACCGTTAATATATGCATGTGGTATTTCCGGTTCAGGGACAAATTATGATAAAATCTATGAAGGTGATCCTAAAAAGCCTCACATTGTATTCAGTAATGTCTTGAACTGTTCAGGGATAAATAAGGCAAGGGCAAGAAATGTCCCTGTTGTGATTTTAGACTCTAAGATATATTTCAAAAAGATGTGGGGTATTGAAAAAGTCCCAAGATACGGTGTGGAGAGAAATAGCTATGATATGGCCCTGATGACACTTGTTGAGCAAAACCTAAACGGCGAGCCTGATTTAATCTGCCTTGCCGGATATGACCTCTGGATAGGCGACTGGATGGCAAAAAGGTATTTTCCGAGAATCCTGAATGTGCATCCTGGAGATTCAAGGAAATATGTAGGTCTTGGTTGGAGACCTACAGCAAAGGCTATTATTGCAGGAGAAAAAAGTGTAAAATCAACGGTATTTTTTGTAGATGAAAGTGATGATGGAGGTCCCATATTAATCCAGTCAAGGTCAATTCCACTATCAAGATGGGATGAAAAATTATACGATATAAAAAAATTTATTGATAGAGAGGGAATAAAAAGCCTTTCTGAATTTAACAAAAAGGCAAAAGAAAAAGAAAATAATTTAGATATCGAATTAGAGGCCGTTTCAAAAGAAATTCAGGATGCGTTAAAGGAAGAAGGGGACTGGATGATTTATCCCTTTGCTGTGCATAATCTCATTGGCAAAGGCAGGGTATCTATAGATGGTAGAAAGGTCTATATCGACGGGGTTGAAATGCCTGAAGAAGGTTGGCAGGTAGATATTTATGGCTATGCTGACAGCATTGCATGATATATTTTGGGGGTGTAGCTCAGCGGGAGAGCACCTCGTTCGCAACGAGGGGGTCGAGGGTTCAATCCCCTTCACCTCCACCATGTAACTTATTGAAATCATTAGAGGTAGTATCCAAAAACCCCCAAAAAA
The DNA here is from genome assembly GCA_029777945.1 of Deltaproteobacteria bacterium. Classification (GTDB taxonomy): domain Bacteria; phylum Desulfobacterota; class Syntrophorhabdia; order Syntrophorhabdales; family Syntrophorhabdaceae; genus JAKORG01. The sequence goes on along the minus strand of JAKORG010000082.1, from coordinate 53,642 downwards.
CACTGTCTCCAAACTGTCCCCAGAGGTGAATTTGCAGTCCTGGACGGGATTTTCAGGGAGTATGAATGATAACACTTTATAATTATTAATGATTTATTTGGCACGACTATTATTTTCAGAAGGCATCTTTATAACGGAGCTTTTCTTTATATGACCTGTTTTTATTTTATTAGACAAAATCATATATTTTAGTGAGAACATTTTCGGTTATAATTGTATAAGAAATATCTTCATCTATCTCACAGATTTCTCGATGAGTAGCGCCGAGGTCTTTAAACTTCTCCACATAGGTTGTAGCTACTGAAGTGGATATATTGCATGCCCTGGCAATAGGACGTATATCAAGGTTGCATTCCAATAGCAGCCGGGCAATTTCTTTTAGTTTTTTTCATTGATGTCTTCCTCCCTTTCTTTTTCACTTATACACCCTCCGGTATATTTTAAGGGCAGTGTATCATAAAAGGCAGGAGGGAGAATCATGCTCTGATTTATATAAAACAGATATTCCGATAAAACACAAAAAGTGTTCGATTAAAACCGGAATTGGCGATCGAAATTGAGCGGAATTTACAATAATTCGCAAGCACAATAAACTATCAATATTGAAATGATAATAAAAATCAAAGGTTTAAGCTAAAGAAATCTTGACATCACCCATTATCATTTATATAATCGCTCCATATATTGAAAAATTAAAAATAATGTTAGCCCCAGAGATGAACCAGAGGAGTATGAAAAACCAAATAAGATCCAAACAGCGGGTAAGAGATTACGGTGAGGTGTACACCCCGCCGGAAATCGTGAATGCCATGCTCGATTTGGTCAAGCAGGAAACCGAGCGCATTGATTCGCGCTTTTTGGAGCCGGCTTGCGGCACAGGAAATTTTTTGACCGAAATTTTGCGCCGCAAATTAGATGTGGTGGAAAAGACCTACCGGCGGAGTCAGCTCGATTTTGAGCGTAATATGGTGCTGGCAGTTTCTGCGATTTACGGTATTGATATTTTGGAAGACAACGTTATCGCCTGCCGCCAACAGTTGTTTGAGATTGCCGATGAACGCTACACCGCGCTGTTTAACGCAAAAACCAAAGAGGCCTGCCGCCGCACGCTGTGCTACATCTTAGCCAAGAACATCATCTGGGGCGACGCATTGGAGTTAAAGACGGTTGGACCAGAAACCCATCAGATTATCTTTGCCGAGTGGTCTTTCCCATTACACAACAGCCTGATTAAACGCCGCGATTTTGTTTTTGCAGAACTCTTCCCTAATGAGTTTACTCAGCAGGATGATTTGTTTACAAAAAATAATGTCTATGTGTCCGACCGGGGCGAGCGGGTTTTTGTCCCGACGGAAACACGCAGTTATCCTTTGGTCCATTTCCTCAAGGTGAGTGAAGCCTATGGCGATTAGCAATTACAACCCCGATGTGCTTTCGTGTCTGGCCAACCTCAGTAGTGATGAGGTCTTCACCCCACCCAACATCGTCAATCAGATGCTCGACCTACTGCCGCAGGACCTCTGGCGCGACCCGAACGCCACCTTTCTTGACCCTTGCTGTAAATCGGGCGTTTTCTTACGCGAGATTGCCAGGCGGCTACTTGTTGGGCTGGAGGAACACATTCCAGACCGACAGGCGCGCATCAACCACATCTTCACCAGGCAGCTCTTCGGCATTGCCATTACCGAAATCACGGCGCTGCTCTCCCGCCGCACGGTCTATTGCTCGAAAACGGCTAACGGCACATACTCGGTGGTGGAAGGCTTTGCCAATGAACAGGGAAACATCCGCTTCCGGCGCATTGAGCATACCTGGCAAAACGGGCGCTGTATCTGGTGCGGTGCCAGCCAGAGCGAATACGACCGCGGCCCGGAATTGGAAAGCCACGCCTACGAATTTATTCACACCAATAAACCGGAGGAGATTTTTAATATGCAATTCGATGTTATTATCGGCAATCCGCCGTATCAGTTGAGTGATGGGGGCTACGGAAGAAGCGCTACGCCGATCTATCATAAGTTTGTCGAGCAGGCGAAAAAACTCCAGCCCCGGTTTTTGACGATGATCATCCCGTCAAGGTGGTTTGCCGGGGGGAAGGGTCTAGATGAGTTTAGAGCAAAGATGCTTGCGGATCAGCAAATTAGAAAACTTGTAGATTTCCCAAACAGTTCAAGTGTTTTCCCTGGTGTAGATATTGCTGGAGGTATATGCTATTTCTTGTGGGAAAGAGATTCAAAGGGTCTATGCGAGGTTACTAACTTCTTTGATGGACAAAAATATATCTTAAGTAGGCAATTGGATGAGTTTGGAATTTTTATTCGTGATAGTCGTGCTATTCCTATCGTGCGAAAAGTGCTTGCGAAGAATGAAAATGGAGGCAAACGCTTAAGCGATCTAATTTCGCCGCGCAAGCCATTTGGACTGAGTGGTGATTACACCCCGAAGGAAACGGGAATTCCTTGTTGGTTCAAACAGCGCATTGGGCTGAGTTTTGCCGATCCCGCGGATGTGCGCGATGATAGAAATCTGTTGACAAAGTGGAAATTGCTAATTCCACGTGCTCCTATAGCAGGACAGACCGACTTTTCTGAGCCAATCGCATTTTACTACGAAGGAAATACTAGAATTGCTAAACCTGGCGAGTGTTGTACAGAGACGTGGCTTGTTGCTTGTGCTTTTGATTTGGAATCCGAAGTTCTTTCGTTTAAGTCTTACCTATTTACCAAGACGGTTAGGTTTCTTTTATTACAGACAGTTATGTCTCAAGATGTTACAAGAGAAAACTTCTTCCTTGTTCCCGATTTAGGCAAATACGAATGCATATACACTGATGAAATGCTGTGTGAACGTTGGGGAATCACAGATGACGAATGGAAGTTGATCGATTCGAGAATTCGTAATGTTGGAGACAACGGCGAGCAAACCAATACCGCTACTAACGGAGATGAGGATGATGAGTGATGTCCTCTCCATAAACACTTATCAGCAGCTTAAAGAACAGATAGGCGATTTGTTGCGCCGCGGCAGGGAGCAGGCAGACCGTTCGGTCAATACCATTTTGGTGCAGACCTACTGGCACATTGATCGCCACATCGTGGAGTTTGAACAAAAGGGCAACATCAAGGCGGAATATGGCAGCGAACTGTTAGACCGGCTCTCCTGCGATCTCACAGCCGAGTTTGGCAAGGGATTTAGCCGATCCAATCTGGTCTATATGCGCAAGTTGTATTTGACATTCCCAAAAAGTGAGACACTGTCTCACCTATTAAGTTGGAGCCACTATTTTATATTTTCGATAAGCAACAATTGCAGGCAGAACTGGAGAGGTTGTTAAGCGATGAGTAAAGATTTCTTCCCTCTGCGTCCTGAGGCGACGCCCAAAATCTACGCCTACGAGGACACCCATCCCCAATACGCGGGCCTGCTCAAGATCGGCTACACCACCAAGGACGTTCGCGAGCGGGTGGCAGCGCAGTACCCCACTATCCGTCCGGGGGATCCGCCCTACCGCATCGTGCTGGAAGAATCGGCCATGCGCAATGACGGGACGACCTTTACTGACCGCGACGTGCACCGCTATCTGCGTCAGCGCAGTATCCCGAATCTCGAAGGCGAGTGGTTTCAGTGCACAGTGGAGGATGTGCGCGCCGCCATCCTAGCCATTCAACGCGGCGAGTTAAACGAGGAACAGCGTACCTTCAATTTTCCCATGCGCCCAGAACAGCGCGCGGCCGTTGAACGGACTGCAGCCTACTTCCGCGAATTCAATCCCAAAACCACTGGCAAACCTTCCCACTTTCTCTGGAATGCCAAGATGCGCTTCGGCAAGACCTTTGCCGCCTACCAACTGGCAAAGAAAATGGGCTGGAAAAAACTACTGGTCGTCACCTTCAAACCTGCCGTGCAAAGCGCCTGGGAATCGGATTTAAAGAGCCATGTAGATTTTACAGGCTGGCAGTTTATCGCCGGCAAGGACTTGCCCCGGCAAGGCGATCCAGAGTATGATAAGAACCGCCCGGTCGTCTGCTTTGGTTCGTTTCAAGATTTTTTGGGCAAAAACCCCAGCACCGGCGGCATCAAAACCAAGAATGAATGGGTCCATACCACACATTGGGACTGCGTCATTTTCGACGAATACCACTATGGCGCCTGGCGCGAGAAAGCCAAGGATCTATTTGAGGGTGAGGAGGAAGAGGAAATCCGCTTTGCGCTTGGCGAGGCGGCAGAATTTCTCAAAGAGCGTGATGAAGAGCTGGAAGATTTTCTGCCCATCACAAGCAACCACTATCTCTATCTTTCCGGCACACCCTTCCGCGCCATCGCCTCAGGCGAGTTCATTGAAGAGCAGATTTTCAACTGGACCTACTCAGACGAACAGCAAGCTAAGGAGAACTGGAAGGGGGAAGACAATCCCTACGCCATGCTGCCGCGCATAGTGCTACTCACCTACCAACTGCCCGATGAAATCCGCGAGATTGCCCTCAAGGGCGAATTCAACGAGTTTGATCTAAACATTTTCTTTACGGCAGTCGGGCACGGCCCATTTGCCCGCTTCAAATACGCAGATGAAGTGCAAAAGTGGCTGGATTTGATTCGCGGCGCCTTCTTGCCCACCGCGGTGGATAACTTGAAGCTCGGCAAGGAACGGCGACCGCCCCTGCCATTTTCGGATCGGCGCCTGCTCAATGTTCTTTCGCACACCCTGTGGTTTTTGCCCAGCGTCGCCTCCTGCCATGCCATGGCAAACCTGCTGAATGAGCGGCAGAACCGTTTTTATCACGATTACAAGGTAATCGTCGCCGCGGGACCGGAGGCGGGTATCGGTGTAGACGCGCTCCAACCTGTGTTGCGGGCTATGGGCGACCCGCTCACAACCAAAACCATCACCCTTACCTGCGGCAAACTGACAACCGGCGTGACCGTCCGCCCCTGGACGGGCATCTTTATGCTACGCAACTGTTCAAGTCCCGAAACCTACTTTCAGGCAGCCTTTCGGGTACAATCGCCGTGGACGGTGTATAACCCCGATGGGCAGCATCCCGATGCCGAAGAGATCATCAAACACGAATGTTACATCTTCGACTTTGCCCCTGATCGCGCCTTGCGGCAGATTGCTGAATATGCCAGCCGCTTGAATGTAGATGAGAAAACCAGCCCGGAAGCCAAAGTGGCCGAGTTCATCCGTTTCCTGCCTGTGCTGGCCTATGACGGCAGTTCCATGAAGCAGATTGACGCAGCGGGCATTCTGGACATGGCCATGAGCGGCACCACGGCTACTCTGCTTGCGCGCCGCTGGGAAAGCGCGCTTTTGGTCAATGTGGATAATGAAACCCTGGCAAGGCTAATGGCTAACGAAAGAGCCATGCAGGCGTTAATGAGCATCGAGGGCTTCCGCAATCTGAATCAGGACATCGAGACTATCATCAACAGGTCGGAAGCGGTCAAAAAAGCCAAACGGGAGGCCAACGACCGGCAACTGAGTCGGGAAGAAAAACGGGAACTCTCCGAAGCCGAAAAGGAATACAAGAGCAAACGGAAGATGATTCAGGAAAAACTCATCAAGTTTGCCACCCGTATCCCCATCTTTATGTATCTGACCGACTACCGCGAGCACACTCTGCGCGATGTGATTACCAAACTCGAGCCGGGGTTGTTTAAGCGGGTTACAGGGCTCGATGTCGAGGATTTTGAGCTATTGGTCAGTCTCAATGTCTTCAACAGTGCGCTTATGAACGATGCTGTGTACAAATTCAAGCGCTATGAGGATTCGAGTTTGGTGTATACAGGCGTCAATAAACATACAGAAGAGCGCATCGGCTTATACGATACAGTGCTTAGCCGCAAGGAGTATGAGGCCACCTTTGTCAATGAACCGGCAGATATGAGTGAAATTTAAAACGAAGAATAAAAGGTGTCAATTATCACCAAAACTAATCCACTATTTTCACCAATTTTAGTCCACCCATTGTTTTCATAAACCCTTACCTTCTAATTCTTTTCATGTTTTCCATTGCTCCTTCTTTTTTTCCATCATTTCATTTAAACGATAGCTTTTACCTTGAATGAAGAAGGGATAGCAGTGATGTAATAGTCTGTCCAATATGGCAGTAGCTACCACATCATCAGCAACTACTTTGATTTCTAAAATACTGAGAGACATCACAGTGCCTTAGGTTACAAAACACCTATGAAGGTATATCTCAAAAAGACTAAGGTAACATCGAATGTATATATGACCCCTGTGGATTTGCCCCCATCAAACCGGACACCTTTCTAACTTATTTTGCATATTTCTATACTCCCTCGGTGACATCATCTTAAGTCCTTAAACCAAAAAGGCAATAATTCCATAACAGTTTTTGCAGAAGAAAGATCATGTATATACACATAGTCTCTCTTAAAGGTCTTTACAAAAGCTCATTGGACTTAAGGACTATAGTATGGGGCCTCAAATCCCATCATACGGGCAAATACTATTGTGTCTTTCGCTGTATAGGAAAGGGGCTTAGAGAATCTCAAAGACATAAGGAAGGGCATGTTACTTGAGAGAGTTGTAATGGTTCATTTATGGGTCCTTAACTGGTTTTCCCGTATACTTGGGCAAAAGAAGATGATTGACCCTCATGATATGGTATATACGTTTATGGTTCACAGTGCTTTCTCCCTTTCATGTAAGAAATCAGTTTATGAGGGACCTCACACGACAAGGTCGGTGCGACATCAGTCCCTGACATTTAACAAATCTATCATCTTATCCTATGCTCGATGATAATTTTATGAAATTATCTAATATGGCCACACCACCCTGCATTGAATATGAACATGCCTTATATATAATACACTGCCCTCAAAAAATACCAGAGGGTGTATATAAGTAAAAAACATTTGTCCTATGCAATTCAACCTAAAAGACTTATCCATGAAAAAGGCAAAAAGGACATAATAGATACATGACATACAGGAGAATCCACCCTTTCAGACACCATATGCAAGAGGATAGTCCATAAGATCATATTGTATAGAGGTGAAAAATATTTTCAACCTTGACTCGGATTGAATACCTTTGTAAAGAAACAGTTACCTCCTTGAGCTAAGTAGACACATTATTACTTCAAGAAAGTTCCTAAAAGGCGATGGCGGAATAAAAAGAATTGTATGGATAAAAAAAGGAGTTAAAGGAAAACATAGGGAAAGCCTTAGAAGAAGAGCTGAAGAAGAAGGCATCCCTTGGTTACTTGATAAAATTGCCGATGAGACAATCTTTGAAGACATCGAAGGCCTGCTACAATTTCTCACAGAAGTTAATCATCCAGCCTTAGAGATGCAACCAATAATAAAATAACCCGATAATTTTAAAACTTTACTTTAATTTTTCTCGGGTATATAATAAAGTATGTTTATAAAAAGATATATTCTCCAGGATTTGATTGAACATCTGTCTAAAAAAGAGATTTCTTTGATAGTTGGTCCAAGGCAGGCAGGAAAAACAACATTGATGAATATTTTGCAGGATTATCTTAATAAAAAAGGAGAGAAAACTTTATTTTTGAGCCTTGATTTTGAAGATGATATGCCCTTTTTTAAAACACAGTCCTTTCTTGTTCAAAGGCTTAAACTTGAATTTGGAAATAAAAAGGGATATGTCTTTATTGATGAGATACAGAGAAAAGAAAATGCGGGTTTGTTTCTAAAAGGTCTTTATGATATGAATTTACCGTATAAATTCATTGTATCTGGTTCTGGAAGTGTTGATTTGAGAGAAAAAATACATGAATCATTAATTGGTAGAAAAAGAATTTTTGAATTGAACACGCTTTCTTTAAAGGAGTTTTTAAATTTTAAGACAGAATACAAATATGAAGGAATGCTCAAAGACTACTTCAGAATAGTCCCTCAGGCAATAAATTTTTTTATTGAATACATTAATTTTGGTGGCTATCCGAGAGTGATTTTAGAAGAGACTATTAATGAAAAAAACATGATTATTAATGAAATTTTTAGAAGTTACATGGAAAAGGATATATCATTTTTGTTGAAAATTGAAAGAATTAATGTCTTTTCAAATTTAATAAAAATTCTCTCATCTCAAATAGGAAACTCTGTTAATTTCAATGAATTGGCAACAACTCTGGGAGCCTCTCTTCAGACAATTAAGAATTATATTTACTATGCTGAAAAAACATTTGTGCTAAGAAAAATAACCCCCTTTTTCAGAAATGTAAGAAAGGAAATTTCTAAATCTCCAGTCTTTTATTTCAATGATTTGGGTTTAAGAAACTATGCCATAGGATTATTCGGTAAAATCACAGAAACTTCTCAGGCAGGTTTTTTATTTCAAAATCTTGTTTACCATCTCTTAATTGAAAAATTTGACAAAACTCCCGCCACAATTCATTGGTGGAGAACAAAAGATAAAGCAGAAGTAGATTTTGTGATAGATTTAAAAGACAGAATTATTCCAGTTGAGGTTAAATGTAAAGAATATGCAAAAATTGAAAGGTCGCTAAAAAGCTTTATAGCAAAATACAAACCTGAAGAAGCCTGGGTTGTGAATCCTGGTTTTAAAGAAACAATTAAAATTGATAATACTTTGGTAAAATTTTTACCATTCTGGGAAATTATAGAATAAAAAATGGCGGCGAAGGGATCCGAATGGGCTTGCCCCCGTCAAACCGGACACGCCTATAACTTATTTTGCATCATCCTGTATTCCCTTGGTAATCTTATCTTAAACCCTTAAACCACAAAGGCAATAATTACATAACAGTTTTTACGGAAGAAAGATTATGCATATACACAAAGTCTTTCTTAAAGGTTTTTACAAAAGCTCATTGGACTTAAGGACTATAGTATGGATACCTCAAATCCCATCATACGGGCAAATACTACTGTGTCTTTCGCTGTATAGGAAAGAAGCATTGAGAATCTCAAAGACATAAAAACAGAAGGGTATATTACTTGAGAGAGTTGTAATGGTTCATCATTCATGTCATAGGTAGGCCTATTGTCAGTAATATACCTAATGAGGGGTAGATATTTTGCATCATCAGGATGGGCTTCCTTGCTTCTTTACCTCTTGTGAACTGGTTAGATCTGGATATCTGGATAAAGGTATACGCGATATCAGTTTTTTTCACGGGCTTTTCCTTAATATCTCTACCTCGCTACTAATGAGATGCTATTTCCTGGCTGTTTAAGCTTCTTCCGCCATAGCTTTATTCTTGTGTGCCGACCAACGGCGCCTTATCTTAATTGATGTAATGATTTCTACCGGACTTATAGTTTTTCCCTCCTCTTATCTCTTAATTATATTAATAACTTTATGGCTATCCCGCTTTTGCGGGACAATTTATTTTGGTTAGTAGGGTGTATGGTTAAAATGGGGGATAGTACACACCACACGATTTATTGACAGGATATATGCATAACCTATAAAATTTAAATCATCCAAAAACCATAAGAACAAGATTGCAAATGAAAATACTTTTTATACAGCCACCTATTGAAGATTATTATGATACAGGCATAAGAACATACCCTTTAGGTCTACTTTATCTTGCAAAAAAGGTGGAATCCTTGGCTGATGTGAAAATCATTGATTTTAGAACATATATAAAACCAAAACAGGCAAAAAATCCATTCCCAGAATTATCCGAATATTATAAAGAAAATCTATACAGCCCCTTTTCTCTATTTAAAAAATACAATCGATTTGGCTCATCAGAAGAAGATATGAAAAAACGAATTGAGTCTGAAAAGCCAAATATAATATGCATTTCTTCTTTATTTTCCGCCTATGCTGAAGAGGCTTTAAACATAGCAAGGATTGCAAAGGAAATAGACAGAGATATAATCACTGTGTTAGGTGGGACGCACCCTACTTCTTTGCCTGAAGAAGTTCTGAAAAACCAAAATGTAGATTTCGTAATAAGGGGTGAAGGAGAGACACCTCTATATAATCTCATACATAAATTGAAAAATGGAGATTTGCATTGTTTAAGAGACATAAACAGGCTTTGCTTTAAATCAAAAGAAGAGTTTTTTATATCACCTCTAAACATTGAAAGGGATCTCAACACTATTCCTGCAAGAAATTTAGTAAATGCAGATAATTATCGCATTGGAAAAAAACGCTATACCTTCTTTCTCATTTCAAGGGGCTGCCCTTTTAGATGTGCCTTCTGCGGTAGACTTCCTGTGCCTTTTCGAAAAAAAAGTCTAAAGACCATCGAAGAGGAATTAGAAGAATGTCTAAATCTCGGTATTGAATGGATTGATTTTGAAGACGATATGCTCACCTACGATGTTAACCATTTTAGAGAAACCCTTAAGATCTTTTCAGGCAAAAATCTGATACTTTCCGCAATGAACGGCATTTATTCTGAAACCTTGAATAAAGTAATTGTAAAAGAGATGATAGAAGCTGGTTTCAAAAGAATAAACCTTTCCATTGTAGATTTGTCGACCTCTATTCTAAAAATACAGAAAAGATTCAGTAGCAATACCTTTTTTGAAATCCTTCCATACCTTGAATCAACAGAGCTTTTAATGGAAGTGCATTTTATAGTAGGACTTCCACAACAAAGTCTAAAACACATTTTAGACACAATGATTTTTCTTTCAGGAAGAAGATGCCTTTTAGGCCCCAGTGCCTTTTATGTTGTGCCAAAAATAGATGCCTGTGAGATGGTATTAGGTTCAAACTGGAAAGAAAAAATGAAGTACATGAGATCCAGTGTGCTAATCCCTGTAAATCCTGATCTTTCAAGAACCACGCTTTTTACTGTTATGAAGCTTGCGAGGTTTATAAATTTTTTAAAAAGCCTTGCCGATAAATACGGATCAATGGATGTCTCAGAAATAAAAAATACCCCCTTTGAATTGTCAAATAATAACATAATAAAAGAGATCTTCACTGCTTTAATCAATGAAAAGAGATTTATGGCATACGATAAAGAAAAGAAAACTTTTGTATATGAACCATGTGATGAGCAGGCAGTGAAATATTTTTTTGAAGAAATTAAAAAAAAGACTGTTAGAGGCTATAAAACAAATTCAGTTATTACCTTTGAAGAGATATAAAGCTTTAGTCGTATTCTGGAAAGATCTTTCTGGGGTTTAAAATCCCCTTAGGGTCAAAGGCATATTTTATCCTTTTCAAAAGTTCAATCTCTTCAGGTGTCATCTGAAGCTTCATATAGTTTTTTACCGTAATGCCCACGCCGTGTTCACCTGTCAGTTTTCCAGACATGGCAATTGTCTTTTTATACACCTCTTCAAGGACATTATATGCATCCTCTGTCTCTTTAAAATTTCCTTTTCTATACTGAATTGTTACGTGGAGGTTCCCGTCACCAGCATGACCAAAGGTAGCAATTTTAACAATATGGTCCTTTTCTATCTCTTTTATTGCCTGAACGAGAAAGGCAAGTGCATATCTGGGCACAACTACATCTGCTTCAAGATGGTCCTTTCCCTTTGCCTTAAGCGCAGGTAGTGTATCCCTTCTAATTCTCCAAAACCTTTCTGCCTCCACTTCATCTGATGCAAGGCGAGATTCTATAATGGAATTATTTTTTTTGGCAAGGGTTATAATCTTTTGTGCCTCATCATCAGTTGCAATCTCATGCTGACCGTCTACCTCCACGAGCACAAGTGCCTCTGCATCCCTTCTTAATTCTATTGAGCTTAAATAGTCTGCCACACAATTTATACAATAATTATCCATCAACTCTATGGCACAGGGAATGATGCCGTTATCAAAGATGGAAACAACAAAATCTGCTGCACCTAAAAGGTCGTTCAAATAAACAATACATGTCCTTCTGAAACGGGGCATGGGTAGCACCTTACAGATAATCTTTGTAATAATAGCAAGCGTTCCTTCAGAACCGGTAAGCAGTGCCACAAGGTCATACCCTGTTACATTTTTAACGGTTCTTCCACCAACATTTATAATGGTGCCATCAGGCAAAACTGCCTCAAGCCCAAGCACATAGTCTCTTGTGACACCATATTTTACTGCCCGAGTATACCCTGCATTTTCTGCAACATTGCCGCCTATGGTACTTTCCACAGTGCTCGATGGGTCAGGAGGAAAAAAAAGGTTATGTTTCTTTAGAGCTGTCTGTAAATCAGCTGCCACAACACCTGGCTCTACCACAATTTGAAGGTTTTTCGTATCTATTTCGAGAATCCTATTCATCCTCAGTAATGACATAACAACCCCGCCCACTACAGGGACTGCACCTCCCGACAGACCCGTTCTTCCACCTTGAGGTGTAACGGGTATATCTAAATCATAGGCGCAACGCATGACCTTTGATACCTCTTTGGTAGATTCAGGTAACACTACAATGTGTGGTTTATGGCTTATCTCTGTGGCATCATAAGAAAAATGGGAAAGTCCATCTGTGTCTAAAACAATTTGATCCTCTCTTAGAAAAGATTTTATTTTCTTGATAAATCGATCAATTTCATAAAACATCTCTTTCTCCTTTACTTTATTGCCAATTATATCACTATCGAGAAAAAAATAAATGTAGCAAACAATGTACCTATCAATCCATTAAGGTGAATAATTTTTTTTCAATATATTTGACATTTTTTATCCATATGCTTTATAATCCTTTTTGCTATGAAAAATGTCAAACTTTTAATATGCCTTTTGCTTTCATTTTTTTTGCTGTTCAGTTGTGGTTCAATCTTTTCGAAAAAGAAAGAAAAAGACGCCGCTGCTAAACAGAAAACAGAAAAGGTTGAGGATTTAGAGCCAAAGCCAGGGGACATTAAGGTTATAGACGGGGTGGAATACATATACGCAAAAAACAGAAGATACATGTTAACTCCAAATGAGCCCGAATATGTCTGGATTAGAAAAGACCAGTACTCTCCAGGGATTATTCAATCATTAATATCTGCGGCACAGACAAAAGAGAATGTGGAATTGAAAAGCAGGATAAGTAAATTAGAAGAAGAGTTGAAAAAAAGAAATATTGCCCCCCAAATTGTTTATCCAACACAATTTACTGCATTTCCCACTGGTTTAGGATACATGCCAATACCCTTTAATTATCCATCACCGAAGATGAGAAGGCGGGTGATAATACTACCCATAGAGGATCAAACAAACTACAAAGACGAAAACATAGGTGAATTGGCAACAAGAAGATTGATATCAAGACTTGAAGGGACAGGGGCAATAATATGTATTGACCCAGCTACCATAAATGTATCAGAAAAAGTTACAAACCAGGAATCCATGAAATTATTAAATGAAATATACGGGGTCCAGGCTGTGGTAAAAGGGGTGCTCCAAGATATATACTCAAGTTCCAGTAAAATTGAGGGTAAGGAAACAAAAGAAATATCCTTTGCTGTTTCAAGAATATCTTTAGAAGTTTACAACACAGAAACAGGGGTGCTTTTAAAACAGCTTTCAGGAAGAAACCCCGTTTCCCTAACAAAGGAGAGCGGTGATTTGAGCTCTGAAAAGGCAAAAATAAAGGCAATAGATTTAGCAATCGAGGTAATAGCCGACGACCTATTAAAGGCTATACTGCTTATTGATTGGCATGCAAGGATTGCCTCATTAGATAAAGATAAAGTGTATATAAATGCAGGCAGATTATCGGGCTTAGAAAAAGGCAACACCCTCGAAGTTTATGCGCCGGGAGAGCAGATTATAGATGAAAAGACCAAACTTCCCCTTGGAAAGATAAAGGGTAAATATAAAGGAGAACTTGAAGTTTCAGAGCTCTTTGGTGTTGATGCAAGCTACGCTAAGGTAAAAAGGGGTAGCAATTTTTCCCCTACAGACCTTGTATATATAAAAGATTAGATACCACCGTAAAGGTATAAAAGGAAATAATAAGGTTACTTAACAAGTTGAAGACTAGCCTTAAATTCTTCTGTGTCTGCCTTTTTAAGTATTTCATAGATGAACATTTCTGTTGTTGTTATAACAACCCCTGCCTGCTTCATCCTTTCTAATGCTGCCTTCCAATTGGCCTCTGTTCTTGATGATACGGCATCTTCAATAACATGGACATTAAATTGTAAAACACCGGATAATGTTGTCTGGGCAACACAGATATGGGACTCAACGCCGGCAATAATCAGTGTGTCCTTTTTAGACCTTTTTACTAAGTTAAAAAATTCGTTGTTTTCAAAGCAATTAAAGTGGATTTTAATAATAGGTGTAACTTCCTTAAGTTCGTTTTTCAAATCAGGTATTGTTCTGCCTAACTTTTCCTGCTCCGTAATCACCACAGGTATATTTACTATTTTAGAGAATCTGGCAAGTTTTATTGCATTTTCCATAACCTTTTCTTTATTGTATATAACAGGCATGAGTCTTTCCTGAAAATCAATAAAAACAATTAAGCAATCTTCTCTTTTTATCAATTTATACCTATCCATTAGATGTTCCATAGGATCCCTTTTAAAGAAATAATCAGTTATGACCAGAGTTTTTTCACGAGGTTTGCCACCCTTTTTCCTAATTTTATTGCATTGGAAATAGTTTTTTCATCCGGCGCACCTGTACACGCTACACCATAGTGCCCTGTGGCATCCATTGGGTCACCTACGATGATCATACCGTATATTAACATTGCCTGTATTATAGAAAAGATAGTGGTTTCTTTACCTCCTGTAGCATCACCTGATGTGGCAAAGGCAGCGCCGATTTTACCTTCCATCTTCTTTCTAATACCTACGAATTTATCGAAAACTTCTTTCATTTCTGCTGCCATAGTTCCAAAATAAACAGGTGAACCGGCAATGATACCGTAAGAATTTAAAAAATCTTCCTTTGTGACATCTTTTACATGTTTAATTACGCAGTTTATATCCTCTACCTCAGACACACCCTTTGCTATGGCTTCTGCCAATTTTTTCGTATTTCCTCCCTTTGAATAATACATTATTAAAACTTGCATATAATTTCCTCCTAATTAATATTATCAATGTTCAATGCTTTTTGTCGATATTATGAGGAAACCTTCCCCGTATACTTCATCTCATGATATCTCATAATTTGAATAAAGAACTATTTTTGATTTATCCCCGTTCCATACGAACGTTTCTAATATGTCAGACATTGGTTCTTTTGGGCCATATTCTTTAAACAGGAAATTTTTCATAATCACAAAATTATAAAGGTCTTTTATCTTTAATTTTACTGATACAAACGTGCCTCTAAAAAAATCATATTCTATACTATCAATTTTTGCACCACCAAATATCTCTAAATCGCCGGCTCTTTTATAAACCTTAATATCTCCCGAGGCATCCCTGTCAAACATATACTCCATATCTTTTAATGCATCAATCCTCGTTCCCCATCTAATATCGTTAAATCCATCAGGTTCTTTTATAAAGGCAAGAGCGCATGCACTAAAAAAAATATAAATTAAACAGAATGATATGGCTAAAATAAAAAGATAAGTCTCTTTTTCTTTCATTAATCTTCTTTCACTATGTATATATCCGAAAGGTTTCTATAATTTTCAGCATAATCTATCCCGTATCCAACAATAAAAAAATCTTCTATCTCACAGCCCACATAATCAACATCAATGTCTACTTGGCGCCTTGCCTTTTTATCGAGAAGTGTACATATTTTTAATGATTTTGGATTTCTTTTAAGGAGCATATCCTTTATGTATTTAAGGGTGAAACCAGAATCAACTATATCCTCAATGATTATAATGTCTTTGCCTGTTATATCTACTTCTAAATCCTTTGTTATTATTACTTGACCACATGTGACCATGCCATTGCCATAAGATGATGCCCTTATGAAATCTACCTTAACAGGATTATTTATATGTCTTATAAGGTCTGCGGTAAACATAAATGCACCCTTCAAAAGACATATAAAAATAATCTCTTTGTCTCTGTAGTCATTTTCTATTTCTGCTGCCAGTCGTTTTATATTTTTTTCAATTTCCTCTCTACTGATATATTTTTTTAGCATCATATGTAATTAAAGGGCATATTGAAGCACGATTATCTCAGGTGCCTTTGGAAGCGTCGCTCTGGTGAATGCCACCTCAGATGCACCTGCCAGCCTTACATTCTTTTTGCCTTTGGTAAATTCTTCAACAGGTGCGATGGGAAAATTACATTTCTCTGTTTTAAAATGCATAGGAATAGTAACAACAGGTTTTATATCCTCCATGACCTTTGTAGCCTCTTTTGAATCAATTGTATAAAAACCACCAACAGGCAAAAGTAAAATATCAGTAGCACCAATTTCCTTTATCGTTTCTTTGGCAAGGGTATGGCCCAGATCCCCTGCGTGAACAACCCTTAGCCCTTCTGCTTCGATTACAAAAATAAGATTCGTGCCCCTTTCTTTACCTTTTGAAGGGTCATGATATGTGGGTATTGCCTTTATGTTAACGCCCTTTATGGATTTTGTTCCTGCATTATTTATGTGGACAAATTTTCCTTTAATGTCTTTTATATAATTGTGGTCATCGTGGTCATGGCTTGTAAGGACAATATCTGCTTCATCCTGAATCTTTCCATATGATAATGCACCGCCGAAGGCACCTGATAGATAAGGGTCTATAATAATCCTTACGCCATCATCCGTTGTTATATTAAATGCAGCGTGTCCATACCATTTGATTTTCATAATTTCACCCCCAAGTTCATTTTTAATTTAATAGATAATTGATGATACAATGTGATGGCTAAACTGTCAAGGGTGGAGTTTTAATCATGGGTAAAATAAGATTTTTTTTAAAAAAATTTTTAGTTCATATTGACTGATTCACTCTTTTAATGTTAGTTTCAATTATTATGGATGAATTTTATAGAATATCAAGGCTTCCGCCTTACGGTTTAGGCATTGTAAGAGACCTTCTGATTGAGGCCAGAAAAAGGGGTGAAGATATAATAGACCTCGGCATGGGAAATCCTGACATACCAATGCCCAAGTACATAGTGGCCAAGCTTGTAGAGGCTGCAAGAAATCCCAGAAACCATAGATATTCGGTTACCCGTGGCATATATAAATTAAGGGTAGCCATATCTAACTGGTATAAAAGAAAATACGATGTGGACATTGACCCTGAAACAGAGGTTACTGTTTGTATGGGTGTTAAAGAAGGTATCGGCCATCTGGTGCTTGCCACCATTGCAAGGGGAGAGGTGGTTTTTGTCCCAGACCCTGCCTATCCCATTCATCTGTATTCTGTTGTTATTGCAGGGGGAGATTTAAGGACTATCCCTATTTTACCCAAAGAAGAGTTCTTTGACAGACTAAATATTGCCATTAAAACTACATGGCCTCAACCAAAGATGATTATAGTGAGTTTTCCCAATAATCCAACAACAGAGGTCGTAGATATAGAGTTTTTTAAAAGGCTTACTGATTTTGCCCAGGAACACCGCCTATGGGTCATTCATGATCTGGCATATGCTGATTTGGTATTTGACGGCTATAAGGCACCGAGTTTCTTACAGGTGCCAGGCGCAAAGGATGTGGGTGTGGAGTTTTTTTCCCTTTCCAAAAGTTACAGCATGCCTGGCTGGAGGGTTGGCTTTGCCGTGGGGAACAAAAAATTAATTTCTGCCCTGGGCAGACTTAAAAGTTATTTCGATTACGGTGTGTTTCAGCCCATACAGATTGCATCAATTATTGCATTAAACGAAGGTGACAAAGATGTGGAAGAGATTGTAGAAAAATACAGAAGAAGAAGGGATGTGCTCTGCGAAGGCTTATCGAGGTACGGCTGGCACGTAGAAAAACCAAAGGCAACCATGTTTGTATGGGCAAAGATACCAGATGAGTTTATCTCAATGGGCTCAATGGAGTTTTCAAAATTACTTTTGAAAGAGGCAAAGGTTGCCACTTCACCTGGCATAGGCTTTGGTGAATATGGAGAAGGCTATATAAGATTTGCCCTTGTTGAAAACGAACACAGGATAAGACAGGCAGTAAAAGGTATAAGAAATTTATTATATTCTGCAAGAAAAAAATGATAAAAGTCGGGATCATCGGATTCGGTACAGTAGGTAGAGGAACCTACAGGATTTTACAGGAAAATAGCAGCATAATAAAGGAAAGGACAGGACTAAATATTGTTGTTAAAAAGATTGCAGAGATTAACCCCGATAGAATTAAAGATTATGACATAAAAAAAGAAATCTTAACGCACGATGCCTATGAATTAATAGAAGACAAAGATATAGATATAGTGGTGGAACTCATAGGTGGCATAACCCTTGCTTATGATTATATAATCCATGCCATAAAAAATAAAAAAGGTGTTATAACAGCAAATAAAGCACTCCTTGCAGAAAAAGGAGGAGAAATATTCAGTCTTGCTGCGAGATATAAAGTCCCCATAGGTTTTGAGGCATCGGTTTGCGGTGGAATCCCTGTAATAAGGGCTGTTAAAGATGGCCTTGTGGCAAACAGGATTACAGATATTATGGGCATACTTAACGGAACGAGTAATTATATAATGACAAGGATGGCAGAAGAAGGAAAGCCTTTCAGGGAAGTATTAAAAGACGCCCAAAGGCTCGGTTTTGCAGAACAGGACCCTACATACGACATAGAAGGTATTGATGCGGCCCATAAATTATGCATATTAATAAGCCTTTCCTTTGGTTGCAAAATAAAACTTCACGATATTTCTGTAAAAGGCATATCAGGCATAGAACCTGTTGATATCGAGTTTGCCAGGGAGTTTGGTTATAAGATAAAACTTCTGGCTATTGCAAGGCACGATGGTGAAGAACTCGAGGCAAGGGTGGAGCCTGCCATGATTTCTGTATCCCATCCATTAAGTAGTGTAGGGGATGTGTTCAATGCAGTCTATATTGTAGGTGACAGGGTTGGCCCTACCATGTTTTACGGAAAAGGAGCAGGATCTGAACCTACAGGTAGCGCTGTTGTAAGTGATATTATAGACATTGGCCAAAGAATTATATCAAAGGCCGAACCGCATACATTTAAAGGCATAACATTTACTAAAAAGATTAAGATAAAGGAAAGTGAGAAGGGCTTTGTGCCGTTTTATCTGAGGTTTACAGCACAGGATAAACCTGGGGTCCTATCCCAGGTTTCTGGTATACTTGCAAAATATTCCATAAGCATCTCTACGGTAATCCAAAAAGGGAGAAAAGAAAATGGTTATGTGCCCATTGTCATGCTTACCCATGAGGCCATTGAAGGAGACCTGAAAAAGGCAATCAAAGAGATAGATAAACTGCCCTTTATAAAAGGAGAAAGCATCTGTATCAGGATTGAGGAAAGGTTGAACTAATCCCATGAAATATTTGGTAATCATAGGTGACGGCATGGCAGATTTTCCCATAGATGAACTTAATGGGAAAACTCCCTTAATGGTTGCAGAAAAACCGTATATGGATATGATGGCAAAAGAGGGCCTCTGTGGAAAGGTGATAACTATACCCAATGGTTTCCCTCCTGGCAGCGATGTGGCAGGGATGTCTCTTTTTGGCTATGACCCTGCAAAATACTATACAGGCAGGGCACCCATTGAGGCATACGGTATGGGTATCACAATGGGTGAGGCAGATGTTGCCTTCAGGTGTAATATGGTTTATTTAGAAAACATAGATGATGAAGCAGTTATGGGTGATTACAGCGGTGGTCAGATAACAACGGATGAAGCAAATATATTCATTGAGCTATTAAATAATGAGATTAAAGATAAACAATTCGAGTTTTTCTCTGGTGTAGGTTACAGACATATTATGATATGGAGGGGCGGAGAATGGGAAATGACCACGACCCCACCCCATGATATAACTAAAAAGAAGATAAAAGAATATCTGCCGTCAGGAAAGGGTGCAGACAGACTTATCACCATAATGAAGTTCTCCCAGAGGCTCATGGCAGACCATCCTTTAAACAAGAAGAGGATGGAATCAGGCAAGTTGCCGGTAAATAGTATCTGGCTCTGGGGTCAGGGCAAAAAGGCTTCATTTCCACTGTTCTATGACAAGTTTCATCTTAAAGGGGCAACAGTGGCAGCAGTGGATTTGATTAAAGGCATAAGCAGCCTTGCTGGTTTTGAAAGACCTTATGTAAAAGGGGCAACAGGTTATATAGATACTGATTATAGTGCAAAGGCAGAAAAGGCACTGGAGCTTATAAAAAATTATGATATTGTGTATATCCATGTTGAGGCACCGGATGAGGCATCGCATAGCGGAAACATTAAAGAAAAGATACAGGCCATAGAAAACATTGACCGTAAAATTGTAAAGCCTCTTTATGAAGCTATGCCTAATGACACAAGGTTTCTTATTGTCACAGACCACGCAACACCCATATCTTTAAAGACACATTTTGCATGTCCTGTGCCTTTTGCTGTATTCGAAAAAGGAAAAAAACAAATAGGGCATGCAGGTGGATTTAATGAAGACATAGAAGGAATTGTTTTAAACGGAGAAGATTTACTCTCCCTCTTTATAAATAATAGAGCTTTAACATGAGACAGAAATTCATATTTATAACAGGTGGTGTTGTCTCCTCCCTTGGTAAAGGCATTGCCTCAGCTTCTATAGGAGCGCTTCTTGAGGCAAGGGGTCTAACGGTAATGCTTAAAAAACTAGACCCCTATATAAATGTTGATCCTGGAACAATGAGCCCTTTCCAACACGGAGAGGTATATGTTACAGATGATGGGGCAGAGACAGACCTTGATTTAGGCCACTACGAGAGATTTACCAATTCAATAGGTTCAAAAAAGAGTAATTTTACCACAGGCCAGGTATATGATACTGTTATCTCAAGGGAAAGAAAAGGAGAATACTTAGGGGTAACTGTTCAGGTGATACCCCATATTACAGATGAGATAAAAAAAAGGATTCTCGATGTTGATGATGGTATTGATATAGTTGTCGTAGAGATAGGCGGAACTGTTGGTGATATAGAAAGCCTTCCCTTTCTTGAAGCAATTAGGCAATTAAGAAACGATCTCGGTAAAGAGTATACCCTTTTTATCCATCTCACCCTTGTGCCTTTTATTAAATCCGCCGATGAGGTAAAGACAAAACCAACGCAGCACAGCGTAAAAGAACTTAGAGAAATTGGTATTCAACCGGATATACTCATATGTAGGGCGGAAAAATTTCTCACCCAACCGATAAAGGATAAGATAGCCCTGTTCTGCAATGTGGAAAAGGATGCTGTTATAACGGCAAAGGATGTGGATATTATCTACGAGGTGCCCCTTCTGTTCTATAAAGAAGGGCTTGACGAAAAGATAACAAGGCTTTTAAATATCTGGTCACGAAAACCTGACCTATCCAAATGGGAAAAGATCGTTAATACTATAAAGAGTCCGAAAAAACAGGTTGAAATTGCCCTTGTAGGTAAATATGTAAGTTTGAAAGATTCTTATAAAAGCCTAAATGAGGCCCTTGTGCACGGAGGTATAGCAAATAACGCAAGGGTTAATATTAGATACGTTGATTCAGAGGAAATCGAATCAGGCACTTTAGAGCAATTAGATGGTATAGACGGGATACTCATCCCCGGCGGATTTGGAGATAGAGGTATAGAGGGAAAGATTGCTGCCATTAAATATGCAAGGGAACATAAAATCCCCTTTTTTGGATTGTGTCTGGGCATGCAACTTGCCGTTATTGAGATAAGCAGAAACCTTGCAGGATTAAAAGACGCCCACAGCACAGAATTTAACGAGAATACACCCTATCCTGTAATATATCTCATAGAGGAATGGATTGACAGGGAAAACAGGATGCAAAAAAGGGATAAATTTTCCAATAAAGGCGGAACCATGAGGCTTGGTGCCTATAAATGCCTGCTAAAACAGGGCAGCCTTGCCCATAAAGCATATATGCAGGATGCCGTGTTTGAGAGACACAGACACAGATATGAATTCAATATGGCCTTTAGAAAAACCCTTGAAGATTGCGGTATGGAAATAACAGGTATTTCCCCTGATGGAAAACTCGCAGAAATTATAGAATTAAAGGGGCACCCATGGTTTCTTGCATGCCAGTTTCATCCTGAATTCAAATCCAAGCCCTTTGATCCCCACCCTCTATTCAAGGAATTTATAAAGGCATCTTTAAAACACAGGCAAGAAAAGTCAAAATGGAAAAAGAAGTAGACATTGCCGGTATCAAGATAGGCAAAAGGCCCTTTGTCTTTATCGGTGGCCCATGTGTTATTGAAACAGAAGACATTACCATTAACATCGCAGAAATGCTCGTAAAAATAACAAGATCTTTAAATATCCCTTTTATCTTTAAATCTTCATATGATAAGGCAAACAGGACTTCCATATCGAGTTACAGGGGGCCTGGCATCAAAGAAGGTCTTAAAATCCTTAAAAAGATAAAGGAAAACTTTGACTGTCCTGTTCTGACAGATGTTCATTCAAAAGAAGAGGCTGCCATCGCTGCAGAAATAGTAGATGTACTGCAGGTCCCTGCCCTTTTATCAAGACAGACTAATTTGCTCGTTGCCTGCGGTGTAACAGGCAGGGCAGTAAACATAAAGAAAGGGCAGTTTATGTCTCCCTATGATATTAAATATGCCATAGAAAAGGTAAAAAGCACTGGTAACGAAAGGATTATCATAACCGAAAGGGGCACGTGTTTTGGCTATAATAATCTTGTAAACGATTTTAGAGCCATACCAATAATGAAAGGATTCGGTTATCCTGTAATATTCGATGCCACCCATAGTGTTCAGAAGCCCGCTTCTTTATTCAATCGTTCAGGAGGAGAGAGAGAATTTGTGTTACCCCTTGCAAAGGCCGCCATTGCCGTGGGAGTGGATGGCATTTTTATGGAGGTGCATATAGACCCTGCACAGGCACTGTGTGATGGAGAAAATTCTGTTTCTGTAAGTGACCTATGGGAATATTTAGGCGTGCTAAAAAGGATAGAGGCTGCATTATGAACAGTATTTTGGAAATAGGAAAGGAAGTATTAAAAAAAGAGGCATCTGCAGTTTTAAAGGTCATGGATGAGTTAGGTGAAGAATTTGAAAAAGTAGTAGAAATACTCCATAAATGCTCAGGAAGGGTAGTTTTTATGGGTATTGGTAAATCAGGGCTTATTTGCAAAAAGATTGCATCCACCATGTCGAGTATCGGCACACCATCCATGTTTTTACATCCTGCTGATTCTCTTCATGGAGACATAGGGATGTTACAGAGGGATGATGCCGTGGTAATTGTAAGCAATAGCGGTGAGACTGAAGAGATAATAAAGGTCATACCGTGGATTAAAAGGATGGGATTGCCCATTATTGTCATTACAGGCAATAAAGAATCGACCATTGCCAAAGAAGGTGATGTAGTTTTGTGTGTGATTGTTGAAGAGGCATGCCCGTATAATCTCATACCCACATCGAGCACAACAGCTACCCTTGCCTTAGGCGATGCCATTGCAATGGCAATTATGGAGAAAAAAAGGTTTAAACTCGAAGACTTTGCAAATCTACACCCCGGTGGAGCCATAGGAAGGAAACTCTTTACCAAGGTCGAAGACCTTATGCATACAGGCGATGAGATACCAAGGGTTTATGAAGACACAAACATGAAATATGTGATACTGGAGATGACCTCAAAAAGGTTGGGTGTTACAGGGGTCTTTAACAAAAACGAAGAATTGATAGGGGTTATAACAGACGGGGATTTGAGAAGGGCAATAGAGAAATACGATAATATTCTTACAAAAATCGCCTCTGATGTAATGACAAAAAACCCCAAGACCATAAAAAAGGACCGCCTTGCAACCCATGCATTAAAAAAGATGGAAGATTTTTCCATCACTTCCCTTTTTGTTTTGGAGAACGAAGATGATTTCCGTCCTGTTGGGATAATCCATATCCATGACCTTTTGAAGGCAAAGATCGCGTGAGAAAGGATGAAAAAAAGAAAAATTATTATATACTCTTCCATAAGCGTTATAATACTCATCAATTTACTGGCACTATACTTTTTTATAAAAAAGCCTGTTAGAATATCCTTACCAAAATCAGGGGAAGAAAAAAGGGTGATCGTGTTAAAGGATGTAAAATATTCTGGTGAGAGACACGGTGTCGTTGATTGGGAAATTAAGGCTCAGGTAGCAAAAAAACATATAGATACACCAACTATAGAGATTGAAGTTATAGAAGGTAAATACAAGCCAAAGGCAGATTCCTTTGTGAACTTTAATGGAAATAAGGGTATAATAGATACACAGGAAGAAAAGGGCACTGTTGAGGATGTGATTATAGATTACAAAAACGCTTATCGTTTAAAGAGTAAGTATATGGATTTTGACTTTAAAAACGGGATTACAACAACTGAAGCACCTATTGATATTCAAGGAGAAAAACTTTCATTAAAAGGTATAGGACTAATTGCAAAAACAGATGAAGAAATGATCAGGATAAAAAAGGATATATCCGGTTTTGTTCAAACAGATAAGGGAAGGTTTAAATTCCAATCAGACAGCTTTATGTATATGTTAAAAGAAAATCAGTTTGTTTTAAGCGGAAGAGTCGTGATGAAAAGCGAAAACCTCAACCTTTTATGTGATAAGGTCACCGTGAAGGTTAAAGATAATCAGATTGATATGGCCACTGCAGATGGGAATGTAAGATTAATTTCAAAAGGAAGTATTGCTAAAGGCGACAAGGCAGTATATTATTTTAAAGACGATATAGTAACTTTAACAGGTTCGCCTAAACTTGTAAAAGATAATGCAGAAATGGAAGGAAATGCCATAAGATACGATATGAAAAGGGGTAAATTTTCCGTTAATATGCCAAAGGTTAGGATACAGAGACAATGAATGAACATTCCACATTATATGCAAAGGGAATATCAAAATCTTACGGTGCAAGAAAGGTTGTGGATGATGTGAGCGTAAGCATAAAAACAGGAGAGATTATTGGCCTTTTCGGACCAAACGGTGCGGGAAAGACAACGACCTTCTACATGATAATCGGTTTTATAAAGCCTGATAAAGGTTCCATATTACTCGATTCAGAAGATATAACAGCCCTACCCATGTTTTTAAGGGCAAGAAAAGGTATAACATACCTTCCCCAGGAGCCTTCTGTTTTTAAAAAGATGAGCGTTGAGGATAATCTAAGGGCAATTCTTGAGTTTCAAAATGAAGATGGCATTAATATTAATCACAAGGTGGCAGAGCTTCTTGAGGCCTTTAAGCTTGAACACCTTGCAAAAAACCATGCCGATTCCCTATCAGGCGGTGAGCGAAGAAGGCTTGAAATAGCAAGGGCATTGATGATTGCACCGAAATTCATGTTACTGGACGAGCCTTTTTCCGGTATAGACCCTATTTCCATTTCTGACCTGAAAAAGATTATACTGAACCTGAAAAAAAGAGGAATTGGCATGCTTATCTCAGACCATAATGTAAGAGACTCTTTACCCATATGTGACAGGGCCTACATTGTAAATAATGGCAGGATTCTCCTCGAAGGGACTCCTGATGTTGTTTCAAAAGATAAGATTGTAAGAGAAGTTTATTTAGGTGAGGAGTTTTTTATAGATGTTGGAGCTTAAACAAACACAAAAACTCCAGGCTATTTTAACACCCCAATTACAGCAGGCCATTAAGCTTCTCCAGATGTCACAGCTCGAGCTCATAGAGGCAATCGAACAGGAATTAAAAGAAAACCCTATGCTCGAGGTTGCAGAAGAAAAACCTACAGAAGAGGAATCTGAATCTAAAGAAACAGAGTTTCAGTCAGAAGCAGAGGATACAACCATTGATAAAGATGACATGGAAGAATTTCTCGAAAGATATTCACCTTCTGATGACTTTAGAGAAAGGGAAGAGAAAGAATCCATAAACTACGAAAACATAATAAAAAAGACCTCTGATTTGAGAGATTACCTAAGATGGCAGGCAGGGCTTTTCGATTTCAGTATTAACGAGAGATTGATTGCCGAATGGATCATAGAAAATATAAATGATAATGGTTATCTTGCATATACGCTCGATGAAATCAGTAAGGTTTCTGGATACAAAACGAACGAGCTCGAGGACGTCCTTAAAAAGATACAGAGGTTCGACCCGGCAGGGGTAGGGGTAAGGGATTTAAAAGAATGCATATTGATTCAGTACGAGATAAAACAGGAAGAGTTAAAAAGAGAAGCAGACCCGATTTTTTTAGACATTGTGAAAAACTATTTTTCCATGCTTCAAGAAAATAATTTTAAGGCACTGGCAAAAAAGTCAGGCTATCCCATAGAAAAAATAAAAGAGGTATTCGAAGAGATAAAGACCTTTGATCCCAAACCAGGGAGGAATTTCAGCGATGAACAGGCGCCATATATAATCCCCGATGTTTATGTAGTAAAGACAGAGGATGGCTTTGAGGTAATTTTAAACGAGGAAGACATACCAGAATTACAATTAAATAGGTATTATATCGCATTAAATTTCGATAAAAAAACAAACGGAGAAACAAAGAAATATATAAAAAACAAGATAAAACAGGCCGAATGGTTTATTAAAAGCCTAAAACAGAGACAAAAGACCCTTTACCTTGTTGCAAAAAGTATTGTGGAACATCAACTTCCATTTTTCGAAAAGGGGATAAAATTTCTAAAACCTTTAAATCTCAAAGACATAGCCGAAAAATTGAATATCCACGAGTCTACAGTAAGCCGTATCACAACAAACAAATACATGAGCACCCCCCACGGCATCTATGAGATGAAATTCTTCTTCCCTTCCGGAATAAATAAAGACCAGGGCGATATGCTTTCTACAAATGTGGTTATGGATTTAATAAAAGAACTCATAGAAAATGAGGACAAGCACATCCCCCTCACAGACGATGAGATTGTTGCGATTCTAAAAAAAGAAAAGGGTATTAACATTGCAAGGAGGACTGTAGCAAAATACCGAGATATGCTCAATATTGCATCTTCACGAATGAGAAAAACAGATTGATGCCCTTGGCATCACAAATATTCCATAAATGCCACTTAAATATCCGTGATAGGGACATCATCTTATAAGTTTTATTTTGGATGTGTATTACGAACTTATTATATTTAAAAAAAAGTGTTTTTTTGATACAATAAAACATTATGGCACAGAAAAAGATAAGAAATACAAGAAAAAAAAACAAGAATATATTTCTTGAACTAAAAGAAAAAAACAAGCTAAAGGATAAAAAAACAAAGAGCTTTACCTTTTTGTATTTTGTCATTGCCTTCATTGCAATAATAATAATCAACAGTTACATCTTTAAGGTTGAGGTTAAAAATATACCCTATAGCGAATTTAAAGAACTTATACCTTCAGGAAAGATCAATGACCTTGTTATAGACACAGATACAATCCAAGGTAGTCTTTTGCTTGAAGGTGGAAAAAAGATAAAATTTCTTACAAGCAGGGTAGATGACCCTGAGCTTGTGAGACAACTCCAGGAAAATAAGATAAAATTCACCGGTTATTATGAAAATAAGATCATAAAGGCTATAGTATCATGGGTTCTACCCTTTGCTATAATCATTCTCATATGGAATCTTCTTATGAGGAGGATGGGAGGCACACCTTCAAATGTCTTAAATTTCGGTAAAAGCAGAGGTAAAATTTATGGAGAGGATGAGATAAGTATCACCTTTGATGACGTGGCAGGCGTTGATGAGGCAAAGGAAGAATTGAAAGAGATTATAGAGTATTTGAGAAATCCAAATAAGTTCTTAAATATTGGTGGACGGATACCTAAAGGCATACTCCTCGTTGGGCCGCCTGGAACAGGGAAAACACTCCTTGCAAAGGCAGTAGCAGGCGAGGCAAAGGTGCCGTTTTTTAGCATGAGTGGCTCAGATTTTGTGGAAATGTTTGTAGGTGTCGGTGCAGCAAGGGTGAGAGACCTGTTTGCACAGGCACAACAAAAAGCGCCTTGCATTATATTTATAGATGAACTCGATGCATTGGGAAAGGCAAGGGGCATCAACCCCCTTTCTTCTCACGATGAAAGGGAGCAGACCTTAAACCAGTTGCTTGCTGAAATGGATGGCTTTGATACTAAAACAGGGGTTATTATCATGGGTGCTACAAACAGGCCTGAAATACTGGATCCGGCACTGCTCCGTCCTGGAAGGTTTGACAGACACATACTTGTAGACAGGCCAGATATAAAAGGAAGGGAAGAGATCCTTAAGGTGCATGTAAAAAATGTTAAGATTTCAAAAGATGTGGATTTAAAAGTGATTGCCGCACGGACACCAGGTTTTGTAGGTGCGGATCTTGCAAATCTTGTAAATGAAGCAGCCCTTCTTGCAGCAAGGAAAAATAAACAGTCTGTAACTATGGAGGATTTCGAAGAGGCAATCGATAGGGTTGTGGCAGGGCTTGAAAAAAAGAAGAGGGTTATGAGCAGAAAGGAAAAGGAAATTGTTGCATATCATGAAACAGGTCATGCCTTAATGGCTGAATTTCTCGAAACCACTGACCCTGTGCATAAAATCTCCATTATTCCAAGGGGTATTGCAGCCCTCGGTTATACCATGCAACTGCCTACAGAGGATAGATACCTTATGACAAAAAAAGAACTTATCGATAGACTGTGTGTGCTTCTTGGTGGAAGGGTGGCGGAAGAGATAAAATTTGGCGAGATTTCAACAGGCGCCCAAAATGACCTATACAGGGCAACGGATATTGCCAAATCTATGGTAAAGGAATACGGCATGAGTGAAAAATTAGGGTATGTGGCTTTTGAAAAGAATAGAAAACCTATTTTTCTGGATATTACTCCTTCCTTTGGCGAAAAGGATTACAGCGAGGAAACGGCAAGGGAAATAGATAATGAAATCAAAGCCATTATAGACAATGCATACAAAACGACAAAGGAAATT
Organism: Deltaproteobacteria bacterium; assembly: GCA_029777945.1. Lineage (GTDB taxonomy): Bacteria > Desulfobacterota > Syntrophorhabdia > Syntrophorhabdales > Syntrophorhabdaceae > JAKORG01. Next base: position 24,768 of record JAKORG010000082.1, on the reverse strand, counting down.
TTAATGGCAAACAAAGAGCTTTTAGACAGTGTTGCCCAAAGGCTACTTGAAAAAGAAACAATCGATGGAGAGGAATTAAGGAAACTAATAAAAGGGAATAACAGTGAAGATGACACAGACAAACAGGGAAAAGAACAAAATTGATTTAATTAGAGAATCGATATGCGTATACAAAAAATGCATGGAGTGCAGATCCCTTTATAAAGAGGGCACGCTCTGTTTTGCACATATTGAAGACTTTGTAGACGACAGAGGAAAAAGCTGCCTGTTCAGGTTAAAGGAGATGTGTCATAGCCTGTATAGAAAATCTAATGATGCCACATACAAGGAAAAGCTTTATGATATGACTGTAGGCTATATATTCCATGAGGCCATGAAACTAAGGGAAAACCTCTATCAAATTGAATATTACAGGCCTAATTATGTAAAAGATATGGAGCATCTCACAGAAATCGAAAAAAAGATAATCCACGAAATCAACTCACTTACAATGAAAACTAAGAAAAGGCTCGACGAAGGCTTCAAAGAAATAAAAAGGCTTTTAAGGGAAATGATAGCGCAACTTATGGATCTTATAAAGCTATATAAAGACAGCTATCTTATGCCACGCTTTATCTTAGAAAATAAAAAAGACCTAATTATGATATACGGAAAAAAAGGCTACGAAAAATTGTTAAATGAACTTTATAGGGATGGCAAGGAACTGCTTATGTTTAAGGCAGCAAAAAGCTATCTGGAAAGCGAATTCTATGACGAATCGAGAAATCTATTAAAAAAAGTTTTATTCATCAACAAACATAACGAGATGGCAAGGTTTTTTTATCTCTATGCCTCTGCATTTTATTTCTATTTTAAAAATAGAATTCAAAAGGCATTGCATTTTGCAAAAAATGCATTATCTATAAATATAAACGCAATGGAGGAAGAATTAAAATATTATAGGGAGAGGCTTGATGCTCTCGTTTCTGATATTGAAGGGGAACTTAAAAGAAAAAATAAAATCGGGAGGTAACGCATATGCCCATTTATGAATATGTATGTGAAAAATGTGGAAATGAATTTGAACTCCTTGTATTTAATAAAGAAGAGTCGCCAACCTGCCCTAAATGCGGAGCAGAAAACCCTGTAAAAAAGATGTCTTCCTTCGGATTTGCCGTAGGTTATAAATTCAAACCCTCTGCCTCAGGCTCACATGGCTCTTGCTCGAGCTGTGGTTCATCCAACTGCTCATCCTGCGGATAACTATTTTATATTAAACCTTTTATTCATAATCCTTTAATGGATCTTCTTGAAAAGACTAAAAGACTGATTACTGAAAAACTACTTATAAAACCAAATGAAAATGTTCTGATAGGCGTATCAGGGGGCATTGATTCAGTAGTCTTATTTCATTTACTTTTTAGCCTAAGCGAAAAGATACCTTTTAAAATAGGTGTGGCACATGTAAATCACCTTTTAAGGGGAAAGGAATCGGACAGGGATGAGTTTTTCGTAATGGCGTTAGCAAAAAAGCATAATGTGCCTTTTTACAAAGGAAGCTTTGATGTAAAAGCATATGCAAAACAAAAAGGTCTTTCCTTACAGCATGCTGCCAGAGAAATCAGATATGCATTCTTTTACGATGTGGCTAAAGCACATAATTACGATAAGATAGCCATTGGCCATAACCTCGATGACCAGGTGGAGACATTTTTATTAAGATTAATAAAAGGGACAGGGCTTAAGGGTCTTTCCGCAATCCCCATAGAAAGGGAGAGGATAATCAGACCCCTTCTTTTTACGTATCGAACTGAAATTGAGACCTATGCAAAGGCCCATGATATAGAATACGTGGAAGATTCTTCAAACAGAAAAACATACTATGAGAGAAATTTCATAAGAAAACATATAATTCCCTTAATGGAAACGTTAAACCCTTCCTTTAAAGAAAAAATTTTTTTGTTGCTAAAGGACATAACAGATATAAATAAAGTATTTCAAAATTTATCTTCAGAATTTTTAAAGGAAAAACTATTCTTTGATAGAGAAGAGCTCTGGTGTGAAAACAAAGCCCTCACCGCATTAGATCCTGAAACGCGTTTCTGGGTATTAAACAGTATCATTGGTATGTTAGAATCAAATTTTATCCTTTTAAGAGAGCATGTGCGCCAGATAGAAAAGGTAGTTAATTCGAATAAACCAAATGTGAGCATCACCCTTCCATGGAATATAAAAGTAAAAAGACAATACAATAGAGTCATCTTTACTAAAAAGTCCCCTGAGAAAACCGTAGAAGGCATATTTGATATACATGAAGGTATTAATTTTCTTGCACCCTTTGGTATTATAGTCGAGGTAGAAAGATATAAAAAAAAGGATCTCATGCCTTTTGTAAATCCTGTGGAAGACAGTTTTTCTGAAAACATTGCCTTTTTTGATTATAATAAGATTGGAAAACTTTCAGTTCGCTCCTTTTTAGATGGAGATAGGTTTGTCCCCCTTGGCATGAAAGAAAAGATAAAGGTAAAAGATTTTTTCATATTCCGTAAGATCCCCCTTGAGAAGAGGAGGAGAATACCGCTAATCTTATCTGACAATGAAATAGCTTGGATTATAGGATACAGGATTGATGATCGATTTAAGGTCACAGATAACACAGAGTGGATTTTAAAAATGCAGGCACTACCCCTCAGTAACGAGACCCCTCTTAATTAAAATGATTATCCACACATCAGAAAAAAAACCCTGGATTGTGCTAATCCATGGCCTTGGGGTAAGCGAAAATGTATGGTTTGACCCTATAAAAGAAAAGGTGCTTTTTTTATCATTTAAATCACTTCTAAAAAATGAAAAGGACATCACACCCTTTACAGAAAGACTAAAGGGCACATGCAACATTGCAAGCTGGTCACAGGACAAAAAAAGCACCATAGATGAAGCAGCGAATGAATTAAAGAACATCTGTAACTTCATAGGTAATAAAAAGTTCATTTTTTTAGCCCATTCAAGGGGTGGGCTTGTGGCAAGGCGGGCAATACAACTATTCAATCTAAAGCCAGAGGCAATAATCTGTTTATCATCGCCCCATTATGGAAGTTACTTTGCAGATATTGTAATAAGATATAAAAAGATTTTAACGATTTTTATGCCCTCTATCAAAGAATTTTTAAAACCTATAGAGGAACTATCCCCTAACTCGAATTTTATTAAAGCCTTGAATGCTCACGATGCATTAAAGAAAGAAGAACACATACCCCATTTTGATATATTTGGTAATTCAACTACATATGTAAAAATGGGTTTTCTGGACATTATGGGTTCTATAGAAAGGATATTTCGTAATAGGACAATAGATGAATGGAAAAACGGTTACGGTGATGGTTTTGTATCAACAAAGTCTACCATATCTCCTCTGACACCGCCTGAACACGCATACACATTACCTGTTAACCATTTAAACATTTTAATTGACAATAAAACGTGGGGTATTGTAAATAGTATCTTCAAAAAAATTTTTGAAATATAAAGGAGTAAAATATGCTATCAAAAAGAGCTGAAGCACTTAAACCATCGCCAACCCTAGCAATAAGCGCCAAAGAAAAGGCATTAAAGGCAAAGGGGCTCGATATTGCAGGGTTTGGTGCAGGGGAGCCTGATTTTGACACACCGGAGCATATAAAACAGGCAGCCATAGATGCCATAAATAAAAACTTTACAAGATATACACCTGCAAGCGGTATGGATGAATTAAAGGATGCAGTTATTGAAAAGTTTAAAAGGGATAATAATCTCACATATAAAAGGGAGGAGATCATCATATCCTGCGGTGGCAAACATGCGCTATTTAATCTATTTGAAGCCCTTTTTCAAGAAAACGATGAGGTCCTTGTGCCTTCACCATACTGGGTATCGTATCCGCCCATGATAGAGCTCACAGGTGCAAAACCTGTGATTATAGAAACAGATGAAAAAGAGGATTATCAGGTTACACCACAACTACTAAAAAGACATATAAACAAAAACACAAAGGCCATAATTTTAAATTATCCATCAAATCCGGTAGGCTCTGTATACTATAAGGAAAACCTCGAGGCAATCGGAAAAATTGCTGTGGAAAACAATCTCTACATCATATCAGACGAAATCTATGAAAAAATCACTTACGACGAATATGTACATACAAGCATTGCATCTTTCGACAATGCCTTCAAAGAAAGAACCATTATTTGTCATGGTGTTTCAAAGACATATGCCATGACAGGCTGGCGCATTGGATTTGCTGCAGGCCCTGGCCACATCATAAAGGCCATGGCAAACATCCAGAGCCAGAGCACATCAAACCCTACATCTGTGTCCCAGATGGCGGCCATTGCTGCCCTTAATGGTCCACAGGATTTTATCCCTATGATGGTAAGGGAATTTAAAAATAGAAAAGATTATCTTGTAAAAGAATTGCTCACCATTGAAGGGGTCACCTGTTATAACCCCAGGGGTGCATTTTATGTATTTCCTAATTTTAACTCAATCATCGGGAAAAGATATAAAGATAGGGTCATTGATTCATCTACCTCATGGACAGAAGTATTACTTGAAGACTTCCATACTGCTGTTGTGCCTGGCATAGAATTCGGAAAAGAGGGATATATTAGACTTTCCTTTGCCACTTCTATGGAAGTAATAAAAAAAGGTGTGGAGAGGATAAAGCAGGCGGTCAATGAACTAAAATAACAAATTAGATTTTATAAAAACAGTACGGCTCTTCTTCAAGAAAATCCCCTGTTGTCTCGTAAGATCTTGCCCGGCACCCGCCGCAAATGGATATATATTTGCACTTACCGCATTTTCCCTTGTATTTTGTAAAGTCTCTCAACATATTAAATATACGAGAATGTAACCACACCTCCCTTACCCCTTCTTTACGCACATCCCCTGAAGGCACCTCAAGATATCCACAGGGCTGGGCAATCCCTCTGTGGGATATAAACATAAATGATTTTCCTGCAAGACAGCCGCTACTTTCTGGTATACCACCTTTTTCCTTCACTATTCTGTAATAGTGGGGTGCGCAGGTAACCTTTATCTCGAGCTCTTTTTTTGATTCTATTTCATACAACTGTTCAAGGGTTGCCTCATATGATTTTGCATCGAGCTCTCTACCCTTGAAATTCTCTGCCCTTCCCACAGGGACAAGCATAAACACATGCCATGCACAGGCGCCCAATCTTTTTGTCAGGCTGTATATTTCATTTAATTCGTAGACATTTTCAAGCGTCACCGTTGTGTTTATCTGAAATGGAAGTCCTATCTCTTTTAATATGCCCGCTGCATTAACTGCACCATCGAAGGCACCATTTACACCTCTAAACATATCGTGTTTATCCTTATCCTTTCCATCGATGCTGATGCTTATCCGTTTTATACCCACTTTTTTGCACATGTATGCCTTTTCTCTATCGAGTAATGTGCCGTTTATGGCCATAACAAACCTTAGCCCCTTTTTGCTTCCGTACTCTGCAATCTCAAAGACATCTTTTCTTAAAAGGGGCTCGCCACCGGTAATTATTATAGTAGGGTTTGCAAATGTAGAGACATCTTCGATTATGTTTATGCATTCCTCTGTGGTAAGTTCATCTGTATGGGGGCCTAAGGATGCCCTTGCCCTGCAATGGATACAATTTAGATTGCAGTTCCTCGTTAACTCCCATGCAATCATTCTTAAATTGAATTCTCTTTTAACCATTTTGCTATATCCTTTGCGAAATATGTAATGATTATATCAGCACCTGCCCTTTTTATACTTGTTGTTAGCTCAATGACGGTCTTTTTATAATCAATAAAGCCCTTTTCTGCAGTATGCTTTATCATGGCATATTCACCACTTACAGAATATGCGGCTAAAGGTATGTTAAATGTCTTTTTTGCCAGATGAATAATGTCGAGAAAAAACATGGCAGGCTTAACCATAATAATATCTGCACCTTCTTCTATATCGAGCCCTATCTCCCTTAAGGCCTCTTTCTGGTTTGGCACATCCATTTGATAAGACCTTCTATCTCCAAATTGAGGTGCCGATTCGGCAACGTCTCTAAAGGGGCTGTATAGAGTTGATGCATATTTGGCAGCATAGCTCATAATGGGTATGTTGTGATAGCCGTTTATATCGAGCATCTGTCTTATAAATTTTATTCTACCATCCATCATATCAGATGGCGCAACCATATCGGCCCCGGCCTTTACATGGGATAGGGCTATCTCTGCAAGAAGTTTCAGGGTCTCGTCGTTGTCCACATAACCATCCCTGATAATCCCGCAGTGGCCATGGCTTGTGTATTCACACATGCATACATCTGTGATAACGAGTATATCGTCTCCAAAGAGTTTTTTTATTCTCCTTGTGGCTTCTTGGATTATACCCTTTTCATTATAGGCCTCTGAACCTACATCATCCTTTTTTGCAGGTATTCCGAATAGTAGAATTGCCGGGATAGAAAGCTCCACAACACCCTCTATCTCCTTTAATAACCCTTCAATGGAAAATTGAAACACATCTGGCATTGAAGGGATAAAGACCTTTTTTTCATGCATTTCCTTGACAAACATGGGGTATACAAGATGCTTTGTAGAAAGTTCTGTCTCCTGAATTAAACCTCTTAACTTTTCGTTTTTTCTCAATCTTCTTGGCCTATATTCAGGATATGCCATTGTTCTTTTCCTCCTTCTATTTTTCTATGTTATTTCAACATTTTTACATTAAAATTCCAACTATTTTGATCCTGTTGACCTTGAATTTTAAAAAAAAGTATATATATTCCTCATGTGATATAAAAACCAAAGGAGCAAAAAATGTTTGAACAAGGTGTTATAAGACCTCCCAGTGAGGCCTCAAGCTTACTCGTTAGGGTAACAAGGAACTGTCCGTGGAATCAGTGTCTTTTCTGTCCAGCCTATAAGGGAACAAAGTTCTCAAAAAGGACTGTGGAAGAGGTAAAAAAGGATATAGACGAAATGGCAGAAGTATACAAGGGTTATAAAGTAAAAACAGCATTTCTTCAAGACGGAGATACCCTTATTTTAAAAACCGAGGATGTCCTGGAGATATTAAGATATCTAAAAGAAAAATTTCTTTCCATTGAAAGGATCACATCCTATGCAAGGGCGCCTACATTGCGAAGAAGGACCGTAGAAGAATTAAAAAAACTAAAAGAGGCAGGCCTCACCCGTATTCATGTAGGACTTGAAAGCGGTTCTGCTAAAGTACTTAAGATGGTAAAAAAAGGTATTACCCCAGAAGACATTGTAACAGGCGGACTTCATGTTAAAGAGGCAGGCATGGAATTGTCAGAATATATAATGCCCGGTCTTGGTGGCAAAACATTAAGCGAAGAACATGCAAAGGAGACGGCAAGGCTTCTAAATATAATAGAGCCTGATTTTATAAGGGTAAGGACATTTGCCATGCATCCTATGTCGCCTATGCAAAAAATGGTAAAAGAAGGGGTGTTTGTGCCTATGACAGATGAGGAGATTGTAGCAGAGATAAGGCTCCTTGTAGAAAATTTAAGGGCAATGCACAGCTATTTCTCCTGTGGTGATTTTAGTCTAAATCTCCTCATGCATGTAGATGGCTGGCTTGATGAAAAAAAGAATTATATGCTAAAAGAACTCGATAAATTTTTATCCTTAGATAAAAGACAGAAGCAGGCATATTCTCTATTAAGAAGGTCTTCTTATTACCATTACCCTCTAAGTGTAGTGGAAAATCCCGATGTTATGGCTAAAATTGAGCCGGAGATTGAAAGGATAGAAAGGGCAGGGGATGGGGCATTTGATAGATATATCTGGGAGCTCATGTCTTATCAATTGCCACAGCCCCAGACAGACAACTGGAATTAAAAAATCGAGGTTTTTTTGGACACGGCTATCTTTTTGGATAGGCAGCCACAACTATTACAATAGTCTCTTCATCTTTTGTATTTTTGAGGCTGTGGGGCTCACCTGCAGGTATCCAGATGGCATCCCACTCTTTGACCTCTTGCCTCTCTTTACCCACCTGCATGATACCACCGCCTTTTATAATCAAATATATCTCTTCCACCTCATCTATGTGTTCTTCTATGGTGTTTCCTGAAGGCAGTATTGCATATGCAAGGAATTCCATGCTTTTCAAAAAATGACTTGTCAATACCATCCTTGCCACTGCACCGTAATGGGCAATGTATGTGGTGGCAAGCACCTCAGGGTCATTAAAGTTTCTAACAATCATGATGCACCGTTCTTCTATAAATATTATGCAAATACAACGCAATTATAAAATGGGTAGATATGTATCTATCTCGTATTTTGACACGTGGGTTCTAAATCTATCCCATTCTATCTTTTTATTTTCTATGAGTTTTTCAAATACATGGTCACCTAAGGTATCCCTTATGAGCTCGCTTTTTTCTGCGTATTCTATGGCCTCAAACAGGCTGCTCGGTAAAGAATCTATATTTAATGCCCTTCTCTTATCCGGTGACATCTCGTAAACATCCTCTTCTATAGGGTCAGGTAGGGGATATCTGTTTTTTATCCCTTCAAGGCCGGCCCTCAACATGACTGCAAAGGCAAGATAGGGATTACATGCAGGATCAGGGCTTCTATATTCTGCCCTTGTTGCCTTCTCCTTACCCGGTTTGTATAAGGGCACCCGAACAAGGGTAGACCTATTTCTCCTTGCCCAAGAAATATAAACCGGTGCCTCATAACCGGGAACAAGCCTTTTATATGAGTTTACCCACTGGCTTGTAAGAAGTGTTATCTCTTTAGCATGTTTTAAAAGGCCTGCTATATACCATTTTGCTATATCTGAGAGATAAAATTTATCATTGGAATCATAAAATGCATTTTTATCACCTCTAAAGAGAGACTGATGTACATGCATCCCGCTCCCGTTTACACCGAACATGGGCTTTGGCATAAATGTGGCATAAACACCGTATTTTTTTGCTACCTCTTTTACAACTATTCTATAAGTAATCGTATTGTCAGCCATTTTAAGGGCCTCCGTATATCTCAAATCTATCTCGTGCTGGGAAGGTGCTACCTCATGGTGGCTGTACTCAACCTTAATACCCATTTCCTCAAGCATAAGTACCGTATCCCTTCTTAAATCTACTGCCTCATCGAGGGTTGTAACATCGAAATACCCTCCATTATCGAGAATTTCTGTGTCTTTATCTGTTTTAAAATAAAAAAATTCGAGTTCTGGCCCCACATAAAAGGAAAAACCCATCTCCTCAGCTATCTTGAGGTTTTTCTTTAGAACATACCTTGGATCTCCCTTATATGGTGTGCCATCGGGCTCGTATATATCACAGAACATCTTTGCCACAACAGCGCTTTCTTTTGGCCTAAAGGGAAGTATAGTAAATGTAGAAGGGTCAGGTTTTGCAATCATATCGCTTTCATCAATCCGTGCAAACCCTTGGATGGAGGAACCGTCAAAGCCCATACCTTCATTCAGGGCACTTTCTAATTCATCAACGGTTATACTAAAGCTTTTTGCAAAGCCAAGTATATCGGTAAACCACAATTTTACAAACCTTACATCCTTTTCTCTGGCAATTCTCAATACATCTTCTTTTGTCATTTATAGCTCCTTAAAACTTTTGATTTTATACATAAAGCTATAGTTATCAGGATGGTTTGTCAAGGCAAAAACGAATCAGGGTCATTTCATGTTACTTTATGCCTCTATCGCCTCCCTTACCTTCACAGACAGCTCCTGAAGGGAAAAGGGTTTTTGTATGTAGTTTACCCCTTTCTGGAGTATGCCGTTTTTAACTATGGCATTTGCTGTATATCCAGACATGAATAGGCACTTTATAGCAGGTTTTATGGATTTTATTTTATCTGCAAGCTCTTTTCCATTCATCTCAGGCATAATAACATCTGTGATAAGGAGGTGTATCTCTTCTTCATATGTTTGTGTCTTTTTAATGGCTTCATTAGGTGATGGGGCGATAAGGACTTTATATCCGAGCTCTTCGAGCATTGAGGTGCATAAATCGAGGACATCCCTTTCATCTTCCACAATAAGCACTGTTTCACCCTTACTCTTTATTACTATGTCTTTTTTAAGGTCAATGGGCTCTTCTTTGTGACCTACATAACGGGGAAAGTATATTTTAAATGTAGAACCTTTTTTTGGTTCGCTATATACATTTATAAAGCCATTATTCTGTTTTACAATGCCGTATACGGTGGATAGGCCGAGACCTGAACCTTTTTCTATGCCTTTTGTGGTAAAAAACGGTTCAAATATGTGTTCCAGCACATCCTTATCCATGCCTGTGCCATTGTCGCTTATGGCAATCATAACATATTCACCAGCAGTAAAACCTAAGTGTGTTTTACAGTAGTTTTCATCGATGATTACGTTTTGGGTTTCAATGGTAATGGTGCCTAAGTCTTCTATGGCATCCTTTGCATTTATCACGATGTTTATTATGATCTGGTTGAGCTGGGAAGGGTCTATCTTTATATTCCATAGATTGGATTGGGGCATCCAGATAAGCTCTATGTTCTCGCCTATGAGCCTCCGTAACATCTTGAGTATATCCTCGATCTGATGGTTTATGTTCAGTGCCCTTGGGGCTATGGTCTGTTTACGGGCAAAGGCAAGGAGGTTTTTTGTAAGGGCTGCTGACCGCTGGGCTGCCTTCTGGATTTCTAAGAATCTATGATAAAAGGGGTTATTCTCATCAAGGGTAAGCTGGGCAAGCTGTGTATGGCCTAAAATGATGGTTAGCATATTATTGAAGTCATGGGCAATACCTCCGGCAAGTCTTCCCACTGCCTCCATCTTCTGGGACTGGATTAGCTGTTCCTCTATGCGTTTTAACTCTGTAACATCCTCGCATATTATGATATAAAGGTCATTCTGGATGGGTATGAAGGTGAAGTTTACTATCTTTTGTGTGCCATCCTTACATGTAAGTGTAAAGGACCTTGTCTTTTTTAATCCAGGTAGTGCATCCTTTGTATCCTCAATCCAAATTGCAATGGCCTTTTTTCTGTAAGATGGGTCTGGGAATACCTTTCTAAACCATGTTTTGCCATCTGGGATCTCTGATGGGTCATATCCGAAGAGCTCTTTCCATATTGCATTGATGTATAGATAATGGCCCTTTTTATCTACCATTGCCATGCCAAAGGGGATGTTTTTTATAAGGGTGGAGAACTTTTCCCTTTCCTGGTTTAGGGCTATCTCTACCTGCTTCCTCTCTGTAATATCACGGAGGAAGGCAAGGGACATGGTCTTATTAAGATAGTTAATCTGTGTAGCAGATACCTCTATGTAGATAATGGTGCCATCTTTGCGAAGGCCTTTGAATTCATACCGAGATGGTGCATCTTTTTGATTTTCCCTTGCAATGGATATGTTCATTACCCTTTCTTTGTCTTCAGGGTGTATCCAATTATTGATGGGTTTTGCTATGATTTCCTGTTCTGAATAGCCTGTGATTTCATAAAAACGCTTGTTTACATATACATGATGGCCATTGTGCACAATGGTAATGGCATCATTGGAGGATTCTATAACAGTGCGGTAGCGTTCCTCGCTGGATTTGAGTATTGCCTCTGCCCTTTTTCTCTCAGTGATGTCCCTTACCCATACCTGGATAACAAATTGCCTATCTAATGCTATGGCATGGGCATATATTTCAACATCCAATGATGTTCCGTCTTTGCGTAATACCTTTATTTCATATCGCTCAGGAGGATTTTCTCCCAGCATCCTCTTGTATACATTCTGTGACACGATTTCACGATAACTTAGGTGTGTAACTATTATAGGCGATAACCCTACAAGCTCTCCGTATTCATATCCCAGCATCTCATGGAGACGGCGGTTGGCAAAAATGATACTGTTAGTATCATGGATAAAGATGCCATCAAAACTTTCTTCTACAAGGCTCTCATAGAGCGCCCTATTTTCCCTGAGGGCATATTCCGCCTTTTTCTGTTCTGTGATATCCTCATAAACTATAACGAACTCTTTTTCATTAAAGGTTTCCCCTATAGCTGCAGCACTTACCCTACAGAATATGTCATTGCCATCTTTTCTCCTACATATAAAGTCGTCTATGCAGACCCTTTCCTTCTCAAGGGCAGGGTAAACCATATTCTTTATTTTTTCATAATCCTCATCGCTTCTGTAAAAAATCCGTATGCTCTTGCCGATAAGCTCTTCTGGTGAATAACCAAATATGTTTTTTACCCCTTCGTTTACAAAGATTATTATTTGGTTTTTAATGCCGATTACTGCATGGGGTATGGCCCTTAAGATAGAGGATTCGAGCTCTCTTAAGCGCTTTAGATTCTCTTCTGCCTCTTTTCTTTTTGTAATATCTTCGGCGTACCCTGTATAATAAAGGGTTTTATTGTTTTCGTCTCTTATGGTGCGAACATTTAAAGAAACCCACATGTTTGTGCCATCTTTTTTGTATTGTAAGGCTTCAAAACTTTTAATTATATCATGCTCTTTTAAAAGCCTTTTCATTGCTTCAATATCTTCTGTTTTTACAAATAATTGTTTAAAGATATTTTTAATTTCAGATTTCATCTCATCAGGGGAAGAAAATCCGTGCATCCGGGCAATGGCAGGGTTAAGACTCAAAAATCTACCATCTGGAGAGGCCTTAAAGATACCCTCTACAGCGTTTTCAAATAACGCCTTATAATTTTTTTCGCTCTCTTGTAATGCCCTTTCAATCCTTTTCAATTCAGTTATGTCTTGAAGGGAGGCTATACTTTTCTTTGTTCCCGGTATCATATTTATCTTGAGCAAGATATCATGAATATTTCCATGTTTATCTATAAGTCTAAATTCATAATCCTTTGGCGCTGATTCGGGATTGGCCCTCCTTAACATATGGTATGTTTTCATCCGTTCAAGGTCTTCTTTAACTACAAAATCTGTCCATTTTTTCTTTCCCTCAATTTCTTTTTTATCAAAACCTGCAAGCTTTACCGCATTTTCGTTTGCAAGGGAAATGGTGGTATCTTCTTCGATGACGATCATTGCAGTGCCTGATGTTTCAAATATTGTGCGATACCACGCCTCGTTCTGTTCGATGTTTTCTTTGGTGTTTTTGTTCTTTTTTTTAATCAATTTTTTATGTGATAAAGGCATATAAGTGCTTTTCTTTTCAGGGGATAATGGCTTTTTTCTTGTTTTATGGGACATGGGATTAAAAAATAGTTAACTACTAAAAATTGCCATAATTTATCCATAGTTGTCAACAGTTATCCAATAAAAGACATCCCTTGACTTAAAGCCGTTTTTTATAATAACATATCGTAAATTTCAGGAGGTGTGCCCATGGCTAAAAAGGCGTTTTCTATAGTTTTGATGGTCTTTGCCATTGCCTTTATATTAACCATCACTATGGTGGCTGCACAGAAAAAACCTGCAGAACCCATGTCTATAAAGTTAGAAGGAGGAAAGTTGCCTCCTGTAAACTTTTCCCATATAACCCATACAGAGAAGACAAAGATTGATTGCATTAAGTGCCATCATAAGGATAAAGACGCTAATAATCCAGAGCCTTGCATTAAGTGCCATCTCATCAATGAGGTAAAGGATAATGCACCAAAAGCAAAGGATACATATCACAAAAACTGTATAGACTGCCATAAAGAGAGTGTTGCCAAAGGAACCGCTGCCCCTACAAAATGCAACGAATGCCACAAGAAACAGTGATATTGAGGACAATTCTATTAAAGAAAAAAATACGATTAACAGGCTCTTTGGATTCTTTGGCTCTGTAAAGCTTACAGTATTTATCCTTTCTTTCATTGCCATTACATCTGTTTTAGGGACTTTAATTAAACAGAATGCGCCGGCTGAAGAGTATCTATCTACCTATTCAGAAACGATTATAAGGATTATTGTTCTTTTTAAGCTCTACGATATTTACCATGCGCCGTGGTTTATAGGCGCTGTGGTTGTATTTGCCATAAATCTCGGGGTATGCACATTCACAAGGTTTTTTCGTAAAAAAAAGGGGGCATCTTTTTCTCTTCCCGATGAAAAAACCTTATCTAACATGGAGCTTAGCTTCACGTTAAATAAAGACTTGGAAGGGGTTTTACTTCCTTTAATCAAAAAAAGCTTCAAGAAGAAAATCTATGACAGTGATGATGGTCTTATATACGAAAAAAACCCATTTAGTAAATATGGGGTGCCCCTTATACACATAAGCATCATTGTCATTCTTATAGGCAGTCTTGTGGGGTTGATATGGGGATATAAAGGTTTTGTTGTGCTTCATAAAGGGGATATAAAGGAAAAATTCCTTTTAAGGGGTGAAGGAACAAAGGAGATGGGCCTTGGTTTTGCCATTAGATGTAAAGATTTTAATATAAGTTATTATCCAAATGGTTCGCCCAAGGACTATGTTACAACTGTTGAGGTAATAGAAAAAGGGAGGGTTATCCTTGAAAAGGATATTAGGGTAAATAATCCTTTAAATTATAAAGGGTTACATTTATATCAGTCGAGCTATGGTGTGTCGCCTCTATTTATGTTTAAAATAGATGGCAAAGAGGTCAATTTAAAAGAACACGATGAATACGAAACGCAAGGTTTTATAATGATTCCCATAAGATTTGATGCCTCTATTCATAATTTCGGACCTGGTGTGCAGGTGGCATATCTCGATAATAATGGTGAGCCAAAAACTGCATGGTTTTTAAGGGACATTCCAAAGATGAAGCAGAGGAATCTGGCTGGAAAGACTGTTATGCTTGAAGATATTAAAGAAGATTTATGGACAGGACTGGAGGTCACCTATGACCCCGGTGTAAGCATTGTGTGGACCGGCTTTGCCCTTTTGCTTTTAGGCCTATACATAAATTTCTTTGTAATATCAGGAAGGGTCTATATAAGAAGGCTACCTGATGCTTTGATTGTGGCAGGAATTAGCATAAAGCATAAGGAGAGATTTAGGATAGCATTTGAAAAGATAATGAGGGGATTAAATGGAACTGATCCATCATAAGATACTTGGGCTTGCTACCATTATCTACGTTATCATCTTATTGCTTCATTTTATCTATTTTGCCTTTAAAAAAGAGGTTATTTTTAAGACAATCTGGTGGGTCATATACATCAATTTTATTTTACATACTGCAGGGATTATCTTTAGATGGATAGATTCTTATAGGTTAGACATAGGGCACGCACCCTTATCCAATCTATACGAATCCCTCATCTTCTTTTCCTGGTGTATATGCCTTATGATAATTTTAATGAAAAAAAGGCTTACCTATCCTATAATAACCATGTTTAGCATCATAGGTGCCCTCTTTTTTATAGCCTATGCATCTTTATCGCCAGGTGTAGATAAAGGCATTCAGCCCTTGATACCTGCATTACAGAGTAATTGGCTACATATACATGTAATAACTTGCTTTATATCTTATGCAGCCTTTGTAATATCCTTTATTTGCAGTATACTCTATTTTGTAAGGGTTGATTGGTCAATAATGCCAGATAAGGATACCCTCGAGGAGATAAACTATAAAAGCATAATGGTAGGGTTTCCCATGTTAAGTGCAGGCATTTTAACAGGCGCTGTTTGGGCACATTATGCCTGGGGTTCATACTGGAGTTGGGATCCAAAGGAGACGTGGTCGCTAATAACATGGATCGTATATGCCCTTTTACTTCATGCAAGATTTGTAAAAGGATGGAGGGGTAACAGGTTAGCCTTGATTTCCATAATCGGTTTTTTCAGCGTCATGTTTACCTATTTTGGTGTTAATTTTCTCCTCTCAGGATTGCATAGTTATGCAGTGTAAAAGTGATGAATTTTCTTGTAATTTTAATAAAAATATAGATAAAATCTATATTCTTGAATTTTAAGAGCGGAAAAACAAAAAATGAAAGGATCAGGAGGGATTTATGAACAAACTCGATATAGTTAACAAGCTTGCATCGGATCTGGGGCTAAACCAGAAGATTGCCAAAATAGCCGTTGATACCATTATAGATTCAATAAAAAATGCCATAATAGAAGGTGAAAGGGTTGAAATAAGGGGTTTTGGAAGTTTCACTGTGAGAAATTACAAGGGATATAAAGGGAGAAACCCCAAAACAGGGGAGGTTGTTGAGGTTAACCCCAAAAAACTCCCCTATTTTAAGGTAGGAAAAGAACTAAAGGATATGATCTGGAAGGGCTAAAACACACCCCAATAAGGGCTTAAAGTCTTTTTAAGCCTTTCCACGATCTTTACAGCTTCATTTGAAGGGGCATCCTGCTTATACTCGTCAAAGGCATTGATGCCCCTTAACTCTTGAATAACTGCCTTGACAGAATTTTTAAGCCCTTCTAAACCATAGCCGCCTTCAAGGGCATAGATTATTCGGCCATTACAGTGTTTTTTTGCCAGATCGAGCATGATGCGGGTCATCATGGCATAGCCCTTTTCAGTAACCTTCATGCCTCCTAATGGGTCTTTATAATGGGCATCAAAACCAGCTGACACGAGTATAAATTCAGGTTTATACATATCAGTAATAGGCACAAGGACCTCTTTAAAGGCATGCATATAATCATCGTCGTCCATTCCATAAGAAAAGGGCACATTTACCGTATATCCCCTTCCTTCTCCTTCACCGGTTTCTTCTATCCATCCTGTGCCAGGATAATACGGATACTGGTGCGTTGAAAAATAAAGAACCGTTGCATCCCTATAAAAGCTATGCTGGGTGCCGTTTCCGTGATGGAGGTCAAAATCAACTATAATAATCCTCTTTATATTGTATTTTTTTTCAAGGTATCTGGCACCTATGGCTATGTTGTTGAAAAGACAGAACCCCATTGCCCTATTTCTTTCTGCATGGTGACCAGGGGGCCTAATTAAGGCAAAGCCGTTATCTACCTTGCCCTCCATTACCGCATCAATGAGTCTCAAAAGCCCTCCTACTGCCTTTAGGGCTGCCTCATAGCTTTTTGGAGAGGTAGATGTATCTGGATCAAGCCTAACACTCTTCCCTTTTGTAGCAGATATGGATTCGATGTATGATACATCGTGCACATAGGCAATCTCTTCATGGGTTGCGTCCCTTGCAGGTATACGTTCTATATTTTCTGGACCAATTTCTTCAAGCATGGAGTATATATGCTTTAGCCTCTCAGGGCTTTCTGGATGGTAATAGTCCATAACATGTTCCATATATATATCTTCTCTAACAATACCTGTCTTCATCATAACCTCCTTTAAATTATCCCCTTTGTTGAAAGGGGTCCTTTAATGTTCTTATCCTGTGTTATGGCCTCTCGTAGTGCCTTTCCAAAAGCCTTGAATACCGCTTCAATTTTATGGTGTATATTATCACCGTAAAAAAGATTCACATGAACCGTTACCTTTGCCTCGTTTACAAAACCCTTAAAGAATTCTTTTATCAAGGTTGTATCAAAATTCCCTGTGCGTCCTTTTAAGGTTCCCTTAAAAACAAAATTTGGCCTTCCGCTTAAATCGATTGCCAGTAGACAAAGTGCCTCGTCCATAGGGACAACGGCATGGCCATATCTTTTTATACCAGAAAAGTCTCCAATGGCATCTTTTAATGCCCTGCCCATGGCAATGCCCACATCCTCTACTAAATGGTGATAATCTACCTCGATATCCCCTGTAGCATGTATCTCAAGGTCGAACAATCCATGCCTTGAAAAGAGTTCAAGCATATGGTTGAAAAAGGGTATCTTTGTATTTATACTTGAATTCCCCACCCCGTCTAACATCCAAATTATCTTTATATCCGTTTCTTTGGTTTTTCTTTCAATGCTTGCTTTTCTTTTCATTATCCCCCCTTTTTTCAGGGTATTACCTTATTTAAAGGATACTCCACAATGCCCTGTGCACCGGCCCTTTTTAATTCAGGGATTATGTCCCTTACTGTCTTTTCATCGATTATTACCTCCATGGCCACCCAATCCTCATCCGCAAGGTTTGATATGGTTGGTGTATGTAAGGATGTGAGTATCTTTGAAACATTTTCTATATTCTTCTTCGGCAGGTTCATCTTAAGTCCTACCTTCTCCTCTGCCATAAGGGCACCCTTTAAAAGGATCATCAGGTTTTCCATCTTTCTCTTCTTCCAACGGTCATGCCATGCATTTTTGTTTGCAATGAGAACTGTCTCAGATTCGAGAATGGTCTCAATGATCCTTAGGTTGTTTGCCCTTAAAGATGCACCTGTCTCTGTCACCTCCACAATGGCATCAGCCAGTAGCGGTGGCTTTACCTCTGTTGCACCCCACGAAAATTCTATGTGCACATTTATCCCTTTCTTCTTAAAAAACCTCTTTGTAAAACCCACAAGCTCTGTGGCAATCTTTTTGCCTTCCAAATCCTCCAGTTTTTGAATAGGTGAATCATTTGGGACCGCTACAACCCATTTTACCCCCCGGAAGCCCACTTTTCCGTATTTCAATCTTATAAGCTCCACTACCTTTGCATCCTGTTCAAGCACCCAGTCATAACCTGTAATACCCATGTCGAGGATACCATCCTGGACATATCGTGCCATCTCCTGCGCCCTTATAAGAAGACAGTCTATCTCAGGGTCATCTATTACTGGCACATATGACCTCTCGAGCACCTTTATGGAATACCCAGCATTTTTAAAAATCTTAAAGGTGGTCTCCTGAAGACTTCCTTTTGGTAAACCGAGTTTTAGTTTCATCTTTTTACCCCTTTTCTTGCCTTTATTGCCTCTGCGTGGGCAAAAAGCCCCTCTATCCTTGCAAGCCTTTCTGCCTTTTCTCCAAATCTTTCAAAAAATAAGTTGTCCGTCTTAACCTTAACCCTTCTCCTTCTAAATGTATCTACAGATAATCCTGCTGTAAATCTCCCTGCACCTCCTGTAGGCAGGATGTGGTTTGTGCCGATGTAATAATCACCTATAGCAACAGGGGTCATCTCCCCTATATAGATAATACCAGGATACAATACTTTATCTGCAAGGCCTTCATCGCCTATAAATTCCATATGCTCCGGGGCTATGGTGTTTATAAAATCAATGGCCTTTTCAATATCTTTAAAATACACAAAAAAACTGTTTGCCTTTATTGCCCTTTCAATGATGTCCTTTCTCTCGTTTATTACCATAAGCCTTTCCATCTCTTTCATGACATTCTTAATCATCGTCTTTGAGTTTGAAAAAAGACCTACCGTTGCCATATCATCGTGTTCTGCCTGGGAAAAAAGGTCTCTGGCAATAAATTCTGGCGAAGCTTCCTTTGTGTTTAGAATAATTAACTCAGAAGGCCCTGCAAGCATATCAATACCAACAAAACCGTATACATCCCTTTTTGCCTCATCTACAAAGGCATTACCAGGACCCACCACAATATCAACCTTAGGTATTGTGCCTATACCTAAGGAAAAGGCATATATGGCCTGGGCGCCTCCTATCCGGTATACATCCTGTATGCCCAGAAGAAGTAATGCTGCTGCCACATAAGGGTTTAATAGGCCATAAGGTGTAGGTGTAGTTACGTATATGTGTTTTACCCCTGCGATCTGGGCAGGCACCGCAGCCATAATCAACGAAGATGGATATGCAGCCCTTCCGCCAGGGACATAGATTAGGGCCTTTTCAACAGGCACATAATCTTCCACAACAGATAAGCCCCTTTTTTTATATATCCTCTTCTTTGCCCCCTGATTTAAATGAAAAAGCCTTACATTCTTTATCATGCCCTTTAAAACAGAGATATCTTTCTTGGCTATTTTTCTTGCGGCCTCTTCTATTTCTTCTGGTAGTATTTTTAACGGGTAATCTTTATCCCAGTTATCATATTTATAAGAAAGTCCTTTTATCGCCTCATCCCCTTTGGCAATAATCTCATCCCTTATAGTAGCCACTGTATGTCTCACATCCACCCTTGTTTTCTGTCTCGTTTTCAGTATAAAATCCAGTAACCCTTCTCTTTCTTTTTCAAGCTCCCAGACCTTCATCCTTTACCCTCTCAATCTTTGCACCGAGTTTTTTTAGCTTCTCTTCGATGGCCTCATAGCCTCTATCTAAGTGATAAATCCTCAATATCTCGGTTTTTCCATATGCAGTTAGGCCAGCGAGTATTAAAGATGCGCTGGCCCGCAAATCCGTTGCCATTACCTTGGCACCGGATAACATCTTTACACCCCTTACAATGGCCGTGTTGCCTATAACCTTAATGTCCGCACCCATCCTTCTTAGTTCTGCGGCATGCATCATCCTGTTTTCAAATATGATCTCTGTTATGGCACTCACGCCCCTTGATACGGTCATAAGCGCCATGATCTGGGCCTGCATGTCTGTTGGGAATCCAGGATACGGTGCGGTCTTTATATCCACTGCCGATGCCCTTTTCTTTGTCATGGATGCCTTTATCTTATCCCCATCTTCTGTGATGTCCATACCTGCTTCCTTTAATTTATCAAGGAGTGCTTTTATGTGTCCAGGATTGCATCCTTCAATCACAATGTTTCCCCTTGTAATACCGCAGGCAATTAAAAATGTGCCTGTTTCAATCCTATCGGGTATTACCGTATATTTACAGGGTGTAAGCTCGTCAACGCCCTTTATCTTTATTATCTCTGTTCCTTCGCCTTCTATCTTTGCCCCCATTTTTTTTAGCATCCTGGCAAGGTCAACCACCTCTGGTTCGCGGGCAGCATTTTCTATTATCGTCTCTCCCTTTGCGAGAACCGCTGCCATCATGATGTTTTCTGTGCCACCTACAGTGGTTGTATCGAATCTAATCCTTGCGCCTCTTAATTTTTTTGCATTTACGTCTACATAGCCTTCTTTAATGGTTACATCACAACCCAATGCCTGAAGGCCTTGGATGTGGAGGTTTATGGGTCTTTCACCTATGGCACAACCGCCCGGATAAGACACAACAGCCCTCTTAAGCCCCCCTGTTAGGGATCCAAGGACAAGAACAGATGCCCTCATCTGTTTTACGAGTTCATAGGGTGCCACATAATTTTCAACTCCCGTTGTGTCTACCTGCAAAACACCCTCTTTTATCCACTGAACCTTGGCACCGAGCACGGCAAAGAGCTTTGACATGGTGTTTATGTCTTTTAATTTGGGGACATTTTCTATTTCATAAACACCTTTTTGCAAAAGTGTTGCTGCAAGAAGGGGAAGGGCAGCGTTTTTTGAACCACTGATTTTCACATTGCCTATTAATCTTTCCCCGCCTTCTATAACGAATTTATCCATTGTGCCTTAATTATCCTTTCTGTGCCGCTGTAGTCTTTTATTTTTGAAACATTAAAACCTTTTTGAATAAGCATTTCTGAAACGACTTCTGCCTGTTCTGCCCCACCAACTTCACATAAAAACCAGCCTTTTTCACAAATAACCCTTTCTAAAACTCTAATAAGCCTTCTATACAGATCAAGGCCGTCTTCTCCTCCTAAAAGGGCAAGCTTAGGTTCATAATCTCTTACGTCTTTCATTAAGTGTTCCCATTCTTTTGTTTTTACGTAAGGAAGGTTTGCCACAATTACATGAAAGTTACCTTTTTCTTTTATAGCTTCTAAAAGGTCAGAACAAACAAAAAAGGTCTTTCCTTTAACGCCTATCCTTTCACTGTTTTTGGATGCCACCCTAAGCGCTTCCCTTGAAATATCAAGACACAAAACATTTATGCCTGTATGTTTTGCAATCATAATGCCTATTATCCCGGAGCCTGTTCCTACATCCATAATGTTTGGTTGCCCCTTCATATCTTTTATAATATTAATTGCCTCTTCTACAAGTATCTCTGTTTCAGGTCTTGGTATCAATACTGACTCGTTTACAAAAAATTCCTCTGAAAAAAATTCCTTGGAATTTATAATATATGCTAAGGGTCTGCCGTTTTTTCTCTCTTCGAAAATGGTCTTTATAAATTTAAACTTTTCCTCTGTAACTGTTTCATTGGGTCTTATAAGTATCTCCTCTTTCTTTTTTGATAAAGCAAAAGAAAGAAGGGAAATCTTTTCGATCCATGTGATGCCATTTAGTTCTGAAATGAATCTTGAAATGGTCAATGGTTTAACCTGCCTTTAAGGCCTCTGATTGAAAATGGGCAATCAGGGGATTTATAATGTCTTCCATGTCACCATCGAGCACATTCTGGAGTTTATACAGGGTAAGGCCAATCCTGTGATCCGTTATTCTGCCCTGGGGAAAATTGTATGTCCTTATCCTTTCACTTCTATCTCCTGTTCCTACCTGTTTTTTTCTTTCCTGGGATATCTCTTTTTCCTTTTCTGCCTCTACTTTTTCTTTCAAACGGGCCCTTAATACCCTCAATGCCTTTGCCTTGTTTTTATGCTGCGATTTCTCGTCCTGACAGGTTACAACTATCCCTGTTGGTATGTGGGTTATTCTTACGGCAGAATCTGTGGTATTTACGTGCTGACCACCTGGTCCACTTGACCTGAATACATCGATTCTTAAATCATCGGGGTTTATATCAATTTCAAGTTCTTCAGGTTCTGGAAGCACTGCTACTGTAACCGTTGAAGTGTGTATCCTGCCCTGTGCCTCTGTGATGGGCACCCTCTGAACCCTGTGGACCCCACTTTCGTATTTAAGCATATTGTATGCATCTTTTGAATCAATAAGCACTATAATTTCTTTAATCCCACCTAAATCAGAAAGGCTTGTGGACATTACCTCTGTCTTCCACTTCATCTTTTCGGCAAACCTCATGTACATGCCGAAAAGTTCCCGGGCAAAAAGGGCTGCCTCTTCTCCACCTGCCCCTGCCCTTATCTCAAGGAACATACTCTTTACATCTTCCCTGTGTGCCCTTAAAAGATGTTCTTTTAGTTTTTCTTCAAGCCCCTCTTTTTTGCCCTGTAATTCTCCTAACTCTTCCTTTATCAGGGTCTTCATATCCTCATCTTTTTCTATTTCAAAAAGCGCCTGTGTATTTTTTATGTCCTCATCCGTTTTTTTCCATTCCCTATATAATTCTACTATCTCTTTAAGGTCGTTATATTCCTTTGCCAGTTTTTTATATGTATCTATATTGGCAAGGGTCTCTGACCTTGCCAATTCTGCCTCAAGCTCTTCGTATCGTCCGTTAATCTGATCTAACTTCTCAAACATTATGCCGTCTTTTTACCATAACGTTTTTCAAATTTTTCCACCTGGCCTGCAGAGTCTATACGTTTTTCTTTTCCTGTAAATATGGGATGACACTTTGCACAGATTTCTACGTTTATCTTTTCTTTTGTTGATAAGGTTTCAAACGTATTGCCGCATGCACACTTTACAATCGCCTTTTTTAAATTTGGGTGTATGTTTTTTTTCATCTTTATCCTCCTTTACTCATGGAATTTAAAAATTCCTTATTTGTCTTTGTATCTTCGAGCTTTTCAAGGAGAAACTCCATTGCCTCAACAGGATTCATAGGTTGAAGCACCTTCCTCAAAAGCCATATCTTTGATAAATCGTCTTTTTCTATTAATAATTCCTCCTTTCTTGTGCCTGATTTATTAATATCTATAGCCGGAAAAACCCTTTTCTCTGCAAGTTTTCTGTCAAGGTATATCTCCATGTTGCCTGTGCCTTTAAATTCTTCAAAGATTACCTCGTCCATCCTACTGCCTGTATCGATTAAGGCAGTTGCGATGATCGTAAGGCTCCCTCCTTCTTCAATGTTTTTTGCAGCACCGAAGAACCTCCTTGGTTTCTGCATGGCCGAGGCATCTATACCGCCGGAAAGGATTTTACCGCTTGAAGGCACAACGGTATTGTATGCCCTTGCAAGCCTTGTAATGCTGTCCAGCAAGATCACCACATCGTGTTTGTGCTCTACGAGCCTTTTTGCCTTTTCTATCACTATCTCTGCCACCTGAACATGCCTTGTTGCAGGCTCATCAAAGGTGGAGCTTATAACTTCACCCTTTACAGAACGCTGCATATCTGTAACCTCTTCAGGTCTCTCGTCTATAAGCAGCACTATCAAGTCTATCTCTTTGTGGTTTTGTGTTATGCTGTTTGCTATAAGCTGGAGTAACATTGTCTTTCCTGTTCTCGGAGGCGCAACGATAAGACCCCTTTGGCCCTTTCCAATGGGTGTAAAAAGGTCCATTACCCTTGTGGAAAGATTGTCAGGAGTGGTCTCAAGGGTAATTCTTTTGTTTGGATAGAGTGGGGTTAGGTTATCAAATATTATCTTATCCTTTGCCACATCAGGGTCATCGAAGTTTATGGTTTCTACCCTAAGCAGGGCAAAATACTTTTCATTATCCTTTGGAGGCCTTATCTGGCCTGATATAATATCTCCTGTTCTTAATCCAAATCTTTTTATCTGAGATGGAGATATGTAAATATCATCTGGTCCTGGCATATAATTCGAATCTGGTGATCTTAAAAACCCAAATCCCTCGGATAAGACCTCTAAGACACCTTCACCATAAACAGATTCGTTTTTATCTAATAAAGCCTGCAAAATGGCAAAGATAAGTTCTTGTTTTTTTAATCCTGCTGCATTTTCAATATTCAAACTCCTTGCAAGGTTTGTAAGCTCCCCTATTTTTTTTCTTTTCATTTCATTTAGATGCATCCTTTTCCTCCCATTCCCTTATCCTTTCTATAAGCAAATCAACCTGTGTTTGTAGATCCTTTTTTGTTCCATTGTTGTATATCACATAATCGGCTAATTTTTCTTTTTCCGAAAGGGGTATCTGAAAGGATGTCCTTGCCTCAATGTCTTTTTCATCCATACCCCTTTGTTT
>JAKORG010000081.1 GCA_029777945.1 Deltaproteobacteria bacterium | reverse complement strand
TAAGAGCTACTATATCTCCACGTTTCATATCTACACAAAATCTCTTTAAATCGGCTATTTTTTGCATTGATGCACCCATGCTCACTAGTTTATCTTTATAGGAGTCATCTAAATCATTGTTATGTACAATAGCCTTTCCCCAATTACCGGGCCCATTTAATATAACCCCATATTTTAAACAGATATCATAATATGACCTATCGCCGTCACCGGCTCCTTGTTGCCAATAGCACCTCTGACTAATTGTACTGTTTGGATAATAGGTACCCTGAGGAGTACTCATATAGTTGTTCCTCCTTAGCATTTTGAATCTTGGTGTAGATAAAATTATATCACAAAGTATCGAAAATTTTTTAGTTTGGTAGTAAGAGGTACCTATTTTATAGGCAGCCTAAGAATATACTTTAGCCAATGCTCTTGGTACAAGTTGTATTGCTTTTCCTTACCACCCTAAAACACTGCAATTTTATAGACAGATCCAACAACAAGAGATGATGATAATAGCAGCCAGCTTTCACCAAAAATTGGCTATTGTTTTTAAAAGGGAAATGGTGTATAATAATTCCTGCTTTTAGGGGCAGGAATTGAATACCTTACTGCAACAAAATTTTTCCATATACTTATCACGTATAAAAAAAGCTGTAAAACAGGTAAAGCTCAAAATATCAGAAATACCTTTCAAAAACCTTCAGCAAGCATACGCCAATCTCAAAAACCCACCAAAGAGGAAATCCTTTCTGATTTGCATCTGCTTCATATAAAAAGATACGCCCGAAAAGTGGCGGGCATGAACTGATATCATGAACTGACATAATGATATGATTATTCCCTTGCCTAATTATATTTTATGTGCATCGCCCGTCGATAAATACCACTATAAATAAAATTTTATTAACTAATGCCCTTTTATAGGTAACAATTTAAACAGCTTATATTTTTCCTGTGATCTGCCATTTCAATGCAAAATCGGAAAGGGAGGAAAATAATTTGAAAAAGCGGGGAAGTTATCTTGAAGAGGGCATAAGCGCCCTGCTGCCGGTATATGCGGAAGGCGTGGGTGACACTACCCTGCTCATCACCCTGGAAGGCCAAAAAAGGATGATACATAAGAAGATAAAATCGGTGCTCAAAGGTATAGTTGCCAGCCTCTCGTATGACATCGTGGAACTCAGGCGAAAATATGGAGAAATACTGGGCCAAAAGGCCAAAATACCCCTCCCGCTCAGGCACGATCTGGTACTGATGCCAGTCATGGTAAGATATCCTCTCATCCAGGGAGATGAAACGCTGGGATATATAAACTACCGCTTGATAGAGCAGGTAATAAGGGAAGGCAAGCATTGCAGGGTATTGCTCAAAAACGGCGTCGAGATAAAGCTCCTCCAATCTTACGGCACCACGCAAAAAAATATATTAAACGCCCAGCTGGTAGAAAAGCATTTCATGGAAAATAACTACAAGGGAATAGAAAATATAAGCTCTCTTGAGGAACTAAATGAGGAGCTGCACTGCCCTGCAACCCGGGGAGACATCATGGTGATCTATGAGCACATAAAAAAGGTCATTGAGTTGCTGAAATCGAATCCTCCTCCACAACGTCCACCTTAACCCCTTCTGCATACGGGGCAAGCTCCACAAATTCTTCAGCACCTGCCTCTCTCAAAGCACGTATGGT
>JAKORG010000080.1 GCA_029777945.1 Deltaproteobacteria bacterium | reverse complement strand
TTGCAATCTCTTACATATACCAACCCTGTTATCAGAAAATCTGCTGCCCGTGCCTTAGGCAAGATAGGAGACGAAAGGGCCATAATCCCCCTTATTCTTGCCCTATGGGATGAAAACGAAGAGGTAACATTATCTGTGGTAGAGGCCCTTTATGCTATCGATTCATACTGGTATGTCAGGGATGAGATAAGACAGTACATACCATATTTTTCTGAGGCATTGAAAAAAGGGGGAAAACACGTAAAACTCTCCATAATTGATATTTTAGAAAAGATTTGCCAGATAGGCATGGAAAATGATGAAATAGAAGGGATACTTAAAGACTATATTAAAGACGAGGATAAAAATATTAGGCAGAATGCAGCCCTTGCCTTAGAAAAAATAAGGAAAAAAGAAAAATAAATTTTATTCCTTTATGATTTGAAATTCATCTCCAGTATCACCGTTTAGGTCTTTGACTACAAACTCATAGCCGTTTTTAATCCTTTTTGCAACTATGTAACGGAAATAGAATCTCGTATCGTTGAAAGCAAAAAAACGCTCTTGTCCTCCTGCACCGGCACAGATGATATAAGTCATGCCGTCTTTTACAGTGCGTTGGTAGAAATGGTCATGTCCCGATACGACCATAGAGACGCCGCTTTTTTCGAATAGTTTATGCAATGTATCCCTTTCCTTTTTAAATCTATCGAGTCCGTGGTTGGCAAAAACAGGAAAAAGGGGTCTATGAACAAAAACAAATTTGAATTTAAAATTTTTTGTCAGCTCTTTTTTTAACCACTCAAGTTGCTCCCCTGAAATCTTTCCCTTTTCTTCAGGGATTTCTGAATTTAAAAAAATAAATTGTGTATCATTATCTGAAATGGAATAGTAGAGATTGGGAAAATATTTTAAAAAAACCTTCATAGACCATGAATCGTTTATGTCGTGATTGCCAGGTGTGATATATATTTTTTTATCTCTACCTGTAATTTCAAAGAATTTTTCCCATTCCCTTTTTTTTCCCGGGTTATGTATTGCATCGCCTAAGTGTATGATATCTTTTATATTCTGTTTTTCCATTATTTTTATGAATTCAGCATAAACAGAATCGGTTGTTCCTATATGGGTATCGGCAATTATGGCAAAGGTATCTAATTCACCCCATGCAAAGAGAGGCAAAAAAATACAGAGTATAAAAATAAAAACATAAACACCTTTTTTCACGACAATGAGTATACATTAAATCTGTGAATAAAAAAATATGTAATGTCATAGAGATGACATCCCTATTTACATATTATCTTGTATTGGAGTGGAAAAATGAATATAATCATCTGACAAATAAAAAGGGAGGATTAAAGAAATGGAGGGACACATTTATAAGGCATTCGACGCAGAGCTTAAAGAATTAAAGGAGAGTCTTTTATATGAAGGCGGGCTTGTGGAAAATTCAATAAGATGGGCTATTAAGGCACTTTTGGAAAGAAATTCAGCAATGTCTCAAGAAGTTATAAAAAACGACGAAATAATAAATGCAAAGGAGGTGGAGATTGACGAATTTTGTCTTAAACTCCTTGCATTAAGACAGCCTGCGGCAAAGGACCTAAGGTTTATAACAACGGCTATTAAAATAAATTACGACCTCGAAAGAATAGGGGACATGGCAGTAAACATATGTGAAAGGGTGCTTGAGTTGAATCAAGAGCCACAGTTAAAACCTTATATTGACCTGCCGAGGATGGCTGAGACAGTGGAACTGATGGTTAAGGAGAGTCTTGATGCCTTTGTAAGGGAGGATGTGGAATTGGCACTAAAGGTAACAAAAGAGGATGAAAAGGTGGATCAATATCTCGACCAGATATTCCGCGAACTTTTAACCTATATGATTGAAAATCCAAAAACTATTTCAAGGGCAACAAGAATCCTTTTCATCGCAAAATATCTTGAAAGGATGGCAGACCATGCTGTAAATATAGCAGAGCTGGTAATATTTATGGTGGAAGGAAAGATAATAAGACACACAAAAATAAAAGAATAAACTGTGTATGTTAAAAAAGATATTCATAATCTTCACTACAGTTGCATTGGTTTTTATTTGTTCTTGTGGATTAAAAGAAAACAGGCAAGGTAAAAAAAAACATTTGATTACCATTGCAGGTTCTACGTCTGTTATGCCTTTTGTTGAAAAACTTGCAGAGTATTTTATGTTACAAAAACCAAATTTTATTATCGATGTTCAAGGTGGAGGCTCAACTGCAGGCATACAGGCATGTATAAATAACACAGTGCATTTGGGTATGTCTTCGAGAAAATTAAAAGAAGGGGAAAGGCTGAACGAGATTGTTATATGTTATGACGGTATATCTATTGTTGTTCATCCAAGTAATCCAATCAATGGACTTTCTATGGAGCAGGTAAGGGCTATATTTTCTGGTAAAATAAAAAACTGGAAGGAACTGGGATGGATAGACAGAAGAATAGATGCCATAACAAGGGAAGAAGGTTCTGGCACAAGGGGGTCCTTTGAGGAGCTCGTAATGAAAAACGAAGAGATAGATGACAGCATCATGGTGCAAGACTCTAATGGTTCTGTAAAAGAGATAGTGGCAACAGACCCTTATGCAATCGGATACATCTCCCTTGGTCTTGTAGATAAAAGGGTGAAGGCACTGACAATAGATGGTGTAGTGCCCACTGTTTCAAGTATAAAAACAGGTGCATATAAAATAACGAGACCTTTTCTTTTTCTTTCCAATGGAGAACCAGATGATTACACAAGTGAATTTATAGACTTTGTCCTTTCAAAGCAGGGACAGGATTTATTAAGAAAAGAGGGGCTTATTGGTTCATATGAATAGATGGGTTTCAATAAGAGAAAAGATAGTAAAAAATACCTTAACCGTTTTTGCCTTATCATCTCTTCTTTTTCTCTTTTTGATATTCATATTTATTCTCATAGAGGGCTTGCCCCTTTTTTTAAAGGTTGGTTTGAAAAACATTATATTCGGTTTTAAATGGGCACCTACAAAGGGTTATTTTGGCATATTTCCCATGATTATTTCTTCATTTCTTGTGACCTTTGGTGCCCTTATCATAGGTGCCCCCCTGGGGCTTTCCTGTGCCATTTATTTGGCTGAATATTCTGGTAAAAGACTAAAGATGATTTTAAAACCTGCCCTTGAGCTTCTGGCAGGAATTCCATCAGTGGTATACGGTTTTCTCGGCGTGATTTACATTGTGCCTATTGTAAGGGAATATCTTGGTGGTTCAGGTTTTTCTCTTATATCAACCTCCATAGTCCTTGGGATTATGATACTCCCCACAATAATTAGTATATCCTTTGATTCTATAATGAGTGTGCCAAGGTCATACAGGGAAGGCTCCTATGCCATGGGTGCCACTAAATGGCAGACGATATTCAAAGTAGTACTCCCTGCGGCAAGGTCTGGAATTCTTGCGAGTTTTATACTGGGGATGGGCAGGGCAATAGGCGAGACAATGGCCGTAATTATGATAGCAGGTAATGCCTTAAAAATACCCACAAATATTACAGATCCCCTAAGAACTCTTACTGGAAACATTGCCCTTGAGCTTGCATATGCCACAGGTGACCACAGGCTCGGGCTTTTTTCAACAGGTATAGTATTACTTATAATTATTATGGCCCTTAACTATTTAGCCAATTTTGGTATTAAAAGAAGGATATAAATATGCGAATAAATCCTAAAAAAGTAAATAAATTTATTCAGATCATGTTGAATGTCCAAGCATTTTTTACAGTAGGTATACTCATAGTCATAGTGGCATTGATTCTTGTAAAAGGCATTGGAAACATAAATTTAGAATTTTTATTCAGTTTTCCTGAAGATATGGGAAGACATGGTGGTATATATCCCACAATAATAGGAACCATTATGCTTGTTATATTATCGATTTTATTTGCCACACCACTTGGTGTTGGAACTGCCATATTTCTAACAGAATATACCAAAGAAACTATTCTGACAAAGATAATAAGATTCGGCGTTGAATCCCTTGCTGGTATTCCTTCGATTCTTTATGGTCTTTTCGGTTTTATTTTTTTTGTAATTAAGCTAAAGATGGGGTGGTCCATATTATCCGGTGTTTTGACAATTGCCATTATGATATTGCCTACCATAATAAGAACAAGTGAGGAGGCAATAAAGGCAGTGCCTAAAAATTTTAGAATTGTTAGTTATTCTTTAGGTGCTACAAAGTGGGAGACGGTTATAAAGGTAGTGCTGCCTTCGGCAACGCCTGGAATACTAACGGGGATTATGCTAAGTGTAGGCAGGGCTGTAGGGGAAACAGCGGCCGTGATATTTACAATGGGAAGTTCTCTTAGGCTACCTACCTCTATTATGGATTCGGGCAGGACTATGGCGGTGCATTTTTATATACTTGCAAGGGAGGGTATATCAATGGAGAAGGCTTATGCTACCGCACTTGTCCTTGTGCTAAGTATACTTTTAATTAATATCGTTGCCTATTACACCATGAATAAAGTTGTGTCGAGATTTTCATAAGAGCGATATGGACGTAAAGATAAAGATTGATAACTTAAGGGTATACTTTGAAAAAAATGAGATTTTGAAAGGCATAAAGATAAATATTGCAAAAAATATGATTACAGGCTTTATGGGGCCTGCAGGCAGTGGTAAGTCCACGTTGATATCAATAATAAATAGAATGATAGATTTTGAAGACAATGTAAAGATAGAGGGCAGGGTATTAATAGATGACATAAACATCCTTGATAAGGAAATAAATCCTGTTAGTTTGAGAAGAAGAATAGGCACTGTTTTTGCTGTCCCCATACCACTTCAACGCTCTATCTTTGAAAACATTGCTTATGGTCCAAGACTTAAAGGTATAAACGATAAAATAGAGCTTTTCAAAATCGTTTCTGACAGTCTTAAAAAGGCTTTCCTATGGGATGAAGTGAAGGATAGACTTGATATGTCTGCCACTAAACTTTCAGGAGGTCAACAGCAAAGGTTATGCCTTGCCAGAACCCTTGTGCTAAAACCTGAAATAATCTTGCTTGATGAGCCATGCTCTGGCCTTGACCCCATATCTACGGCAAAGATAGAGGAGGCATTGAGCGAGCTGAAAAAAGAGTATACCATAGTACTTGTTTCCAATAATACAAAACAGATAGCACGGATAAGCGATTATTCGGCATTCTTTTATCTTGGTGAACTTATTGAGTATGGTACCACCGAAAAGGTTTTCACAAATCCCTCGCAAAAGAAAACAGAAGATTACATTTCAGGAAAGTTCGGATAATGGATAAGACAGTCCTGTGCACTAAAGAATTAAATCTTTATTACAGTGATTTCCATGCATTGAAAAACATTAATTTTAGCGTGTTCAAAAATTGTATAACCGCACTGATAGGGCCTTCGGGATGCGGTAAATCAACACTTCTTAGATGTTTCAACAGGATGAACGATTTGATAGATGAAGTAAAGATAACAGGAGAAATATTCGTAAACGATGAGAATCTAAAAGATATAGATATAATTGAGCTAAGAAAAAAGGTAGGAATGGTCTTCCAAAGACCAAATCCATTTCCATTTTCTGTATACGACAACATGGTTTATGGTTTAAAAATCCACGGCATGAATAATAAAAAAGAAAATATGAAAATTGTTGAAAAATGTTTGAGAAGTGTCGGTTTATGGGATGAGCTAAAAGATAAAATGTCAATGCCTGCCTTAGACCTATCTGAAGAGATGAAACAGAGATTATGCATTGCAAGGCTTCTTACTGTTGAGCCGGAAATTATTTTATTAGACGAACCTTGTTCTGCCCTTGACCCGATTGCCACAATGAGGATAGAAGAACTCATAATTGAATTAAAACAAAACTATACGATCCTCATTGTTACTCATAATATGCAGCAGGCAGCAAGGGTTTCTGACTGGACAGGATTTATGCTTTTAGGGGAACTTGTTGAATTCGGAGAGACGTCTCAGATTTTTACATCTCCAAAGGATGAAAGAACTGAGGGTTATATTACTGGGAGATTTGGTTAATATGGATTTTTTAAAATCTGTTTCAATAAAGGATGCATATGAAATACTGAAGAACTTTAGTATACGGACAGAGATTGAGTGCATAAGTATCGAAGACGCTTATAACAGGGTCATTGCCCATGATATTATATCAAAGGAAGATGTGCCTTACTTTTCCCGTTCCCTTGTGGATGGATATGCCTTAATGGCAAAGGATACTTATGGTGCAAAGGAGACGAGCCCGAGATTTGTAAAGGTGATAGGTGAGGTAAAGATAGGTGAAACCACAGACATAAAAATAAGTGACGGTGAGTGTGTAAAGGTGTCTACAGGCTCCATGATTCCCGAAGGTGCAGATGGGGTTATAATGCAAGAATACACGAGGGAGATGCTCGATACAATTGAGATTACAAAGGTAATTCATCGGGGAGAAAACATATGCTTTAAAGGTGATGATATAAAAAATAATGAAGTAGTTATAGAAATGGGTAAGAGACTTGATTTTTTTGATATGGGCATCCTTGCTTCGCTGGGCATTTCAAAGATTGACGTGTATAAAAAACCGAAAGTCAGTATCATTTCTACGGGAGATGAGATTATAGACATTAATGAACACCCAAAACCAGGACAGATAAGGGATATAAATAGATTTGTAATAAAAGGTCTTCTTACAAGGGAAGGATTTGTTGTTAGATTTTCAGGAATCGCTAAGGACAATCTAAAAGAAATAAAAGAAAAAATTGTCCTGGCAATGGATTCCGATATAATACTTATATCAGGAGGAAGTTCAAAGGGTGAAAGGGATTATATAGTAGAGGCCTTAGATAAACTGGAGGGTGAAATAATCTTTCACGGGATTAATATAAAGCCCGGCAAGCCTACAATATTAGCGAGGCTTAAAGATAAACCTGTATTTGGCTTGCCAGGACATCCTGCTTCATGCACCATTGTAGCCTTGAGAATTCTTCTTCCCTTTTTAAAAAAAATGGAAGGAGAAAAGTCATTTTTACCACAAAGTGCATATATGGGTATCCTTACCACGAATGTTCCTTCCAGTTTAGGTATAGAAGAATATGTGGAGATTACGGCAGAAAAAAGATTTGATAAAATTTTTATTACCCCCATATTTACAAAATCCTCTTTAATTTCAACATTTACAAAGGCAAAGGGATATATTATAGTCCCTGAAGATAAAGAAGGTTTAGAAAAAGACGAGATAGTTGAGGTATATACATTTTAATGAAGAGATACCTTGAGACTATAAAAAGAGAAGAAGCAATAAAGGTAATATCCAGTTTTGCTTCCCCAATAGAAGAGGAAGAGACAATACCTACCTGGGATAGCGTTGGTAGAATTACATCAAGGGCAGTATATGCAAGATTTTCTTCACCGGCCTTTATATGTGCTGCCATGGATGGCTATGCCGTTGATTTTAAAGACACATTGGATGCTGATGTAAATAACCCCCTTACCATATCAAAAAACAATGCGTTTTATGTAAATACAGGAGACCCTTTGCCGAAAGGAACAAATGCGGTAATTATGATTGAAGATATAGAGGAATTATCTTCTTCTATAATCATTAGAAGGCCAGTGTATTTGTGGCAGAACATCCGTATGATAGGTGAAGACATAATAGAATCGGATATGGTTATACCAAAAAATCAC
Source organism: Deltaproteobacteria bacterium (assembly GCA_029777945.1). GTDB lineage: Bacteria > Desulfobacterota > Syntrophorhabdia > Syntrophorhabdales > Syntrophorhabdaceae > JAKORG01. The sequence goes on along the minus strand of JAKORG010000080.1, from coordinate 74,977 downwards.
CTAATTACACCTTATGATATGGGTATGATTATATCTGCCGGTATAAAAGAAATAAATGTGAGAAGAAGGCCAAGACTTCTCATAATTCCTACAGGAAAGGAGCTAATAGATATTTTTGATAAGAATGGTATTCTATTAAAAAAAGGTCATCTCATTGACTTTAATTCATATACAATTATGAAGCTGGCCCAAAAGATAGGCTTTGAAACAAAACGACATGGAATAATTAGAGAAAAAAAAGAGTTAGAAGAAATTTTTAACAATTTAATTGAAGAATTTGATGTAATTATTATAAATGCAGGCACAAGTTCTGGAACAGAAGATTATACTGAAGAGATAATAAGAAAGAAGGGTAAGATTATATTTCACGGTGTCTCTATGATGCCGGGTAAACCAACAATTTTTGGTATTGTAAAGGAAAAATTTGTTTTTGGTATACCAGGTTATCCTGTCTCTGCAACCTTAAGCTTTAAAATGTTTTTAGAACCTCTGTATGAAAGATTAACAGGGGTAAAGAGATTTTATGAAGAGGAAGAGGTGATAACCGCTTTTAAAATACCCTCGAGGATTGGAATTGAAGAAATAATAAGGGTAAATATTGTATCCAAGGACAATTCCTATTTTGCCATTCCACTCCCAAGGGGTGCCAGCATTTTTTCCTCAATGGCAAGGGCCGATGGTTTAATATTTATCCCGGAAAATGTAGAAGGATTTGACGAAGGGGAAAAGATAAAATGCACACTACTAAAAAGTAGGCCTTATTTAAAAAAAAGGATTAATCTCATCGGTAGCCATGACATCGTATTAGATATATTAAGGGATATAATAAGAGAAAGATATTCTGAATATGATTTTATGGCCACACCTACTGGGAGTTTAAGCGGAATTATAGCACTTAAAAGGGGTATTACAAGTCTTTGCACAACCCATATCCTCGATGAGGTGGAAAAGATATATAATATCCCCTTAATAAAAAAATATCTTAACGACACTCCGTGCATACTAATAAATCTTGCAAAAAGAATCCAGGGTTTAATTGTGCAAAAGGGAAATCCAAAAAGAATAAAAGGCATTGAAGATCTAATAAGGGAGGATATTGTTTTTGTTAATAGACAGTTTGGGTCTGGGACAAGGATACTTTTCGATACAATCCTCAAGGAAAAGGGTATTAAAAAACTCGATATAAAGGGATACGACAGAGAAGAGGCATCACACACAGCCGTGGCAATAATGGTAAAGGAATCCATAGCAGATGTGGCAATGGGTATTTTCAGTGTTGCAAAGATATTTTCACTGGATTTTATACCTCTCGGCGAAGAGGATTTTGACCTTCTTGTTTCTAAAGATTTCTATCATGATGAAAAATTTAAGATGCTCATGGAAATTATAGAATCAGATGAATTCAAACAAAGACTTTTATATATAGGTGGATATAAGGTCTCTGATACAGGGAAGATTAAATTCGAACAATAGACTTATCTATCAATAAAGTTAAAGTCTACGTTTATGGCGGAAGTGCATGGGAATCGAACCCACCCACCACCTCGTCAGCAGTGCACTGGTTTTGAAGACCAGGAGGCCCACCAGGCGCCTTGGCACTTCCAAAGAAGATAATATAATTTATTCAAAGTAATGATCAAAGTCAATGTATATATAAATTATGTTTCCTGTTAAGAAATTGGTATTGGTTGAATGGCAAATAGCAAAAAATTTAATATTGAAATAAAGTTTTTTTACTATTATAATCTTGTTTGAAATAATTATCCTATTTCGGAGGAAACATGAGATCAGACAGAATGAAAAAGGGAATAGAAAAGGCACCCCATAGAAGTCTTTTTCAGGCAATGGGTTATTTGAAGGAAGAGATTGAAAGACTCATAATAGGCATAGCAAATTCGGCAAACGAGCTTATACCCGGACATATACACCTTAATAACATTTGTAAGGCAGTGAAAGAAGGGATAAGGATGGCAGGGGCAACGCCAATGGAATTTTCCACCATCGGTATCTGTGATGGCATTGCAATGAATCATGAAGGTATGAAATATTCCCTTGGTTCAAGGGAGCTTATCTGTGATTCTGTGGAGGTCATGTGCAAGGCATATCCCTTTGACGGGCTTGTTCTTATCCCAAATTGCGATAAAATAATACCTGGCATGATGATGGCTGCCTTGAGGCTCAATATTCCAGCTATTTTAATAAGCGGTGGGCCTATGCTTTCAGGGAGATTCAAGGGCAAGAAGGTAGATCTTATATCAGTATTTGAAGGTGTAGGAAAGGTAGCAGGCAATTTAATGACAGAGGAAGAACTTTTAGAACTTGAAGGATGTGCATGTCCTGGTGCAGGTTCATGTGCCGGTATGTTTACTGCTAATTCCATGAACTGTTTAAGTGAGGCACTCGGTATATCTCTGCCTGGTAACGGAACTATTCCGGCTGTGCATGCGGCAAGATTAAGGCTTGCAAAGGTTGCTGGCATAAAGATAGTTGAGCTTGTAAAAAAGGATATAAAACCAAGAGATATAATGACAATTGAGGCTTTTAAAAATGCCATAGCCGTTGATATGGCATTTGGTGGTTCATCGAACACTGCCCTTCATTTGCCTGCTATTGCCTATGAAGGAGGAGTAGGTTTGCCTTTAACGTTATTTGACGAGATATCTGAGCGCGTTCCCCATTTGTGCAACATGAGCCCTGCAGGATACCATAGGCTTGAAGATTTAAACGAAGCAGGTGGCGTGTATGCTATTATGAAAGAGCTTTCCAAAAAAGACCTCATTAATAAAAATTGTTTAACCGTGGAGGGCAGGAATATAGGGGATATATTAAAAGAAGTCCAGGTTTTTGATTACGATGTAATTCATCCAATTGATAACCCTTATCATGAAAAGGGAGGGCTTGCTGTCCTTAAAGGTAGTCTTGCCCCAGATGGTGCAATTGTCAAACGCATAGGTGTTTCGAAGGAAATCTGGCATTTTACAGGTAATGCAAGGGTTTTTGAAAGTGAAGAAGAGGCAGGTGCTGCCATATTAAGAGGTGATATTAATGAGGGCGATGCCATAATTATAAGATACGAAGGACCGAAGGGAGGACCGGGCATGAGAGAGATGCTTACACCTACAAGCATCCTAACCGGAAGAGGTCTTGATCTATCTTGTGCACTCATTACAGACGGTAGATTTTCCGGTGGAACAAGGGGTTTATGTATCGGCCATGTTTCACCTGAAGCAGCAGAAGGCGGACCTATTGCCTTTGTAAAAAACGGTGATAAAATTGAGATAGATTTAATTAAAAAATCAATAAATCTACTTGTTTCTGATAAAGAGATGGAAAAAAGAAAAAGATCATGGAAAAGGCCTGAGCCTAAAATAAAGGAAGGTTATATGGCAAGATATGCACAGATGGTAACATCTGCTGCAACAGGTGCAGTATTTAAAAAATAAAAAGGTTAATATTTTTTTTTAAAATGCGAAAAATATTATGATATTATTAAAATAATATAAAAGCCATCGAGGGGGATTTGGAAGATTTCCACAAAACAAAAGAGTAGCTCATTGATGAGATAAAAAAACTGCGCATAGAGCTATCAAAATATGAACAAAAGTCTAAAAATGAAATTGATGTAATAAATGACGCCAATGATGCACAAAACAATTATGAAGAGCTTTTAAAGCTTGTATTAACCCTTTCTACAAATTTTATCGTTTTGTCTCCCGAAGACATAGATGACGGTATAAATGACATATTAAAAACAATTGGATTATATGCAAAGGCTGATGGAAGTTTTGTGTTTACTTTCTCTGAAGATGGCAAAACTATTATAAAAACCCATGAATGGCACAATGAAAAGGCGCAATATCAGAACAAAGGTTCAGAATACTTAAAAACATCTGCGATCCCATGGTTTATCAATAAGATTAGAGATTTAGAGGTGATACATATACCTGATATCGATATTTTATCACCGGAAATAATAAAAGAAATTAAGAGTTTATTGTTTTCTGATATAAAATCTTTGATCGCCTTGCCTGTAATTTCGGCGTATAAAACAATTGGTTTTTTAGGTCTTGAGACAATAAATGAAAAAAGAATCTGGCCAGAAAACATTATTTCTCTTATAAAAATTGTTGGAGAATTATTTGCCAATGCCATTGTGCAGAAGCAGATGACAAAGGCACTCAACGAGAGTGAGAAGAAATATAGAAGTATTTTTGAAAATACCGTTGAAGGGATATTTCAAATTACCCTCGATGGAAAGATGTTAAGCGTGAACCCGTCATTTGCAATTATGCATGATTATAATTCTCCTGAGGAAATCCTAAAAGACATAAATGACTTGAGTCAAATTTTTGCTGAACCAGAAGAATTTTCAAAAATTAAAAAAATCCTTGAAGAGAAAGGCTTCCTTGAATGGTATGAGATAAAAAGTAAAAAGAAAGATGGCAGTATATTCTGGACATCTATGAATGCACATATTGTGCGGAACGATAAAAATGAAGTGCTAAACTTCGAAGGCACCCTCGAAAACATAGACGAACGAAAAAAAGTGGAAGAAATACTCGATAAAGAAAGAAAGACATATTCATCTATTTTACAAAATGCACCGTATGGTATCATCTTAATAGATAAAACAGGGAAGTTTCAATACGTTAATCCGGAATTTGTAAATATTACAGGATATACCCTTGATGAGGTACCAACAGGAAGAGTCTGGTTTGAAAAGGCATTCCCCGATGAGGAACTAAGAAGGGATGTGATTAAAACATGGAAGGAAAACATAAATGTTAAGAAAAAAAATATAGAAAGAGTTTATAAAATTGTGTGTAAAAACAAAGAAGTAAAGGAGATACAATTCAAGGCAGCACCCACAGAAAGTGGTGAAACAGTAACCATGCTTTTAGATGTGACAGAGCGGCGTAAAGCAGAGGAATTATTCAGAACCCTTGCCAACAACTTTCCTGTAGGTGTCTATATCCTGGAAAAAGAAAAGATTAAGTTTGTTAATAATTATTTTAAAAATATTATTGGTTTTTTAGACGAAGAACTTATTGATAAAAATCCCGTGGATATGGTTTATCCAGAAGACAGAAAAAAAGTGATCGACGAAACGTATAAGATGCTAAAAAACCTAAGGAAAAGCCCATTTGAGTTTAGAATAATTACAAAAAGCGGTGAGATTAAATGGATTCTTCAAAACATTATACCTGTTCAATATATGGGTGAAAAAGTGGCTTTGGCAAGTTTTCTTGACATATCCGATGCCAAACAGATTGAGCTTATGCTTAAAGAATCAGAAGAGAGGTATAGAATATTAACAGAGAAATCTCCTGTAGGCGTTTATCTTATTCAGGATAAATTGTTTAGATACGTTAATCAGATTTTTGCAGAAATAGTTGATTATAAACCAGAAGAGATTGTTAATAAACTATCTTTAAAAGACTTTGTAGAAGAGATTGATGGAAAACCTGTTGAACAGGTTGTTAAAGATATAAGGGATAATAGAGGTGATAAAGGTGGCATGCGTCTTGAAATATCGATTCGCAGAAGAGACGGGGATATAAGATACGGTGAAATACACGGTTCAAGGATTATTTATAATGGAAGACCTGCTGTTCTGGGAATATTGATTGATGTAACAGAAAAGAAACAGATGGAGGAAAAGCTAAAACTTCTGTCCATAACAGATGAGCTAACCGGTGTTTATAACAGGAGAGGATTTTTTACAGTTTCTGAACAACAATTTAGAATAGCAAAAAGACTTGAAAAGAATATGATCCTTTTCTATTTAGATCTGGATAATCTAAAATGGATAAACGATAATTTAGGCTATAAAGAAGGTGATAATGCAATAATTGCCTTTGTAAAGATTCTTAAAAATGCATTTAGAGAATCGGATATCATCGGCAGGCTTGGCGGTGATGAATTTGCAATCCTTACATTATTAACAGGTTTTGATAAACCACAAGTGATTATAAAACGTTTAAATAACCTTATTGATAAATACAATAACATGGAAAGGAAACCTTATAAGCTTTCATTTAGCGTGGGTTTTGTCAAATATGACAAAAATAGCAATCAGTCTTTGGAAGAACTCATTTCCATTGCCGATGATTTAATGTATATTGAAAAGAAAAGAAAAAAAGTAGAATCCAAACCCTTTCATCAATTTGTCGTTGGCAATCAATAAAAATGCAATTAATCCATGTGCATACTTGATTTAACCCAATCCGTAACTTTCGGTTATCTTAGTTTCTTTGGTTTATAAACTTAAAAAATTTTTTGTATGTTTTTTCACAAAAACTATGGAAAAAAAGATACATCTTATGATATACAAAGAGAGCAAAAACCATGTATCTACAAGACCTTATATTGGCATTACAGAAATTTTGGGCAGATAAAGGTTGCATTGTTCAGCAACCATACGATATGGAGGTTGGAGCCGGGACATTTCATCCTGCTACTTTCCTCAGGGCATTAGGCCCTGAGCCCTGGAATACAGCTTATGTTCAGCCATCGAGAAGACCAACAGATGGAAGATATGGAGAAAATCCGAATAGATTGCAGCATTATTATCAGTTTCAAGTGATCATGAAGCCCTCTCCTAAAGATATTCAGGACATATACATAAAAAGTTTAGAAAGTTTTGGAATTGATATGCTTAGCCATGACATAAGATTTGTGGAAGATGACTGGGAATCACCAACACTCGGTGCTTGGGGGCTTGGCTGGGAGGTTTGGCTTGACGGCATGGAAATTACGCAGTTTACATACTTCCAGCAATGCGGTGGCATTAATTTGTCCCCTATAACAGTGGAGATTACATACGGTATAGAAAGAATAGCCATGTATCTACAGGATGTGGATAATGTATTTAATATAAAATGGAATGAACATATTACGTATGGAGATGTATTTCTTGAACCTGAGAGGGAATTTTCCATTTATAATTTTGAGGAATCTGACCCCAAAACATTAAGAATCCTATTTGACATGTTTGAGAAAGAGGGGGAAAGGCTGGTAAACGATAGAGGCATTGTTTTCCCTGCTTATGATATGTGTCTTAAATGCTCTCACATTTTCAACCTTCTTGACGCAAGAGGTGCAATTAGTGTTACAGAGAGGGCAAATTACATTGGCAGGGTAAGAAATCTTGCAAAGTTGTGCGCCGAACTTTATGTGAAAAAAAGGGAAGAAATGGGCTTCCCCTTGCTTAAATCTTTATAAATAAAAGGTTTTTTATGGCTGATTTTTTACTTGAAATAGGAACAGAGGAGATACCTGCGAGATTTATAGAAGCTGAAAAAGAAGGCATACTAAAATTATTAACAGAAGGATTTAACGCTACAAGATTAGAATTTGGAAAAATTGATGTATACGGAACCCCCAGAAGATTGGCAGTTTTTGTTGAGAATGTTTCTGAGGTCCAAAAAGAGGTAAAGACAGTTAAATTCGGTCCTCCTGTTAATAGGGCATATGATACAACAGGCAATCCTACAAAGGCAGCTATAGGATTTGCAAAATCTCAGGGTGTAGAAATAGAAGATTTAAAAAGGGCTGTTAAAGATAGCATTGAATTTGTAATTGTTGAAAAAATTGAAAAGGGATTGCCTGCTATTGAAGTATTACCTGATTTAATAAAAGATATAATACCTCGTATACCTTTTCAGAAAAAAATGAGATGGGCCAGTGAACTATTTGAATATGCAAGACCAATTCACTGGATTGTTGCGCTTTTAGATGAAAAGATTGTTGAATTTGAAATTGCAGGTGTAAAGAGTGGTAATTTAACCCGGTGCCATAGATTTCTTTCCAAAAGTTTTGTAGAGATAAAAAGTCCAAAAGAATACATAGGTAAACTAAGGGAAAACTTTATTATAGTTGATGAAAAAGAACGCATGGATATTATTTTAAAAGGTATAGGCGACATTGAAAAAAGGGTAGATGGTATTGCCTATCGTGATAAAGAATTATTAAATGAGATACTGTATATAACAGAATATCCATACCCTTTGCAGGGAAGTTTCGATGAAGTCTATCTTAAAATACCAAAAGAGGTGCTGATAAATGTAATGAAAAGCCATCAAAAATACATACCCATATATGGTAAAGATGGAAAGCTCATGCCGTTTTTTATCTTTTTTGCAAATACCATCCCTAAAAATGATGCAAATGTTATAAAAGGTAATGAAAAGGTTCTGAGGGCAAGGCTTGCAGATGCAAGTTTCTTTTTTGAAGAAGACAAAAAAATAAAGCTTGAAGCCCTATACGACAGACTATCATCTATTATTTTTCATGTAAGGCTTGGCACTTTAAAACAAAAGGTAGAAAGGCTATTTAAAATAACTACATATCTCGCAGATATTTTAAATTATAAAGAAAAAGAAAAGCTTGAAAAGGCTGTTAAAATTTTGAAGGTAGACTTGTTAACCCACATGGTAGGGGAGTTTCCAGAACTACAGGGCACAATGAGTAGAATTTATGCGCACATTCAAGGTTATGGCGAAGATATAGCAACATCCGTAGAAGAACATTATCTTCCTTCAGGTATAAACAGTAATATCCCTGAAACAACCCTCGGCTGTATTTTATCCATTGCAGATAAAATCGATTCCCTGGTATCATTTTTTTCAGTGGGGATAGAACCTTCTGGAAATTTAGATCCCTTTGCATTAAGAAGACAAGCTCTTGGTATTATAAAAATAGTTATAAAGAAAGGATTCCACATAAATCTACACGAGTTAATAGCCCATGCCTATAATGCAGGTTCCCACATAACAGATAGACTTACTTTAGATAAGACAGAAAATTCTCTAAAAGAATTTATTAAGACAAGGTTTAAATTCTCTATGATAGAAGAAGGCCACAGGCAAGACTTTGTGGAGAGTGTGCTCGATATTGCAGGTATAGATTTATACGATGGATACAGGAGACTAATCGCCCTTGAAGGTCAAAAATCCATTCAAGAATTTGAAAAACTTATGATAGGATTTAAAAGGGTTTTTAATATTACTAAACAGCTAAGGGACACAACAACAATTTTACCTCATCTTTTTAATAAGAATGAAGAGAAGGATCTTTTTGAGTTATACGAATCAAGAAAAAATGAGTTTTTAAATTTAATAGAAAAGGGTCTTTACGTTGAAGCATTAATGGTTCTTATCGGTTTTAAGGAAAGGATAGATAAATTTTTCGATAATGTTTTTGTAATGGATAATGACGAAAACATAAGAAATAACAGACTCGCACTTTTAAAGAACATTAAAGATATGTTTTTTAAATACGGCGATTTGTCAAAAATACGTATTGAATAAGTGGGAGGGGTCCATGACAAAGTATGTATACTATTTTGGTGGTAAAAAGGCTGAAGGTAGCTCAAAATTGAAAAATTTGTTGGGCGGAAAAGGTGCAGGTCTTGCTGACATGGTTAATCTTGGTATCCCTGTTCCTCCAGGTTTTACCATAACAACGGAGGTATGCACACTTTACTATAACTCTGGAATGAAATTCCCTGAAGGATTAAAAGAACAAGTAATTGAAAATATTAAAAGAGTAGAGAAGGAGATGGGAGCAGTTTTTGGTGATCCTAATAACCCTTTACTCTTCTCAGTAAGATCAGGTGCAAGGGTGAGTATGCCTGGAATGATGGATACTGTGTTAAATCTCGGTTTGAACGAAAAGACAGTAAAAGGTCTTGCAAAAAAAACAAATAATGAAAGATTTGCATATGATTGTTATAGAAGATTTGTGCAAATGTACGGCGATGTTGTTCTTGGATTAAAACCACAGTCAAAGGATGAGACAGACCCCTTTGAAGATATTATCGAGGCAAAAAAGAAAGAAAGAAAAATAAGACTCGATATGGATTTAACTGTAGAAGACTTAAAAGACCTTGTAAAGAAGTTTAAGGCACTTATTAAAAAAAGGGTAGGTGTTGAGTTTCCAGAAGACCCTTATGAACAATTATGGGGTGCCATAGGTGCTGTGTTTAAATCGTGGAATAATGATAGGGCTATTGCTTACAGGGAACTGAACAACATCCCCAATGACTGGGGAACAGCCGTTAATGTCCAGTGTATGGTATTTGGAAATATGGGTGAAGATTGTGGAACAGGCGTTGCATTTACAAGAGACCCTGCCACAGGGGAGAACCATTTTTACGGTGAATATCTTTTAAATGCACAAGGTGAGGATGTAGTTGCAGGTATAAGGACCCCTCTGCCCATCAATAAAAAACAGAAGGGTGATAAAAAAGATGTGAAGTCCCTTGAAGAGGTTATGCCTGATATTTACAAACAGCTTTTAAAGGTAAGGGATATCCTTGAGAAGAATTACAAAGATATGCAGGATATAGAATTTACAATCCAGAATAATAAGTTATGGATGCTTCAGACAAGAACAGGAAAGAGAACGGCATTTGCTGCATTTAAAATAGCAGTGGATATGGTAAAGGAAGGTTTAATCAAGAAGGAAGATGCCCTTATGAGGGTTGAGCCAGATATGTTAAATCAACTCTTAAGACCTATTTTTGATCCCAAAGAGAAGGATAAAGCATTAAAATCAGGACAAATGATTGCAAGGGGATTGAATGCAGGCCCTGGTGCAGCTACAGGGAAAGTAGTATTTAATGCAGAGGATGCCGAGGCATGGGCTGCAAGGGGTGAAAAGGTGATACTCGTTCGTATAGAGACATCACCTGAAGATATAAGGGGAATGAATGCAGCTCAGGGCATTCTCACATCAAGGGGTGGCATGACAAGCCATGCCGCACTTGTAGCAAGACAGATGGGTAAGGTTTGTGTGGCAGGATGCGGTGATCTTGATATTGATTATAAGAAAAAAGCTATTTTTGTTAAAGGCAAAACAATAAAAGAAGGCGACTTTATCTCCATTGACGGAACAACGGGAGAGGTGTTTATCGGTGAAATAAAGACCATACCATCAGAGATTTTAAGGGTGCTCATTGATAAGACATTAAAACCTGAAAAATCACAGGTTTATCAAGATTTTGCACTTCTCATGTCATGGGCAGATGAGGTAAGAAGATTGGGTATCAGAACCAATGCAGATGAACCAAAACAGGCATCTATAGCAGTGGCCTTCGGTGCCGAAGGAATAGGCCTTTGCAGGACAGAGCATATGTTTTTTGAAGGTAACAGGATTGATGCAGTCCGTGAAATGATCCTTGCAGATGACCTGGAAGGACGAAAAAAGGCGCTTAAAAAATTACTTCCCATGCAGAAAAAAGATTTTATAGGCATATTTAAGGTAATGAATGGCTTGCCCGTTACCATTAGAACCCTGGATCCACCTCTACATGAATTTTTACCTCATACGGAAAAAGAGATAAAGGCCCTTGCAGAGACTACAAAAATTCCATACGATAAACTCTCTGCAAAGGTGGCAAGCCTCCATGAGGCAAATCCTATGTTAGGTCACAGAGGCTGCAGGTTAGGTATTGTTTATCCTGAGATAACGGAAATGCAGGCCCAAGCCATCTTCGAGGCAGCTTGTGAGGTAAAGAAAAAAGGTATTGATGTAAAACCTGAAATAATGATACCCCTCGTAGGAGATGTAGCAGAACTTGCAAAACAAAAAGAGGTGGTGGTGGGAGTGGCCAATGCGGTAATGAAAAAATACGGAATGGAAATTGATTATAAAATTGGAACTATGATAGAGATTCCAAGGGCTGCCATTACTGCTGATGAGATTGCAAAAGAGGCAGAGTTTTTCTCATTCGGAACAAACGATTTAACACAGACAACACTTGGAATGAGTAGAGACGATGCAGGAAAATTTTTAAGATTTTATGTAGAAAATGGAATTTATCCTTATGACCCATTTCAGAGAATAGATGAAGAGGGTGTGGGAAAGCTAATGAAAATGGGCGTTGACCTTGGAAGAAAGACAAGAAAAAATCTGAAAATCGGAATCTGCGGTGAACATGGGGGAGAACCAAATTCCGTTGAATTCTGCCATAGAATTGGACTTGATTATGTAAGTTGTTCACCTTATAGGGTGACCCTTGCGAAACTTGCTGCGGCAAGGGCAGCCATTAAAGAAAAGGCTGGAAAAAGCAAAAAATAATTTCATGTGTTTATTATAGTGAAAAATTATAATTTCGAAAAATTGATATATATAAATGAAATAACAAGAATTTCTTTAAAATATACATTTTGGTGTTAATAAAAAATTGCAAAATTCACTATAAAAAATAAAATTTTTTAAAAAAATGTTGACAAGGAATTTAAAATCATGCTAAATGTTTCACAAATAAAATAATGGATGTATAAAAAATGAAAACCATCAACTTAACAGAAAGCACTGATTGGAATTTCATTGAAGAGGTAAAAAAAGAAAGCGGCCAGGATCCTTCTCTCTGTTACCAGTGTGGAAATTGCACTGCTGGATGTCCCTATTCGAATTTCTTTGATTACCCTGTAAGCCAGGTAATGAGACTCATTCAGACAGGTCAAAAAGAGACAATCCTCACTTCAAAGGCAATATGGCTTTGCGCAACATGTGAGACATGCACAACAAGATGTCCATGCGAAATCGACGTGGCACATATTATGGATGTTTTGAGAATTATGGCTCGAAGGGAAAATAAGGTATCGGAGAAGGATATAAAGACATTTTATGACTCTTTTCTTGATTCTATTAAAAAGTTTGGAAGATTATATGAGGTGGGAACACTCATTTCATATAATTTGAGGTCAGGTCATCTTTTTACAGATTCGGATTTAGGACCAAAGGTATTGGCACATAACAAGATACATTTTTTACCAAAGAAGATTAGGGGAAGTGAAAAAGTGGCAAAGATTTTCGAAAGATATCAGGAAAGCTTGAAGAAACATGGCTAATAAGAGATATGCATATTATTCAGGTTGTTCCCTTGAGGGGACTGCAGTAGAATATGACAAATCAGTGAGGCTCATATTTGATGCATTAGGGGTAGATTACATTGAGCCTGAAGACTGGAGTTGTTGCGGTTCAACACCAGCACATACAATAGACCATGTATTTGCAGCAGCCCTGGCTGCAAGAAATCTCTCAATAATAGAAAAAATGGGGTTGGACACTGTAGCGGTGCCTTGTCCAGCATGTCTTATGGCATTCAAGAAGGCTCAATATTTTATGGAAAAGGATGAAACCTTTAAAGAAAAGGTAAACGAACTACTCGATGAAAAATATAACTGTGGCGTATATGCAAAATCAACCCTTCAGGTTCTGTATGAAGATGTAGGATTAGATGAAATAACAAAAAGGGTAACCCATGTAATCCCAGATATGAAAGTTGCCCCTTATTACGGATGTATAACAAACAGACCGCCAAAATTAGCCCAATTTGATGACCCTGAAAATCCAATTTCAATGGATAAAATTTTATCTGCCATAGGTATTGAGGTATGCGATTTTGCGTTCAAAGTTGAATGTTGTGGTGCTGCATTTGGTGTCCCAAAGAAAGATATGGTCAATAGACTATCTGCAAAGGTAATATCTATGGCAATTGAGGCCGGTGCTAACTGTATTGCTGTTGCATGTCCACTCTGTCAGCAGAATCTCGATTTAAGACAGGAACAGATAAATAAAACAACTGGATCAAATTTTAATATACCTGTTCTATATTTTACCCAGATAATGGGTCTTGCATATGGATACTCACCAAAAGAGCTTGGTTTAGATAAATTAATAGTAAGTGCTGATAATTTTGTTCACTCAAGACTCACAAAGGAACAGCACGAACTGTTAAAACAGGAACAAGAAAAGGGAAAGAAAAAAGAAGTAAAAAAACAAGAGACACAAGAAGAGGAGAACCCATAAATGAGGGTTGGTGTTTTTATTTGTCATTGCGGCAATAATATAGCAGGAACAGTAGATGTTAAGGCAGTTGCAGAGGCTATAAGAAAAATTCCAGGGGTGGCTTATGCAACAACATATATGTATACATGCTCGGAGCCCGGTCAGGATGAAATAAAGCAGGCTATAAAAGACCATAATCTCAATAGAATTGTAGTGGCTGCCTGTTCACCAAGGATGCATGAGCTTACGTTTAGAAAAACCGTAGAGAAGGCAGGTTTAAATAGATACTATTTCGAAATGGCTAACATACGTGAGCATATCTCCTGGATAGGTGAAGACAAGGAAGCAAATACGAAAAAGGCCATAGATGTTGTAAAAATGGCAGTTGCCAAAGTCATGCAGGATAGGCCTCTTTATTCGTCATCCTTCAGAATTAATAAGAGGGTGCTCGTAATAGGCGGTGGTGTTGCAGGTATGCAGGCTGCCCTTGATTGTGCAGATGGTGGACTTGAGGTTGTGCTCGTTGAGAAGAGCCCGAGTATTGGTGGCATGATGTCAAGATTGGATAAAACATTCCCCACCATAGACTGTTCTATATGTATCCTTGGACCAAAAATGGTGGATGTGGCACAACACGATAAGATTAAACTTTACGCCTATTCAGAAATAGATGAAATTAAAGGTTATGTAGGTAATTACCAGATTAAGATAAGAAAAAAGGCAACTTACGTTGATTGGACAAAATGCACAGGTTGTGGTGCATGCATGGAGAAATGTCCATCCCGTAATGCCTATGACTACTTTAATTTTGGTGTAGCACCTACAAAGGCTATAAATATTCCATTCCCACAGGCCATTCCAAAGAAGGCAAAGATAGATCCCAATTATTGCAGACATTTTACAAAAGGTAAATGTGGGGTATGTGCAAAGATTTGTCCCACAAAGGCAATAAATTATGAAATGCAGGATGAAATAGTAACAGAAGAAGTTGGTGCAATAATCGTTGCCACAGGTTACAGTCTGCTTGACCTCGAAAAATTACCTGAGTATGGTGGTGGTCGATATCCTGATGTAATATCTGGTATACAATACGAAAGACTTTTAAACGCTTCAGGCCCTACAGCAGGTCACATTTTGAGACCTTCAGATCATATAGAACCAAAGACGATTGTGTTTGTATCATGTGCTGGCTCGAGGGACAAGTCTATTGGGATTCCTTATTGTTCGAATTTCTGTTGTATGTATATTGCAAAACAGGCAATCCTTACAAAAGACCACATACCAGATTCTCAATCATACGTATTCTATATGGACATTAGATCTCCTGGCAAGGGCTACGATGAGTTTACCCGCAGGGCTCAAGAAGATTATGGTGTTAAATATATAAGAGGTCGTGTATCGAGGATCTATCCAAAGGGAAAGAAGATGGTTGTAAAAGGAGTGGATACACTTCTTGGTTCACAGGTTGAGATAGAAGCAGACCTTGTTGTCCTTGGAACAGCAGTGCTTTCAAATCCTGATGCCGCTCACCTTGCAGAGAAATTACACATTTCTTATGATACATTCGGTTTTTACGTTGAAAGCCATCCAAAATTAAGACCTGTTGAGACAAACACATCAGGTGTATTCCTTGCCGGTGCATGTCAGGGCCCGAAGGATATTCCTGCATCAGTTGGTCAGGGTAGTGCAGCGGCAAGTAAAGTCCTGGCACTCTTCTCAAAGGATATGCTTGAATCAGACCCTGCTGTAGCTAAAGTAGATATAAATAAATGTATTGGCTGCTTAAAGTGTGTAAGAACCTGCCCATTCCAGGCCATAAAAGATAAAGAATTACGAGATGGTAGGATTGTGGCCGATGTAATAGAGACTGTCTGTGCCGGCTGTGGTGTATGTACATCAACCTGCCCGTGTGGTGCAATCCAGCTTCAGCATTTCACAGATAATCAGTTGCTGGCGGAGGTAAATGCATTATGTCTGGCTTAGAAAATAAAGAAATGAAAATCGTTGGTTTTCTATGTAACTGGTGTTCATATGGTGGTGCAGATACAGCAGGAGTAAGCCGTTTCAAACAGCCAACAGACCTCCGAATAATAAGAGTTCCATGTTCTGGTAGGGTGAACCCATTATTTGTTGTAAAAGCATTATTAAATGGTGCAGATGGGGTTCTCGTATCTGGTTGTCACCCAAGGGACTGTCACTATTCTGATGGTAATTTTTATGCCAGAAGGCGTCTTGAGATGTTAAAGAGATTGCTTCCTTTTCTGGGAATCGACCACAGAAGATTTCACTATACATGGGTTTCTGCATCAGAAGGTGCAAGATGGCAGCAGGTAGTTAAAGATTTCACTGAAGTAATTCATAAATTGGGCCCGTTGAATCTTACAAGGGAGGCTTAAAGCGTGTCAGTAGATAAGCTAAAAGATGCTGTAAAACAAATATTAAACGAAGTAGATATCGTTATTGGTTATACAGAAGGATTCGATAAAGTCCATGCAACACCTTTATTTATAAATACTCAAGATAAGGTTGATCAATTAATATGGGATCAGAGATGTGTTCACAATCTCGCTTCATATCTGCCGTCATTAAAAAGAAAAAAGGTAGGGGTTATAGTTAAGGGTTGCGATAGCAGAACCATAGTTCAATATATTCAAGAAGGTCTGATAAATAGAGAGAATGTAAAAATAATCGGTTTACCTTGTAGTGGCGTAATAAGCTTAAAAAAGCTATTAAAGGCAGTAGATTTTGCAAATATCGATGATATAACATTTGAAGACAATGGCAATGTTAATGTAAAGACCGAAAAAGAGACCAAGACTTTATCCTTAATGGATATAGCACCTGATAAATGTAAGACATGTCAGTATCCAACACCTCTAATATACGATATTTTAATCGGAGACCCTATAAAGTCAGATAAACCAAAAGAGAGTGTCTATGAAGATATAATTGAATTTGATAAAAAGAGCCTTGAAGAAAAACTGGCGTACTGGCAAAAGGTGTTCGACCGCTGTATTCGCTGTTATGCGTGTAGAAATGCCTGCCCCATGTGTGTATGCCAGGATAGCTGTATTGCAGAGAGCCGTGAACCGCATTGGATAAGCCAGCGCGCTACATTAACAGAGAAATTCATGTTTCATTTGATACATACAGTTCATCTTGCTGGAAGGTGTGTTGAGTGTGGTGAGTGTGAAAGGGCATGTCCCATGGGGATACCAGTAAATACATTGAAGAGAAAGATTAATCTGGAAATGAAAGAATTGTTTGATTATGTGCCAGGGGTAAACCCTGATGATAAACCACCAATGTATACCTTTAATGTAGATGAGTTGAAAATTAAGGAGCATAAAATCGGATGACAGAGTTAGGCTTTCTTAAAAAAGAAAATTTAGTGGAATTTTTAAAGGAATTAGCAACAAAATCTGTTGTTTATGTTCCAGTAGCAGATGATGATGTAGTTGCCTTTAAACTGTTTCAGGAAAACAGTACTATCTGCCTCGATAGACCTGCAAATATTCCGCCTAAAACTGTTATATTTCCCCAATACGAAACTTTATTAACATTCACTTTTTCAAAAAAAGAGGAACAACCTGATAAGATTGATGTAAAAATACAGGAGAAGATGGATTTTAAAGATACAGTTATCTTTGCTGCAAGACCCTGTGATGCAAAGGGTTTTACAGTTTACGATAGGGTATACAAGGATTCAGACATACCAGATCCTTACTATGTGGGAAGGCGTGAGAAAACCGTTATAATTGGCTTTAGTTGTCCGAATGTCTCTCCAGGATGCTTTTGCACAGCCGTTGGTAGCACCCCATCAGACAAAGAAGGTTCAGATATTTTAATGACAGAAGTAAGTGGCGGATTCGTATTAGAACCTGTAACAGAAAAAGGAAAGGCAGTAATCCAATCAAAATTCATTGAAGACGGTTCAAAATATCTTGAGGAAGCGCAAAAGAAACAGGAAGATGTAAAAAATAAGGTAAAAAACCCTTTTAAAAAGGCTGGAAAACCCCAAATATCTCAAGAGAAATTTAATGACGATAGTTTTTGGGAATTAGCCCTTAGTAAATGCTTAAGCTGTGGTGCATGTACTTTTCTCTGCCCAACATGCTACTGCTTCAACATAACAGATGAAAATAAGATTTGGGAAGCAGAAAGATTGCGTAGCTGGGATGCCTGTATGTTTCCCCATTTTACATTGGAAGCAAGCGGCCATAATCCAAGGCCCACAAAATTTCATAGATTTAAAAATAGGGTTGGACATAAATTCTTATATTATCCTGAAAAATACAACGGTGTGCTCGCATGCTGTGGGTGTGGCAGGTGTATAAGATACTGTCCTGTTTCAGTAGATATCAGT
This sequence comes from Deltaproteobacteria bacterium, assembly GCA_029777945.1. Classification (GTDB taxonomy): domain Bacteria; phylum Desulfobacterota; class Syntrophorhabdia; order Syntrophorhabdales; family Syntrophorhabdaceae; genus JAKORG01. The sequence goes on along the minus strand of JAKORG010000080.1, from coordinate 56,811 downwards.
AAAGTTGTAGATGAATTGTCAGATACAAATAGTGAAAATAAGACTTTAACATCAAATGGGGGAGAAGCATGAAAAATCCCTACCTGCCTGAATTAGCAACTATTACGAAAATCATTGAAGAAACTCCAAATATAAAATCATTTCAAGTTGTATTTAATGACCATGAAAAGATGAAGACCTTTAAATTTGAACCAGGACAGGTTGGACAATTGTCGGTCTTTGGCGTTGGAGAATCTACATTTGTTATAAATTCACCCCCTACAAGAATGGAATATCTCCAGTTTAGTGTAATGAAGGTAGGTGAAGTTACAACAGCATTACACGAACTTCATGAAGGTGACCAGATAGGTGTCAGGGCACCACTCGGAAATTGGTTTCCCTATGAGGAGATGAAAGGTAAAAATATACTTTTTATCGGGGGTGGTATAGGGCTTGCCCCCCTTAGGACCCTTATACTTTTTATGCTCGATAACAGAAAAGACTATGAAGATATCACAATAATTTATGGGGCAAGGACACCACCAGACCTATGCTATAAAGATGATTTAAAAGAATGGGAATCTAGACCAGATGTAAATCTTATTTTAACAGTGGACAATGAATATCCTGGTTGGGATAAAAGAACAGGCTTTGTGCCAACAGTTTTAAATGAGGTAGCTCCAAAACCTGATAACACTATAGCTATTACCTGCGGTCCACCTATAATGATTAAGTTTGTATTGCAGAATCTCGTAAAATTAAATTTTAAAGATGATCAGATAATAACAACCCTTGAGAAAAGAATGAAATGCGGTATTGGTATCTGTGGTAGATGTAACATTGGTTCTAAATATGTGTGTAAGGACGGACCAGTATTTTCTTTGGCCCAGCTAAAAGATTTACCACCTGACTTATAATTTTAATTAAAAAGATAATTTAAAGTAAGACAACTGAAATCGCTATCCCAGGTTGTTCTTACTTAAATTATCTTTTTTATATTATAGTTTTCTGGCAGATTCTTTATTGATATATTAAATCTATCTAATAATTCTTTTGTTTCTTTAAGATATTCCGATTTTCCGGTATCGTATATGATTCCAGCATTTTCAAAGGCAAAAAGCACATCTTCGATGGTTAATTCTTCTGGCGGCCTTGCAGGTTGAAACAAGCTATCCTTATTATCTTCTGAAACTTTTATAACGAGCTTTGAAGAAATAAGGGCTTGCATAATATCTTTTATAATGAATATAGGTACCTTTAAGATACTGGAAATTTCTTTTATAGTTAAGGGTTGTTTTACTTCATAGAATTGTTTGCATATAAGTTTAAATACAGAAAGCAACAAAATCTTCTTGGTGTAGACGCTAACATCCAAATAGTGAGGTTTCCAGGTATAAACATTTCTATTTTCCGTTGCATACGCAATCTCAACGCCGAAAAGAACAATAATCCAGCTCGTTTTTATCCATATAAAAAAAAGTGGCAGTGCTGCAAGACTTCCGTATATTGCTCCATATTTGGTAACACCTATTTGAAAATTTATATAAACATATTGAATGAGTTGTAATAATGTCCCAGAGATTATTGCTCCTGTTATTGCTGGTATAAAAGGTATCCTGGTGTTTGGCATAATCATATACATTGCTGTTAGCAATAACCAAAAAGAAATGTAAGATAATAATTTGAGCAATATGCTTATAAAATTTATCGTTATTCCTTTAAAACCTAAAAATGCCATTACAGGCCCAAGCTTTGTTGATATAAGAATTGTTATACTATTCGAAATCGTAAACAGTATTGGTGCAATAATAAAAATGGCCATGTAATCTATAAACTTTCTTGATAATGTCCTCTCCTTTTTTATGCCCCAAATTTTATTAAATGCAAATTCGATTTTTCCAAGTATGGCTATTACAGTCCATAAAAGAAGTATTATACCTATCCCAGCAATTATACCACCCTTTGCCTGTTCGAGAAGATTTATGGAAAACCTTATAATCTGTTGTGTAATTTCTACCTGCCACTTTGCATTTAATGCAATCTTCATAATTTGCTTTTCAACAAATCTTTCTATACCAAAACCCTTAGCAATGCTAAATACAACTGCAATGATAGGGACAATGTTCAGTATTGTGTAATATGTAAGCACAGAGGCATGATCCATGGTATTTTTTTTGTAGAAATTGAATAAGGCAAGAAAAATTATCCTTAGAATTAATATGGGATATGCTCTATATACTGGTAACTTATCTATATCTATTTCCCAGATAGTATTTTTTGCAAAATGCTTTATTGTTTTAATCATCTATTATTAAGGGACTATATTACATCCCTTAACTAAAATGTCAAGGATAATTGAGCGGTTTGTTACTTAAATGGTATTTGTTGGGTTAAAAGACAAAGGTTATTACCATTTGTTATGATAAAAGCTTTGTGTGGGAAATTTATCAGCCGACAGTGGGATTTGAACCCACGACCTGCGCATTACGAGTGTGCTGCTCTACCACTGAGCTATGTCGGCGTGCCTTAATTATATAATATATAAGAGGTATATCTTGCAAGTATGATGAGCATAATATGAAGATATTTTATAAAAAACTCGATTTTAGATGAAGTTATAAGTATATTAATCATATGAATGAGCTCATATATCAACCAAAAATACATTCTATATTAATTGTAGACGATTCTCCAGATATAATTGTGATGCTAAGTGCCCTTTTAAAAGACCTATACAGAACGAAGATTGCAACAAATGGTGAAAAGGCATTGAAAACACTTGAACTGTCAGATAAACCCGATTTAATTCTTCTTGATATAGTTATGCCCGGTATGGATGGTTACGAGGTTTTAAGGCAAATAAAATTAAATCCTGAAACCTGTGATATACCTGTAATTTTTTTAACATCTCAAACAGGTGTTCAGGAAGAAAAGAAGGGGCTTGAGTTAGGTGCTGTTGACTATATTACAAAGCCAATAAGCCCCCCTATACTCCTTGCAAGGATAAAAAACCATCTAATGTTGAAAGATGCAAGGGACTTTTTAAAAGATAAAAACAAATTTTTAGAAAAAGAGATATTAAAACGCACTCAAGAAATAGTTGCCATTCAGGATGTAACGATTATGGCCTTAGCGTCCCTCGCAGAAACCAGAGATACAGAAACAGGTAATCATATAAAAAGGACACAAATATATGTAAAATTAATTGCTAATAAGTTAAAAAATCATCCGAGATTCAAACATTTTCTCACAGATGCAAACATAGAACTACTGTATAAATCAGCACCCTTACATGATATTGGCAAGGTGGGAGTGCCAGATAATATCCTCCTTAAACCTGCGAAACTTACACCTGAAGAATTTACAATCATGCAAAAACATACAATTTTAGGAAGGGATGCAATTTTATCTGCCGAGCAAAGAATTGGTAAAATAAGGTCGTTTCTTGATATTGCAAAGGAAATTGCATACTCCCATCAGGAGAAGTGGTGTGGCACAGGTTATCCTGAAGGTTTGACTGGTGACGACATCCCCATTTCAGCAAGACTTATGGCAGTAGCAGATGTTTATGATGCTCTTATAACTAAAAGAATATACAAACCTGCATTTCCTCACGAACAGGCAGTAGAGATCATAAAATCAGGTTACGGCATACACTTTGACCCGGATGTGGTAGATGCCTTTTTAAAAATATCAGACCAGTGCTTTGAAGTTGCCCAGAAATACTCATCTGCTGAGGAAGATATTAAAAGAAGATAATGTAAGGCAATCCTTTTAATAAATTACTAAATTCATCATAGTTTGCTACATATATTTACCCTTGAACATTACTTTCAAAGTATAGTAATGTAAAACCACTCAAAAATCATGATTCTTACGCGCTTTAATATGTTTTTTAAAGAAAATAAAAATTGGTTGTTCAGTAATTATTGTATTATTTATATCATATTTTTAATCAGTTATGTTTTGTTTTATCTATTTCAATGGCCTATATATGCTGGCGATACGGATTTGTGGTACCACCTAAATGGCGGTAGATATATCCTTGAGCATAATTCTATTCCAAGGGACAGCAGTTTTTTTTCATTCATCGAACCTCCAAGGGAATGGGTGGACTATTATTGGCTTTTTCAATTGCTTGTCTATAAGATTTACACATTTTCCGGTTATTATGGTCTTGTCTTTTTAAGGGCATTAATTTTTATTGCTATTATGTTATTAATTTATCTAATTCTTAATAAAAATTTAAAAGACAAGCCTACAATCTATAGGGCAATTACTTTTTCTCTCTTTGTCCTTTTTTTAATTCCCCGTTTTCATCTTATAAGACCCCATATGTTCACATACCTTTTTATTGTGCTTTTTATCTATATTCTGGAATTGAAGCCACGATACACCTTCTTTTTGCCTGTTGTTTCCATTCTATGGGTTAATCTTCACGGTATTGTTTATCCAGTAATGATTTTAATAATCCTTGCATATTTAATAGATTTTTTTCTAAACAAAATAAAAGAAAAAAAACATATCGAAAACAGGGAGCTTTTGTTTTTAATACCCCTTATTGTAAGTATAGGCTCTGTTTTTTTAACCCCCCACCGGACAGACTTAACCTGGGTGCCATTTATACCCACTGAATTTGCATCGCTCTATATATTTGAGATAGCGAAGATAAAGATAGAGGAACTATTTTCCTTTCAGGTTATAAAAATGACAATGCCCTTTGGCACTATATTTAATATAATCTTTTTTTCATCATGTATTGCCATTATAATAAAAATTTTTAATAAAAAAGGAAAAAATATAAGCCATTTTATTCTTTTTGTTGCCGGTATTATACTTCTAAGCAAGGCAAATCGTTTCAGATATGAATACGCACTTTTTTCTCTGCCAATCTTAAAAGATTTTATTCAATTGTTGGAGATAAATAATCTCAGGGAAAAATTTTTAAAGCCTGTTTTTGCAATCTTAACCACCTTATTTATAGTGTCATCTTTTTTGACAGTAAAAGAGACATTTGCCTATATGCCTAAAAAATATCCATTTTCTCAAAGAAATCTTCCTGAAGGCATATGCACTTTTTTAAATAGAATAGATGCCCATGGAAAGGTTTTTAACCATCCAAATTATGGAGGGTATCTACAGTGGGTGTTATATCCCAAATACAAAATTTTTATGGACATGGAGATACCTTTTTTATTTTTAAATGAAGACATATTTACTGCCAACAATGCCTTTACTTCAGAGACGGGATTAAATTACATTATAGGTAAATATAGGCCTCAATTTATTATAGCACCATCAGGAAATAGCCAATTTAAAACACTAATAAAAAAATATCCTGATTACACAGCGGTTTTTTTTGATGAAACAGGTATTCTGTATGTGGATAAGGTAAGCTTTCCCATAATTGCAAAGGAATATGAATTAAAAGAAATAGATCCGTATAATCTTTACCAAATAAATATAGACAAAATTATTACAGAAAAAAAGGATGAGAATATTCTCACCGAGGTTTTAAAAATGCATAATATTTATCCTGACTGTATCCTCACAAATCAAATACTGGCATTGATTTATAACAAAAGGCAAGAGTTTGAACAGTCACTAAAATATGTAGAAAAAATAATAAGGTCTTACCCAGAATTACCTATAGGTTATAAATTAAAAGGCGATGCTTTGCAGGGCTTACAAAAATTTGACGAAGCCTTAATAAGTTATGAAAACGCCCTTAACAGAACAATAAATAAAGTTGAGATATACCGAGAAATCGGTAACACGTATATGAAAAAAAAGGCATTTAAAAAGGCGTATAAAACATTTAAATTAATTACAGATCCTTTTACCCAAAAAGACTATAAATTTTTTTATGATGTATGCATGGCTGCTATGCTTTCCGGTAATGTAAAAGACGCAAAAATTCTTTTTAATTATGCTTATTCTCTTGTTCCTCAAGAAGACAAAAAATGGCAGGAAAAATATTTAAAACTCGCAGAACAATTGATTTTAAAAAAGTAAGTAAAACAATACATTAAAAATCATATGAAAAGAATACCGATATTCCTTTACTTTTTGCATATTCTTCCACATCAGGTTCGGTAATCATGTATGTAACAATAACAGGGAAGATGTCTTCAAATACACCTTTAAAAGGCTTGAGTTTTCTATTTATAAATCTGTCTATATCGTTTTTAGATAGTTGACTTTTTGATTCACCTATTATTATAATAATTTTATTTTTCTTCAATGCTTCACCAAAAATGTTTACTTCTATATCTCTTCCTTTATTATCTTTTATAAAAGTCCTTTTTATCCTACCTTTAACAGTAATACCATAATGATCTTCAAGAAGACGGGGGAGTGCCTTAAAAGCTTCATCTTCAAGCCTATATCCTACAGTGTCTGAAAGGCCACCAAGCATCTTTCTTGTAACCGCATGTTCTTTAGTGAGTTCAATAAGAGCTTCCTCTGTCCTTTTCTGTGCTTCAGCAAGCTCTTCTAACCTCTTTTCTGTCCTTTTCTGTGCTTCAGCAAGCTCTTCTACCCTCTGCTCTGTTTTCTTCTGAGCCTCTGCAAGCTCTTCTACCCTCTGCTCTGTTTTCTTCTGAGCCTCTGCAAGCTCTTCTACCCTCTGCTCTGTTTTCTTCTGTGCTTCAGCAAGCTCTTCTACCCTCTGCTCTGTTTTCTTCTGAGCTTCAGCAAGCTCTTCAACCCTCTGTTCTGTCCTTTTTTGAGCCTCTGCAAGCTCTTCAACCTTTTGCTCTGTCCTTTTTTGAGCCTCTGCAAGCTCTGTAGTTTTTATACCCAGATTCCGTATTATTTCTTTTAGTTCACTAAAATCCTCTTTTGTAACATGGGCTTCCCTAATCCGTTCATCAATTATCTTTATTATCTCTTTTTTTACATCAGGGGTAATTTTAAATATGATGTCTTTTGCTGTCTGCAAAGCATCCTCCAAATAAAAGATAAATTTATTTAATTATATCATATAAAAAAGGTCTTTCAAAAAAGTATATTATCTAAACTTTTCTTTTTTGCTTGGAAAAATAATTTCAAAAAAATATTTACAAAAATAAAAACAATGTTATAATTAAAAAATGTAATACTATTTTAAATTTATAGGAGGTGTTTTATGTTTAAGGTTAAAAGAAATAGTAAAGGTTTTACGTTGATCGAGCTGCTTATCGTTATTGCCATCATCGGCATACTGGCTGCAATCGCCATACCTGCCTACACTGGATACACGAAAAAATCAAAGGTTTCTGGTGTTGTAAATGCAATGGGTGCTGTAAAGAATGCTATTACTGCATACTATACTGAGAAGGGTAATCTAAGTGGTTTAGAATTAACAGATAGTAATGCTGTTCAAAGCAACCTAGGTATCACTGTTCCGAGCCAGTATATGAGTGCAGTTAACGTGGTGAACAACGGGACAGATGGTGTAATTATTACTGTAACCCTTGCAAATGTAGGCTCTGGTGTAGATACAAAAACGTTAACTTTGACTGGGTCAAACTTATCTGGTAGCCCAACATGGTCATGGGGTGGAACTATTGATGATGCCTACAAACCTAAAGGTCAATAGCCTATTTTATTGTTAAAGAGGGGCCTTCTGGCCCCTTTTTTATTGCCATAATAGACCCAATAAATTTGATAAATTTTTATAATCTATCTTTTATAACTATACCTGCTTGTAAAAAAATACGAATATATAAAATTATGACAAAAACTATTAATAAAGATATCAATACTATCCAATCATTTTTTTTCATATAAGGCCTGCGATACATGGTTCTCGGTGATGCAGGACTAAAGCCTCTTGACTCAAGTGCCATGGATAAAAGATTTGTGTATCTAATGGCAATTATAAATATAGGCACAGCAAAGGGTATGAATTTACTGAATCGTTTAAATATGTTTTTAGATTCCAAATCAAGCCCACGAGAAATTTGAGCCTGAACGATTGTTGCGCCTGCCCCTGCAAAGGTAGGGACGAGTCTTAATGCAGTGGATATGGCAAACGCAATAGGGTAGGGTAGACCCATCATAATTAAACCATTCGTTATGTCCTCATTTTTTGTTGTTGAAATTAATATCATACCAGCCATAACAAATGTAGACAGTCTCAAGCCCATGGCAATGGCATATAAAATAGACTCTTTGTGAATATAAAAACCTTTTATGCATAACCACACAGTTTTTCCTTTAACAAAAAAGGGCCATATTATCATACTGAATAAAAATAGAAGTATAAGTATATATCTCAACGTCCATAATGACTTAAGGGAACGGGCAAAGAAAAGTATGAATAAAACACCCAGGGTTAAAATAGCAATATAAATAGGATCATTAAAGCACAGGCACATGGCAAATATTAGAATAATGCCCGTTATTTTTGTCCTTGGATCAAGTCTATGGATCCATGTATCTTTATCTTGATACAGAGAAAGATTCACCCTTTAGCTCCTCAACAAGTTCATCTACGGATAGAGATTGTGTTTTAAGCCAATTACTAACCCTCACAATCTGAGAAGGCACAAGGGAAGCCTCTTTTAGAACATCTTCATCAAAAAATATATCTCTCGTTGGTCCATCGGCAATGATAATTCCATCTTTCATGATGATGACCCTTGTGGCAAATTGTTCTGCTATCCACATAGAATGTGTTATTATAACAATTGTCCTGCCTTTATTATTCAACTCTTTCAACATATTCATTGCACTTATCTGATGGGCATAATCGAGCCCTGTTGTGGGCTCATCAAGCACTATCACTTCTGGTTTAATGGATAATATAGAGGCAAAGGCAACCCTCTGTCTTTCTCCTTTTGTAAGGAGAAAGGGAGATTTATTCTCATATCCTGTCAGACCTGTTACAAAGATTGCCTCCTCTGTGTTTTTCTTTATATTTTTTTCGTCTTCACCAAGCATTTTTAATCCGAATGCCACCTCATCCCACACGGTTGATGAAAATATCTGGTGATCTGGATTCTGAAAAACATAGCCAACAATCCGTGCAAGCTCATGTTGTTTATAGTCGGTAGTCTTTCTGCCTTTTATTAATACCTCCCCTGAGGTTGGCCTTAAAAGTCTATTAAAGTGTTTGGCAAGGGTAGTCTTTCCTGAACCATTTTGACCGAGTATTGCAACAATCTCGCCTTCATATATCTTTAAATTTAAATTTTTTAAAATATCATCTGGGCTTGAGGGATATCTGAAATAAAGGTCTTTTGTCTCAATAATGCCTTTTTCGGAACCCACAGGTTTTCTATTAATCTTTAATGTCCTGTGGGGCACAATTATTTCGGGATGGTTTTCTTTAATATGCATTATAGTTTCTTTAGAATTTAGGGGCATCTCCTCCCATCCCATTTTTTTAAAGAACTCTAAAGTTTGGGGCACCATAACACCGCAGGATTTTAATAAATCAAGGTTAGTTAATACTTGCCTTGGCGAATCTTTTATAACAACCTCGCCATCTTTCATCAACCATACATAATCGGCATCCATTGCCACCTCATAATCAGTATCCACCATAACAAGTGTTCTTTTTTTATTCCTCAACATCTGTGATATGGATAAGATATGGTTTTTACCAATGGGGTCAAGGTCTGTTGTGGGTTCATCCATGACGACCACATCAGGCTCCATTGCAAGAACGGCGCCTATGGCAAGCCTTTGTTTTTGTCCCCCAGATAAAGAAGAGGTCTGGGCTTTTCTTTTTTCCAATAATCCCACAAAATCAATATATTTTTTTATTCTTTCCTCCATTTCTTCAATATTTAAACAAAGATTCTCAAGGCCGAATGCAACTTCAAGCTCTACGTTTGAACAAAACAATTGTGCCTCAAAATCTTGAAAAACAAGTCCTACGGTCTTTGCCATTTCGTTTATACGATAATCTGTGGTCTTTTTATTTTTAACAAAAACATTACCTTTCATTTCGCCGTGTAAAAATCTTGGAATCAAGCCGTTCATAGAAAAACAGAGTGTGGTTTTTCCTGCCCCTCCATGGCCGAAAATAACAACAAAATTACCTTCCTTTATCTCTGAATTTATATTGGCTAAACTATCTTTACTTGCCGACCTATATTTAAAATGCAGTGAATCTATCTTTATCGCAATGCCCATTGCTTAAAGAAGAATGGAACCGATAACAATAAAAATGACTGATAACCACTTTATATTAAGGATTGAAACATCTACTATAAAACTTCCCACAATACCAATTATTGACCCAACTGTAACAAGCCATGAACCGACCATACTTGTTTTAGAAATTTTTTTAACATCAACATTCAACACATCTATCCAAAATAATCCTAATTGTTTTGTTGTAACATCATAAACTGAAATTAAAAGTATTATTCCTATCAGGCCTCCTATAAAGTTGTTTAATGTGATTATCTTTGAAATAACTTCATAAGGGGCAATACCCAGTATATCCACTGCAACACCTATTATTATTGAACATGCTATAGAAGATATTAAATTAATAGAAATATATGCCCACCAGCTTTTATAACTTTTTTTATTCCATTTATATTGATTTTCACAAAAAGGTATAAAAGTAGTCCACATAGTATAAGGCAGAAAACCGAGTAGAAAATTTCCAAAAAACCCTGCGATAGAGGCAGGCCCAAATGTTCCACCAAAAATATCTCCTATAAGATTACCAATTGCCAGGCCCCATGCACCTGCAGGACCAAAAAGAAGTCCAAATGTCATAGGAAATATATTTGCCACACGGACTTCTGTGATACCTGGAATAAGTGGAATAGCAGTTTTAAAGGCTATGAGTGTTGCAGCATAAATTGCTGCAACAACAGCAACAAGAACAATCATTCTTATGTTATTCCACATTTTTATTGCAAATACCATCTGTCTTCTCTTTTTTTTGTGAGTATACGACAGGGTTAAAGTTTATGTCAACGGTTATTAAAAACCCTTGACTAAAATCCAGATGCTTTGTTAGTATAAGCAGATTTATAAACTATGTGAAATTAATATAGGAAGAGAGATATGGACATGAAAAAAATTCAAGGAATCGAAAAGGTATTAATTATTGGTTCAGGGCCAATTATTATAGGTCAGGCATGTGAATTCGATTACTCTGGGACACAGGCCTGTAAGGCGCTAAGGGCAGCAGGATATAAAATAATCCTTGTTAATTCAAATCCAGCTACAATAATGACAGACCCTGGTATGGCAGATATAATATACATAGAACCTCTGACAGTTGAAACATTGGAGAAAATCATAGAAAAAGAGAGACCAGATGGTTTGCTACCGAATCTTGGTGGTCAAACAGGTCTTAATCTTGCCGCAGAATTATATAAAAAAGGGATTCTCGAAAAGTATAATGTAAAAATAATAGGTGTTCAGGCAGATGCCATAGAAAGAGGGGAAGATAGGATTGAATTTAAAAAGACAATGGAAAAACTGGGTATACCCATGCCTAAAAGCTCACCTGCTTATTCAGTGGAAGAGGCGATAAAGATTGCATCAGAATTGGGTTATCCAGTAGTTATTAGGCCTGCTTACACCTTAGGTGGCACAGGTGGTGGCATAGCATACAATCAAGAAGAACTAAGAACCATTGCAAGCAGGGGGATATCAGCAAGTCTCATAGGTCAGATCCTTATAGAAGAGGCAGTAATTGGTTGGGAAGAGCTCGAGCTTGAAGTGGTAAGAGACAGAGAAAATAATATGATAACGGTCTGTTTTATAGAAAATATAGACCCAATGGGTGTTCATACGGGCGATTCCTTTTGTGTTGCCCCGATGCTTACAATCTCAGAGGATTTACAAAAAAGGTTACAGGAATATTCATATAAAATTGTTGAAGCAATCCAGGTAATAGGTGGCACAAATATACAATTTGCCCACAATCCACAGGATGGCAGGGTTGTAGTAATTGAAATAAACCCCAGGACATCAAGGTCATCAGCCCTTGCATCAAAAGCAACAGGCTTTCCTATTGCTTATATATCTGCTAAACTCGCTGGAGGATATACCTTAAAAGATATACCTTATTATCGTGGTGGCACTCTCGATAAATATACTCCATCAGGAGATTATGTAGTCATTAAATTTGCAAGATGGGCTTTTGAAAAATTTAGAGAGGCAGAAGATAAACTCGGCACGCAAATGAAGGCAGTAGGCGAGGTAATGAGTATAGGAAAGACGTATAAAGAGGCGCTTCAGAAGGCAATACGTTCACTTGAAATTAAAAGGTATGGGCTTGGATTTGCTAAAAATTTTAATAAGTTATCACTTAATGAATTATTGGCTATGTTAAAGGAACCAACCTCTGAAAGACAGTTCGTAATGTATGAGGCATTAAGAAAGGGTGCATCCATTGATGAATTGTATGAAAGGACAAAGATAAAACGCTGGTTTATTGAGCAGATGAGGGAGCTTGTGGAACTTGAGGAAGAGATTTTGAAGTATAAAGGTGGTTTGCCTCCTGATAATTTATTAATAAAGGCAAAGGAAGATGGATTTTCTGATAGATACCTTGCAGAAATTTTAAATATTACAGAAGAAGAAATAAGGAACAAAAGGTTGAGCCTCGGAAAGGTTCAAGGGTGGTGTAAGGTGCCCGTAAGTGGAGCAGAGGCTGCATACTATTATTCTACATATAATGCCCCTGATGAGGTAGAGGTGAGTGATAGACCAAAGGTCATGATATTAGGTGGAGGCCCTAACAGAATAGGTCAGGGAATAGAATTCGATTATACATGTGTTCATGCTGCATTTGCCTTGCGAGATGAAGGATACGAATCAATAATGGTTAATTGTAATCCAGAAACGGTTTCTACAGACTACGATACTTCTGATAAATTGTATTTTGAGCCCTTAACTGTTGAAGATGTGCTGAGCATCTATAATAAAGAAAAACCCATTGGTGTTATAGTGCAATTTGGTGGGCAAACCCCTTTGAATATTGCTAATGAGCTTGCAAGGGCAGGTGTAAAAATTTTAGGAACATCACCTGAAAGCATAGATTTAGCTGAAGATAGAAAAAGATTTAAACATGTAATAGAAAAATTAGGCATTCCACAACCTGAAAGTGGAACTGCCACAACTCTTGAAGAGGCAATTGAGGTGGCAAGAGTTATTGGATATCCTTTAATGGTGAGGCCTTCTTATGTCCTTGGTGGCAGAGGCATGGAGATAGTATATGATGAGGACATGCTCACATCATATGTTAAGGCAGCAGTTGACATCACTCCTGGAAGGCCTATCCTTATAGATAAATTTCTTGAGAATGCCATTGAGGTTGAGGCAGACGCCATAGCCGACGGAGAAGATGCATTTGTGCCATCAATCATGGAACATATTGAATTTGCAGGTGTTCATTCAGGAGACAGTGCATGTGCTATCCCTCCAAGATCGATTTCACAAAAACACATCGATTTAATAAATGAATACACGAAAAGAATTGCCGTTGAACTAAAAGTGGTAGGACTCATGAATATCCAATATACCATAGCAGATGATAAGGTCTACATACTTGAGGCAAATCCAAGGGCAAGCAGAACTGTTCCTTTGGTTTCAAAAGTTACAGGTATACAAATGGCGCGTATTGCAACACAACTCATGTTGGGGAAAAAATTAAAAGATATTAAATTAAAACACAGAACATACAGTCATGTTGGTGTAAAAGAGGCTGTTTTTCCTTTTAATATGTTTCCAGAGGTTGACCCCACATTAGGACCTGAGATGAAATCAACGGGAGAGGTATTAGGAATTGCAAATTCTTTTGGTCTTGCATATTTTAAATCACAAGAGGCAGCAGGTCAAAAACTCCCAGTAAAAGGAAATGTTTTAATAACAGTAAATGCTAAAGATAGGACAGATATACTTGAAGTGGCAAGATATTTAAGGCAAGCTGGGTTTAAAATTTTTGCTACAAACGGGACACATAGATTTTTAACAGAAAATGGAGTTGAATCTATACCTATTAAAAAAATTCATGAAGGAAGACCCAATATTGTGGATGCCATTCATAATAAAGAGATTCACCTTATAATAAATACACCAGCAGGCAAAAACAGTAAATATGACGATTCGTATATACGTAAAGCAGCCATAAAATATAAGATTCCTTATATAACTACAACAGCGGCAGCAAAGGCAGCAGCAGAAGGTATAAAGGCATTTATTGAAAACAATGGTATTATTGATGTGAAATCTCTGCAAGAATATCATAATGAAATAGAATAAAAGAAAGGAAATACTATGGCTTCGGTAGTTATTAAAATCAATGGTATGTCATGTCAGCATTGTGTTGCCAGCGTTGGAAAGGCAATAACAGGCGTAGGTGGTATAAAAAAGGTTGATATTTCTATAGGTAGTGCTTATGTTGAATACGATGAGTCAATGACAAAATTGGAGCAAATAGAGGCTGCCATAGAAAAAGAAGGATATAAGGTTATCAAATAAACACTTTCGGTTTTGAGGGATTATTAATAAGTTTTAAAGAATTATATTAAAAAGACATGCTTAAAGATAATTTTAACAGGGTTATTAATTATTTACGCATCTCCATAACTGATAGGTGTAATCTCAGATGTAGATATTGTGTAAACGAAAACCTCCAATTCAAAAAACATGATGAGATATTAACTTATGAGGAAATAATTAGATTTGTTAAGTTATGTGCCAACCTCGGTATTAAAAAAGTGAGATTAACAGGCGGTGAACCTCTTGTAAGAAAAAATATTTCTTATCTAATTGAAGAGATAAACAAAATTGAAGGCATAGAGGACATAGCCCTTACCACAAACGGCGTATTCCTTGGTGAAAAAGTTACAGAATTAAAACAGGCAGGTCTTAAAAGGGTAAACATCAGCCTTGATTCGCTAAAAAAAGACAGATACGAATTTATAACAGGTGTGGATGCCATAAATGATGTTTTTACAGGCATAAAAAGATCTATTGAAGAAGGTCTTTATCCTATAAAAATTAATACGGTGATAATAAAAGGTTTCAACGATGACGAAATCATAGATTTTGCGTCTCTTGCAATGAAATGGGATATTCATGTGAGATTTATTGAATTTATGCCCTTTGGGGATCCTGATTTGTGGGGACCCTCAAAAATCGTAACTTCAAAGAAAGTGGAAGAAGTTATAAGAACTGTATTCGATTTAGAACCTACTGTCAATCAACATAAAGGACCTGCAAAGATGTTTAAAATAAAGGGCGGAAAGGGCGAGGTTGGTTTCATAAGCCCTATGTCCACCCATATATGTTCAGAGTGTAATAGGATTAGACTTACTTCAGACGGAATGATTATGCCATGTCTTTTTTCAGATACTGAATACGATGTTAAAAAACTTATAAGGGAAAATGCCTCTAATGAAGAGATTATGGCGTTTATAAAAGGCGTTATAAAAGAAAAACCTCAAAGAAAATACGAATTAGGCCAGATAAAAAAATGCCAGCGTAGTCTAAGAAATATTGGGGGATGATTTTATAGGCTTTATTTCTATCATCTTAATCAAAGATTGAAAGGCAAAAATGCGATTATCAAAATTTATTTCAGATTGTGGGATTGCCTCACGAAGAAAATCTGAAGAATTAATAAAATCTGGGCGTGTAAAAGTAAATAATAACATTATATTAGAACCATTTTTTAATATTGATTATAAAAAAGATATTGTAACTATCGATGATATAAGGATTAAACAAAGTAAAAAACATTTATACATTGCCCTTTATAAGCCTGTGAAGTATATCTCTGATTTAAAGGATGATAAAGGAAGGAACTTAGCAAGAGATCTCATTGATATTGATGGAAAACTTTTTCCAGTGGGAAGACTTGATTATAATTCAGAGGGTTTAATTTTATTTACCGATGACGGTGAGTTTGCAAATAAAATCATGCATCCAAAATACGGAATAGAAAAAGAATACCTTGTTAAGGTTAAGGGTGCATTAGAAAAAGGAGATTTAATAAAATTAAAAAAAGGCATAGTAATTGATGGATCTTTTTGTAAAGTGGAAAAGATAAGTTTTTTAAAAGCAGCCCAAAAGAATAACTGGTATGTTTTTATTGTAAAACAAGGAAAAAATAGGATGATAAGAAAAATGTGCCTTGCTATAAAACATCCAGTTTTAAAACTCATTAGAGTCAGAATAGGAAATATAAATATAGGTAATCTTATACCAGGTCAGTATAGATTTTTAACTGAGAAGGAAGTCAATAGCATAAAATCTATAAACATATAATTTTATCTAATAAAAAAGTTAACATAATATTCCTTATCTGACTTAATTAATTTCTTTTAAAAGGGGCTAATTAAAAGCCCCTTTACTTTTAGAGTAAAACACTACTTATCAAATTTTTCCTTAACACAGGCAAGGGATTCATCTATTGCACTAACAGTGAGATCAAGGTCATCTTCTGTGTGGCGATAACAAATATAGGCATGATGATGGGGTGTGAAGAAAAATCCCCTTCTTATCATTTGAGTATAAAATTCTGTCCTTTTTGCACGTCTTAACTCAGCATCACCTGTTTCAAATGTTATAAAAAACATAGGAGCTACCCCTGATAGTTCAGCCCCTGTATCGTATTTATCCAATACTTTCTGCACCTTATCTAAAAATCTTTTACCCTTTTCCCAGATATTATCAAGCACTTTATCTCTTTCGAGTATTTCTATTGTTTTTAAGGCTGCGATGTAACCATCACTATTTGGAAAAAATGTTGATGAAATAAAAAGTTTAGAAGCAGCAGCCATCATTACGTCATACTTGCCTGTTACAACACTTATGGCATAACCATTAGCCATCCCTTTTCCAAGAACAGTCAAATCAGGTTTTACCCCGTACAATTCTTGAGCGCCTCCCATTCTGAGCCTAAAACATGTCCTAACCTCATCGAATATTAATACTGCACCGTATTCATCAGCCAAGCCTCGCACACCTTCAAGAAAACCGGGTTTGGGTTCCTGCATTTTTTGGTGTAAATGGTGCCCAAATGGGGTCATGATTATAGCAGCAGTTTCTTTTCCATGAACTGCCATTAGATTTTTAAGGGAATCAAGATTATTGTATTGAAATTCAAATACATCTTCGTAATATTTCATGGGGATACCACCTTTCATCTCCACACACCAATCATGCCAACCATGATATCCACATCGCATAACTTTTATTCTATTTGTATAAGCCCTTGCAATTCGAATACTTGCAGTTGTAGCATCAGAACCTGTCTTAAGAAAAATACTTAATTCTGCAGAAGGAATAAGTTTATTTAATTTTTTTGCTAATTCATTTTGGTATGGTTGTGTTAAAGAAAAGCAAAAGCCTTTTTCCTTTATCTGTTTTATTACAGCATCGTCTACTTCTTCTTCTCTGTAGCCAAGGATGATAGGGCCATAACCACATAAAAAATCAATATATTCATTCCCATCCACATCAATTAGTCTACATCCCTTTCCATATTCAAGAAATATTGGATATTCACCCATTATAAAATCAGTAGGTTTCCTTGCACCAAGAACACCACCTGGAACAAGTGTTTTTGCTTCTTCATATAGGGCAAGGCTTTTTGATATATTTAATCTCTGCGCTTCTTTCATAAGCTTTTCCTCCTTTTATATCCATTAGTTAAAAAATCATCCTATTTTTACCATTGATTTTATTGTTTCTGTTTGGTGGATCCTTGCTCCTCTTTTTATTAATTCAGCAAGGAATTTATCAGGGTCTATACATCCCTCAGGTGCAACTACACCCTTTTCCTTTATATCACCAGCAAAAAACATGAGAGCTGCAATTGATGCAGGTAGTCCTGTTCCAGGTGCCATTCTACCCACTATATCAGCAGTATATGTAACTTCATTGCCACCTCTTGTTCCCTTTACAATGACCTTTAATCCCGATGCCTGAGGTCCATTATCCCTGCCCTTCGGTATTGTATCCCAAAGCTTTAAGGTTAAGTCATAGGGAATTACCCTCTGGCCTTTTACCTCAACGGGTTCTTTGCTTAAAAATCCAGTATCCCTTTGCTCTTTGATTAGCTTATCCACCCAAAGAGGGATTAACGCACCTTTTATAACCACCTTTTGCACCCCTTTTATATAACGGGGTATGGTAAGGGGCTGAGGGTGGCCCACATAACTTATCAGACATTCCCCTAATGGTTCTAAGAATCTCTCTATCTCTTCACCACTTCCACCATCCACATACTCTATTTTACCATCTATATACTGAGGTATCTTACCAAGGACCATATGTAGGCTATGGTCCCATGCTGCACCAGCAAGTTCTGCAATACTTACTACCCAGTAAAGATATATTTCTTCAACTGTATCTAACTTATTTGTATACCACTTTACAAGAACGTTATTTGTCCCCGGGTCTGAACCCATGCCTGTTAGAACTGTTATACCTTTTTGTTTTGCCATCTCATTTATTTCAGAGGCAAAGAGTATTTCCGTTGCCTCATAGTCATCGCAAATGTCTATATAATTAACCTTTGCCTCAATCGCTGCCCTTGCCACTGCAACGGCTGTTTTGTAAAAAGGACCGGCACAATTTATAACTATATCCATACCTTTTATTGCATTCACAAGACCCACATGGTCAAATACATCAATCTTTTTTAATGATATCTTTTCACTTGTCCTTAATTTCTCTTGTACTCTTTCAGGATTTACATTAATATCACCGAGTATTACCTCTTTTGCTTGTGCCTGCTTTATAAGATCCCTTGCTACACCCTGACCCATGCCGCCTGTTCCACCAATAACCAATGCCTTCATTTTTCACTCCTTCTGTAAAAATTTTTATTTTTGATGTATATCAAATTCTCCTTCTATAAGCTCTGTAAGGACACCATGCAATTTATTAGGATGATGCACAAAGGCATACCTTGTGCCGAAAAGCTCTCTAGGTTTTTCATCAATTAATTGAATGTTTTTCTCCCTTAGCTCCTGAATTGCCTTTGTTAGGTCATCAACTTTATATGAAATAAGATAGGCCCCTTCCCCTCTCTTGTTTATAAATTTTGCTACTTCACCATCAGGTGATGTGGATTCCATAAACTCAACTGCTACTTCGCCTATATAATATCTTGCAACTTTTATCTTTTCAGATTCTGCAATATATTCAAAGGTAGGGGTTAATCCAAAGTGTTCTCTATATATCTTTTTTGTTTCTTCAAGATTTTTAACTGCAAAGCAAATATGGTCTATTTTCTCTATTTTCATTATACCCCCCCTTTTTTTTTAAAAATAGCCAGACCATTGTGGCTAAAATATTTTTTTGTATACTGTATACAACATATTTTTTTAAAAATATAATGCTATTGGTTTTTTGTCAACTAAAAATTAATGCTTATCCATTTTATCTTTTAAATCTATCAATTGTTTTTATGATAAACACTTATTATGTTTTTACCTTCTTTTTTTGATTTTCTGACAATTTGGACGGCATTTGAAAGAAGTGTTGTTGTATCCATAGAACCATCTATTTGGATAACACCCATAGTTATATTCAATGAACACTTTGTATAATCAAAGACAAAGGTATGTTGATTAATTGTTTTCTGAAGCCTTTCTGCAGCGAGTTTTGCCTCTGCCATAGACGTGCCCTTTAATAAAACAACAAATTCATCCCCTTCAAACCTAAAAACACTGTCTCCAGTCCTCAAACTATTTTTAAATAATTTTGCAACTGTAATTAACACCTCATCACCGGCAATGTGTCCATAGTTTTGATTTATTTCTTGAAAATCATCTATATTGGCAAATATCATTACGCTATTACTTCCCCTTTTATAAGTAGAACTTTTTGCCTTTTCTATTAATTGTCTTAATGATGCCTCTAAAGAACGTCTATTCGGCAATCCTGTAAGTGTGTCAATGTTCGGGGTAAAGACAAACTTATTTTTGTATTTTTCATATTCATCGAGATTTTCAAAAAATATTAAAAAGTCTCCCGTTTCTAATTTAAAAGGTGTAAAATTCACCCTCTTTGTTGTGCTATCTTTGCATGACACGGTAAAAACCAAGGGATCTCTTCTATCATTTAGAAAACCTTTTTGAACTTCCTTTGACCAGCTTGAAATAACTTCATGTTTATATAATGGGTCAGGGTATGCCAGCGAAAGCCATGTCTTCCCATCGGGAATGTCGTTTATTTCATAACCAAAGATTTTTGTAAAAGTTTTATTTAAATATTTAATCTTGTATTCAAAATCGAGTAGCATTACACCTACGGGCGCTAAGTCCGTAATATTTTTATATTCATCCCTTTCAGATATGATTTTTTCCCTGTCTTTTTTGCAATCGTTTAGCTCCTTTACAATATCCAGCATTATTTTGTTTAATTTATCAAAATCGTCTTTTAATTCAATAAATTCAGCAGAATTTTTAAAAACATGTAAAACGTTTTCTTTTTTAAAAGGTGTAAAAATAAAATTATTAACACCCAATTCAATTAACTCAGGGATATAATCACACTTCTCTTTAGGTGATGTTATTATTATTTGGTTCTGTTTTAGAAAAAATTTAATTTCATCAAGAAACTCTTTTCCTTCTTCCTTTAAAGACAAATCTATATTTATAATTATTATTTCGGGTTTATAATTATGAAAAAGTTTTTTGGCAATTAAAATATTCTCGGCTTGAAAAAATAATTTTATTTCTTCTTCAACTATATTTTTTAGATTCTGTCTTAGGGTTTCATCAGGTTCAATATGGAGGAACTTAATATTTGCCTTTTCTAATTCTTTATTGTAAGAAGGCATGCTAATTTATTATAAAATAATAATATAAATTTTTAAATAAATTTAAAGTCAATTTTTTCTTTTTTATAAAAATTTTGCTAAACAAGCCAGATTTTATTAAATTAAAATCAATAAAATTTTATTCTCTTTCTCCAGTCAGGGTCAATATTCTTGTCAAAGAAAGTTTCTAATTTTTCTAACAAACGTTTCCAACCTGTTAAAAAATCATGTTTCATTATATCTTCAAGAAAAGGTACAATCTCACCGAGTTTATCTTTTGGTAGGTAACCGTGTGCCTTCATTTTATAAGACTTCTCCAATGCATCTGCATTTAATGCATGGGCAGTGAGCATTACAACCCTAAAACCCCTTTTAATGCCGTACTCGAGCAAATCAAAGCCCCTTACACCCATAATATCGAGTATTACAATGTCATAAATATTTTTTTCCATTTTTTCCATTGCTTCTTCAAAATTTAATGCTTTATCAAAAAAACAGTTAGGAGCTGCCTCTTTTAACTCTTCTTCTAAAACTTTTAGAATATCCGGTTCGTCATCTACTGCTAAAATCTTTTTACCTTCAAGAACACTTTTTTCCATATAACACCTCTTTTTTTGAAATAGCATTTCTTTTAAAACTTATTTTTATTTAAATGTCAAGAGCAAGGGGAACAAAAGTAAAAATTTATCTCCCTTGTAAAATATGATAAATTAATTTTTATTGAATATGGAAGAAGATACCTCCATGGCAAAATTTAAAATTGAACAGAACATAATCCTGTCTATTTTTGATGCACTACCCATGGCTATTTATCTTATGGATGAGAATAAAAAACTCCTGTGGGCAAATAATACCTTGAGAGAATTCGTAGATAAAAGCTGTTTTGGCCATTTTGAAAAAAAAGAGTGCTTTAGGCTCATCTTTAAAAGGGATATTCCCTGTATAGGTTGTCCGGCAGATAGGGCATTTATAAATGACACCATTGAATTTTCAGAAATCAGGAATGATTCTGAAGAAAACCCTAAGGTTTTTCTTATAACAACAATCCCGTTAAAACTATCAGGTAAGAAAACTAATAGAAATGAAAAAAAGAAATTTATGGTAGAGATGATTCAGGATATTACATTTCAAAAAAAGGCAGAAGATGAGTTAAGAAGGCTCAATGATTTTAACAAGGCCATAATAGACAATGCCCCTGTGGCTATATTTACTATCGATAAAACTGGGAAATTTATGAGTGTAAATCCTGCATTAGCCATTCTTTCCGGTCTCGGTGCAGAGGCAGAGGAAAAACTTTTAAAATTTAACTGGCTAAATAATAAATATACAATAAACTGCGGTCTTGCCGAATATATAAAAAAAGGCCTTGAAGGCGAACCGTTTGAACTACAGGATTTTCCTTTTACCAACTACAGGGGAGATAAAGGCCAGTATATTCATTTTAGAGGTGTTCCCTTAAGAGGAAACGATGGAAATATCGAATGTCTTTTGTGTATTATAGAAGACAATACTGAAAAAGTAAAGGCAAAGATTCAATCGATTCAAGATGCAAAAATGTCTGTAATAGGAAGATTAATGACAGGGGTTGCCCATGAATTGAATAATCCTCTTGCAACTATAGTGGCCAATTCTGAGCTGGCCTTTGAGCTATTTAAGGAATTCAAAAAAGGTAGCATATCATCTGAAGATTTAGAAGACCTTGAAAGTTCTTTAGATGTAATTCAGCAACAGGCTTTTAGATGCAAAAATATCATAAAAGATATGATTGATTTGACAAAAAAAGAAGGCTTTGAAGCTGTAAAAATAGATATAAGTCAATGCCTTAATGAAATTTTAGACCAGATAAACTTTAAAAAATTAAAAATCGTTTTGATAAAGGACATCTCCCAAAACCTACCCTTGGTAAAAGGTGACCTAAATGCCATGAAACAGTGTTTATCAAACATAATACAGAATGCCATTGATGCTGTAGAAGAAAGGGATAATGGCATTATAATTATAAGGTCATATGCATTAGAGGATTCTGTAATAGTGGAAGTTGAAGATAATGGGGTAGGCATCCATGAAAGCCTTATCGACAGGATATTCGAACCTTTTTTCTCAACAAAAGAAACAGGAAAAGGTGTGGGGCTTGGGCTTACCTTATGTTATGAGTTTTTACACAGGATGGGCGGGAAGATAGATGTGAAAAGCTCTCTTGGAAAGGGAAGTATTTTTAGAATCTCTTTACCTGCATTGGAAGAATACAATCAAGCCTTAATAAAAACATTTACATGACTTTAGCTTTAAAAATTATTTAAAATGCCTCTTATGTCTAAACGGCACGGTTATTGCATTATTTACACAAACACAAAAACATAAAACGGAGGTTAACTTATGTTTGAACTGACACCTGAGCAGAAGGACATTAAGCAGGCAGTAAGGGAATTTGCAGAGGGAGAATTTAGAGAGGTAGCCCGTATGTTGGACGAAAATGGGGCCTTTGATGAATCTTTATGGAAAAAGGCAGCAGAACTCGGTTTGCTGGGTGTTTTTGTAGAAGAAAAATACGGGGGGGCAGGCCTTGGTTATCTCGAACATAGTATTATATGTGAGGAATTAGCACGAGTGGATTGTGGAATTGCCCATTCAATAACCTCAACATTTTTTGGCACACAGCTTATTTCTTTAATTGGCAGTGAAGAACAGAAAAAAAAATACCTAACCCCTGTTTGTAAAGGTGAGGCGAAGATGGGTGTGGCCATTACCGAACCGGATGCTGGAAGTGATGTTGCCTCAATAAAAACCACAGCAAAAAAGGTAGGGGATGAATATGTTATCTCTGGTAACAAAACTTTTATAACCAATGCAAATAGAGCAGATTTTCTTATAGTGCTCTGTATTACAAATCCAGATGCAAAGAAAAAACACGAACGTTTTAGCACTCTAATCGTTGAAACCAACAGACCCGGTTATGAGGCAAATAAAATAAAAAATAAATTATCCATTAGATGTTCTGATACAGGCGAGGTTACATTTAAAGATGTAACAGTGCCAAAGGAAAACCTTCTCGGTGAGGAAGGAAAGGGTTTTTATAATATTATGGAATTCCTTAATCGTTCGAGACTTGAAGCAGCTGGTTTTGGCGTAGGAACGGCCCAGGGTGCCTTAGAAAAGGCAATGGATCATGTGAAAAAGAGAAAGCAATTCGGTGTCCCATTGGCAGATTCACCTGTGGTTCAGACAAAGATTGCAGAGATGGCAACCCTTGTAGAAGCAGCAAGAAGTTTGCTATACTGCACAAGTGATAAGGTGGATAGAGGGGAAATGGACCATGCATTGATTGCCATGACAAAATGGTATGCAGCAGAGATAGCGGTAAAGGTGTCCGATGAGGCAATACAATTACACGGTGGTTATGGCATTATTGAAGAATATGATGTGGCCCACTATTGGCGGGATGCAAAGGTGCTTGAGATATTCGAGGGCACAAAGGAAGTGGAAAAACTAATTATCGGAAGAAGACTTTTGGGAAAATAAATGGTTTTTGTAAATTTTTGTAGAATTGTATACTATGTTTCTAAAGGTAACAGCATGTTCCAAATAGGCACAACAATGCAAAGATGATATGTGTTCAATTTTTAACTATTATGTGATTTTATGGTGTTTTTTTAACATCTCAAATAATGGCATCAAAATTGCCTTAAGGTTGAGGCAATAAAAAAACAAATAAGGGGGTCTTATGAAAAAGTTGTGTTTCGTTTTAACAGTCTCTGCAACATTTCTATTTCTCTTCATGGTTTTATCCATGACTTCTGTATCTTTTGCCCAGGATAAGATACAGATTAAGATTTCGAACTGGTTTCCTGTAGGTGTTGCTCAAGACAAGCTTTTAAAAGAATGGGGAGAGGATTTAGAAAAAAGGACAAACGGTAGGGTAAAGGTGAGTTATTATCCTACAGGGACATTAATACCTGCACCTCAATCCTATGACGGTGTTGTAAAGGGTATTGCAGATGTAACACAGCACGTGGCAGGTTATACAGTAGGAAGATTTCCTATGATGGAGCTCATAGATTTACCTTTAGGTTATCCAAGTGGTACCGTCACAACAAAACTCGCAAATGATTATTACAAAAAGTTCCAGCCTAAAGAAATGGACCATGTAAAGGTATTGTGGTTCCATGCCCAGGCACCGGGTATACTCCATACAAAATCAAAACCCGTTTATAAACTTGAAGACCTAAAGGATCTGAAGATAAGGACTTTTGGTTCAAATGCAAAACTCATGTCAAGGCTCGGTGGCACACCTGTAGCAATGCCTATGGGTGATGTTTACGATGCCCTTTCAAAGGGTGTGGCTGATGGACTTCTTGCATGTTATGAAACCATGGAAACATGGAAATTTGCCGATTTCATAAGGTATTCCACTGAGTGCTATGATGTGGCCTATACGGCACTCTTTATGGTGGTTATGAACAAGAATAAATGGAATTCCCTGCCAAAAGACATAAAGGATATCATAGACAAGATGAGCGAGGAGTATATAAATAAATCAATAAAAATGTGGAATGACATAGAACAGAGTGGAAAGAAGCTACTTTTAAGCAAGGGTGGAAAGATTATTACCCTTTCTAAGGAAGAACAGGCAAAATGGGTGGAGAAGGCAACCCCCCTGTTTGAAGAATATGCCAATAATGTGGAGAAAAAAGGACTTCCCGGCAAAGAGGCAGTTAAATTCATCCAGAATTACGTAAAAAAATATAAAAAATAAACAGGTTAATTCCATAGAGGGGGCAAGACCCCCTCTAAATTTATAAGCATTTTATCTGCAAAATATTATCGAGTCTTTTCTATCCCTTTTTCTTTTTTATTATCGCTGAGTTTTAAAAGAATACAATAAAGCATACATAAGGGATAAAATTTCTTGACTGATAAATATTATAGGTATATAACTTAAACGAAGATAAGAGATTATCATAAAAGGGAGGATTTTTATGGGCGACTCTGATGGCAGTCAAGGTTCATCGATGAAAGGCCAGGAGCACCCTTCTGAAGAGATTTATGACCCTGGATCGCTCATGGAGGCAAAAAGGCCTGTGAGCTGAGCCGAAATTTTCCTCTTATTTCGCCAACTGGTTCACCTCAGGTCCCTTTGCCATCCCATGACCAAAAAAGAGGTGAACCATTAGCACAAAGACTTTTTTAATTTTAAAATTTTATTTACTGAATTTAATAATTAAGACCTGTAAAAAGTTCTTATGAATAGAGGTTTTTTTTCAAAAATTTCAGATGTGAGGGCTCAGCTAATCTCTCAAAGATTAATGAGTGAGCACGAACGGAGATTAATAGAACTCTGTTCAATACCTATAAATAGTGCCCTCTTTGCACTTAATAGCTCATTTCAGGGATTAAATGAGAAAGAGGCTGAGGAGAGATTAGATGAATACGGCCCTAATGAACTTTCACATTTAAGGCGTTTGGGTTTCTGGGCCGACATCTATAGAAGAATCAAAAGCCCACTTATAATTCAGCTCCTTATTATTGCCGTTGTTTCGGCATTAATAGGCGAAATAAAATCCACAGGGATAGTAAGTGCAATGATCTTTTTGAGTATAGGGTTGTCCTATATTCTTGATAAGCGCTCCAGTAAGGCAGTGGAAGCCCTGGGAAAGCGAGTTCAATCAAGGTCTTATGTTATAAGGGATGGGAAGGGGAAAGAGGTAAAGATTTCAGAGATAGTCCCAGGAGATATTGTGATTCTCCAAACGGGTTCTGTTATACCAGCTGATTTGAGAATCATATCTGCCAAAGACTTTTTTGTCAGTGAATCGGCTTTAACAGGAGAATCCTTGCCTTTAGAAAAGTCTGCAGTAAATACCACAGAACCGGTGCAATCGGCCTTAGAGCTACCTAATGCATGTTTTCTGGGCACCTCTGTTACAAGTGGTGTAGCAAGGGGTCTTGTTGTAAATACTGGAGAGAGAACCCTTTTCGGTGCCATAGCAGAGCGACTATCAGAAGACCGGGAAGAAACGAGTTTTGACAAAGGCATTCGTTCGTTTACATGGCTCATGGTCAGATTTATGGTTGTTATGGTGTTTATCGTATTTTTTATAGTGGGGTTTACAAAAGGAAACTGGGTAGATGCCCTTTTATTTGGTCTTTCCGTAGCCGTGGGATTAACCCCAGAGATGTTGCCTACGATTGTAACGGTAAATCTGGCAAAGGGCGCATTGAATATGGCAAAGAAAAAGGTCATTGTAAAGAGCCTGCCCTCAATTCAAAACTTTGGTGCTATAGATACACTCTGCACCGATAAAACAGGGACTTTAACCCAGGATAAGGTTGTTTTAGAAAGACACGTGGATATTTTGGGTCATACAAGCGAGGATGTGCTCAATTATGCATACCTGAACAGTTATTTTCAGACAGGGCTTCGTAACCTCATTGATAGGGCAGTAATCGAATATGCAGACCTCGATGCAGAACAAAACTGTAAGCTTATCGATGAGTTACCCTTTGATTTTCAAAGACGACGCATGTCTATTGTAGTTGATTATGAAGGGGACCATGTGCTTATCTGTAAAGGTGCTGTGGAAGAGATATATGCCTGTTGCAGTAGTTATCAAATAGGGGAAGAGATTTATCCTCTCATAGATATGATTCGTTTTGACCTCTTTGAAGAGGTGGAAAGGTTAAACCGCGATGGTTTCAGGGTGCTGGGCATTGCTTATAGGGAATTTCCAAGGACAAAAACGGTTTTTTCTGTGGATGACGAAAAGGATTTGATACTTCTCGGTTACATTGCCTTTTTTGACCCTCCAAAGGTCTATGCCTCAGAGGCAATAGGGCTTCTAAAAAAGGCAGGTGTTGATGTAAAGGTATTAACAGGTGACAACGGGTTTGTCACAGAAAAGATATGTCGTGACGTGGGCATTCATGTAACACGCATTGTTACTGGTTCAGAATTATCAGAGATGTCTGGTGAAGAATTTTCAAGGGCTATAGAGGAAAATAATGTATTTGTAAAATTAACCCCTCTTCAAAAAGAAAAGATCGTTGCCGAACTCAGAAAAAACGGTCATATAGTAGGGTTTATGGGTGATGGCATAAATGATGCACCGGCGATGAAGGCAGCAGATGTAGGTATCTCTGTAGACTCTGCAGTGGATGTGGCAAAGGAATCGGCAGATATAATATTGCTTGAGAAGAGTTTGCTTGTCCTTGAAGAAGGTATTATGGAAGGAAGAAGGATCTTTGCAAACATGTTAAAATATATAAGGATGGCTGCAAGTTCAAACTTTGGAAACATGTTCAGCGTGTTAGGGGCAAGTTACATTCTACCATTTTTACCTATGAGACCAGTGCAGATTCTCATGAACAACCTTTTGTATGATTTTTCCCAGACAGGCATACCCATGGATAATGTGGATGAAGAGCTCATAAGTAGGCCTGTTAAATGGAATGTAGAAAACATTAAAAGATTTATGCTCTTTATTGGACCAATCAGTTCTTTATTTGATTACCTTACATTCGGGCTTATGTGGTTTGTTTTTAAATGCAATGCCTTTGTGACAGAAGAGATTTCACTGGTAGAAAAGGGAATGCTTGAAAAACTGTTTCAAACAGGGTGGTTTGTAGAATCCCTTTTGACCCAGACCATGATAGTCCATGTCATAAGGACAAGGCGCATACCTTTTATAGAGAGCAGGGCATCTTTACATATGACTGTAACAACCCTTTTAATCATGTTAATAGGTGCATGGTTGCCATATTCACCCTTTGCAGTGCATTTAGGTATGGTTCCCCTACCGGCATTATACTGGGTCTGGATAATTGCATTTCTTATAGCATATGCAGTTTTAACGAGCATTGTAAAAAACTGGTTTTTTAAAAGATTCGGAGGTGATTAAAAATGGATACCCTTTTAGATGCGCTTCAGGAAGGGAGGCTTTTTGAGTTACCCGAAAACGATAAAGCCCATGCCTTACAGTTTCTTGCCCACATAATCGAGGCATTTCCAGAGATACCGCCAGAAACGGATATAGTAGGTCTTGTGATGAAAAGGGAACAGGCTGCTACAACAGCAATCGGCAAAGGGTGGGCATGCCCCCATGCAAGGGTGCCTTTTGATGAAGACCTAATGTGCGTTGTAGGCTGGAGCCCTACTGGCATTGATTACGGTGCCCCTGATAGTAAGCCTGTTTCAATTATTGTGATGTATCTTGTTCCTGATAACCAGCGGAATCATTATTTAAAAGAGATATCAATGCTGGCAAAGGCACTTCAAAATTACCCTGAATTAGAAAAGTTGCCTGAAGTAAACGATTTAGACGATGTGAGACTCTATCTTCTTGATATTATTGAATCTACCAAAACAAAGACAAGTCCTGATACAAGGGCCCGTATGATAAGATTGCAGACAAAACCTTCCATTGAAACTACAATAATACAGGATCTCACCAATCTCATTATAGAACCCGTTACCCTTATTACAGGCCCCAATATGAAGCACATTGTCCTTTCTCAAAACATTAACCTTACAGACCAGTTAAATACGGCAGGTAATATCGTCGAAAAACTTGAAACAGAAGGTGTTTTTCAATATGGGGGATGGCGGGTAATAAGAAAGAATGTAGTAAATTATCAAGGTGGGTTTGCCTCATACGATTGCATAGCCATAAAGCTTGCAAACAATTCGGTTTTCAAGGAATCAAAAAATTAATTACATAAAGGATGGCCCATTTAAAAAGTGCGATCAACGGGTCAAGAATACCGAGATACAACAGCCCTATAATTATAAACATTCCATAAGGTTCGAGTCTCATTAGACTTAATTGTAATCTTCTCGAAGCAAACCCCATGAGTATTTTAGAGCCGTCAAGGGGTGGGATAGGGATAAGGTTAAAGGCAGCAAGCATAATATTGATCTTGGCAAAATAATAGACCATTGTGGATAATACTTCAAAAGGTGAAGGTGAAAAGAGCCTTAAAAAAAAGAGGGAAAAAAAGGCAAGGAGTATGTTGGCAACAATACCTGCTGAGGAGACAAAGATAAGACCTTTTCGCTCATCGGAGAGATTGGAAAAGTTTACAGGCACTGGTTTTGCCCAGCCAAAGCCAAAGAAGAAAAGCATCAAAGTGCCAATAGGGTCAAGGTGTCGTAAGGGATTCAGGCTTAATCTGCCAAGCCATTTTGCAGTAGGATCTCCCATCTTATAGGCCACCCAGCCGTGGGCAAGTTCATGGATTATTATGGAATATAAAAGCGGTACCGAGACAATCACAAAGACCATAGGGTCTTTAAATAA
Organism: Deltaproteobacteria bacterium; assembly: GCA_029777945.1. Taxonomy (GTDB): domain Bacteria; phylum Desulfobacterota; class Syntrophorhabdia; order Syntrophorhabdales; family Syntrophorhabdaceae; genus JAKORG01. The sequence goes on along the minus strand of JAKORG010000080.1, from coordinate 26,793 downwards.
AAGGCCAATTAAACCCATAAAGAATGTCTTAATATCTCACATAACTCAATTCAATTCAATCAAAAGATGATGTGGAGATTTTTTTTATAAAAATGTTAAATTTTAAAAAAATGTAAAAACAGTCATATGAACATTTTTTTTAAGATTATAGCCTTTGCTTTTTTGCCAGTCCTTATATTAGGAAATATAGGTACGATTATAGGCAATGAAGGTCTCTATACAGTAGAAAGGTGATACCATAGAACTCATTGCTTCAAAGCTCGGGGTAGAAAAAAGGTGCTCATTGAGGACAATAAAATAGACCCGAACACAAAACTTAAACCTGGGATGCAGTTTAAGATAAATTCAGGAAAGATAGTGTCCAAGTTTATTGAAACGGGGATTATAATAAATATACCGGATAGGATGCTTTATTTTTTAAAGATGGGGCCCTTGATTCTCAATTCCCTGTGGGTCTTGGAATGCCTGTGAAAAAACAGGGTATTGAAAATATCCAATGGAAAACACCAGAGGGAAAATTTATTATAATAGGTAAGAGTAAAAACCCTGTGGTATGTTCCCAAATTTGTTCAAAGGGTAATGGAGCTTTTAAATAAACCCATATGGAGGGTGAGATAATCTATAGGCATGTAAAAGTCGCTTTATTGGATAATAAAAGGGTAAATCTTAAAGTTCATAGGGATGTGTATGATGTGTATAAAAAGTTCAATAATCTCGAAGAAGAGAAAAAAGAGGTTGAAAAGGCAGGGGTTTTAAATTTTATAGATTGGGAGAAGGTAAAAAGGGTGACACAAAAGAAAAAGGGAATATCCAAAGACATAGAAGATTACAAAAAAATAAAAATTACCTTTAAAAATAACACTGCAATAAATAAAATCGTGCGAAATAATAATACGAACCTAAAGGAATTTTAAGGGGTGATAAAATGCATATAGCCATTATAGGAAAAAATAATGTTGGTAAGACAACTATTTTTAAAGCATTAACTGGTTTGGGTGAGGAATCAAAACAGGCTTCCCATATATCTATAATAGATGTGCCTGATTATAGACTTGAAAATCTGAGTAATTTCTTTAAGGCAAAAAAAACAGTTTATGCCAGAATAGAAATCGAAGATACCCCTTCTCTAAACCCTGATATTTTTCAAAGGATAAGACAGGCAGATGCCTTTATCCTTATTTTGCCTTATTTTGAAGACACAGAGAAAGAACCTGTCCAAGAATACAGATCTGTTATAAATGAGTTTATACTATCCGATATGGCGCAGGTGGAGCAGAGGCTTGAGCGAATTGCCAAACAGGGAGAAAGAAAAGAAAATCCAATGCTTCAATATGAAAACGAGATGCTTAAACTATGTCTATCCCATCTAAACGAAGAAAGGCCTCTTTTGACTCTGGCGATTTCTGAGGATGGGAAAAGAATCATAAGGGGCTTTCAATTTCTTTCACAAAAACCTTTGATGGTTATAATAAACTGTTCTGAAGATAAGTTATCAGATGTAAATAACATAGAAAAGGCATTCAAGGACAAAATAGAAGAAGACATACCTTGTATTGCAGTATGTGCAAGTTTAGAGGCAGAAATCGGCATAATGAACGAGAATGATAGAAAGGACTTTATGACAGAATACTCAATTAAAGAGGCGATAAGGGAAAGGATGATAAGGCTGGCCACTGAAACTATGGGTTTGATAACCTTTTTTACAGTAGGAGAAAAAGAATGTCATGCATGGCATTTGAGAAAAGGAGAATCAGTCCACGAGGCTGCACGGACAATCCATACGGATTTTTACAATAAATTTATAAGGGCTGAAGTTGTTGCCTATGAAGATTTTATAAAATACAACGGCTTTGGGGGGTGCAAAAAGGCAGGTGTCTGGAGGCTTGAAGGAAAGACTTATATTGTGCAGGACGGAGATATCATAACCATCAGGGCAGGGGCATAAAAGGGCATAATTTCTTGACAAAATAGGAAAATACATGCTAATCAAATAAAAATTATGCTTGCCTTTACAGATATACTTATATTTTTAGGGTATGTATTAACCCCAATTTCCACCTTTTTTTGCATCTTATACGGGATATTAAACTGGAATAAAGGCGTAGAAGAAAAGGACGGAGACTACAGAGAAGAGATTAGATGGGAAAAGGAGGAGATAGAGCTTATAGAAAAGCTACCCTAAGAAATGCTGTATCTAATCACATTTACTTTAATATACCTTGCCATAACGATTTACCTCAGCTATCTTGGTTTTAGAAAGACCATAAGCGTCTCTGACTATCTCCTTGCAGGCAGGCAGGTTCATCCTGTTATAATGTCATTAAGCTACGGCTCCACTTATATAAGCACATCTGCCATAATAGGGTTTGGCGGTATAAGTGCCTTATACGGTTTTACCATGTCATGGCTTGCCTTTTTAAATATTTTTGTTGGCGTATGGCTTGCCTTTGTGTTGTTTGGGAAGAGGACAAGAAAGATGGGCAAGGCCCTTGATGCCCATACTTTTCCAGAACTTTTGGGTAGAAGGTATAATTCGAGGTTTATTCAAGGTTTTTCAGGGTTTATAATTCTTTTTTTTATGCCTTTTTATACATCTGCTATACTCATAAGTATATCGAGATTTATAGAGGTATATCTTAAGGTGCCTTTTACAACGGCCTTTCTTGTTTTTCTCCTTATAAATGCATGCTATGTTATTTGGGGAGGATTAAAGGGCGTTCTTTATACATCTGTATTTCAAGGTGCCATTATGGTAGTGGTTATGGTTGTAGTGGGTATAACAACATATGCCTCTGCTGGTGGTGTAATAAATGCACATAGGGAGTTGATGTCCCTCACAGAGATTATACCGAAAGAATTAATCATAAATGGACATAGAGGTTTTATTTCATTTCCAGAGATGGGTTCACCTGTTTGGTGGACAGTAATCACGACGTTTATTTTAGGGGTAGGTATTGGGGTCTTAGGTCAACCTCAACTCAATGTAAGATTTATGACCCTTAAATCGGACAGAGAACTAAACAGATCCATTCCTTTTACGGCCTTATACATCCTTCTCACAACTGGAATTGCCTTTGCCGTAGGTGTGATTACAAATCTCATGTTCTATAAACATCTAAAAATCTTATCCATTGAGGCTGTTGCCGGAAACGTTGATAAAATTATACCTCTGTACATAGATAAGTTTTATCCCCAATGGTTTGTTGCAATATTTCTTGTTACACTTATGGCAGCAGCCATGAGTGCCAATAGTGCCCAGTTTCATGCCCTTGGGGCATCTCTAAGCAGGGATATCTTTGAACAGGCACTTCTTAAAGGAAAATCCGTTGCAGAGACTACCATAATAACAAGGGTCGGCATTGTCTTTAGCATATTCGCCACACTTATTCTGGGTTTAACTATGCCGGAAGGAACAGTAGCAAAGGCTACTGCATTTTTTTTCGGTTTATGCGGTTCAACGTTTGTGCCTACATATTTTTTCGGACTGTACTGGAAAAGGGCTACAAAGACTGCAGCAAAGGCGAGCATATTAACAGGTTTCTTTTCATTCCTTTTTTGGACAATCTTTTTCCACGAGAGCGAATCAAAGTTACTGGGCATATGCAGATTGCTCTTTGGAAAAGATACACTTGGTGGTCATCCTTTTAATGTGATTGATCCTCAGATCTTTGCCCTCCCCGTTTCTTGTATTGTTTTTGTTGTCCTATCTTTTTTCACAAAGCCTGTTGATGAAGGTGTGTTAAAGAAGGCCTTTAGACACATATAAATTTTATAAAGAATGTGTTTTATAAATGGTCTATTTTCTGTTTTATTCCAGATTTTTCTTCTTTTTTGATATTCTGTGTTTTTATCTTACGCCAGAGGAAGAAAAAAATGGTAATGATGATGCCTGATATAACGGACAGGAATATTACAATAGCCAGTGATGCCTCAAAACGCCATAAAAGAAAAGATATCGTAACAGGGGTTGAGTTTTGAACTGTAAAGAATATAACAAAGAGCACAATTAATAACAGTAAAATAAAAGAAATCACATAAAATCCTTATCTTTTAACTGTTTTACATAATTTTGACAATCCATTAATACTATTATAGAATTAAAAATATGTGGTGTAAATCGTTTTTTTTATCTTTTTTTGTCCATTTAATAATAATTCTTATACTTTTTTTTATTCCTGTCAAAGCACATAAGGTTTTAGATTACGTTTCCGTAGATTTTACAACTATCACCATCGGGTCAGGTATTGGTAATTTTAATAATACAGGAATATGGAATGGGAAAAAGGGCACAGGCAATGCCAAAAAGGGGGGACAAGAAAAGGGTGAGGCACAAAAAAAGAACGAATTTACTGATTATAGGCATATAGAAACATTAGAAACATTGTCAGGCAAGGTTTTAGAAAAAAACGAGGTCTCTTTGAACCCCTTTATAGATAATAAATCGTCAGATTTTGCACAAAAGGGCGCATCAAATGCTCAAAGTGTCAATACAGGCCTTGAAGGATATGGATACGGTGGGAGTGGCACTGGTACAGGCATTGGTGAATCAGGTAAAGGCTGGGGAGGCAAATATGGCCCTGGGGCCAGACATGGTGGCATAAATATTGCCGACTATGCATATCTGAGAGACATAATTATGAAAAATATTACATATCCTGAAAAGGCAAGAAGGATGGGCTGGGAAGGAAAGGTTATCCTTTCTTTTGTTATAAACGAAGCAGGTTTTATAAACGAGGTGAAGGTTCTAAAAAGCTCTGGTTATCATGTACTCGATGAAGCAGCAAAAGAAGCCCTTTTTAAGATAAAGGATTTTCAAAAAAAACATGAGCGGTTATTAGTCCAGTTACCTATCGAGTTCAGACTTAGATGATTTATCTTCCCCTTTTTTTAAAATAATTGCAATCCCAATATAGACAATAATGACTCCAAGGGCTACGGTAAATCTATAAGGTATGCCGATATTTTTACCAAATATTTTTACATAGATTTTTAATCCTAAAAGATTTTTAATAAAACCAGCGCCTTCTTGATAACCTGATGCAAATAATAAAAAAATAAAGGGTAAAATTATGCCGATTATTATAAAAATTAAACCTTTTTTGACTTTTTCCTGCACAGAATACTACTTAGATTATGTATTTTTCATTAAAATGATAATACCTTTAACCTTTTTAATAATTATTTAGGGGGTCTAAAAAACATTAGATCCCCTAAAAGTTATTAACTCTGCTTTTTGAATTCCTTCTCCATTGCCTCTTTTGCCGGTTTTACATATATATCTCTTAATTTTGGTTTTTCAATCTTACCTGCTGGGTTACGAGGTATTGGGGCATATATTATCTTTTCAGGCCATTTATATTTGGCAAGACCTTTTTCCTTTACGAAATTTATAACCTCTTCATCTGTTAAGGTTTCACCTTCTTTTGTCTGTATAACTGCCATTACTATTTCAACGAGCCTTGGATGCGGATAGCCAAGCACTGCTACATCTGCGATCTTTGGATGTTTTCTCAAAACATCTTCAATCTCTGCAGGGAATATATTCTCACCGCCTCTTATGATTAAGTCTTTTGACCTATCGGCAAAGAAGATAAAGCCTTCTTCGTCTTTATAGCCTAAATCCCCTGTATACAACCAGCCGTTTTTGATTGTCTTTGCTGTCATTTCAGGGTTAAAGGCATACTCTTTCATGAGCCTTGGACCTTTTAACACAATTTCTCCGACTTGGCCAGGAGGCAGCTCATTGCCTTCACTGTCTACAATCTTTGCCTCCATAAAGACCGTAGCCTTTCCAATGGAGCCCGGCTTTCTCATAATATCTTCGTCGTAACAGTTTGTAAGACCACCGCCACCGCCCTCTGTTATGCCATAGATATTGGCTATTGGCAGATTTGGAAAAATCTTCTTTGTGTCTTCAAGAAGGACATACGGAACAGGCTGGGCACCTATTTCAATATGCCTCAAAGCAGACAAATCATATTTAGAAAGGTCAATCTGACCTGATTTTATGGCAGCTATCAGGTCTGACCAGGTAGGAACAGTGTTCCAGCCTCCTGTGCATTTTTCATCTGCAATACTTCTCAGATAATATTCAGGTTGCAGTTCCATGGGCATGAGGACCTTTCCTGCCGCTATGTAGCACGAGAAAGATAAAAACAGTGTCCCGCTGTGATAGAATGGGTGTGGAGCAAGGTAAACACTGCTATAACCTTCGTTGTATGTCAAGGCATTACCAATACCAATATAGAAGAGGGATTTATGGGTATGGGATACAGGTTTTGGTGCCCCTGTTGTCCCTGATGTAAACATAAATTCTGCCATATCATCGTCATCTGTTTCAACACAGACAGGAGTGCCATCGCCTTTTTCAACTATTTCATTATATGATTTAACACCAGCAGGGATGTTACTGCCAAGACAAATGTAATGTTTACAATAATCCATATCTTTCATGATGGGCTCAACCCTTGCATTGAACTGGTCGCCAAATATAAATACCTTACACTTTGTTACATCTGCTGCATATTTTATGTCAGCACTGGCAAAACGGAAATTGAGCGGTGTTACAGTTGCCCTTGTTTTTAAAACACCAATATAGCTTGCATACCATTCCATACAGTTCATCATAAGGTGAAGAACTATATCACCTTTCTTAACCCCACACTCTTTCATGAGATAATTTGCGAGTTTATTTGCCTGATCGTCAAATTGTTCCCAAGTAAGGCTCCTTCTTAATCCCTTTGAAGGATAGCTTTCAATAATAAACTCTCTTTTTGGAAATTTACTCGCATTTAAACCAGAAAACATTGCAAAATTCATAGCCCCCTACCTCCTTTGTTTATCTTTTTTTGTTATTGCTTTATGATAGTTACCATGATAAACTGTAACCAAATATGTTGTCAACATTAATTTTAATCAAAATGCAGGAGGGGTAAAATGGATATTACAATAGCTGAAATATTGGCCAGAAACGCAAGGATGTATCCCAATGATGTGGCACTTGTGGAGAGAATTCCTGCTGAAAAGAAAAGGTATGAAATTACCTGGAAGGAATTCGATTCAAAGGCAAATCAGTTTGCCAATGCACTTACCGAAAGGGGCATAAAAAAGGGCGATAAGGTTATCCATTTCATGATGAATTCCATTGATTGGCTTGTTGCCTATTTCGGGATTGTAAAGACAGGGGCGTGGGTAGTTCCTCTTAATTTTCGATTTACAGCAGAAGATGTAAAATATTGCTGCGATGTCGCTGAACCAAAGCTGATAGTTTTTGATGAAGAGTTTGCACCAAGGATTGAGGCAATAAAGGATAAACTCCCCGGTGTAAAAAACTATATATGCTTAGGAAACAACGTCCCATCCTTTGCAGAGTCTTATGCAAAAGTAGTAGCTGCATCGCCTTCTACCCCATTAAATGTAGAGCTTTTTCAGTCTGATGAATGTGGTCTTTATTTTACATCTGGAACAACAGGTCAGCCAAAGCCAATACTGCTTACCCATAAAAATATGCTTTGTGCCTGTATAACAGAGAATGCAAACCATCATCAGACAAAGGATGATACATTTGTGCTTATACCACCCCTCTACCATACAGGGTCAAAGATGCACTGGTTTGGAAGTTTTATTGTGGGAGGAAAGGGCGTTTTATTAAAAGGTGTTTCCCCTGAATGGATATTTGAGGCAATAAGTGAAGAGCAGGGCACCATTATATTTTTACTTGTTCCTTGGGCGCAGGATATTCTTTTAAAACTCGATAGCGGTGAGATAAAACTTGAAAATTATAAGCTCGACCAGTGGAGGCTTATGCATATAGGTGCACAGCCAGTGCCTCCGGCTTTAATAAAACACTGGAAAAAATATTTCCCGAACATGCAGTATGACACAAATTTTGGTTTAAGTGAATCAACTGGTCCTGGATGTGTTCATCTCGGTATAGGAAATGAACATAAGATAGGCGCTATTGGAAAACCTGGTTTCAACTGGGAGGCAAGGATCGTAGATGATAACGGCAACGATGTAAAATTAGGTGAACCAGGAGAACTTATAGTCCGTGGTGATGGTGTAATGCGTGAATACTATAAAAATCCTGAAGCAACGGCAAAGACCATAAGGGATGGATGGCTTTATACCGGAGATATGGCAAGACAAGATGAAGATGGTTTTATATGGCTTGTGGATAGAAAGAAGGATGTTATAATTACAGGTGGTGAGAATGTATTTCCCGTTGAGGTTGAAGACTTTATCCATACCCTGCCCAATGTAAAAGATGTGGCTGCAATAGGTTTGCCTGATGAGAGGCTTGGAGAAATTGTGGCTGTTATAGTAGAGGTAGCACCTGGCAAGACCTTAACAGAAGAAGATGTAATGAAACACTGCGAAGGATTGCCCAAATATAAGAGACCGAGAAAGGTCTTTTTCGGTGAGGTTCCTCGTAATCCAACTGGTAAGATAGAAAAACCTAAATTAAGAAAGAAATATTCTGGAATGGAAGAGGCATTTAAGATATAGATGAAATACGTAGGGGAGGTTATCCTCCCCTACAATTTAATCTGTAGTCGGTTTATTATGAATCCTACTCCTGTTGAAGAGATTATCGGATATACATTTAAGAATAGGGCATTATTAGAACAGGCCATTACCCACACTTCTTTTTTTAATGAGAGGAAAGAGACTCGTAAATCTGATAACGAAAAACTTGAATACCTCGGTGATGCCATACTTAACTGCATTATAAGCATTATTCTTTTTAATAAATACAAGAAGAAAGACGAAGGGTTTTTAAGCAATGCCCGCTCATGTCTTGTAAGAAGGGATACCTTAACAGAGATTGCAAAAAAATTAGAGCTTGGGAAACATCTAAATTACGGAAACGGTGATAATGGTGTCCCTGAGGAATCAAAGGTGCTATCCAATATGCTTGAGGCACTGATAGGAGCCGTATATTTAGATGGAGGTTTTAATAAAACAAGGGGTGTAATAAACAGGTTATTCAAATCCTATTTTACAGATGAAAGGCTTTCTGAAAAGAGCCCAAAAAATACACTCCAGGAATATACGCAGAAAAAGTGGGGTATACTTCCAAAATATAAGTTTATAAGAAAGATAAAAAACGGTTTTACCGTAAATGTCTATCTGGGGAATGGATACAAGGCAAAGGGTCAGGGCAAGACAAAAAAGGAGGCAGAGCAAAAGGCTGCAAAGGCCATGCTCGATTTACTCAATGTCAGGTAAAATTTTAGAAGAAGATAAAGAAAAAAGTGTAGAACAACCTAAAAATATGGTTATTTACAACCCAAATGCGCCTTTATACTCAAGGGAGCATTTGTGTATATACTTAAGAGAATTATACGATCTGGCTGAAAAGGAAGAAGAAGCCAGAAAAAGAGAAAATAAGACAGAGGATATTTGAGGGGATAAATATGAAGAAATCACTTGGAAGAAAGACCGTTGTCCATCCTGCACCTATATTTGTCATAGGAACTTATGACAGAAATAAAAGACCAAATGCCGCCACTGTTGCCTGGGGAGGGATATGTTGTTCAGACCCGCCGTGTATATCCATATCGCTGAGAAAGGCAACTTACACATATGAAAATATCATGGAAAACAAGGCATTTACTGTTAACATACCTTCGGAAAAATATGTAAAAGAAGTGGATTTTTTTGGTATTTATTCTGGCAGAGATGTGGATAAATTTGCCAAAACAGGATTAACACCTGTTAAATCAGATGTAGTTGAGGCACCTTATATTGAAGAATTTCCTTTTATTCTCGAATGCCGTGTCATTCAGATTAATGAGATAGGGCTTCATACACAGTTTATAGCAGAGATACTCGACTTAAAGGCAGATGAATCTGTTATTTTAAAAGCAAGTTTAATTGATATTGAGAAGGTAAAACCTATTATATACGCGCCTGAGCTGAGAAAATATTTTGGGATAGGTCACTTTCTCGGCAATGCATTTTCTATGGGAAAAAATTTATAATCTTTTGAGAAAATAGAATAGTCCATAAGCCCATTAAACGAAAATGATAATATTCAACGAGAGTTAATAAATTTCTTACTTTAGTTCGTCACAACCCTTAATTGATTTTTTATCCTGTTGTTGTTATCCACGTATACCTTTTTCGGTTTAAAAGATGCCAGCTCTTTTTCATCATAGCTTGCATAGGTTACAATTATTATGAGGTCATCTTTTTTTGCCTTATGGGCTGCTGCACCGTTAATGCAGATAATACCTGAATTTCTTTCTCCTTTTATGGCATATGTTGTAAAGCGTTCACCATTTGTTACATTGTATATATCCACCTGTTCGTATGGCAAAATATCTGCCTGTTCCATAAGGGCCTCATCTATGGTGATACTGCCCTCATAATGCAAATTGCTTTCTGTAACCCTTGCCCTGTGTATTTTTGATTTCATCATAGTCTTAAACATGTTTAAACCTCCAGGATTGAATTGTCAATAAGCCTTGTCTTTCCTACAAAACAGGCAATGGCATATAAGGCCTTGTCTTTTATAATTGTCAACTCTTCAAGAGTTTCTGTATCACAAATACTTATATAATCAATGATTACCCCTCCTTCTGATTCAAGCATTTCTTTGGCCCTTTGCTTTAATGCATTAGGATCCCTTATTCCTTTTTTAAACATCTCTTTTAAGGTTTTAATCGATTCGTATATAATGAGCGCCTTTTTTCTCTCTTCTTCACTTAGATAGGTATTCCTTGAGCTTAAGGCAAGACCATCCTTTTCCCTTACCGTAGGGTATGGAATTACTTCAAGGTCCATATTGAGGTCTTTAACCATTCTTTCAATGATTTTAAATTGCTGATAATCCTTTAAACCAAATACAGCATAATGGGGCTTTACTATATTAAATAGTTTTATGACAACCATTGCCACTCCTATAAAATGTCCTTTTCTCGATTTACCGCATAAAAAATCCTCCATGCCCCTTACCTGCACGTATGTGCAAAAGCCCTCAGGATACATATCCTTTGCCTCTGGATAAAATATGATGTCTGTGTTTTCTTGCTCGAGAAGTTTTCTATCTCTCTCAAAATCCCTGGGATATCTGTCTAAATCTTCATTTGGTCCGAACTGGGTGGGATTTACAAAGATGCTAACCACCACTATATCGCTTAGTTCCCTTGCCTTTCTCACAAGGCTCAAATGTCCCTCATGAAGATAACCCATTGTGGGCACAAAGCCTATTATTTTTTTTGAAGCCCTTAGTGCCTCTGCTTGTTTTTGCATTTCATAGATGCTATTTATTATCTTCATGGCTTTTCAATGAAAAGAATGGCTGTCATCAGGAAATGTGCCTTCTTTAACCTCCTCAATGTATGTTTTTACTGCCTTAGATATTTCATCTTTCAGATTTGCATATCTTTTTACAAATTTCGGCCTAAAATCACCTGAGAGACCTAACAGGTCGTATATTACCAAAACCTGTCCATCGCAGTCTGGTCCTGCACCTATCCCTATGGTAGGGATTTTGAGCATACCTGTTATTTCCTTTGCAAGGTCTCTGGGTACACATTCAAGGACAACACAAAAGGCTCCAGCCTCTTCAATAGCTAAGGCATCCTGTATAAGTCTTTCCGCTTCTTTTCCTTTGCCCTGAACCTTATAACCGCCCATTCTATGGATTGATTGTGGTGTCAGACCCACATGACCCATAACAGGGATATCAATATCAACGATTGCCTTAATGGTATCTTTCATGTTTTGCCCGCCTTCGAGTTTTACGGCACTGGCAAGGCTTTCCTTCATCATTCTACCGGCATTCCCTTTTGCCTGTTCAACACTTTCCTGATAAGACATAAAGGGCATATCTATTATAACAAGGGCATTTTTTGTGGCCTTTACTACAGCCTTTGTGTGATGGATCATCTCTTCTATTGTGACGGGTATGGTATTGGGATAGCCGAGAACAGTGGTGCCTACTGAATCACCGACAAGTATCATATCCACATCCTGTTCGTCTAATATGGATGCCATGATATAATCGTAGGCAGTAAGCATGGTAAGTTTTTTTTTGCCCTTTTGATCTTTTATATAGGGAACAGTCTTTTGTTCCATTTTTTTACCTATAATAAAAAAACCTCCTGAACACGGTTCAGAAGGCTACTAATTAAATCTCCTTCCGTCTCGGTCCAGTCATCCTTTTGGATCCAAGCGGTTTTTTTTACAATAATATTCAATCAGAGCCTTGCATGTTTGTCAATAGTTTTTTTAATTTTAATTTTGTGTTTAAAACATATAGACTTTTGAAAAGATATGCTGTAAAATCTTATTGTATCGGGGCGTAGCGCAGCATGGTTTAGCGCACTTGCTTGGGGTGCAAGAGGTCGCAGGTTCAAATCCCGTCGCCCCGATTTAATTAATTTAGATGCCTGAAAATAAAATTATCCACCCATTTACACGGTGAAACATTGCTTATTCTCTTGTCAAATGACGACGGTATCCATTCTGAAGGGCTGATATCTCTAAAAGAAATTTTTGAAAAACATCACGATGTTTTTGTTGTGGCCCCTGAAAAGGAAAGGACATGTGTCAGCCATGCAGTTACTATTCATAAACCATTGAGGATAAAGCATCTGTCTCATAATATATATTGCACCAACGGGACACCTGCTGACTGTATTTGCCTTGCTTTAAATAAGATATTACCAAAAAAACCTGATGTTATTATATCGGGTATTAATAAAGGACCTAATATGGGTCAAGATGTGCACTATTCAGGGACTGTGGCTGCTGCAAAGGAAGGTGCTTTTATGGGTATTGCCTCTATGGCAGTGTCTATTTCTGGGAGAGAGAATTTTTATTTTAAAGATGCAGCAATGGTAGTATTTAGATTATTAGAATTGTTTAAAGATGACCTTAAAAAGATGTTAAAGGATGTTTTTTTGAATATCAATATCCCCAATCTTCCTTTTGATGAAATAAAAGGTTTTTTGGTGACAAGGCTCGGAAAAAGGTTATATAATGATATTATTACAGAGAGGATAGATCCGAGGGGTAATAAATATTACTGGATAGGTGGTAACGGTGATACATATGAAAAAATAGATGGAAGCGATTTCATTGCAGTAGAAAAGGGTTTTGTCTCTGTTACACCGTTGAGTTTAGATCTAACGAATAATTATTACATAGATAAACTAAAAAAAATTTTAAGGAGGTCTTTATGAAGGTTACGCTTTCAGTAATTAAGGCAGACATTGGTAGTATAGGGGGGCACATAAAACCGAGTGAAAGATTGATAAAAAGGGTTGCCGAGTACATAGAAGATGAAGGAAAGGGGATTATAAATGATTTTTTTGTGTCCCATACCGGAGATGATGTGGCAATACTTTTCTCCCATTCCCAAGGCGTGGGCAATGAAAAGGTTCATAAACTTGCCTGGGATGCCTTTGTTGCAGGCACTGCCATTGCAAAGGAACAGGGTCTATACGGTGCAGGTCAGGATTTATTAAAGGATGCCTTTTCCGGTAATGTCAAGGGTATGGGGCCTGCAGTAGCAGAGATGGAATTCGAAGAAAGACCAAATGAACCATTTTTATTATTTGCCGCAGATAAGACAGACCCGGGCGCATACAACCTTCCCCTATTTCTCGGATTTGCCGATCCCATGTATAATTCAGGTCTAATTCTGTCTCCTGCAATGGAGAAGGGCTTTACATTTCACATAATGGATGTAAATTATACAGAGGGAGACAGAGTTATAGAATTGAATACCCCAGAAGACCTGTATGACATTGCGGCCCTTCTAAGGGATAACGAGAGATTTGTAATTGAATCCATTTACTCGAGGGGTTCAGGAGAAATTGCAGCAGTTGTAAGCACAACAAGGCTACATAACATTGCAGGCAAATATACAGGAAAGGATGACCCTGTTATGCTCGTCCGTGTGCAGGGTGCATTTCCTGCAACAGGGGAGGTGCTGGCACCTTATAGCATAGGTCATTATGTTGCAGGTTTTATGAGGGGTAGTCACACAGGGCCTCTTATGCCAGTAAAGATGAACTCACCGGTATCTTATTTTGATGGTCCACCGGTTGTGGCATGTATGGCCTTCTGCGTCCATAAAGGTAAACTTACCGAACCTGCCGATGCATTTGACCATCCATACTGGGATTATATAAGGTCAAAGGTGTCAAGAAAGGCAACAGAGCTAAGACAGCAGGGATTCTCAGGTATGGCTATGCTTCCATACTCTGAACTTGAATATGGCGGGATTGTGGAAAAGATGAAAAAGCTCGATCCCAGATTTAAAATAAAAGGAAAATAAGAGATTATAAATGAAGTTTTTTATTGAGACCTTTGGTTGCCAGATGAACGAACACGACTCTGAGAAGATGGCCCATCTTCTCAGAGTAAATGGTCATACCCAAACAGACCAGATAAAAGAATCGGACATTATTATTGTAAACACCTGTTCTGTGAGACAAAAGGCAGAACAAAAATTTTTCAGTCTTATGGGAAGACTTAAAAAGATAAAGGACGCCAGAGGGGTTATCATAGGTGTTACTGGCTGTATTGCCCAGCAGGAAAAAGAGGTTTTAAAAGATAGGTTGCCTTATATAGATTTTATCCTGGGCACTTCTACTATCCACAAGATAAAAGATGCCATTGAATATGGTGAAAAGGGCAGTTTTTTCTGCGATGTCACTGAAAACGGATGTAGTCCATCCCTTTTTATCAAGCCATGGTGCATCGAAAATAGAATAAAGGCCTATGTAACCATTATGAAAGGATGCAATAACTTTTGCAGTTATTGTATAGTCCCTTATGTAAGGGGCAGAGAAATAAGTAGGCCCAGTAAAGATATCATAGAGGAAGTAAAATCCCTTGCCCAAGAAGGTGTGAAAGAGATTACACTGCTCGGTCAGAATGTGAATTCCTATAATAAAGGCACAGATGATATTTCATTTCCTGCATTGTTAAGAGCACTAAACAAAATAGACGGGATAGAAAGAATAAGATTTGTTACATCTCATCCAAAGGATCTCTCCGATGAACTAATTGATTGTTTTGGCGAGTTGAATAAACTATGTGAACACATACACCTGCCTTTCCAATCCGGTTCTGATAAAATTTTAAAGCTCATGAACAGGGGTTATACAATCTCAGAATATGTGGAGAAGGTAGAAAGATTAAAAAAGGTATGCAGCAAAATAGCCATCACTGCTGATTGCATTGTAGGATTCCCTGGAGAGGAAGAAGAGGATTTTAAGGAAACTTTAAATCTCATAACACACATCGAATTCGACGGAATCTTTTCTTTTGCTTACTCAAAGAGAAAATATACTAAGGCAGCCCTTTTTTTAGAAGAGGTTTCCCGTGATGTAGCCCTTGAGAGGCTAAAATACCTGCAGTCTGTTCAAAAACAGATTACCCTTAAGAAGAATAAGGCGATGGAGGGAAGGATCCTTGAGGTGCTCGTTGAAGGCAAAAGTAAAGGTTCCAAAGATGACTTAACAGGAAGGACAAGGCACAACAGGATTGTAAATTTTAAGGGAGGCGATGATATGATAGGCAGATTGGTTGATGTGAAGATTATTAAGGGCTATGCAAATTCATTAAGAGGCGAATGGATATAAACAAAAAAGGAGGTATAAAATGTTGAAGGAGATGAAGGTCGCAGGAATAACTGTTGACCCTTTTACAAATACGCCCATAGTGTTACTTAAAGACCTTGAGGACAAAGATGTGCTACCCATTTGGATAGGGCTCCTCGAGGCATCGAGTATTGCCACTGCCTTAGAGAATATCAAGACGCCGAGACCCATGACCCATGACCTGATAAAGAATATCTTTGAACACCTTGATGTAAAGGTTGTGAAGATCGAGGTGAATGATTTAAGGGATAATACGTATTATGCATTGATACACCTCGATGTGAATAATAAAAGACTTACCATCGATTCCCGTCCAAGCGATGCCATAGCCATTGCCATAAGGGTTGGGGCACCTATTTTTGTGGAAGAAAGTGTTATTAAAAAATCTTCAAAGGTGGACCTGGAAGGTAAGGGAGATAAGGTCGTTACGGATTCAAACGAGTGGGAGGATATACTGGAAAACCTCTCAACAGATGATTTTGGAAAGTATAAGATGTAAGGAAGTTTATGATAGATTTGCATACCCATTCTCTTTTAAGCGATGGTGAACTGTTGCCTTCAGAACTTGCAAGGAGGGCAAAGGTTATAGGTTACACTGTTATAGGCATTTCAGACCATGTGGATACTACAAACTTTGAACATGTTGCAACCTCTATAATAAAGCTTGTAAAAAAGGCAAATTTCTATAAAGATATAGCAATAATTCCAGGGGCTGAAATAACCCATGTCCCTCCTGGACTTATAAAAGAAATAGTAGACGAACTGAGAAAAATCGGCATAGGGTATGTGGTGGTTCACGGCGAGACCATTTCTGAGCCTGTAAAGACAGGGACAAATAGAGAGGCAATAGAGTCAGGTGCAGACATACTTGCCCATCCAGGTATAATCACAGAAGAGGATATGGCCTTTGCAGCACAAAAAGGAACATTAATAGAGATTACTGCGAGAAAGGGGCATTCTTTAACAAATGGTCATGTGGCAGCCCTTGCAAAAAAGATGGGCGCAAGGCTCATAATAGATACAGATGCCCATAGTCCTTCTGATTTAATAGCCGACGAATTTGCAAAAAAGGTCGTAATAGGTGCAGGGTTAACAATAGATGACTTTTTCCTCATGCAGAAAAACGCACAAGATTTAGCAAAAAAGGTGATGGATAAAATTTTATGAGTATAGATATAGAAAAAGAAATCAAGGAGATACCCCATTATCCAAAGGCAATGATGTACGGTGACGCTGATGGATGGATTAGGCTTGCCTCAAACGAAAACCCATATCCGCCTTCAAAGGCAGTGTTAGAGGCTGTGCTCGATAATCTATTCGGTATAAGCAGATATCCAGGAGGTGAATACGAATTAAAAGAATCTATTGCCTTAAAATTCGGTATAAAGACAGAACAGGTGGTATTAGGAGACGGCTCCGATGAGATCATAGAGATGATATTAAAGGCATTAAGACACAAAGGAAAGAAGGGTGTAATAGTTACAGAACCTTCCTTTCCCTTTTATGGCATCGCATCGAAGGTTTATGGCTACAATCTCAAGAAAGTGCCCCTCAAAAATATGAAGACAGACCTGAAGGGTATAAAAGATGCGATAGATTCTGATACAAGGATTATCTTTTTAAATAACCCTCTAAACCCCACAGGCACCATTTTTAAAGAAAATGAGTTTCTTGATTTTATAAAAGAAATTCCAGACCACATCCTCGTTGCCGTTGATGAGGCATATGGAGAATTTGTAGAGGATAGGGATTTTCCCCAATCTTTAAAATTTATAGAGGCATACCCTGTTTTAATCTTAAAGACGTTTTCCAAGGCATATGCCCTGGCAGGCCTGAGAATCGGTTACTGTATAGGGGAAGGGTCTTTAATATCATATTTAGAGAGGACAAGACAGCCCTTCAGCATAAATTCAATTGCACTGGTTGCTGCAAGGGCGGCCTTATCTGATAATGATTTTCTCAAAAATGTACTCAATAACAATAAAAAGGAAAAGGCATTTTTTTACAGAGAATTTGATAAACTTTCCTTAGAGTATGTCCCCACAGAGGCAAATTTTATCCTTGTAAAGATAGGCCATGATGCAGAATATATAACAAAAAGATTATTCGAGGAAAGGATACTTGTTCGTTGGATGGGCGCCTACGGCATGCCTGATTATATAAGAGTGACAATGGGCAAGTCAGAAGAAAACAGGATATTTATAGAGGCATTAAAAAAGATAATAAGATGAAGAAGCATCTCATAATTACAATTGATGGCCCCAGCGGGGCAGGTAAAAGCACCATTGCAAAAAAGATTGCCGAGAGATTGAATTACAAATACGTAGATACAGGGGCAATGTACAGGGGTGTTGCCTATGCCTTTAAATATTATGGATTTTTAGAAAAGGAGGAAGATAAACTCCATGAAATTTTAAAACACCTTCCCCTTGAATTTCATTTTAAAAATAATGCTATTGTAATATTTAACGGTAATAACATTACTGAGGATATAAGGACGCCGGAAATATCCATGCTTGCATCAAAACTCTCCCAGAATAAGACTGTGAGATATTTTTTAACGGAAAAACAAAGAGAAGAGGGTAGGTCAGGGGGTGTAGTCATTGAAGGCAGGGATACAGGCACCGTTGTATTCCCCGATGCAGATATAAAATTCTATCTTGATGCCCGGGAAGAGGAGAGGACAAAGAGGAGATTTCTCGAATTTAAGGCAAAGGGGTTGGAATTAGACTTAGAAAAACTTAAAGATGAGATGAAAAAAAGGGATAAGGACGATTCGGAAAGACAGATTGCACCCCTTAAAATTCCTGAAGGCGCCATATACATCGATACCACAGGGCTTGATATAGAGGCTGTAACAGAAAGACTTATGGACTATATAAAAGTAAGGTTATGATAGAGGTATTTAAGACAAAAAATATTGGATTTTGTTTCGGCGTTAAAAGGGCAATAAAGATGGTCATAAAAGAGGCCGAATCTAATGATAAGATATATACAATAGGCCCCATAATACATAATCCCCAGATGGTGGGGATGCTTGCCCAAAAAGGTATAAAACCCGTTATGGACATAAAAAATATTACAGACGGTGTGATTGTGTTTAGAACGCACGGTATCAAAAAGGAAGAGGAAGACTTTGTAAAACAAAGGGGGTTAAAGTATATCGATGCCACCTGTCCTTTTGTAAAAAAGGTGAGAAGACATGCGATTATGTTAAAAAAAATGGGATACAAGGTGGTAATAGTGGGAGAAAAGGAACACCCTGAAGTTAAAAGTGTATTGAGTTATTTGGATAATGATGGTATTGTATTACAGAAACCTGAAATCATCGATTTTAGAAAGATAGGTGTGGTAAGTCAGACAACCCTTGAAAAGGAATATGTTCTGGATATCGTTAAAGAACTTCTAAAGGAGGCAAAAGAACTGCGTTTTTTCAATACCATATGTGACAATACATGGATAAGAAAACAAGAGGCCTCTAACCTTGCACAGAAGGTGGATTTAATGATTATAGTAGGTGGAAAAAATAGTTCTAATACCACAAAATTATACGAGACAGTAAAAAAGATTCAGCCTAAGACATATCATATAGAGACAGATGAGGACATGGACAAAGACTGGTTTAAAGGTATAAAAAGGGTTGGTATTACAGGAGGGGCATCTACTCCTGATTTTTTAATAGATATGGTGGAGCGGCAGGTAAAAAATTTTTAGGGGGAATAAATGGCAGAATTAGTTGAAACATCAGCACAAAAAGAAAACACATTAGAAGAGATGAGGGAACTGTATGAAACCTCCATGAAAACCCTACAAGAAGGTGGCAACATCTTAAAAGGCAGAGTGATCAATGTAAACTCTGAAACCGTTATTATCGATGTAGGTCTTAAATCAGAAGGGAAGGTCCCTATTTCAGAGTTTTTAAACAAAAGTGGTGAACATGCTGTTAAGGTGGGCGATGAGGTTGAGGTAATGATTGTGGGGAGAGAAAAGGAGTTTGGCCTTCTCCTTCTTTCAAAACAGAGGGTTGACTATATCCGCACATGGCAGAAGATCCACAAATCCTTTGAAGAAGGAATCCCCATTGAAGGTGATATAGTATCAGAGGTGAACAAAGGTTTTATAGTAGATATCGGGGTAAACGCATTCCTTCCCATCTCTCAGGTGGATGTAAAGCCTGTTAAGAATCCGTCTTCCTTTGTGGGCAGACACTTGAAATTTAAGGTAATAAAGGTTGACCAGCGTAAAGGAAAAAGCAATGTTATCCTCTCTAGGCGGATACTCCTTGAAGAAGAGAGAGAGAAGAAAAAGGCCGAGTTCTGGAAGAATGCAAAAGAAGGTGCTGTTTTATACGGGTTTGTAAGAAATATAACCGATTATGGTGTATTTGTTGATTTAGGCGGTGTTGATGGATTTTTACATCTAAACGAGATAACATGGGGCAGGATTTCACATCCCAAGGAATATTTACGGGTAGGTGATGAGATAAAGGTAAAGATAATTGAAATAGACCCTGAAAAGGAAAAGGTATCTCTGAGTATGAAGAGGTTAAAACCAGACCCTTGGGAAAAAATAGATGAAAAATATCCTATAGGAAGTAAGGTCAAGGGTAGGGTTGTAGGCATTGTAGATTACGGTGCATTTGTTGAGATTGAGCAGGGAGTGGAAGGCCTTTTGCACTTAAGCGAAATGACATATGATAAAAAGATAAAAAATCCGAACAAAATCCTAAACAAGAACGACTGGCTTGAACTTAAAGTGCTCGATTTGGACAAGGAGAAAAAGAGGATTTCTTTAGGTCTAAAACAGCTTTTACCAGACCCATGGGATGAGCTTGTAAATAAATATCCCCCTGGATCCATAATAAAAGGCAAGGTAAAAAACTGGACAGACTTCGGTGTATTTATAGGTATCGAAGATGGTATCGACGGTCTTGTCCATGCCTCTGAGGTATCATGGTCGAGGAGAAAAAAGGGTATTGGTGACATATTGAAAAAAGGCACCATAGTTGAGGCAGTTGTTTTAAATGTAGACAAGGAACAGAAGAAGTTTTCCTTAAGTATAAAAAAGCTCAAGGAAGACCCGTGGAGGGGCATAGGTTCTAAATACAAGATAGGTAATATGGTAGAAGGATATGTGACAAGCATAACAGATTTTGGTGTTTTTATAGAAATTGAAGACGGCATTGAAGGGCTCCTCCATATTTCTGAGATAGACGACCTTCAGGGCAAAAAGCCAAATGAGGTGTTTAAAATAGACGACAAGGTAAGGACATTAATACTGAACATAGATGAAAGGGAAAAGAGGATTGCCTTAAGTACAAAATTTATGAAAAAGGTGGAAGAAAAAAATCTTATAGAGAATCTTTCAAAGGATACCGGTGCACTTTCCACATTAGGGGATATTTTAGAGTCTGCTATAAAAAAGAACAGCCTTTAACTGATATGCATTGGTGAAGGAGAGAATGTGCCCATAAAAAAAGAATTGCTTGAGATTCTGTGCTGTCCAAAATGTAAGGGTGACATATACCTCAACGAGAAAGAAGACGGGCTTGTCTGCGATACATGCAGACTCATTTATCCCATAAAAGAAGATATACCTATTATGTTAATAGACGAAGCAATTCCCTTTGAATCAAAAGACCACAGGTGAATGCAGATTTCTTTATAATCTTAACAATAAAAATATTCCAATGTTGTCTTCGTTTATTGCCCGAACGTTTTAGGGTATTTTCAGGCATTTCATTGGGCAGACTTGCCTATCATCTTTTAAAAAAGAGAAGGCTCATCGCCATATCTAATCTTAAAAGGGTATTTAAGTATTCTGATGAGCATGAACTTAAAGAAATTGCAAAAAGGTGTTTTGAAAGATTTGGCATTAATTTTGTAGAACTACTTCTCATCCCTTATCTGGACAAATCAAAATACAACGAACATTTTTTCATTGAAAACAGGGATTATATAGAAAGTGCCCTTGAGATGGAAAAGGGTGTGCTTGCCATCGTGTTTCATTATTCTAACTGGGAGATTATGGGTATAGCATCAACCCTTTTAAACCGTGATATAATTGCCCTTGCAAGGCCTTTAAAAAGACATAAAAAACTTAATGATTTTTTAAATTCTCTCCGGTCCTCCACAGGACTTAAGGTTATCCCCAATGAATGGACAGGCAAGGCCATAATGAGATTTCTAAAAGAAAATAAAATTGTAGCCCTTCTTGCAGACCAGAGGGTGAAACGTTCAAAGGGTATTTTAGTGGATTTTTTTGGTGAAAAGGTCTTTACAAATAAAGGCCCTGCATTACTTGCCATGAAGACAGGCGCGCCGGTTATACCTGTCTATCTATCGAGAAGGGGATTTTTAAGATATAACGTTGTATGCGGTAGGCCAATAGAAATAGAAAGAAAGGGGGATATAGAGAATCTTATAGAGGTCAATACAAGAAAATTAAACGCATTTCTTGAGACGATAATTATGGAGGCGCCTGAAGAATGGTTTTGGGTCCATAGAAGATGGGGCAGAAACAGTTGACTTGATTTTTTCAGGTTTTAAATGATAATTTTAAAAAAAATTTTGAAAAGGTGGTCATATGAATCAATTCAGGGTACTTATAACAGATAATATATCAAAGGAAGGGATAGATGTCCTATTGAGAAGCAGAGATACAGAGGTAGACATCCGTGCAGGTATAAAGGGTGAAGAATTAAAGGCAATAATAGGAAATTACGATGCCATAATAACAAGAAGCGGAACAGCTATTACAGAAGATGTTTTAGAAAATCCCGGTAGACTAAAGATAATAGGTCGGGCAGGTGTGGGTGTTGACAACATAGATATAGAGGCAGCAAGTAAAAAGGGTATAATCGTTATGAATGCGCCTACAGGCAATACAATGGCAGCAACAGAACTTACAATGGGTATTATGCTTGCTGCAGCAAGAAAGATACCCCTGGCAGACAATTCATTAAAAAGTGGAAAATGGGATAGGAAGAGATTCATGGGCGTAGAGCTTTACAATAAGGTTCTGGGTATAGTAGGTCTTGGCAGAATAGGAAGCAATGTGGCCATAAGGGCAAAGAGCTTTGGAATGAAGGTCATTGCCTATGATCCATACATTAAAAAGAGCAAGGCCGAATCACTGGGTGTAAAGCTCTATGACAGACTTGAAGACCTGTTGAGGGAAGTAGATTTTATTACATTCCATACCCCCCTTACAAGGGATACGAAAAACATGATCACAAAAAAAGAAATAAACCTCATGAAAGATGGCGTAATCTTCGTTAATTGCGCAAGAGGGGGGATTGTAAACGAAAACGACCTTTACGAGGCTTTAAAGAGCGGTAAGGTCTTTGCAGCAGGGGTTGATGTATTTGAGCAAGAACCACCAAAAAACAGTAAGTTACTGGAATTAGAAAATGTTTTTGCCACACCCCATATAGGGGCAAATACAATGGAAGGCCAGGAGGCAGTGGCAAGAATAATCTGTGAACAGGTGGCAAATGCCTTGCACGGAAGGCCCTTTCAGAATGCCATAAACATACCATTTATGAAGTCTGAATTACCGGAGAACTTAAAACTATATTTTAACCTTACAGAAAAGATAGGAAAGCTTGCAGCCCAGATTGCAAAGGGCAGGCCTGAGGCAATAAGGGTTATAATGGTGGGTAAAAATTTTGAGGAAGATCTATGTGAGAGAAAATTCGACGTGCCTTTCAGCTATCAACCCTTTACAGTAGCAGGCCTTAAAGGTTTTCTTGGCGTATATATCCAGGAATCCGTTACATACATTAACGCACCTTATATTGCAAAAGATAGAAATATTATAGTTGAGGAGACAAAAACTGACCAGTTTGATAAGTATAATGACCTTATCCTTTTTGTCTTAAAAACAGACAAAGAAGAGCTTTCGGTTGCAGGCACAGTATTTTCTGATAAGCTCGGCAGGATTGTGCTTCTCGATAGATTCCATCTTGATGTGATTCCTGATGGCACATTTTTGCACTTTAGAATCTTCGACAGGCCCGGTATCATAGGGAAGGTGGGTACAATACTCGGTAATCACAGGATAAATATTTCAGGGCTTAGTGTTTCAAGACAGAAGACAGGGGAGGAGGTGGCATTTGTCTCCGTTGATGACCCGATTGGAGAAGAGGTCTTAAGTGAGATACTTGCCATAGACGGTATGATTGAGGCAAAAGTAATAGAGTTATAGCATATCAAAACTGTTATCAGAATGTCTTCTTAAAGACTGATTAGTTGGAGGTGGTAATGAAGGTCCTTGTTACAGGTGGTTGTGGTTTTATAGGTTCAAATGTTGTAGATGCATACGTGGATGAAGGATACGATGTAGCAGTTGTCGATAACCTTTCAATGGGAAAGAAAGAAAACATAAATCCAAAGGCACAGTTATATGTTTGCGATATTTGCAAAGAAGAAGTAGAAGAGGTGTTTATAAAAGAGAGACCTGACATTGTTAATCATCATGCTGCCCAGATATCTGTGCCATTTTCTGTTCAAGACCCTCTTTTTGACGCAGAGATAAATATAAAGGGCATAATTAGGTTGCTTATGCTTGCAATAAAATACAAGGTGAAAAAATTTATATTTTCATCAACGGGTGGTGCCATTTACGGTGAGGCAGATATCGTGCCTACAAAAGAGGACTATGTGCCAGAACCGGCATCTCCCTATGCCATATCAAAGCTGTCAAGTGAAAAATACATAAAGTTTTTTTTCAACCAATACGGTCTTGATTATACTATTTTGAGATATAGTAACGTTTATGGGCCCAGACAGATACCCCATGGAGAGGCAGGGGTTGTGGCAATTTTTACAGAAAAACTTATCAATGGTATACATCCCACCTTGAATCATTTTCCCGATGCACCTCAGGGTATGATAAGGGATTACTGTTATGTAAAAGATGTTGCCCATGCCAATATCATTGCCACAAAAAATAAAAAGACTGGGATATTCAACATAGGAACTGGAAAAGGAACAACTACAATAGTTTTATATAAAGAGATAGTAAGGATATTAAGAGAAAAGGGTGTTTTTATCCCCCAAGCATTTGATGAACCCATAAGGGCAATGGCAAGGCCAGGTGATATAAAGGTAAGCACATTAAACGTTGAAAAGGCGGAGAAAGAATTAGCCTGGATTGCAACATACGATATTAGAAAAGGCCTTTCAGAGACCATTGACTGGTACTTAAAGAAATGAGAATAAAGATACTGGGAACAGGCACCTCAATCCCTGCGCTAAATCGCTTTTCCTCTTCTTATCTTGTAACTGTAAAGGATAAAAACATACTTGTAGATATAGGCCCCTCTGTTGTCAGGAGGCTCCTCGAGTTTGATTATAATGTAATTGATATAGATGTGGTGATTTTAATCCATTTTCATGTAGACCACTCAGCAGATCTTTCCACATTCCTTTTTGCCTGTAATTATGGTATAAAACCGAGGACAAAGCCCCTTTTACTTTTAGGGGGGATAGGCATACACAGATTTTTTCATGGCATGGCATCTATCTATCCCTGGATAAAACCCAATTTTTACGAACTTTCTATAAAGACTCTATCAAAGAATAAGTATTTATTTAACGATATTCTATTCGAGGCCATTAAAGTTCGTCATAATAAAGAGAGTATTGCCATAAAGATTACATACGAAAAAAGCGTTGTCTTTTCAGGAGATACTTCTTTTTCGAGAAATCTCATAAAACTTGCACATAATGCCGACCTTTTGATTACCGAGTGTTCTTTTCCAGAAAGGGAGGTAAAAGGACACTTGAACCTTAAATCCCTGCAGAGGATATTGGATAAGGCAGGGCCAAAAAAGGTGATACTATCCCATCTGTATCCTGACTGGGAGCATTTCCAGGGTGTGCTTCATGAGCCATGCCTAATCGGAGAAGATGGTATGGAGATAGAGTTATGATTAAGATTGTATGATTTTAAAATCAGCCTGTCTTTTACAGAGTAAGATTATATCGTCTATTCTTTTGGCAGTATATTTTTTTGAACTATTGAGTTCTTCTATGAGTTTGTCTTCAAATCCCTTTGCTATGATTACAAACATTCCATCCCCTTTGAGATAGGATGCCCCCCTTTTTATGTATGCCTTTGTTATTTCCATTACCGGTAGTTCATTTTCCCAGAGATATATAAGCCCGGGTTGAATAAATATGATATCAAAGGCATCGTTCATTAAAAAAGGCAATTCAATTTCAAAGTGGAAAAAGCCATTTTTCTTTGCCACTTGTTTTGCTTCTATAAACCAGTCTGTTTTTCTTATGGTTTCCCAGTATAATTCGTCTTCGTCTAAGTTTAAAAGAAGGCCCTGGATTTTTTTTCTTTCAATCCCGCTTATAAAATATGAGGCTGTAATTGCGTCCATAGCATCTTTTATCCTTTCAGAGTATTTTTTTATTTTTAATTCGAGTATTCTTTTTTCCTCAAGGTCTTCTTTAATCCTGTCCGAAAGATTATAATATTGCTTGAACATGGTCCTTAATTCTGAGATGATCTCCTGTGGATTTTTTGTAAAAAGTCCCATCTGGTTCTTTATATCAATGTGGTTTGCAATATCTTTAAGGGACATCCCGATTAAAGGGTTGCCGAGTTTAAAGTTTTTAAGGTCAAAGCCGAATCTTTTTAAAATAGCATCCTTTAACATATCGTAAACAATATGCGATCTTTCGACCCCGTATAACATATTATCGAGGATGTATTTTTTTAATGCCTTTTCATCCTCCCATTCTGCAACAAATGTATTCTTTTCGTTATAGGGAACTATAAAAGATTTATATGCAATGCCTTCTATTATGGAGGAGATAACAGAGCCAAAATTCGGGGTCATTTCGAGTATCTTAAGATTTAAAAGTGTTTCCTTTGTATATATTTTTCCTGTAAAGTATTTATCGAGAATGGTCTGAATGTCTATGCCTGACTGTTTTCCATTCATGGAGAATACATAGGTGAAAATCTGGGGTGTGATATATGGATTGAATATGTCCGTTTTTACCGTTGATTTGAGATTAAGTCTTATATTTTTTTCCTTCAGGTATGCCTCTGTCTCTGGCAGGCATCCATCCTCGAATATCTCACGGTACGTGTCGTAAATTACAGGATATATATCTACCTTTTTTTCTTTTCCTTTAATACCTTT
>JAKORG010000079.1 GCA_029777945.1 Deltaproteobacteria bacterium | reverse complement strand
TGACCCAAAGGGAAGGATAATATATAAAGGGATCTGGGAAAACGGCGAACCTAAAGGTAAAGACAGTAAAAAATAGACACACTGTATGCTTAATGCATCAATTACCAATTTACAAAAGCTCTTGATAAAATATTTAAAAGATAATAAAAAATAAAAGCAGGTAAGATACATGTGGAACTGGAAATTAATCTACGAAGATAAAGATATCCTTTGTTATTGCGATATAGAAAATGTGGCAGATGCAGAAGAATATGTAGATGGTATTTTTAGATCACAATTCTGTTACCAGCCTCTATCAAACAATGTAATAATCTGGGTCACTTTTTTTTATAAAAGTCAGCAGATTATAAAACATTACACGGATTATTTAAAAATTAATGGACTATATAATGAACAATACAAAAACTTAAGCAATACTTTATGCCTGGTAGAATTCAAGGCAGATGAAAATAAATACAGGGTAATCCCTGCCTTAGATTATGATAATGATGGAAAAGAAATTGGTGTTTCAAAGATTATAACAGATGAGGGCACATCATTTATAAAAGGCATAAAAGGAGACTGGTCTTCTGTAAAATCAAGAGACACCAATAAGGCAATCAAGGCAACTTACAAATTTTTATTCAAAAGGCAAGAAGATTAAGCACACTCTTTAAACTTCTCACCCTCTCCCTTTCCCTTCAGTACATCTCTATAAACCACAAGGGCCTTGTTTACAAGGGGCAACCATCGTATGGGGCAAGCTAAAAAATACCTCTATAAGTTTTTTGAATCACATCTTCCATTTAATGCTAATTTACATGAAGTCTTAATTGTTCAATAGCCCCAAGGGCAGTAAAACATTGCCCATGCCACCATCTGTCTTTATAAAAGGGTAAGTACTGTTATTGAATAGAGGTTTCCCTTAATAAATGCCAGGTCTCAATCAAACTCTTTCCACATAAGATAGGGAGGATCCATTTTTATTTCCTTACCATGTCTTTTTCTTATCTTATCATCGGACATATTTTAGCCACCTTTTGATTTTAATAGGGTTGAGGAGTATTCTAAAATATTGTATAGTTTTTGACATGAAAAGGATTGTAATTGGCACAGCAGGTCACATAGACCACGGAAAGACAAGCCTTATAAAGGCATTAACAGGTATAGACTGTGACAGGCTAAAGGTAGAAAAGGAAAGGGGTATAACAACAGAACTCGGTTTTGCCCATTATAAGATAAACGATGAACTAATAATAGGTATCGTAGATGTCCCGGGCCATGAAAAATTCGTAAAGCACATGGTTTCTGGTTCATGGGGTATAGATGTCGTGCTGCTCGTTATCGCAGCAGACGAGGGGGTCATGCCCCAGACAAGGGAACATATGGACATCTGCACCATGCTCGGTCTTGAAAAGGCAATCGTGGCGATCACGAAAAAAGACCTCGTGGACGAGGAGATGCTCGAGCTTGTAAAGGAAGATATAGACGATTTTTTAAAATTAACCCCTTTTAAAAATGCACCGGTAATACCTGTTTCATCTCATACAGGGGAAAACCTGGATATCTTAAAAAAAACGATTATGGATGTGGCTTTATCCACCAAAGAAAGGTCGAAAAAGGGCATTTTCCGATTACCCGTTGACAGGGTATTCACACTAAAAGGTCTCGGCACCATCATAACAGGCACCTGTGTTTCTGGTCATATAGAGGTAGGAGAAGAAATAGAGGTATATCCCTTAGAAAAAAGGGCAAGGATTAGAAACATCCAGGCATATCATGAAGATGCTAAAGAGGCCTATGCAGGACAAAGAGTTGCATTAAACCTCCAAGGCATAGACAGAGACGAAATAGAAAGGAGGACCATTATAGGAAGACCAAACACCCTCTTCCCAACTAAAAGACTCGATGTCTCCTTTAAATACCTTAAACTACCCTTTAAAGGCATAAAGACAGATTCAATTTTCAGGTTCCATCTGGCCACCATGCTGGATGAGGCCCGTCTAATCCTTCTTGATAGAGATATCATTGAACCTGGGGATGAGGCATTTGCTCAACTTGTATTTAAAGAACCTATAGTAGCATTGCCTGGTGATAGATTTATTATAAGGGGATCGTTTAGGATTCAAACCATAGGCGGAGGGGTAATCCTCGATATCGCACCGCTTAAACACAAAAGGCTCTCTTCCGAACTTTTAGACACATATAAAATATTGATAAGCGGTCAACCTCATGAGAAGGCCCTTTATCATATTAAAAAAGGTGGTCATGGAGGCATGGAAAAAGACATGCTCTCTACAATTTTGGGTATGGAAATGGATTCAATGGAATCCGTTCTAAATGCACTGAAAAAAGATAATAAAATAAAAGGAATGGGAAAGTTTATAGTTGATATGGATAGGTTTAAGGAATACAAGGAGATGCTTAAGAAAAACGTAATGGATTTCCACGAGAAAAACCCATTAAAAGTAGGAATCTCTAAAGAAGAATTGAGGACAAGGCTGCCAAAGGTTGAACAAATAATATTCCAGACAAGCCTTGATGAGTTCATAAAAGATGGGGTTCTAAAAATAGAGCAGGATAAGGTAATAGGTATTGATAAAAAGGATGCCGCAGACCAGCATCTTGATTCCATTGAAACGGAAATGTTGAAAATTCTAATAAAATACGGTATCACCCCTCCAGGTGTAAAGGAACTTTCCCAGGAGATAAAAAGGGACGAGAAACAGACAAAGGACATCCTTGAGAGGCTCGTGCACAAGAAAAAGGCCGTAAAGGTTAAATCAGACCTTTATTTTCACACAAGCATCATGGATGATTTAAAAGAAACGGTGGAGAGATTCTTAAAGGAAAAGAGGGAAATGACGCCTTCTGACTTCAAATCCCTCTTTAATGTTTCAAGGAAATATATGATCCCCATCCTTGAATATCTCGATGAAATTAAACTAACCATTAGGGTGGGAGACAAAAGAGTTCTCCGCTCTTTGAACTCCCACTAAAGCAAATTCTATGTCAGGCATTCTGCTATTGCCTCGTCCATCCTCTCGATGAATTTAAAATTCATATCCTTTTTAATGCTTTCTGGCACCTCTTCAAGGTCTTTTTCGTTCAGTTTTGGCAGTATCACATTAGGTATCCCTGCCCTTTTTGCAGCAAGCACCTTTTGTTTTATACCACCTACAGGTAAAACAAGACCCCTTAATGTAATCTCTCCTGTCATGGCCACATCATTACGAACCAGCCTATCTGTTAAAAGGGATACAAGGGACACGAGCATGGTAATCCCTGCTGATGGACCGTCTTTTGGAATTGCACCCTGGGGCACATGGATGTGTATGTCGTGTTTTTCAAAAAAATCCTCAGGGATGTTATATTCTGAGGCCTTGCTCCTTATATAACTCAAAGCTGCCTGGGCAGATTCTTTCATAACATCACCTAATTGACCTGTGAGGGCCAGATTCCCTTTGCCCCTCATCTTTGTGGATTCTATAAAAAGTATGTCGCCGCCTGTAGGTGTCCAGGCAAGACCTGTGGCTACACCGGCATATTTTGTCCTCTCTGCCACCTCTGAGAAATATTTAATGGGTCCTAAGTAACTGTGAATACTGTCTGCTGTAATGACTCTCTTTTCTGTCTTACCTTCTGCAACATCCTTTGCCACGGCCCTACAAACAGTGGCAATCTCCCTCTCTAAGTTTCTTACCCCCGATTCCCTTGTATATGATCTTATAATGAGCTTTAAACTTTCGTCATCGAATTCTATATGGTCTTCTGTTAAGCCATGTTCTGACCTCTGTTTTGGTATGAGAAACTGCCTTGCAATCATGAGCTTTTCTTCTTCTGTGTATCCTGGAAGTTCAAGGACCTCCATCCTATCTTTTAATGCAGGTGGTATGGGGTCAAGCATATTTGCAGTGGCAATAAACATTACCTTTGATAGGTCAAAGGGCACCTCAAGATAATGGTCACTGAAGGAATAATTCTGTTCAGGGTCTAACACTTCCAGAAGGGCACTGGATGGGTCACCTCTGAAGTCCATGCCGATTTTATCCACCTCATCGAGCATAAATACAGGATTATTGGATCCAGCCTTCTTTATACCTTGAATTATCCTTCCCGGAAGTGCACCTACATATGTCCTTCTGTGACCCCTTATCTCTGCCTCATCCCTTATGCCACCTAAAGATATACGGACGAATTTTCTCCCCAAGGCCCGGGCAATAGATTTCCCCAGTGATGTCTTACCCACACCAGGAGGGCCTACGAAACAGAGAATCGGGCCTTTCATGTCGGACTTAAGTTTTCTAACAGCAAGATATTCAAGGATCCTCTTTTTCACCTTTTCGAGGTCATAGTGGTCTTCATTTAATATACCATTTGCCTCTTCAATATTAAGGTTATCTTCTGTCTGCCTTGACCAAGGCAACTCGATAAGCCAGTCAAGGTATGTCCTTGAAACAGTATACTCAGCAGACATACTGCTCATTTTCGATAGCCTATCCAATTCCTTTTCTGCCACCTTTTGAACATCAGGAGGCATCTTTGCCTCAGCAATCTTTTTCTTCAATTCTTCTATCTCTGTGAATTTATCGTCTGTCTCACCGAGTTCCTTCTGTATTGCCTTTAACTGTTCCCTTAGATAGTATTCCCTTTGGGTCTTGTCTATGCCTTCTTTTACATGGGTCTGGATTCTGCTACTTAGCTCTAAGGTCTCTACCTCTCTATTCAACAGTATGGTTATCTTTTTTAATCTTTCCTTTAAATCTATGGTCTCAAGGATTTCCTGTTTTTCACCGACACTTATATTTATTGTGGATGCAATAAGGTCAGCGAGGTTTCCTGGGTTCTCTATCTTTGAAGAGATCTGGGCAAGTTCTGAAGAAAGATAGGGTGCCATCTCAACTGCCTTTTTATAAAGGTTTTTCAGGTTAAGATACATGGCATCTATTTCTATATCTTTCTGGTATTCCTCGAATATGGGCAATATCTTTGCCTTTAATGTATATTCCCTTTCTGTAAACTCAACGAGTTTAAACCTGCAAATGCCCTGCACCACAATCCTCTGACTCCCGTCCACCATTTTTACCATCTTCATTATAGTAGCCACAGTGCCTATGGTATATAGGTCATCTATGTCAGGGTCTTCTATATCAGGGTTTTTCTGGGTTATTATACCTATGATCTTGTCCTTTGCCATTGCCTCATCCACGAGCCTAATCGACTTTTCCCTTCCCACAATGAGGGGCATGACAAGATCAGGATATGCCACTGTTCCCCTTAAAGGCAATATGGGCAATTCAGCAGGTATATATAGTCTGTCTTTTATAGTTTTGTCGTTCCTAAAGCCTATTACCATTTATGCCCCCTATTTTTTTACATCCTCGAATTCGGCATCTACCACATCGTCATCTCCCTTACGGGCTCCACTTTGCTGATATTGTTGTTCTGCCCCACCTGCTTGTGCCTGGCCCGATGTCTTTTTGTAAAGTATCTCGGCTACCTTATGGGATGCCTGGGTTACCTGGTCAATAGACCTCTTTATCCTTTCCATATCACCACTCTTTAAGGCATCCTTTCCAGTACTTATTGCATCTTCAAGGCCTCTTGTATCTTCACTTGTCAATTTATCTCTGTTGTCACGGATTGTTTTTTCAGCATTATATATCAGGTTATCAAGTTGGTTTTTCATATCAATTTCCTGTTTCCTCTTTCTGTCCTCTTCTGCATGCATTTCAGCATCCCTTATCATACGTTTTATCTCTTCATCACTTAAACCCGTAGATGCCGTAATTCTTATATTCTGCTCTTTTCCTGTAGCAAGATCCTTTGCAGAAACATGGAGTATGCCGTTTGCATCTATATCGAATGTCACCTCAATCTGCGGGATACCTCTCGGTGCCGGTGGTATGCCCATAAGATGGAATCTACCGAGGGTCCTATTATCCCTTGCCAGTTCCCTTTCACCTTGCAAGACATGGATTTCAACGCTTGTCTGGTTGTCCTCTGCTGTGGTAAAGATCTGGCTCTTCTTTGTGGGTATGGTGGTATTACGCTCTATAATCCTTGTCATAACACCGCCCAATGTCTCTATTCCCAATGAAAGGGGGGTCACATCGAGTAACAACACATCCTTTACCTCACCGGCAAGCACACCGCCTTGAACCGCAGCACCCAGTGCCACTACCTCATCGGGGTTTACGCCTCTGTGTGGTTCTTTTCCAAAGAAATTCTTTACCACCTCCTGCACCTTGGGAATCCTTGTTGAACCACCGACAAGGACAACCTCATCTATCTTTGCTGGCGTCAACTTTGCATCCTCCAATGCCCTTCTGCAGGGTTCAATGGTTCTCTGGATTATGTCATCGGCAAGTTTTTCAAGCTCTGCCCTTCTCAATCTCATATTCAGATGTTTTGGTCCTGAACTATCGGCAGTTATAAAGGGCAGGTTTATCTCTGTCTCAACTGTGGTAGAAAGTTCAATCTTTGCCCTCTCTGCAGCCTCTTTTAGCCTCTGAAGGGCCATTCTGTCCTTTGACAGATCAATCCCCTGATCCTTTTTAAACTCAGAGATGATCCAGTCTATAATCCTCTGGTCTATATCATCACCGCCGAAATGAGTATCTCCGTTTGTGGACTTTACCTCCACCACATTGTCACCTACCTCAAGTATGGATATATCGAATGTTCCACCACCAAAGTCATAAACTGCAATGGTTTCGTCCTTTTTCTTATCAAGACCGTATGCAAGGGCAGATGCAGTGGGTTCGTTTATAATACGGAGGACATTCAATCCTGCAATCCTTCCTGCGTCCTTTGTAGCCTGTCTCTGGGAATCATTAAAATATGCAGGGACCGTTATAACAGCATCCTCTATGGTCTGACCGAGGTATGTTTCTGCAGATTTCTTTAATTTCTGTAAAATAAATGCAGATATCTCCTGTGGTGTATACTGCTTACCCCTTACCTCAACCCTCACGTTTCCTTCAGAATCACTCACAACCTTATAGGGCACTGTCTTTATCTCTTCCTGAACCTCACTGTATCTCCTTCCCATGAATCTCTTAATGGAAAATATTGTATTTTCCGGGTTCGTGATTGCCTGTCTCTTTGCTGTTTGACCTACCAGTATCTCTCCGTCCTTTGTAAAGGCAACCACACTTGGGGTTAATCTGCTCCCTTCTTCGTTTATGATTACCTTAGGTTCACCACCTTCCATTATTGCTACAACGGAATTGGTTGTTCCAAGGTCTATACCAATTACTTTTTTAGCCATTTTACCATCCTCCTGTTATTGAGTTTAGAGTAAATATAATGCCCACCTTTGTCCTTGTCAATACAGGAAAAACAAAAAATCCAAATATGTTAAAGAACATACAGTAATTTGGCGCATAAAGATTTTATAACTCTTAGCACATACTACAATAATCTTATCAAATATTTTCTGCACAATAAAAATAGATTGTGTACGTGTTAACTTTATAGTATTATTTTAAAAATTTGAAAAAACGGAGTAATTATGGATGTCATCAAAATAATGCCATGTCTGGATATGAAAAATGGCAGGGTCGTAAAGGGTGTGCATTTCGTAGACATTAGGGATGCAGGAGACCCTGTGGAAAATGCTGCATTTTATGAAAAAGAGGGTGCAGATGAACTTGCCATGCTTGATATTGCAGCAACCCTTGAGAACCGTAAAACAAGGCTCGAATGGGTAAAGGCAGTCTCTTCTGTGATAAATATACCCCTAACAGTGGGTGGTGGAATAGAAAGCCTTGAAGATATTGAACTTGTCCTTGCCGCAGGGGCGCATAAGGTTTCCATGAACAGCGCAGCAGTTAAAAATCCAAAGCTTGTAGGCGATGCAGCAAAAAGGTTCGGCTCTGAAAGAATAACTATTGCCATAGATGCAAGAAGAAATAAGGCCATGCTATCAGGGTTCGAACTTGTTATTGCCGGCGGCACATTACCTGTGGGAAAGGATGCAATTACATGGGCAAAACAGTGTGAGGATTTAGGCGCTGGTATTATACTGCCCACAAGCATGGACGGTGATGGCACACTTCAAGGATATGACCTGGAATTTACAAAGGCCATTTCTGATGCAGTAAAAGTTCCTGTTGTTGCATCAGGTGGGGCAGGAAAGCTCGAACACTTCTATGAAGGCGTTATAAAAGGTGGAGCAAAAATTCTCCTTGCTGCCTCGGTCTTTCATTTTAGAACCTTCAGTATAAGGCAGGTAAAAGAATATTTAAGGGACAAAGGGCTTAATGTAAATCTTTATTAAATCGGGATGACTGGATTTGAACCAGCGGCCTCTTGCTCCCGAAGCAAGCGCTCTCAACCATACTGAGCTACATCCCGTATAAATTAAAAATAACAGAGATATAGAAAAAATTCCATGTTTTTTTAAACAAAAATTATGGGCAAAAAAAATAATAACTTCAAGAAAAACAAAAGATTGACATTGACATATAGATTGTATTATAAAGATAATGGAATGCGGGAATAACTCAGCGGTAGAGTGCAACCTTGCCAAGGTTGAAGTCGCGGGTTCAAATCCCGTTTCCCGCTCCATAAAAAAAGAAAGGTGAAAGAAAAGGTGATTAGCGAGAAAGAAATTTTAATGTTTTTTCCGCTAATCACTTTTTAATATTATTTTAAAGGCGGCATAGCCAAGCGGTAAGGCAGCGGTCTGCAAAACCGTTATTCTCCGGTTCAAATCCGGATGCCGCCTCCAATATTTTAAATTACCTGTCTTCATCCCCTCTTACAAGCCTTATATTAAAAAATAGCCTTTTAACTCTTTGTTTTTTATGTTATTTTAACTGAATTAAGAATCGGATAGTATGGATGTTGGTGTAGACATAGTGGATGTTAAAAGAATAAAAAAGGTTCTTGATAAATACGGTGAAAAGTTCCTCAATAAGGTCTTTTCAGACGAGGAAAAGCCTTTTTTAAAACAAAGAAAATTTTTGCACGAATCTATTGCAGGTAGATTTGCAGCAAAAGAGGCATTTATTAAGGCAAAAGGGATGAAGCTGCCTTTAAAAGAAATATATGTCTTTCAAAACACAAAAAAACCTTATATCAATTACAGAGGAAAGGTTTATAAAGGGTTAAGCATATCCCATGAGAGAGATTATGCCGTCGCAGTGGTTATAATACATGAAGATAAATAAAAAACATTCCAAAAAAACTGTTTTATTATCGTGGAGGAGAATATGGTAGTCCTTTCTCCTGAAAGGATGGCAAGGTTTGATAGATATGGAATTGAAAAATGGGGTATACCCTCAACAGTGCTAATGGAAAATGCAGGTCGTGGCGCATATAGACTAATAAGAGAACTCTATCTTATAGAAAAGAGCCGCATAGTAATTTTCTGCGGAAGGGGTAATAACGGTGGTGACGGTTTTGTTATTGGAAGATATGCATTTAGAGATGGACATAATGTAAAGGTGTTTTTGATAGGTGAAAAGGATGCTTTAAAAGGTGACGCATATATAAATATGAGGCTTTTTGAATCCATAGGCGGCAACATCTTTGAAATTAAGGAATATACAGATAAGATAAGGATGGCAATAAAACATGCAAACGTTGTGATAGATGCAATCTTTGGCACAGGTCTTTCAAAGGATGTAGCTGGCATTGAGAAGGCCATAATAGGGGATATAAACAATTACGGAAAAAAGATAGTTGCAGTGGATATACCCTCTGGAATAGACGGTAAAACAGGCAAAATATTAGGTGCTGCTGTTTTGGCGCACCATACCTTTACCTTTGCTTATCCGAAATTGGGGCAATTTATTTATCCTGGCTCATACCACACAGGAAAACTCACTGTAGTTGATATTTCAATGCCTAAATTTATTGAAGATGAATTAGGGATCGACGGCTATGTAATAGACGGTGATATGATAAGATCTTTTTTAAAACCCCGAATGCCCTGGTCACATAAAGGCACCTTTGGTCATGCTGTAGTTATTGCAGGTTCACCAGGAAAGACAGGTGCTGCCCATATGGCATCCCAGGCAGCACTAAAAATAGGGGCTGGCCTTGTCACCCTTATAATACCAGCAACCTTAAACAGCATAATGGAGGTAAAGCTTACAGAGGTAATGACATATCCCGTAGAAGATAATGGATCAGGATTTTTTGTCAATGCATCATTCAATCAGGTAAAAGAATTTTTAAAAGACAAAGATGTGGTAATTATGGGTCCAGGCATTTCACAAAATCCAGAAACTTCTCAGTTTGCAAGAAGGGTTTTTACTGAAATAGATAAACCCTTTGTTATAGATGCAGATGGTATAAATGCCTTTGTCGGTCATTTGGATTTAATAAAAAACACAAAAAGAAGGGCGGTATTTACACCCCATCCCGGTGAGCTTGCAAGGCTTATCGGAGTCACCCCAAAAGAAATCAACGAAAACAGAATCGAAAAGGCAAAGGAATTTGTTGAAAACACAGGGGTAAATCTTGTTTTAAAAGGCGCAAAAACCATAATATTTTCAACAGAAAATCAACTCTACATCAACCCCACAGGGAACCCGAGCCTTGCAAAAGGAGGTAGCGGAGATATCCTGACAGGTTTCATAGGAGGCCTTGTTTCCCAGGGTTATTCTTTGAAAGAGGCAGCGATCTTAGGGGTCTATTTACATGGCTACATTGCTGATAAATGGGTTGAAATGCATTCAGATATGGATTTACTTGCCTATGACCTCTTAAATAGCATAGGTGATGCATTGGTGGAAATAAGGGATGGAAAAGACAGAGTTTATATCGAAAAATCCCTCTGATACATGGAACATAGGTGAGAACATAGGTAGAGTTGCAAAAAGGGGTGAATTGTATCTGTTAGAAGGCGAATTGGGTGCAGGGAAAACACAGTTTATAAAAGGCATGGCAAAAGGCATAGGTGTTGATGACTGGCAGTATGTAGTAAGCCCTTCTTTTACTTTAATAAATATTTATGAAGGAAAGGAGATGACCCTATGCCATGTAGATTTATACAGGATAGATGAAGATAAACAAATAGAACTGGAAGTTGAAGAGTTTTTAGACACAGGGATAATCGCTGTGGAATGGCCTAAAAAGATGATATGGCAAGAGGATGCAATAAAGGTTATAATACAGGTAATAGATGAACACACGAGAAAGATTGAGGTAATAAGGCCTTAAAAAGGAATTTTAAAACGGAGGTAAAAGGATGCTAATCGTTCAAAAATACGGAGGCACATCAGTTGCCAATGTCGAAAGGATAAGAAATGTGGCAGAGAGGGTCATATCTTACAAAAAACAGGGTCATGACATGATTGTTGTTGTATCTGCTATGGCAGGCGAAACAGATAAACTTTTAAATTTAGCCCACTCAATAAATAAGCTTCCCGATGAAAGGGAGGTGGATGTTCTCATATCAACTGGAGAACAAGTAACATCTGCATTGCTTGCTATTACCCTCAAGACACTGGGCTATGATGCCATATCACTGCTTGGCTTTCAGGTAAAGATAATAACAGATTCAAGTTTTACAAAGGCAAGGATTTCAAGGATTGAAAGTGATAAGATCTTTCAAGAACTGAAAAAGGGCAAGGTGATGGTAGTGCCTGGTTTTCAGGGCATTGATGAAGAGGGTAATATCACAACCCTTGGTAGGGGTGGCTCTGATACATCTGCAGTGGCTTTAGCTGCTGCATTAAAGGCAGATATGTGCGAAATCTATACAGATGTGGACGGTGTATACACAACGGATCCAAACATTTGTGAAAAGGCAAGAAAGATCAATAGAATTTCATACGAAGAGATGCTGGAGATGGCAAGTTTAGGAGCAAAGGTATTACAGATCAGATCCGTTGAATTTGCCATGAGATATAATGTGCCCATACATGTAAAATCATCCTTCACCTATGGTGACGGTACAATAGTTTGTAAGGAGGAATCAGATATGGAACAGATGAAGATTACAGGTATTACATATAATAAAAACGAGGCAAAAATAACAATAAGCAAGGTGCCAGATAAACCAGGCGTGGCTGCTTCTGTATTTTCCGCATTATCCGATGAAAACATTGTTGTTGACATTATTGTTCAGAATGTAAGCAAAGACAATTATACGGACATAACATTTACAGTGGCAAAGGCAGATGCAAAAAAGGCTTATAAAATAACAGAAGAAGTGGCAAAAAAGATAGATGCTGAAAAGGTGGTCTTGGATGAGAACATTGCAAAGGTATCCATAGTGGGACTCGGCATGAGATCCCATTCAGGGGTTGCATCTAAAATGTTTTCGATCCTTGCAAAGGAAGGGATAAATATAGAGGCTATTACAACCTCTGAAATAAAGATTTCCTGCGTGATTGAGGCAAAATACGGGGAGCTTGCAGTGCGTGCCCTACACAGTGGGTTTGGTCTTGATGCAGAAGAGGTGAAGGAGGAGAAGTGACGTTAGAATTTTACGATACTACATTAAGAGACGGTGCCCAGTCTGAAGATATCTCCTTTTCATTAAATGATAAACTAAGGATAACAGAAAAGCTCGACGAATTTGGCATGCACTATATAGAAGGTGGATGGCCAGGATCAAATCCAAAAGATCTACTGTACTTTAAAGATGTCAAAAAACTAAACCTTAAAAATTCAAAGATCGTGGCCTTTAGCAACACCGTAAAAGCAAATACAAAGCCAGAAGATGATGAGACATTAAGGGCAATTTTTGATGCTGATACAGAATATGTAACAATTGTTGGTAAAAGCTGGGACTTGCATGTAAAGGATGCCCTTAAGGTAAAGCTCGATACAAACCTCAAGATGATTGATAAGACCATAGAATACCTAAAAAAACATGGAAAAATCGTTTTTTTTGATGCAGAGCATTTTTTTGACGGTTACAAAAATAACAGACCCTATGCCATGGATATATTAAGGGTTGCATATAATGCAGGGGCTGACTTGATTGTACTTTGCGATACAAATGGTGGTAGCATGCCCTATGAGGTTTACGATATTGTAAGAGAGGTAAAACATGAAATAAAGGCAAAGCTTGGTATTCACACCCACAACGATACGGAAAATGCAGTTGCCAACTCCCTTATGGCTGTAAAGGCAGGATGCGTTCACATCCAGGGGACAATAAACGGTTATGGCGAGAGATGTGGAAATGCAAACCTCTGTTCCATAATACCGAATTTAATTTTAAAAATGGGATACGAAGGTCTATCCCGGGAAAAGCTCGTCCAATTAAGAGAGTTAAGTCTATTTGTAGATGAGATGGCAAACCTCATCCCAGACAAACACAGACCCTATGTAGGAGATAGTGCCTTTGCCCATAAAGGCGGTATCCATGTAAGTGCCATAAGAAGGAATCCAGAGACATATGAGCATATCGAACCCCATCTTGTTGGAAATAGACAGAGGGTGCTCATATCAGACCTCTCAGGTGAAAGTAGCATTCTATACAAGGCAGAGGAATTCAATATAGACATAGAAAAGGATAAAAAGGCAGCAAAGGAAATTGTTAAAAAGATAAAAGAGTTAGAGATGCGGGGTTACCAGTTCGAAGGCGCCGAAGGTTCTCTTGAGCTCTTAATTAAAAAGGCACTGGGTTTACATAAAAAATATTTCGATTTGATAGGATTCAGGGTGATTGTTGAAAAAAAAGAGAAAAACCAACCCATTTCAGAGGCAACCATTATGGTAAAGGTAGGGGATCGGATAGAACATACAGCAGCCCTGGGCACAGGCCCTGTGAATGCCCTTGACAATGCATTTAGAAAGGCACTTTATAAATTCTATTCGTCTCTTAAGGCCATGGACCTTGTAGATTATAAGGTTAGGGTACTATCAACAAAGGATGGGACAAAGGCAGTTACAAGGGTATTAATAGAAAATAGTGACGGTGAAAAAAACTGGGGGACTGTGGGCGTTTCAGAAAACATCATAGAAGCAAGCTGGCAGGCACTGGTTGACGGCATTGACTATAAACTCCTCATAGAAGAAGAAAAAACCAATAAAAAAGAGGACAAAAAAGTTGAACAGACTCTTTAATATAAGAAATGCCACAAAGGAATTAAATATTTTACGTTCCCTTGAGGGATATAAGAGGCCTTTTGAGATAGTAGGCACATACAGACTTATCAATGACGGTATAAGACCTGAGGCAACTGTTATAATAAAAACAGATGACAATGAAACTCATGAAGCCTCTACAGGCGTAGGTCCTGTTGATGCCCTTGCAAATGTGCTAAAAAAATCATTATCTTCTATATTTCCTGTAATTCAAAGGATAAAACTTGTGGACTTTTCTGCAAGGGTAAATGATGCAAAATCAGGCACCTCTTCATCTGTTGAGGTATCTATCATATTCACAGACGGCAAAAATATCTGGAGCGTAAATGAAACAGCAGAGAACATAAACATGGCCTCTTTTATGGCATTGATAGACGGGTTCGAATATGCCATATCGGTTTTAAATCAAAGGTAGATCATTTAAGGGTGTAAATTCCTAATATGGCCTTCTATTTTTTATTAACTGGTTAAAAAGCGTAAGGTTTGAAAAGGTCTAAATGTTTATTTAGGGGTTGTTAAAAATCCTTAATAAATACAACTAAATAGATTTATATTCTCAACTCGAGGTTTATCATCTCCCCTTTTTTAAAACCCATCTTTTCAAAAAATTGAAGTAAATCAAGGTCCCGCCAATTAACAAATACATAAACCGTATCTACCCCCACCTTTTTAAACATGGAAACCATTTCATTAAAGAGAAGCCTTGCAATGCCTCTCCTCTGGTATTCTTTTTTGACACCTATTGTATCAATCCACGCTACATTTTCTGGTATACCATATTCCCAGCCACTGGCGCTCCCTAAGATAAACCCTATGATTTCACCATTTATCTCTGCGGCAAGGGAGGGAACGCCCGATGTCTCTATGATTTCAAGCCTTGTAGCCCAGTATTCTCTTCTTTTTTTTCCAAGAAGGGAATAATCTATCTCTGTTACTGCGTCTAAATCCCTTAGAGTTAATATCCTTAACTTAACAGCATCCTCCATAATAACCTCCATCAAAAAGT
Organism: Deltaproteobacteria bacterium; assembly: GCA_029777945.1. GTDB lineage: Bacteria > Desulfobacterota > Syntrophorhabdia > Syntrophorhabdales > Syntrophorhabdaceae > JAKORG01. Next base: position 21,370 of record JAKORG010000079.1, on the reverse strand, counting down.
GTGTTATAAGAAAGGTCTATTTCTTAAAATATTTCAAAAATCTTTTCCGCCTCAGGCGGGATATATCTGGTTTATCTCTCAAAGGGTTCTTTAAAGAATTATAGCAGGGAACGCAATGTTGTCAAGGCATGAAATCTGCCTTTTAAAAAAGGTGAAATTTTTAAATTTTCAGCCACTGCTTTTTAAAAAATGGCATTTAACAAGGCCATTTATTGCTTAAAAAAAATAATTTTTTTCGAAAAAATCAAAAAAAATCTGATTCCATTATTAAGTTTTTTTGTCTTTAAACGATAAAAATAGTGAGAAAATTGTATACTATTTACCATGAAGGATATTGAATTTGATAAATCAGTACAGGAAAGGCTTTATAATAGGGCATTTGAATTAAAAATTGCACCTTCTTTACAGTGCCTTATAGATAGAATGATTTTTCTTATAACGGATTCTAATTCCTCTATAAACGACATTTATAAGGTCTTAAATCAGGATCCAGGCCTATCAGCCAAGATATTAAGTATCGCCAATTCAGCTTATTACAATAGAGGCTATCCCTTATACAACCTCCATCAGGCACTGGTAAACATAGGTTTAGAGGAGGTTAAAAACATCATATTATGTTTAATCTTAATGGACGGCATAAGAGGCACACTGAAGTTTAAAGACCTTTTCAGGTTTTGGAGGCATTCGATTTTTGTTGCAACTTCAGCAAAGATTTTAGCTGAAAAAACCCTTGATGAAAACCCGCAAGTTGCCTATATGGGTGCACTGCTTCATGATATAGGAAAGATTGTATTTTATTCAGAGATTATAGACTATGAGATACGTTCCAAGAGTTTAATATCCGATAAAAAAGAGATAGTTATGGCAGAAAAGGAACTGTTTGGCACAGACCATCAGGAAATCGGTTATATCATTGCAAAGAAATGGGGGCTCCCGGAGGCGATTACTTCTATCATAAAAAATCATCATAATAGTGAAAAGGGGAATGAATTGATGCTCTTAAAACTCATTAGGATTTCTGACATTTTTTTTTATTGCAGGGAGACAAACGGTGACCCTGAAAAATTAGTATTGATAAAAGAGAAAGAGAACATAAACGGAGAACTTAAAAAAAATATGGAACTACTGAACATCATTACCTATGCAACTTAAAAATACTTATGACGAAAAATCGGAATTTAAATGGGATTTTTTTGAAAGGGCAGTAAAGAACTATTCTTTACTTATTCGCATTGTCAATACATTCGAAAAAGGCAAAAACATAATAGATGAGGCGCCATCTCTCTTTTTAGAGGAATTGCCTTTTGAGACCTGTAAGATTGTTGTTGAAGCCAAAACACATAAAAATTACAGTTATTTAAGTCTTGATAAAACACCTGACAACATTAACATTGAAACCATTAAAGATATCTTTCCTGAAAACCATAACCCCTTTCTCTTTAACGACATGTTCGGCTACAATCTTATTTATACATATCCCCTGAGCAATAAAGGATTTGGTAAAATTGGATACATAATATTTGCCACAAAAAGAAAATGGGTCATCCCTGATTCATTTTTAAAAGAGCTTAAACTCATATGCAGTATATTTAATAAACTCATCCTTTTAAACATATCATCAGAATCTGATTTTGAAGGATACGAGCATAAGGATTTGTATTACAAAAGAGCCCTTGATTTCTTTCCTGAACCTATCTTTTTACTGGACGATTTAAATTACATACAATATGCAAATCAAAAGGCAGTAGAAGAATTTTCAATTGATGAACAGCTTCTAATAGGTGAAAGATTCGATAATGTCTTTAAAGTAAGCAGGCATATCCTGGAGAGTAAATTTTCTACTGAAGGTAAGGTAGAATTCGTATCAGATGGAAAATACAGGATTTTCAACATAAAAAGCTTCCCCATATTACAGAAAAACGGAAAAGTTCAGACAAAAATCAAATGCTTTTTCCTCCACGATGTTTCTCAAGAAAAGATAGATGATGCATATATGGCACAATTAAAAAATATGGAGAGTTTAGGCCTTCTTGCAGGAGGATTAGCCCACGACTTTAATAACATACTTACAGGGATACTGGGTTATGCATCTTTAATGAAAAACTTCCTCGAAAAGGAAAGCAAACTTTTAAAGTATACCCTTGCCATAGAAAATGCAGCGCAAAGGGCTGCAAAATTAACCCGCCATCTTTTGGGTTTTGCAAAAAGACAGGGTAGAAAAAATAATGTTGTGGATATAAATGCAATAATAGACGACCTTACCCTTATCTTCAAAGAAAGTTACAGGGATATTACAATAGAAAAACATTTAAACGAGATGGTGCCACCTGTAAAAGGCGATGAGGGAGAAATCCAGAATATTATTTTAAACATTTTATTAAACGCAAAGGATGCATTAGAGGGAAAAGGGGTTATAAAGATTTCAACAGGGTTTAAAAAAACGAAAAATAAAAAAGGTTTTGTAGTTGTTGAGATAAAGGACAATGGGCCCGGTATGAGTCAAGAGATAATGAATAAAGTCTTTGAGCCATTTTTTACTACGAAAGAGGATAGCCATTGCCTTGGAATGGGACTCTATTTGGCAAAAAAGCTAACAAAAAACAATGGTGGTTTAATAGAGATTGACAGCAAACCAAAAGAGGGGACCAATTTTATTGTTTATTTACCTGTTGCCCATGCAGGGGAAGATGGATTACATAATGAAGAGGAAAAGAATATAGATTATAAAGATTTCAGCTTCAACATAAAGGTGCTAATTGTGGATGATGAGGATGTAATCAGGGATTTTTTAAAGGGCGTTTTAAAAAGTGTAGGTATTCATGTTTTGGAGGCAAAAGACGGTGATGAGGCAATAAAATTATTCAAAGAACACGCTGAAACCATTGATATTGTTATCCTCGACATGATCATGCCTGGCAAAAAAGGGGATGAGGTGTTAAAGGATTTGAGAAATCTTAAAGAGGACATTAAAATTTTAATATCCAGCGGATTTATGACAGAAAGGCAAAAGGAGTCGCTAAAATCATACCATATAAACGGTTTTCTCGATAAGCCCTATACTGCCAGAACACTTTTAAATGCCATAAAAGACCTCACAGGCACATAATACAATTTATTTAGATTGTCTAAAAGAAACCACTGTTTTATATAAAATTGTAAGTATTAATCCCCCTGCTGCATAAATCCCCAAGGTTATAAACAACTCAAAAATCGTTGGAACATATTTGGGATATTCTTCAAATGGTGTTGGGACAAATCCACCGATAATAAGGCAAAAACCCTTTTCTAACCAGATAGAAACCACAGTGATAATACTGGCAAATATAACAAGGCTGTCATTTTTTTTATGGGAGATTAAAAATAAAACAAATGCAATTATAGCCCCTACAGTAGACCCCCATGTCCAGGGTATAAGAAATCTATTCCCAGGCACACCTAAAAAAAGAAATTCAAAATGGCTTTTGTGGGAAGGTAGATCACTATATAATACCGTATATATCTCGGCAAGCATAAAAAATATATGTATCGATAGTGCATAGGTAACAATAATGGCTATCTTTTTTATAACATCCCTTTCGATGTTAAACCCAAACCATCGCCTTATAATAAAACACAAAACAATAAGAACAGAAGGCCCTGAGGCAAAGGCAGAGGCAAGAAATCGCGGGGCCAAAAGGGCTGTATGCCAGAGGGGCTTTGCAGAAAGACCTGAATAGATAAATGCTGTAACAGTATGGATGCTTATTGCCCACGGTATGGAGATATATACAAGGGGTTTAATCCATATTGGAGGTTCTATCTCTTTCACCTTGGCGTCAAAAGACCACCAACCGATAACTATATTTAGAATGAGATAGCCAGTAAGCACAACCATGTCCCAAAAAAGAAGGGATGAAGGCGATGGATAAATAAGCACATTTAAAACCCTTGACGGCACCCCTAAATCAACGAGAATAAACAGTATCGTTACGACAACAGATGATACTGCCAAAAATTCACCAAGTATGATTATATCACCAAATTTTTTGTAATCATGGAGGTAATAGGGTAGCACAACTACAACACTCGATGCAGCAATACCGACAAAAAAAGTAAAGTTTGCAATATATAGCCCCCAGGAAACATCCCTTCCCATGCCAGTTATGCCAAGGCCTATATCAAGCTGCCTCAGATAAGAAATAAATCCTGCCAGCGCTAAGGCAGAAAGAAAACATAACCAGAGCCAGTATCCTATTGTTCCCTTAAATGCCTTTTCAATCATAATACCTCAAAACAGATAAAATACTTTTGGGTCTGTGCCGAGATGGGGTTTTCTCTGTATGCTGAATCTTGTTTTAAGCAGCCTCGATATGTCGCTTTCAGGGTCGTTTAAATCTCCAAATGTTAAAGCCTTCTCAGGGCATGCTTCAACACAAGCAGGTAAAAGGCCCTGGGTTATCCTTTCCTCGCAGAAATTGCACTTCTCTACAACCCCTTTAGCCCTTGTAGGAAAATCCCTGTTTATCTCTTTTATAAAAGGTTTTGGGTCTTTCCAGTTAAAGCTTCTTGCATCATATGGACATGCTGCCATGCAGTATCTACAACCTATACACCTGTGATAATCGATCATGATTATGCCATCTTTATTTTTCCATGTTGCCTTTGTGGGACAGACCTTTACACAGGGCGGGTTTTCACAGTGATTGCACAAACACAAAATAGAGAGGTTTTTTAACATACCCTTTGTAAACATATTTGTCTGTTCTCCAAAAACAGATTCGTAATGTGATGACCATATCCACTGAATCTTATCTTTATTGTCTGTAAATTCAGGGACATTATGGATAAGATGACAATTATCGATGCAATCCCTGCACCCTTCCCTTTTTACGCAGGCACTGAAGCTTATTGCCATTGCCCATCTCTTTTTCTTGGCTTGATCTCCTTTTACCTCTGAGCTCAATAGAATCATTGCTGTTTGATGGGATGCAGCACCTATAGCAAGAATACCTGTAATTTTAAGAAAATCCCTTCTATTCATTTTTCTGCAACCTTATCTGGAATATTATGGCAATCCCAGCATCTGGGTTTAACCCCTGCATAATCGTGGCACCTGTCACAGAACTGCGTTTTATCAGAATGGCATCCAAGACAGGTTCCTGTTAGGCTAATCTTATAAGTGCCGTTTAAGGACACATATTTTTTAATACCATGTCTAACCGATGCATCCCTCCACTTTTCAAGCACAATATTATGCCTTTTTCTCATAATAAATACATTTTCAACACATTCTTTCTTATCTTCAGGGGCCTTAATAACAGGGATATATGCTTTCTTGCCTGTGTAGATATTATATCCCAGAGGTAAAAAGGCAACTAAGAGAAACAAAATCAGGCCCAATATAATCTTCTTCATTTCGTATCCTTACTATCCCCTTTTATTGGCTCTCCCCTTAAATTTGTCTCCCTCTTTTTTTCACCCTTCATAACAAGGGCATTACCTACAAGCTCATGGACACCACAAACATCAACACCTGATACCCAGTAATCAAGAAGTGGTGGCAATGCAGCCTTGTCTATGGCACACATGCACGCAAGCATGTTCACCCCATATTTTTCTTTCACATACTTTACTGCCATTGCTCTTGGCATACCTCCTTTGAGTCTCATCTCAAGGTTTTCATCAGCACCAAGACCTGCCCCGCTGCCACAGCAGAATGTCTTTTCCCTTATGGTATTTTCTGGCATCTCGTAAAAGTGATTGCATGTATTTTTTATAATGTATCTCGGCTCTTCTAAAAGCCCCATGCTCCTGGCAGGATTACAGGAGTCGTGAAATGTTATCTTCCAATTATCATTTCTTGATTTATCGAGGTTTAGTTTGTTGTGTCTGATTAAATCTGCTGTAAATTCTGCTATATGAATCATTTTTGTAGATTTGGCATGCTCAAATTTTGTGCCTGTAACAGGCGATACAGGCACTTCCAGAAAATCTGCAGGTCCATTGAATGTATCCATATATTGATGTATAACCCGCCACATATGACCACACTCACCACCTAAAATCCATTTTACCTTAAGCCTTTTTGCCTCTGCATATATCTTGGCATTTAACCTCTTTGCAAGCTCTGCTGAATGAAAAAGCCCAAAATTACCTCCCTCTGATGCATAGGCACTCCATGTATAATCAAGGCCAATCTCGTGAAAAAGCATAAGATAACCGAGCAGGGTATACCAGTGGGGGCTTGCAAAGTAATCTGCAGAAGGGGCTATAAAAAGGACTTCTGCACCCTTTTTGTTTATAGGCGCCTCTACATTTATACCTGTTAAGTCTCTTATCTCATCTAATGCAAACCCCAGTGTCTCTTTGAATGCATGGGGAGGCACCCCTAAGTGGTTGCCTGTTCTAAAACAGTTGGATGCAGGCTCAACAACCCATTGGATGTTACACCCTACAAGATTTAATAGCTCCCTTGCCATCATGGTAATCTCGCAGGTATCTATACCATAAGGACAAAATACAGAACATCTTCTGCACTCTGTGCACTGATAAAAATAATAGAACCACTCCTTTAAGACATCCACTGTTAGGTCCCTTGCACCGGCAAGTTTTCCCAGTATCCTTCCATGAATGGTAAAGTATCTCCTGTAGACAGAGCGTAAAAGTTCTGCTCGGACAACGGGCATGTTTTTCGGATCCCCTGAGCCTATAAAAAAATGACACTTATCTGCACAGGCACCGCAACGAACACATATATCCATGAATAGTTTAAAGGCGCGGTTTTTCTTTAAAAGTTTTGCCATGCCATCCAGTATTATATCCTTCCAGTTTTCAGGTAGCTTCCAGTCAACATCATGGGGTTGCCATTCCCTCTGATTTGGAAGCTCAAGGTACTTCTGGTGTTTTAAGGGCGCTCCGTAACAGTATGTGCCTTTTTTTAATTCCACCTCAGGGGTCATCCAGTCCCCTTTTTTTGGAGTGAGGTCTATGGCTTTTTTCATCTCATCCGGTTTTTCCATTTTACCCATCCATAAAATCAAGTAACATACTTAAAATACTTTTTTTATCCTTTGTTTTCACTGTCAAGGGGTATATCTGCCTCTTTTAAGGCATCTTTAAATTCTTCCTCCCACTCTTCATATGTATGTTCCTTTACAGGATAATCCCATGGATTTATATGTCTTCTTGCACGACTGTCATTTCTCAAATTCCTTGTGGGGCTTAAAAAAACCCCTGCCATATGCATGAGTTTGCTGTAAGGTAGATATGCAATCAAAACACTTATAAAACAAAGATGTATGTAAAACATGGTGCCAAAACCAGTATACGGAACAGGGTTTAAATATATAAGACCAAATAAAAAGGCCTTAACGAGCAGGATATCTGCCCTATACACATATCTTAAGAGCATACCTGAAAGAATCACCCCACCTATTAAAAAAAGGACAAAAAAGTCTGATGGCAGAGAGATATACATGACCCTTCTTTTCAACCTCCTTAAAAAAAGAAAGACCAGGCCAATAGAAACCAATACATTACTTATATACACAGGTGGTATATGTGATTGAAAGATGCCATCAAGATTTTGAAGCATAATTATCCAGTAAGGTATGGGTTCGAGGAATAACTTCAGGTGTCTTAATAAAATTATAAGCATTGACCAGTGAAATAATATGGCAAAAATCCAAAGGTATCTATCACTTCCGTAGATTAGTCTTCTTTCTTTTCCGTATAGCTCTACCTTTTCATTTCTTAAGAGGGAACGGAAAAATAATACCTCAAAAAGCATCCTAAAAAACACACCACATCTTGACGCGGGGCTTTCAATGGGGCTGTGTCTTAAAAAATTAAGAGATTTTTGCTGTCCGCACACTGTGGTTATATTAAATGGCACTGGTGAGACTGCCCATTTTACAATCTTTACAACAAAACCGACTATGGCAAGGGCAAAACAAATATAAGGAACAATAATCCCAAAAAGGATATGCCCCTCTAAGTATCTTGTTCCTCCATAGACAAGACAGGCAATCAGTACCACAGTGAAAAAAGGCAATATAATCTTCATTTACCTATTAACCTTAAAATTTAAAAAATTATGAGTATCCGCTGCCCTTCCAGACATTAATTCCTTTATCCTGATTTGGTTTATTTGTTCTCTACATCCCATATAAAAATCAAATGCCATAAGTGTAATCTCATCTATTCTATTGTTTAAGGCATGAAGTTCATCTAAAAATTTGCTGTCTTTCACATATGGAGTGCACCTCTCAATCAAAATCCTTTTTAAAAAATACCCAAAGGATGTGGCAGTGGATGGCTTAACATCTTCAATGGCCATTATCTTCATTATACCTTCTATTGCAGATGATGCACCATCTTTATCCTTTCCTTCTACTATAACATCATATATAATGGCCATGCCTTCTTTGATGATACTGCCAACGGGATTTAAAAACCTGTCCTTTTCATTTGTTATAAAATCGATCGTTTCCTTTGGATAAAAAGAAACCACCATTTCAAACCAGGTATTAAGTATTTTTTCTCTGTTTTCTTTTAGCAGTATTTTCAGTTCCAGGCTATCTCCACTCCCACTCTATAAAAGGTTTTTTTATATCCACCATGGCATTTACAATAAGTTCAACAAGACCACCGTAGAAGATGTTGCATCTCTCAAATACATTGTAATATGCGAAAAGATCCCTTATCTGGCCTTTACAGTTAGAGCATGGTGCACACACATACTTTTTTACATCAGGGCCTATCACATCATGGAATACCTCAAGGATCTGTTTTAACTTCATCCTGCCCGATACAGCACTCCTCCAGTCCGGGAAATTCATGGATTGCATGATGGCGAATCCGCTTCCACCACCGCAGCAATAATTGTCAACGCCGTTGGGCTCCATCTCTCTGAATTGGGGGCAGATCTTTCTCAATATCTGCCTCTGAGGCTCTACTATGCCCATGAGCCTTACCATATTGCACGGATCATGAAGGGTTACAGGAAAATTGTTTCTCTCCGGGTCAAGTTTAATCCTGTTGTTTAAAACAATGTCTGCTAAAATAGGCAGCGCACTCTCCCTTGGAATATTTAGTTCCCCTGTCAATATGCGGTCTGCAACAACAATCATTGCCTTATGGGCATGACCGCACTCACCTACATTTATCTTTTTGACCTTTAATGCCTTTACTATCTCTGCATGTTTCACCGCAATCCGTGCAAGCTGTATATCATCATACCAGACCCCATAATTAACTGCATCATAGCCCACAAGATCACTTGATAATGTCCAGTCAATACCTGCTATGTCAAAAATGATGGCGAAAGCCTCTGTATTTTCAGGCCAGGATACAAACTCCCCTGCATTATGAATCAATAGTATCTCGGCTCCTTCTTTATCTACAGGTATTTTTATCTTCCTTCCTATCTTCTCCTCTATCTCCTCTTCCATAAATTCTATGATATTTCCAAGTGCCTTTGGCGTAATGCCTGTTGATGAACCTGCCTTTAACTGTTGCATAGTTCCCAGTTCATGGAGTTCTTTGGGGGCTATCCCCATCTTCTGACTGAATATCTTCCTTATCTCATGGCTTATAAGGCCATTATCCACACCAAGTGGGCAGACCTGGGCACACTTTCTACATAATGTGCATCGATATGCAAGCTCTCCAAGTCTTGCTACAAGAGTCCAGTTCAGGTCAATATCACTGCCTGTTAGTCTTAAGAGGAGTTTATTCCTTTTTTTTATATATTTATTTATTATTCTCCGAAGCACTTCAGCCCTATATGTAGGCCGATAAATCTCCTTTTTTCCACTTGCCAGATATGCAGGACACGAGTCATTACATATCTGACACTTAACACAGTATTCAAGGGAGTGGTAAAGTGGCTGGAGGAAGGTCCAATTATTTTCCGGGGTAAGGAGTTTTTCAAGACCAGAAAGAAACTTCTTTACAAAGACTTCTTCCTCTTCTTTACTTGATGGTTTTGGTATGCCTATGGCAATTATACCATCAAGGGATGCCTCGTATCGCATTCTCTGATCATCTGTTAATCTTTTCATTAAAGGTTCATTCGCTGGGTCATCATAAGGATAAGGAAGGGGTATGAGGTCCTTTGATTCTATTGTTACAAGTTGTTCAGTATTTTTACTAATATCCTCTATCTTCATATCTTACCTATCATATCTTGCAAGCTCATTCCAGCTTCTTCCAGCGCCAATATGCGGTCCTTGCCAGCCTACCTTCTGGTTCAAATTTTTGATAAGCCTTTTTTCAAGTTCACTGCCCTTTCTATTTGGTTCATCATCCCAGCGGATGAGAAAAAAAGCAAACAAGCGGGTGATATAGTGAAGTGAACGAGTAAATGGTAGGTATATGAGGAAAAGATCAAAGAGTATTATATGAACCATTGTTCCTACTTCAACACCTACAAAATGAAATGTGATAAGTCCCTTCCAGAACTCTCTGTATTCTTTCATGTCAGGATCGATAAAATACCAGGAATAAAGACCACTAATAAAGACCACGAGTGTAAAGATGTACATTAAAAAATTTAATGGTGTAGCATAGGTTCTTAAACTCTTATCAATAATACGATTTATTATAATTAAAATGCTTCCTACAGTTCCTGTTATAAAACTCACTATACCTGTTATCAGAATTGAATAAAATAAAATTCTTCCCCACAGGTCTGGTGAACCTGAAGATATGGTAAATCCCAGTACCATGAAAAGAGCACCAAAAAAACAGAGAATATGAAATGCAATAATGAGGATAAAACCGATATGCCATGGGAATAGTCCTAACCAGTAGAGCACATTGCGTGTCAAATAATCGCCCAGTGTGAAATATTCCTTAAGAAGATAAAGAATGCCCTTTGCATAACGCTTTTGCTTTTCTTCATTCCACCATTCCTTTTTTTCAAAATAGGAACCACCATAAGCGTATTTCTCTTCATGTATAACAGGGTAGAGCTCCCACCTGAGATGGGTAGGGAGCTTCAAATATTTAATAATTTTTACAGTATAAGCCCCTATGATAAAGCAATAGGCAAAATAAGTAAGGATAGCGAGAAAAGTGTTCACATTCTCTTAAAAATTATACGCAGCCTGTTGGTTTTGGCAGCCCTGCAATTTTGCATGCCCCTTTTGCCGGTCCTGATGGAAAAAGCTGGTATATCTTTTTCAGATCAAAACCTGTCTGTTTCACCAGCATCCTTATGGGCGGTGCAATCTCATATTTGAGATAATAATCTCTCAAGTAGTTCACTACCTTCCAGTGCTCCTCTGTCATGGGATATGCCTGTTCAACCTTTGCCAGGTCCTCTGCTATTGCCTGATTCCATTTTTCAGGTTCCTGAATAAAACCATCTTCATCAATTTCGATTTCTATTCCTCCGAGTGTTGTCTTTGCCATCAGTTAACCTCCTATTTTTTGATATATTTTTTTGGATCTTCATCAAACTTTTTTTTACATGCCTTACAGCAGAAAAAATAATCCTTGCCTTCGTAATTACTTTGAGCCCTTGGAGCTGCCCTTACTGCACCGTAAAGTTTTGCCACCTGAGAGCCTATTTCTATCTCTGTATGGCATACAGGACATTGAACTATCTCCCGTTCATCTGGCATTATAATACACCCCCTTTTTGTTAATCCAATATATATACCTGTTACAGTTTTTGTTTTTATATTTTTCAGCAATACGGACAAATCTTTTTGCCCAATTGGGAACACTTGCAGCGTGGATATGCATGTAAGACGCAAACATGTTCTTATACAATATCCCATCGTAATATCCATCTATACCATTGCCCCGTAAAACCTTTAGTGCATAATGGAGGTTTTTAACATTTATTAACCTTGTATAATGAAATTCATGGCCCTTTATCCTTGCCCCTTTTTTAAAAAATGGAGTATCTGTAATTACCTCAACGTCCATATATCCATGCCCTTGTGGTAATTTCTTTTTTTCTACCACGGAAGGTATGATTTTTGCCATTTCAAAAAAACCTTCATCTGTTTTTATTCCATCACATAAATATATAAGTCCTGCACACTCACAAAAAACAGGCATCCCGTTTTCAATGGCTATCCTTACATGCCCTAAAAGAGACCTGTTCTTTATGATCTCTGACCCGTATAATTCTGGAAATCCACCGCCGATGTAAAGACCGTCAATATCAGGTAGTGCAGTATCCTTCATAGAATTAATATAAACGAGTTCAGCACCGTTTTTCTCAAGGGCTTCAAGATTTTCAGGATAATAGAAGCTGAAGGCCCTATCGTAGAAAATGCCGATCTTTACATTGTGTTTTCTCTCTATCTTTTTTTTTGTATCTATTAAGGGTTTAGTATCCTTTTTATACACTGTGCTTTTTGATATGGACAATATGCCATCCATATCAATGTATTGCTCAAAAAATCGGGCCATATCATCGATTAACTCTTCCCCTTTTTTGTCCTCACCATAAGGGATAAGCCCAAGATGCCTCTCTTTTATATTTAACGAGAGAGATTTAGGCACAACGCCAAGGACAGGGATATTGCAATATTTTTTTATGCTGTCTGTTAGTTTTTTTTCATGTCTTTTACCTGAAACATTGTTCAGAATGACCCCTTTTATACAGTTGTCTGGCTCAAATCCTAAAAACCCTTGGATTATGGCTGCCACACTTCTTGTAATGCGGGAACAGTTAACTACAAATACAACAGGTGTATCAAGGAGTCTTGCAAGGCTTGCAGGACTGTCTTTCCCGTCAGGTTTTATGCCATCATAAAAACCCATGTTCGCCTCTATAATGGCAATATCCGCATCTTCTGATGCCATGTGAAAGGTTTCTAAAATTGCCTGTTTTTTCATCATAAATAGGTCGAGATTCCTGCAGGGTCTTTTTGATGCAGCAGTAAGCCATGAGGGGTCTATATAGTCTGGCCCTTTTTTAAAAGGCTGAACTATAAGACCCCTTTTTCTTAAAGATGCACATATCCCTGTAGTTATGGTAGTTTTTCCGCATCTGCCTGACGGTGCTGCAATCATCAATCGGGCAGTCATATAAGTTCAAACCCCATAACACATTATAAAATCAATCTTCCTTTAGTTTAATAAAAGATGCACCGAGGTAGATGTACTCTATCTTTCCCTCTTTGCTCAATTCAGCTATTGCCTTATCCACAATGTGTTTATCAGCATCTATTGCCCGGGCAACTTCTTTATTCTTTGCCTTTGAAACTGTTTTTAAATATTCAATAATTTTATTTTTTAATTCTTCAGTTATCTCTTCTTGCAATCTTACACCCCCTTTTTATATTGCCTTTACCACTTAAATTGGGTCGTTGTCCTATAAGTCTCAACAGCATGGGTAAAATCATCTATATGCTGTTCTGTAAAAGGAATGCCCGTTAATTTAAAGAATTTTTCCCAGCCAATACGCTCTATCCATTCACCCATCCTCTCGTATTTTTTCGCATTCGATGCATATACCTCCACGATCTTCTTGATTATATCAACAACCTCAGGCCATCGAGGTGGATTGTTAGGTAGATAAGGGACTACCATCCTCGAGAACATGGGTGGTTTTCTTGCATTGGATACCTTGCCTCCAGCGTAGATGGCAACGCCATCCCCTTCAGGGTCTGCAAGCGGCATAGCAGGGCATACGGTAAAACAGTTGGCGCAATACATGCAAAGGTCTTCTCGGACCACCACGCTCTTTACATTGGGGTCAGGATGACGCCTTATGGCACCGGTAGGACATGATTGAATAATCGTTGGTATTTCACATTGGGCAAGGACCTTTTCGTGGTCTACCTTTGGGGGTTTTCTGTGGACACCCACAATTGCCAAATCAGAACAGTGGACTGCCCCGCACATGTTTATACAGCATGCCACGGCTATTCTTACATAAGCCGGTAGTTTCATGCTTGTAAAATAATCATACAGCTCATCCATTATTGCCTTTACAAGACCTGATGCATCTGTTGCTGCGCTATGGCAGTGTATCCAGCCCTGGGTATGGACAATATTAGATATAGCGTTCCCTGTCCCTCCCACAGGGAGACCGAGCCTTTTTAATTCTTCTATCAAGGCATCTACATTTGCCTTTTTATCCGTCATAAACTCGATGTTATAACGACTTGTGAATCTTAAATAACCATCACAGTATTTATCTGCAACATCACAGATGTCCCTTACAAAATCTATACTTAAAAGCCTGGGAGAACCTGCCCTTACTGTGTAGAGTTCATCTCCTGATTCAGATACATGCCTTAAAACCCCGGGTCTTATGGTCTCGTGAAATTTCCATTTTCCATAATTTTTCTTTATCACCGGGGGAAGCATATCTTTATAATCCGGTGGCCCTATATCTGTCCTTCCCATAATTGCCCTCCTTGATTTTGTTATATGTTCAATGCGTTTAATTTAACATTAAAAATACACATAAGGGTTTGCCCTTGGTTTATATACCATTTGAGGCATAGGTGGCACGCCTATTTCTTTTAAGAAATTCTTTAAACCCACACGCTCAATGAGCTCTGCAAGCCTCTCCCTTGTGCGACCGTTTTCATCCCAGAAATCCCAGATCTTTCTCAAAAGGCCTTTAATCTCTTCATAGGGCGGCTCTACCTTGATAAAGGGCACCAACACCCATGATAGATATGCACCTTTAATAATAGGCGCCTTTCCTCCTACAAGGATTGTTGCACCTGTATCTACTCCAGGTCTTATTGCCTTTGGCATCTTGTTTATGCAGTGCATGCAACGGACACAATCCTCTGCATTTAGTTTTAATTCTTTTGACTTATCGTCCCATTCCAGGGCACCTGAAGGACATTTATCTACAATTAGGGTTTTTATTTCAAATCCATTATCCACATAGTTTCTTATAGCAGCCTGGTCAATCCTTAAACTGTCCCTCCAAGTCCCAATGATGGTGAAATCAGCCCTTGCAATGGCTGCAACACAGTCATTTGGACATCCCGATGCCTTAATTTTAAATTTATAAGGCCAGCGTGGTCTGTGGATTTCGTCCTGAAATTCCATGGTCAAATCATAGACAAGATTTAGGGTGTCAAAATTTGCCCATTCACACCTTGCCTGACCCACACAACCTGATATGGTCCGTAGCGCTGATCCTGAGCCACCTAAGTCAAAGCCTTTTTCTGTTAAGGCATCAAAACATGGCTGCAGGTTATCTGTAGTTGTTCCAAGGAGTATGATGTCCCCTGTTGAACCGTGAAAATTTGTAAGACCACTACCGTATTGCTCCCAGGTATCACAGATTTCACGGAGTGATTTTGTGTTGTAAAACCAACCTGCCGGGTGGTTAATCCTCATTGTATGAAATTGAGCAGCATCTGGAAATTTTTCCGGTTGGTCGCAGTATCTACCAATAACACCGCTACCATATCCTGTAACACCTACAATCCCACCGTGCTTCCAGTGAGTTATCCTGTCCTTATACGAGAGCTCTTGAATACCAAGCAGGTCTTTTGCGGCCTTTTTCTTTTTTGCCGCACGCTTTATCTGGGTTACATAACTCGGCCATGGCCCTTTTTCAAGTTCATCGAGCAAAGGTGTCTCATCACTCATAACTCACCCCCTTAAAGATTGACTGAAAAAATCTATGTCACATACTATCATAATGGACAAACTTGTCAATAATTTTTGTTAATTTTTTATTCTTTGTAATGATACTCAATATTTGAGGTTTTAATTCATGTTTAATGTAGATATCCTGGGTAAATTCTGTGTCATCAGGTTGCGATGTTATGTATTCCATATCCTTCTTTTCACAAATACCATAAGTATAGATGCTACAATGGCTGATATTGATGCCAGAATAAAGGGAATAAAGAACGAACCTGTAATATCCCTAATATGGCCACCTACCCTATTGGCAAGGATAGCACCTGAACCGTAAAATATCGTTAAGGCACCAATTACGGTTCCCATCATCTCCTTCTTGAAATAATCCCCTCCTGCGGCACCATACATGGGAAAGGTGGCACCGAAAAAAGCACCGAGAAAACCTGTACTGATATAAAGCCATGTAACATTGTTACCGGCAAGAATCACATTGAATATACAAAGGGCTATGCATGCATTGGAGATAACAAGGGTCATGCGCCTGCCTATATAGTCAGATGCCATAGGTATTGTAAGGACCCCTATGATCTGTCCTAAACCGTGAATCGTTGCAAGAAGCGATGCCCTTTCATAGGCAAGCCCTATTTCATATCTTGCATAGTCCACCATAAAGGTTAATAAAAGATATAGTGCTGCAGCAATGAGAAAATATGAAATGGCAATAAACCAGAAATTAGAAACGGAGAGAATCTCTGAAAGGCTTATCTTTTGCGCCATTTTTGATACCTCTTGCTGAGGGGGCTTATCTTCTATACTACCCCATGGGGACAGACCCTTGTCCTCAGGTTTGCTTCGAAGTAGCAATGCATTTATAAAAACCATAAAAAGGGCTGCTACTCCAAGAATATACCAGCAGTATCGCCAGTCTCTCCATGCAACTACAGCAGGATAAAACCTACCCATTGTGGCAAAACCAAGGCCAAAGCCTGTAGATAGAATACCCAAAGCCATACCCTTTTTTCTTACTGCAAACCACCTCTGCACAAGGGTGATGATGGGCGTCCACATGGCAGCACCACCCATACCTACAATGCCATAAAAGATGCATGCCTGCCAAAAGCTTTTTGCAGTTCCCATAAGCACAGTTCCAATACCGAGTATAACACAGAAGACAGATATCACCTTCCTTGCACCTAAACGATCTGTAAGATAGCCTGTAAATAGCGAAAAAATTATATACACTATAAAATAGGCATTGAATATATCCCCACCCTGCCTTCTTGTAAACCCCATGGTCCTTATCATTTCTGGAAGTAAAACGCTATAACCAAGCCTTATACCGTAGTTTATGTATAGGTCAAAAAAACATACGGCAAGGACTATCCATGCCCAGTGAATAGTCCTCTTTTCAACACTGCCTGCCCCTTCCATTTTACCCCCCTTAATTTAATCTTTATATTCCGAGTTTCTTTCTTTTTGCCTCAATATGAGCCATTATACCATCCACTGCCTTTATGGGGTCTTTCTCTACATTTAACTTTCCACCTGTTAAACCTTCAAGTTCTTCTGTAAGAAGCTTTACGAGATTAGGTGCGCCTGTTACTGTAGGCACAGGGTTGACATATGTATATAGACCAAGGGCGAGGGCAAATATGGCATCTATTGTAGCCTTCTGTTCCATATATTCCGGTGCCACTGCCACAACAGGCAATTCACATATGGGAATATCACCAAGCAATGAGGCAAAGGCTGCAACTAAATCTGCAACCCTCCCTGTATCTGTGCATGTGCCAAAACTCAATACAGGAGGAATCTTTAAGAGTTCGCAAACTGCCTTTAAACTATTGCCTGCAAGTTCCTTTGCCTCTAAATTCGTAAGCCCTGCCACCTGAAGTGCTGCATTTCCGCAACCCATTGAAAGTATAAGAACATCCCTCTTTATTAACTCTTTTGCAATGGCTACAGTATGACAGTCCTGACCTGAATCCCTCAATGTTGTGCAAGATACAATTGCTGCAATACCTTTTATATTCCCCCCTATAATTGCCTTTAATAAAGGTTCCAGTGTGCCACCTAAAATTCCAAAGATGCTCTCTGTAGAAAAACCAACCAATGCCTCCCTTAATGGCAAGCCTGTGACGGGCTCTACTGTTTGTCTTCTTTCCTTAAAATTTTCAATTGCCATTTCAAGGAGTTTCTCCGCCTGTTTTTCTGCCTCTTCTGGAATATAATCGATCCTATCTTTTATTCCCTCAAAGGCAACAAGTGGACTCACTGGTATAAGCTTAAATTTGTATCTCTCCGCATATTTTGGATCCACAGGCATGGAACAATTCATATCGCAGGCAAATAAGTCTACACAGCCACTTGCCAATACAGCCTCCTGCATAATCCAGTTCCCTATAAAGCCAAAGAATACATCGTCGGTCTCCCATCGCTGGATCATCTCCTGACCTGTCTCTATATTTGCAATAATCCTTAAACCTTTAGCACCTACAGACCTTGCCTTCTGTTGCCATTTTTGATTTTTTGCAAGCTCTATCATGGCAAAACCGAGAAAGGGTTCGTGTCCATTTGGCAACACATTTACATAATCAGGGTCAAGAACCCCGAGGTCACACCTAATCTTATGTGGTCTTGGGGTACCAAAAAGTATGTCCTGGCAGTATTCGTTTATAAGCTGACTCTGATATGCCATGGCAATTGCAAGCCTCATTGCCTTTAATGCAAGGCTTTTATAATAGCCATCCACATTTGTTAGACATGAACTTGTAGAAAACAACATCTCTCCATATATGCCACCTGGGAAAATCCCCAGTTCCTTCCATGTTTTTATCCTTTCTTTTGGTGCAAGGGTGAGAACTATGTGACTTGGTTCATCATGCTTTCTATTGAAATCTGCCTCAAAATGATTACACAGGGCTAAAATTACATCATCTTCAGGCATAAAATCGGGTATATTAAAACGAATGGCAAGTCCCATGAGTTTATCTTTATCTTTTATTTTAAACGGCGATTTGCCTTCAGCCACTGCCCTTAGTGTCTTTATGGTCTGTTCAGTATGATAGTGATAAGTAGATGCACCCATAACATTTCTTAAAAGCATCATCCTCATGGCCATACCATCCCCGGTTATACCGCATACACCTTTTTTATTTTTCTCCACATCTGCCCTGCACGGACCGTTTGAACATAAATCACATCGCACACCTGCCAGACAGAATGGACACCTCTGGTCAGGATTGCCACCCATACCCTGGGCTTCGTATCTATCCCATATATTATCCATATTGTCTTTTTTTATTCTCTCATATACTTTGCGAACAGATTCATGATAAGAAATTCTCTTGTCTTCCATTTTAGACCTCCCTTTTTAAATGCCATTTTTTAAATTTAGTTTAGATATTCTATATGCTATTTTTTTGACTATGACAATGAAAAATTAGAAATTAATATTTTAATTCACCAGGTTCTTCTACTTTAATATGCCTGTCAAGGTCAAGGGCATAATCCCAGCCAGGCTGTATCGTTGCCTCGTTCGAATAACCCCACTTTGCCCAGTATCCCTTATCTTCTTTGTCAACAAATTGTATTTTCATTATGGTTTTTACGCTTTTATAACCGTATTTTGGGGGTATGATTAGTCTTAAAGGCCCACCATGTTCATCTGGTAAGGGTGCATCGTTCATCGTATAGGCAAATATTGTTCGGGGATGAAGAAGATCTTCTATGGGGATAAATTCGTAATATTCATCAGCGGAATAAAAATAAACATATTTTGCCTCTTTTTTGGGCTTGACGACTTTAAAAAGCTCCTTTGGCCTGAAACCACCCCAATTTGCCTTACTGGACCATGACTCTACACATTTAAGCCTTGATATCTGCGTTGATTTAGGAAAGTCCTTAAGGGTCTTTAGGTCAAAAATCTTGGGGTTTTCACAAAGACCTCCTACCTCAAGCCTCCAGGTCTTATGGTTTACAGGCTCGATGGGGTTTATAAACCTTACATAAAATCCCTGTTTATCATAATTGGTTAGCATCTTTTTCACCTCTTTCCCATAAACAATGTATTCTGGAATAAACACACAGGCGCCGAGCACACTTAAAAATCTTATAAAATCCCGCCTTGTAAGATTTAGACCATCCATGAAACATCCTTTACATATGGAATGTTTTATGTGTTGACAAAAACAAAATAAATATTACACTTATTTTAATGCATAGAAGGACATTTTTAAAGTTAATTTTATCCTCCCTTATAACAAATAATATAGCGAAAAATCTATTCGCAAAAGAACCATCTATTGTGGCTGTATGTGAAGGCAAGGATTACGCTGCAATAACAAGGAATTGTATCTCTGCCTTAGGCGGCATGGGTAAATTTGTAAAAAAAGGTGATGTGGTGGTTGTAAAGCCTAATATAGGCTGGGATAGAAAACCTGAATTTGCTGCTAATACCCATCCTATTGTTGTAAGGACTATTGTTGAGGAATGTCTTAAGGCAGGTGCTAAAATCGTTAAGGTTTTTGATAATACATGCAATGACCCGAGAAGGTGCTATGAAAACAGTGGTATAGAGGCAGCCCTTAAAGGTATAAAAGGTGTGGAATTAAGATATACAGAAAGGGAAAAATTTAAGGATGTTAAGATAAATGGTGTTTTTTTGAAAAACTGGGAACTCTATGACGATGCCCTTAAGGCTAATGTTTTTATAAATTGCCCCATTGCAAAACATCATGGCTTAACAGGACTCACTCTGGGTCTTAAAAATATGATGGGCATAATGGGAGGGAATAGAGGATATATACACAGGGAAATTGAAGAGGCACTGGCTGATTTGAACACATTTATAAAAAGCCATCTTGTCATCATCGATGCGACAAGGATACTTACAAACCACGGTCCCCAGGGTGGGAGTTTAAAAGATGTAAAGATATTAAATAAAGTTATAGCTTCCACTGACATAGTGGCAATAGATGCCTATGCCACAACCCTCTTTAACCTAACTCCCCAGGATATTTCCATAACGGTGACTGCATATAAAAGAGGTCTTGGCGAGATAAACCTCGATAAAATAAAAATCTTAAAAGCATAATAATAGACTATTCTTTTTTTACATATCTCGCCCTTAGTTCCCTTTTAAGTATCTTTCCCTGGGGGTTCTTTGGAAGTGCATCTACAAACTCTACAGAGCGAGGGGCCTTATATTTAGCTATCCTTTCTTTACAGAAGTTAATTATCTCATCAGCAGTCACCTGGGCACCCTTTTTAAGGACAACAACGGCATGCACCCTCTCTACCCACTTCTCATCAGGCACACCAATAACAGCAGCCTCCATTACCGATGGGTGTTTATAAAGAATCTCTTCCACCTCTCGTGGATACACATTTTCTCCTCCAGATATGATTAAGTCTTTTTTTCTATCAACGATATACATGTATCCTTTTTCATCATAATAACCCATGTCACCTGTATGAAGCCAACTGTTAACTATTGTTTCTTTTGTATAGTCAGGCTTATTCCAGTAGCCTACCATGACCGATTTGCTCTTCACTATGATCTCGCCCACCTGATAGGGCTCCACATCAGCCCCTTTATCGTCAACAATTCTTGCGTGCACCCATAGACAGGGCTGCCCGCACGATGCCAGTATTTTCTGTTCCTCTTCTGATTTGTAAATTACCTTGTGGTCCTCTAAGGGAAGGATGCTGATATCAGGGCCTGATTCTGTCTGGCCGTAACCCTGACCGAATACAGGTCCGAACCTTGCCATATCCTTTTTTAAAAGCTCAAGGGGCATAG
>JAKORG010000078.1 GCA_029777945.1 Deltaproteobacteria bacterium | reverse complement strand
TTTTTCTAATTTTAGTTGATGAGTAGAAATAGATAAATAAACTCTGCATAAAAGCTAATCAGAAACAAAAGTATCTGGAACTGCTAACCAATGCAGAGGCTTCTCTGGCAGGGTAAAATTGGTAGAGGAGCCCCCGCCCCGGAAGGAAAATCCTCTGGAAAGTAATCTGGCTCTTCAGGTTTCTCTCCTGTATAATCATTATGTGAGGTCAAGCTAAGCGTGGTGGATTGTGGAAGGTATAGGGGTTAAACTTATGATGAAAGGATTTGAGAAACAATAACCATGGAGGAGACCACAAAATATTTAAACTTAAGGGAATCTCTGTCTTATAAGAGGCGCAATACTTTGCGATATTGCTCTGCAAGCTCTCCAAAAACACTACACGAAAAAAACCCAAAAATATCTATTTCCAGGCCGGAGTAAAGAAAAATATATAATGTTGGTATAAAAAGCCTCGAATAATAAAAAGCTCTTGATAGCCTTTATAGAAGCGCAACAGATGGGAAGAGCAAAAGTTCAAGGCTATCCAGAGGAGGAATGTATGAGCTGTTCGGATACGAAGGAATTATGCCTCATGCTGTACCGCAAAAAAATGGAGGAGATAATAAAACTATGGACGTCATTCAAAAGTTTCAGGAGTTACTAAAAAAACTTTTCCAATTTGAAGTCTCTGATCTAGATTTCGGAATTTACAGGATTCTGAATTACAAACGGGACCAGATTGAGAAATTTATTCAGGAAGACCTTGCAAATAAGGTTGAAGATGCTTTTTTTAAACATAAGGATGGAATACTATCTGACATAAATCAGAGATTTGAAAGGGCAAAAGAGAAGGTTAACGAAAATTTGGGGGCAACGGCTTTCACCCCTACCGGAGACCTGAAAGAAGAACTCAAGAATACCCCTGTGGGCAAAGATTTCCTTTTAGTAAAAGCGCAAAAAGAAGAAGCAGAAGCACTTGACGAGATTAAATTACAGGTTTTCAATGACCTCTATAATTTTTTCTCTCGCTACTACGAAGAAGGCGATTTTATCCCCCATTATCGCTATTCCATAAAAGGGCATAAATATGCCCTTCCTTATAACGGCGAGGAGGTAAAGCTTTACTGGGTGAGC
>JAKORG010000077.1 GCA_029777945.1 Deltaproteobacteria bacterium | reverse complement strand
AGTGATTCCGAATTCAATAATATCATCGAATCCATAAAACTTGAAAAAACAGATAAACTGGTCATTGCAGAGGCACCCATTAGTTTTTCCTACAACATTTTAAAACAAGGTTCAGATATTTCAAAAAAATATTCTAAAGAGATAAACGCATTAAAGAAGATATTAAAAGAGCATTCACCAGAATTCAGAGAAGGATTTAATTTATACGAACTTGCCACTCCAGAGAATACAAATGCCGTTGACATTGAAGAGTTAATGTCTCATCCTTTTTTTGAACTTTTCCGATTCATATGGGATGGTTTTGATGAAGACAAAAGGAAATATACGGATCTAAAAAATCCAGCCATATTCATTCCCCAGTATATGATAGAAGAGAAGAAAACGGCGTTTGTAGAATCCCTTGCCAGTAAAAAGGATATTAAAACATTGATACCCCATTTAAAGACAGTTTTAGAGGCGTATGCATATATATTCTATGCGCATAAAAAATACCCTTTCTATAATGCCTTAATCGATTGTTTGAAAAAAGATGAAACATTGAGAGATGTAATCTTATACCTTATTAAACGTGAACTCGAATATGAAGAAGACAAAAAAAGTGCTTTTAATGAGGATAAAATGATAATGAATCCCTTTGAACTTATAAACCATTATGAATAGGCATGATTTAAAGGACACTTTTTTTAAAAAGGCAAAGAAAGAAGGTTACAGGGCAAGAAGCATATACAAGCTGAAAGAGATACAGGAAAAATTCGGCATAATAAAAAGGGGGGATAGGGTCTTGGATTTGGGATGCTCACCAGGTAGCTTTCTCCAGTATATATCAGAAATAATAGGAGAAAATGGTCTTGCAATAGGTATTGATATTCTTCCTACCCCGTCTTTGAACAAAAAAAATATTATCACCATCCAGGGTGATATAAAAAATATTAAAATAGAGACGATCCTTACCTCACACTTGGTTGATTCCTTTGATGTAATAACCTGCGATATTGCCCCGAACCTTACAGGTATAAGGGAAACAGACGATAAAAACATCGGGGAGTTGTTTTTTGCCATAAAGGCCATTGTTGAAAATACCCTGAAAAAAAACGGCAGTTTCATTGTGAAATCTTTTTTTTCAGAGGCCTTTAAACCTATTCAGCAAGACCTAAAGACATTATTTAAAAAGGTCACTATTTATAAACCCCAGGCGTCAAGGTCAAGTAGCTCTGAGGTATATCTTATATGCCTGGGTAAAATCCGAGATCCATTACCATTTCCATATCAGACTGGGCATTCCTTCCCGGTGTAGTCAGATAATTACCGGTCATAAGAGAATTGCAACCTGCCAAAATCGCAAGGGGGAGGAGCTGTCTCAAGTTCTTCTCCTTTCCACCGCATACCTTTATATCTTTATCGGGCATGATAAACCTAAATATTGAAAGGGTAATAAGCACCTCCATAGGTGATAAGGGTCTTTGATGCTCAAGAGGGGTGCCTTTTATGGGGTTCAGGATGTTGATAGGCACAGAATCAACATCGAGTTCTTTTATGGTAAAGGCAAGTTCAATGCGCTGCTCCATTGTCTCGCCAAGTCCTATTATCCCTCCGCAGCAGGTGCTCAAGCCTGCCTCTTTTGCATTTTTTATTGTCTCTATATCCTCATCGTAATCATGGGTAGTGCAGATATGGGAAAAGTAGCTTCGCGCTGTTTCAAGGTTATGGTGGTATCTAAATAATCCTGCCTTTTTTAATTTTTCTGCCCTTTTTTTGTCGAGCATGCCAAGAGAACCACATGGCTTTATGCCGATATGATTAATTTCTTTAACAGACTCTTCTATTGTTTTCCACTCCTCATCACTATCTATTTCTGTCCCACTGGTGACTATGCCGAACATGTGGGCACCCTGTTCTTTTGCCTGCGCTGCCCTCTCAACTATAGTCTTATTTGACAAAAGGGGATATATCTCTGCATCAGTATTATAATGACTCGATTGTGCACAAAATTTACAATCTTCAGGACATAAACCGGATTTTGCATTTATAATAGAACAAAATGATATCTTTTTACCTTTATAGAATTGGGTAATCTCTGATGCATATGCAAAAAGCATAAAAGGCCTTTCAAGCCCGATTCTATAAAGGGTTATCGCATCTTCAGGTTCTATATTCCTATCTGCTATTGCCTTTTCCTTTAATCTTTCAAGTTCGTAATCCATTGCACACTCCGTTTTTAAAAAAAAATTATGAATCCCTTCACATTTTAAAACCCTTATTTATTAGAAAAAAATCTCCAAATTGTCAACTAATATTATTTTGAAGTTAACATCTATATATTTATTGACAAATACATGTGTAAGTGTTGTGATAACGATATGTTTAAGACAGTTTTCTTTTTAATCTCCTCAATAAGCATTCTCTTTACCTTATTAGCAAACGCATATGCAAAAACAGTTATATCTGCCTAGGTTATAACATTAAACCCTGATGAGGGAATAGTCACTGTAAAGATTGCCAATCGCCCCGTTAATTTAGATATATCAAATCTTTCTTTAAAAGGTTATAAAAGTTTAAGGGAAATTAAAAAAAATAACTGGATAAATATTGTCTACACCAAAGAAGGCCCCATAATAGTGAGGTCTTTAAAAAAGCATGGATATGAAAAACATACAGAGATAAAACATGAAAAAACAACCCTCAAGGTAACAAGGCTAAAAAGCAAAGGGAATAACTTTTTCGATGTTGACAATAACCATGACAGAAGGATAAGCCCTGTTGAATTAAGCGTCATATTTTCCGGTCTTACAATGGAAAAATTCAAGGCCTATGACAAAGATAAAGATGGGTACTTAGACGAAAGTGAATTCAAAGAAGCGATGAAAAATCAGTAATATTCTATTCTTCAAGCAATTCCTTCATTCTTTGAGCATTTTTTACTGCTTTACCAAGATGGCAGTTATTAAAGTATATAAATGTATATATTGCCTTTTTTGAAATGTCTTTAATGGGTTTTACGAATGCCCTTAACTCTTCGTCTGTGTAAAAATAATCATATCTTACTGTAGATGGGACATTAAACCACTTTTCATTCCTTCCGTGAAAACGGAAATATCCTATATCAGAGGTAAGAACAGGATAGAAGGGCATAAGACCTTTTAATTTTGGCTCATCAACAATGCAGAATCCTAAAGACATATCTCTCAGTAATTTTATATAGTTGTCTTTAAGCCATCTGTGATTTCTGAATTCTAAAACAGCTTGATATTCGGCAAACTCTGTCTTTATATTTTCAATTAATTCAATATTTTCTTTTGTAGGATTAAAATTATAAGGGAACTGAAAGAGCATTGCCTTTAATTTCTCTTGAAGGGGCTTCAGGCCCTCTTTAAACATGTCACTTGTTTTTTTGAACGAATCATCTCTTTGATGGGTAATACCTTTATATGCCTTTACAACAAAGGTAAAATCTTTTGAAGTCCTTCTGTAAAATGACTCCATGGTTTTCTGGGAAGGCAAGGTGTAATACGTATAGTTTACTTCAAGGCTATTAAATCCAAAATTATTTTCATAATAAGGGAGCATTTCATAGCTCTTTATGTGCTCTGGATATACCTCACCCTTCCAGTCTTCAAAGGAAAACCCGCTTGTACCTATAAATATCATCCCCAAAGATCACCACAAATATTTATCTTTTCCAAATTTATCTCCCCATAATCATTGGTATTTATACCATATTTTTATTGACTTTTTTGTAAAAATATTGTCTTTATTGTCACCAAAAATAAAAGGAGGTGATGCCGTTATGCAGTGCCAAACAATAAAACCAGGTTTTGAATGTATGTTTATGAAAAAGACAGGTTGTTCTTACAATGGAGGACAGTGTTACCCGATCGTTGAAAATTGCGAGGGTTGTGCAAGGGTTACAGAATTTCCTACGGGAAAATATTGCTCAAGCTTTCCTTATCCTGCATAGAAATGGCAAAAGGGAACCTGCCCTATGGCAACGCATGTGAAAAAGGTTCAAAAGGTGGAGGAGCAGAAGATTAATCCTCTTAAGGCCTCAAAACGCAGTGCAGGAAAGAAATAATATCCCATTCCAAAAGATTGACCTAAAAGGTAGCTTGCCTTTAAGCTAATCTTTTGTATTGGTGATATGGAATAACAATTCCCCATATAAAAGACGGCACAATCAACACGTTACAGACAAAACACAAGATAAGGGCAATGGCGTGTTTATATTTAATTACCCATTGCCCTTATATTTATACAAGTTCAACTATATCTATAATACCAATAATATTACCCGCTTTATGCCAAATATTTATAAAACAGAAGATTAGCTATTTTATGACGAAAACAAAATATCTTTTTAATCCTTGCTTTTATTTAGACTCTCTCCAAACAAAAACAATCCTCTGGATAACAGTGATATGGGAGAGCACTGCAATGACAATAACAGCATAGGGAAGGAGATTAAAAAATAGGCCTATAAGCAAAATTATAATCCTTTCAGGTCTTTCAAGGATACCTGTATTGCACTTAATGGATGCTGCCTCTGCCCTTGCCTTTGCATACGGAATTACTGCAACCCCTATAATTGCTATAATTGTAATGAGACAATAAAATAACTCTGAACGTTTTATGAAGAATACGATTATGCCGTAAAGAACAAACATATCGGAATATCTATCGAGAACAGAATCTAAAAAACCCCCAAAAGGTGTAACCTTATTTGAAATCCTTGCCATAGCACCGTCGAGTAAATCAAAAAAACCGGATATTAAAAGGGCAAAACCAGCAATTATGTTATAACCCATGGCAATAGAAAGACAAGAAATATAGGCAAAGACAAGACCTAATGCAGTAAAAACATTGGGATTAATGTTACGGTTTTTAAAAAAGAAACGATATAGTTTTATAATAATTGGGTCAAGGGAGTGACCGAATTTTACGCTTATCAAAAAACCTATCTCTCCCTTTCACCCTTTATAAACTCTTCCACCATATTTCTGGCTATATCATCGGGTATCTGCTTTATGGGATGTTTCATGGTATAGGCAGATATAGATTCAAGAACCCCACCTATACCCCTATCCCTTGCCACTCTACAGCATCTAATGGCATCGATAATACAACCTGCGCTGTTTGGTGAATCTTCAACGGACAACCTCAGTTCGAGATTCATGGGAACATCTCCGAAGATTCTACCTTCAATCCTCATAAAACACACCTTATTGTCCTTCTGCCAGGGAACATAATCAGAGGGTCCTATGTGTATATTCTCCGGAGGTATTGGGACATCGAGCATGGATTGGACAGATTCTGTCTTCGATATCTTTTTTGAAATAAGGCGTTCTCTATTTAACATATTGAGAAAATCTGTATTACCCCCTGTATTTAGCTGATAGGTTCTATCTATTTGCACACCCCTATCTTTAAAAAGCTTAGCCAGTGTCCTGTGTATAATCGTTGCGCCTATTTGAGATTTTACATCATCGCCGATTATGGGAATGTTTTTTTCTTTGAATCTATTCGCCCATCCTTTATCAGATGCTATAAAGACGGGGATGCAGTTAATAAAGCTTACCCCTGTATTAAGACAGCATTCAGCATAGAACCTCGTTGCCATTTCTGACCCCACAGGGAGATAATTCAACAGAATCTCTGCACCGCTTTCTTTTAAGACCCTTTCCACATCGCAGGGAGGCTCTTCTGAAACCACAAACCTTCTTTCTTCAGGATAATCTTTCATGTGTGCCGAAACCCCGTCCAATACATGGCCCATATTGACAATAACATCACCATCTCTTATTTTATCGTAAAAGACCTTTGTGCAGTTTGGGGGAGAAAACATTGCCTCCTTTAGAGGTTTTCCTACTTTTCTCTTATCAATATCAAAGGCAGCCACAACCTTAATATCCTTAGGTTCGTAGCCACATATTGTATAATGCATAAGTCCTATAAAATTCTCTCTTTTCTCTGAATAATAATTAAGCCCCTGAATTAAAGAGCTTGCACAATTTCCTATTCCTGCAATGGCAATACGAATTTCAGACATATCTCCCGCCTCAATTTTTTTTTAAATTATTTAGTTTAAATTGTCAAAAAAACGAAATCAAGTTTTATATTGAGCAGTACCCATTTCATAAAGGTCATTGCCGTATATATCATTAATCACAAAAAGGGGCATTTTATCAACACCAAGTTTCACTATAGCCTCAGGACCTAAATCTTCATAGGCAATAACTTCTGATGAGACAACACTCTTTGAAAGAAGCGCCCCTGCACCACCTGTAGCACCGAAATAAACTGCATTGTATTTTGTAATGGCCTCCCTTACTGCCTGCGACCTTTTTCCCTTTCCAATCATACCCTTTAAACCAAGTGAAAGAAGCCTTGGTGAATAAGCATCCATCCTGGAACTCGTTGTAGGTCCACAGGCACCGATTACCTTTCCAGGGGGTGCAGGTGAAGGTCCGCAGTAATAGATAATCTGACCATTCAAATCTATTGGCAGTGGCTCGTTTCTTTCAATGGCATCTATAAAACGTTTATGTGCCGCATCCCTTGCCGTATAAATAAATCCTGTAAGAAAAACTTTATCTCCTGCCCTCAATCCTTTTATCACCTCATCATCAAGAGGTGTGGTTATTATCTTGATATCCATTCTACAGCCCTCCTTTTACAGTATTGCCTCTTTTTTTCTGTGGGCATGACACTGTATATTAACAGCAACAGGTAATGATGCAATATGGCATGGCATGGTTTTTATATGCACGTCCAGTGCTGTAACAGTGCCACCATAACCCTGAGGCCCTATACCGGTTTTGTTTATCTCTTCTAAAAGCTCCAGTTCAAATTCAGCCATTGCAGGGTCATTGTTTCTTTGACCCATAGGAACCATAAGCGCCTCTTTTGACAGTATGGCTGACATTTCAAAATTTCCACCAATGCCGACACCTACTATAATCGGTGGACAGGGATTCGGGCCTCCCTTTTTTACCATTTCAAGGACGAATGATTTTACACCCTCTCTACCCTGGGATGGCACAAGCATCCTTACCTCTCCATAATTTTCACTACCTCCACCTTTTGGTAGAACTACAATCCTTATGTGTTCACCTGGAACGATTTTTGTATGAATTATGGGTGGTGTATTATCCCCTGTGTTTTTTCTTGTAAAAGGGTCACAGCAGGACTTTCTTAAATAACCATTTCTATATCCCCTTCTGACCCCTTCGGCAACGGCATCTTCTAAGTTTGACCCTGTTATATGTATATCCTGACCTATTTCCAAAAATGTAACTGCAAGACCAGTATCCTGACATATGGGTATCTGTTCTTTTTTTGCTATCTCAGCATTGTTTATGAGTTCCCTTAATACCTCTTTTCCAACAGGGGATTTTTCTTCATCTATTGCCCTTGTAAACCTTGCAAGCATTTCGTCGGAAAGATTTATATTTGCATCTATAAAAAGTCTCTCAATGACTGAAATTATTTCATCGGTATGTATTTCTCTCATAATACACCCCTTTTCTTAAGGCATGTTTTTATTATTTATTCTTTATAAGGCTCTATTATTCCCTTCTCCATTAGAAGCCCTACCTCTTCCCTTGCCCTTTTTATCTTAGCCTCTGCCATCTGGAACAGCTCCTTTTCACTAAAGTGTAATCTTGCAACACCTTGCTCCATTGCCTTTTTTGCCACAGCCACTGCCTCTCTCGGGAATACTTCCCAATCGTCCATTGTGGGTAATAGATAGTCTTCCCTTAAGCCTTTATCTTCAGCACATTTTGCAAGCTCATATGCAGCGGCAATACACATTTCGTCTGTTATTGTCCTTGCCATTACATCTAATGTGCCTCTAAAGATTGCAGGGAATCCTACAGAATTGTTGACCTGATTGGGAAAATCACTTCTACCTGTGGCCACTATCCTTGCCCCTGCCTCTTTTGCCTCCCACGGCCATATCTCTGGTATTGGATTTGCACAGGCAAATACAATGGCATTGTCAGCCATAGAAGATATCCAGTCTTTCTGGATTACATCGGGCCCTGATTTTGATAGGGCAATTACCACATCCTGTCCTTTTATAGCCTCTTCCATGCCGCCATCTCTGTTTTCGGCATTGGTCATCTGACAGAACTCAAGCTTTTCCTTATGTGTTGGCTTTATATCATCCCTTTTTCTATTCAGTATGCCTTTACTGTCAACGATTATCATCTTTTTCGGGTCAGCCCCTGCCTTTATAAGTATCCTAACTATACATACATTGGCAGCCCCTATCCCTATCATGGTAATTTTTGCATCTTCTATCTTTTTATTTACGATCTTTAGGGCATTTATTAACCCAGCAAGTGTTACTGCTGCAGTCCCCTGCTGATCATCGTGCCACACAGGAATGGGTGCCTCAGCCCTTAATCTCTCCAATATATAGAAACATTTTGGATTTTCAATATCTTCGAGGTTAATGCCGCCAAAGGAAGGACAGAGAATCTTTACTGTTCTAATAAATTCATCGGCATCCTTTGTATCAAGGCATATGGGAAATGCATCAACTCCACCAAGATACTTAAAAAGAAGGGCCTTCCCTTCCATCACAGGCATACCAGCTAAAGGGCCTATATCCCCTAAACCGAGCACCCTTGTTCCATCAGTTACAACTCCAACTGTATTTGCCTTATTTGTATATATATATGCTAAATCAGGATTCTTTTGTATCTCCTTACAAGGTTCTGCCACCCCAGGTGTATACCATATGGCAAAGTCTTTAAAATCCCTTATCGCACATTTAGGAACGATTTCTATTTTACCTTTATAATAAGGGTGCATTTTAAGGGCATCCTGAGCTGGCTTTTTTGCCTTTGCCAATAACTCCTCTTTAGTTACCTTCTTTTCCTCCATAATTACCCCCTTTATTAGATATTTTTTATTTTTTGCCCCTATGCCTTTGTATAAACCAGTCTATCATCCTTCTCGCAATACTTATGTTGCTAGGTATATCAGGAAGATTATCGTAGCTAAACCATCCCGCATCCACTATCTCATTTCTGTTTATACGAATCCTTCCACTTTTATATTTTGCTATAAAAGCAATCATCAAAGAGTCAGGAAAAGGCCAGGGTTGACTGCCAAAATATCTTATATCCTTTATCTTTATACCAACCTCTTCCTCTACCTCTCTCTCTACTGCCTCTTCCAGTGTCTCCCCTGGCTCTACAAACCCCGCCAGCACACTGTATATATTTTCTTTGAATCTCACTGCCCTTGCAAGGAGGACCTTATCCTCCTTTTCGACTAAAACGATAATTGCCGGAGAGATTCTGGGAAACATGACAAAACCGCAATCAGGGCATTCTTTTGCCCTTTCTTTTTCCTTATCTTTTGTTTTTGCGCCACAACGACTGCAGAAAATACTTGTCCTGTCCCAGATGATTATTTGCTTGGCCTTTATTGCCATATTGAACAATTCATCATCGAGATAATCATAGATAAACCACAATCCTTGAAAGGAAAAATCGGGGGGTGGAGAAAATGATTCTGGAATATCTACTGCATAACAGGGTCTTCCGTGTAAAACACCCAAATTATGAAACCTTGTGGGTTTAATATTTATATCCTTAGGATTCAGTATCATGGGCACCATTAATTCATGGCCCACTTCTCTTACAAGCATCTTATTCCCTTTGAAAATAAACCAGAAGGAGGGTTCATTTGTATCTTGCAAAACTACATTCGTGTTCACTATTATACCATCCATATAATCGCCTTTTTTACATCTTTTATAATTTTTATATGGAAAAGGCAACCTTTTTTTGTTAGTATTTATCTAAGGTCCCATCGTCTAGTGGACTAGGACGTCGGCCTCTCACGCCGAAAACACGAGTTCGAACCTCGTTGGGACCACCATTTCTATGCTTATTTAAAAAACTCTGCATTTAAAAAAGATTTAAGGGCTAAAATTGCCTTACCCCTATGGCTAATCTTGTTTTTTTCTATAAGCTCTATTTCAGCCAAATACCTATCGTATTCAGGAAGATAAAATACAGGATCAAAGCCAAATCCCCTGTCCCCTTTTTTTTCAAAACATATGTATCCCTTTAAATCCCCATAAAACCCGTAAAACGTCCCTTTTTCAGGCATATAAAAAATAACATATGCAACGAACCTGGCAGTTCTTTTTTCCCATGGCACATCTTTTAGTTCAAAAAGGAGCTTTTCTATCCTCTCGTTATCATTTTTACCATATCTCGATGAAAGAATACCTGGTCTACCATTTAAGGCATCAACCTCAAGTCCAGAATCATCGGAGATCGTGTTGTAGCCAAATCTATTACCCACCTTCCTGGCCTTTTTCAATGCATTTTCGATGTAGATGGGACTATCTTCGACAATCTCCACTCTTTCCTTAAAATCTCTCAGTGAGTAAAATTCATCGAAATCATCTAAAAGCAGTTCTTTAATCTCTCTGAATTTACCTAAATTCTCCGTTGCAATGATAACTTTTCTATTCATACTAATTTAGATAGGAAATAGGGTTCCTAAAGACATCTTCTGAAGCCTTGTAATCTCATTTATACCCTTTAATGCATATTGATACATGGCATCGAACTGTTCTTTTGTAAAAGGTGTCTTTTCAGCAGTGCCTTGAACCTCAATAAGATGTCCCTTTCCAGTCATGACAAAGTTCATATCCACCTCTGCCCTTGAATCTTCCTCATAAGTAAGGTCAAGTAATATCTCTCCACCAACTATACCTACGCTTATGGCAGCCACCGAATCCCTCATGGGTATTTTATCTATCATACCCCTTTTTTTCATGGTCCATAAGGCATCTACAAGGGCAATATAACCGCCTGTTATACTTGCGGTGCGTGTGCCACCGTCTGCCTGAATGACATCACAATCCACCCATAAGGTTCTCTCACCTATAATATCAAGATTGACAACGGCACGGAGTGCCCTGCCTATCAACCTCTGTATTTCATGGGTCCTACCCCCTATCCTTCCTGTCACCGATTCCCTTACAGACCTCGTATGGGTAGATCTGGGAAGCATTGAATATTCTGCTGTAAGCCATCCCTTGCCAGAATTCTTTAAAAAAGGCGGTACCTTTTCCTCAATGCTTATGCTACATAAAACCTTTGTCTCTCCCATTTCAACAAGAACAGAACCTTCCGGATATTTCAAGAAACTTCTCGTTATTTTTAATTCCCGTATTTTATCGCTTTGTCTCCCATTGTCTCTCATTTTTTTCTCCCCTTGCTAAATAACTCTGTATACCTGAATAAAGCTTTTCAAAAAAAAAGTTTTCATTCCCCTTTTTTATATTCATATTTACAAATATACACGGCATATTGACACCAACTGCAAAAAATAAAGGCAGGGTTTTTATTTTTGCATTAAAAGGTGATGCAATGGCACCAGCAAGCTCTTTAGCATCCTTTTCAAAAATGCCAGGGACCTCTTCTAAAAAATTAAATCTTCCTTGAGGTTTTGGCGTTAAACCTTTAATGTCCGGTATCGCTATAAATATGTTTTCTCTTTCGTTAATATCAATGTTTAGGGCAATAAGACAAGATGCATTGGAACTATTTATTCTTTTTAAATTTTCAATGTGTTTATCTAATTGGTCAGTTTTATTATAAAGGCTTACCTTTAATTTATTTCTTTCAAGATATCGTTTTAGCTTATTGATTTCTGAACCCCCCTCTTTTGTGTCGTAGATAATTATATGACCTGAGGCAAAGGCAAAAGAAGAAAATAAAAATAAAAAAAGATATATGGTCCATATTGTAGATCTTAATTTCATATATAAGATTCAATTATTGTTTTAATTCAATTAAATATCTCTCCAGTTCAAAGGCTGCCAGTGCACCGTCACCAACTGCTGTGGAAACCTGCCTTAATCTCTTTTTCCTTACATCCCCTGCGGCAAATAAACCCTTTGTTTTTGTTGCAAGGTTTTCATCAGTAATAATAAACCCCTCTTCGTCTGTATCCACGAGGTCACCTAAAAACGCCACATCAGGTCTTGATCCAGCATAGATAAAGACACCGTCAACCTTTAACTCTGTTATGTTTTTATCCCTTGTATCTTCTAAAACAATATACTCGATAGAGTCTTTTCCTTTGAATTCAACAGGCCTTTTATTGAACAAAAACTCTATCTTTGAATTCTTAAATGCCCTTTCCTGTAGTATCTTCTGAGCCCTTAACGTGTCCCTTCTGTGGATCACATAGACCTTTTTCACTATATTTGCAAGGGAAAGCCCTTCTTCAATAGCAGCATCCCCTCCACCTATTACTGCAACATCAAGATCTTTAAAAAACATACCATCACAGGTTGCACAAAACGATATACCTCTTCCAAGAAATCTATCTTCACCTGGTATGCCGAGTTTTATTGATTGGGTTCCTGTTGCTATTATGATACCCTTTGATTCGTAAATGTTTTTTTCTGTCTTTACAGTAAACAATCTATCTTTTAAAGAGACCTCTTCAACACTTGCAAACTCTTTTATTTTTAAATTAAATGCCTTTGCATGGGCAGAAAATCTCTCCATAAGGTCTTTTCCAGAAATACCCTCTGGAAACCCTGGATAATTTTCTATCTGCCAGGTATTTATAACAGCACCACCTAAAATTGCCTTTTCCAGCAATAAAGCGTCAATCCCAGCTCTCATGAGATATAACCCTGCTGTCAAACCTGCAGGACCTCCGCCTATAATTACTGCCTCATGAAATTCTGCCACTTAACCTCCTGCTCTCATATTTGAATTAAAAAACTGTCCTTATTTTAAAAAATCTGGTAAATTAATTCAAATTAAATATATAAAAAGGATGCTTTTGAAAGGGCTTTAATTTTGAAACCCCTTGTTTTTAAACTGACCGAATGTGTTCGGCGACTATAGACATAAAAATAAAAAAGAACATTTTTACAATCATTTTTGTTCTTATACTAATGGCACACCCTGTTTTTGCAGACTCAATAGGTAAATTTACAGATATAAGGGGCGATGTATCTCTTGAACGCCTAAAAATGTTTATAAAACCTAAAATAAACGATGTTATTCAGATTAAAGACCTTGTAATAACAGGGGATTATGGAAGAACCAAACTCATGCTTATAGACAGCAGCCTCCTTACCATTGGAAATAATTCAAAGGTTGAAATAACAGACTTTCTTTTAGATGTGAATCTCAGAAAAGGTATAATCCTAATAAAGGCAGGTGCATTACATACAAGGGCTGAAAAATTTCTCGAGATAAATTCGAGGTTTGAAGTAAGAACACCTACCGCAGTTATAGGTGCCAGAGGCACAGAGTGGTTTACAGAAATAAATGCAAAAGAAGGGACAACAGTTTTTTCAATAGCAGATGTAATTAGGGTCTATAATCCTGCATATCCAAATCAGCCTGTTAATGTAAAAGATGGCTATTTTACTGTTATAGAAAAAGGAAAACTACCAACAAAACCTGAACCCTATTGCCCCTCAGATTTGTATATAATTATGAAAAAATGGGGTGCAGAGGAGGGTTTAAATAATAGAAAATTAAAGGTAAGCGATGAAATTTGTAATAGGGTCAGGTGATATAAAAACTTATTTTGAGGTGGCCTTTGGAGATATACATAAAAAAAATGAAAATTGAAGAAAACAAAACTGACGAAGACATAAAAGATGCCACAGGCGTATATATAGTCAAAGAAAGCGATAAAGAGTTTAAGATTATATGCAGATTTAATAGATTTGGCAGTACAATAAGCCTTTCTGGAAAAAAAGGGACTCTACATATAAACGATGAGACAAATCAGGTAATTAGACAGATTGTAAATCTAACTGACGCATGTGGCTTAAATGTAAAAGAAGAGCCTGTTGAAGGTTTATCTGTTTTTGCCATAAAAGGGATAATATTTGCTGAAAGAGAAAAATCCATAAAAGAATTAATTTTAAAGGTCTGAAAGTTCTTATTCTTGTAGCTTCGTTAAGTCTCTATCTTTTATACAGTGTTGGAAAGTCTATTTCAATAGCCTCTGATGGACAAGAGGGTGCACAAAAGCCGCACTCTTCGCAGAATTCTATCTCTATAAAGGCCTTATCGTCTATGATTGAAATAGCACCAGGAGGACATATGTCAGTGCATATTCCACAACCTGTGCATTTTTCTTTATTTATTGAGGGAACCATTAAATCACCATCCCCAGTCGATAACCGTCATGGATTGCATTATTCAGTCTTCTCGGTTTTTTAGCGTCACCAATAAAATATATCTCCTTAATAAAATTTTTCAAAGGAATGAAATCCCCCGCATTACCCTCTCTTTCTGCAAGAATTAAACCTTCAAAGGGTATTGTGTGTTCGCCTTTTAGAGATTTTATAACCAGTGTATCCTCTTTAATATTTATAATTTCTGAATTTGTGAAGATGTTTACCTTGTTTTTCTTTAAAATCTGAATAAATCTCCATAGATAAAAAGGGTTTACATCCTTTCCAAGACGGCTTCTCTCTTCTATAATTGTAAGTTCCAATTCATTTTGTCTTAAAAGAAATATGGCAGTAGCAAGTCCGATACCAGATCCACCGATAATAACGCTTTTTTTCAATGGGGTTTTCCCTTTCCCTATTATATCATCGTATGTAAACACAATACTATCAGGTATTTCATCAAGTTTTTTAGCCACTGCCCCTGTTGCCACAACTAATGCATCTATTGCCTCATCTTTTATCATATCAGGGGAAATTTCGACACCTGTTCTGATATCGACCCCTGCCCTTCTGCATTCACCTTCGAGATATCTTATAGTTCTTAAAAGCTCTTCCTCTCCTGAATCTACCTTTGAGGCCAGATTTATAGCACCGCCTAATTCAGGTTTTTTTTCAAAAAGTTTAACTACATGACCCCTTTTTGCAGCAATTGAGGCACATTGGAGGCCGGATGGACCACCGCCTATTACTATAATCTTTTTTGGTTTGTCCACCTTTTTAAATCCATAATATCCCCACTGAGGCTCTCCTTCATGGCCAAGGGAGGGCCTTACAGAACACATAATTGGTTGATGGTAATACAATCTGGAAAAGCAGAGGTTACACGCAATGCAGGGGACGATTTCGTCTTCTCTTCCAGAGGCTATTTTGTTGGGTATTTCAGGATCTGCAATCATGGGCCTACATGCCTCCCAGAAGTCTATTATGCCTTCAGAAATGGCCTTTTCCGGGATATGGGGTAAAAACTGCCTGAATGCCATCATAACAGGCACATTAACAACCCTTTTAACCTCTTTTGCCACATATAGCCAGTATCCCATGGGCACATCCCTTGTAATAACTGGAATGGAGGATTCATGCCAACCTATGGTTACGCTCAAATAATCAGCGCCTGCTTCTTCTGCTATAATAAAACTTTCTAAACTCTCCTCAAATGTATTTCCGCCTCTATCATCAAGAAGCTCTAAACCACACAGCCTTATACCTACAGGAACCTTATCTCCCACCTGGGCCTTAACTGCCTGAATTATCTCCACCATAAGGCGGCACCTTTCTTTTATAGAACCGCCGTATTCATCTGTTCTTTTATTTGTGTATTTAGAGATGAATGTTGAAATTAGATATCCCACAATTCCTGAAAGCTCAATCATATCGAATCCAGCTTCAACTGCTCTTCTTGCCGCCTGCATATGGTCTTTTATGGTCTTTTTTATCTCATCCTTTGTTATCTCCCGTGGCTTTTTAAAATAAGAAAGCCTCTGGGGTACATTAGAAGGCATAAGGCAGTAATCGAGATCCACACCACCTTCTCTACCGCAGTGAAGTATCTGGATACACGATAGGGCATTATTTTTTCTTATTACCTCTGCAATACGGGCAAGGCCTGGGATAAATCTATCGTCGTATATGGCCATCATGCCTTTGAAGCCTTTGCCTTCCCCTAACCTGTCAGGATAAGCACCTTGAGTTGTTACTATACCTGCACCACCTTTTGCCTGTGCCTCCATATAAGCTATTTCCCTGTCGCTCACATAGCCATCGCCATAAGGAAAATTCGTTTCCGTAGCTGCGTATTTTATCCTGTTCTTTGTAATGAGATTTCCTATCCTACCTTCAGAGAATATATGGGGGTATCTATCTTTCATTTTGAGTTTTTTAGCACAGTAAAAAAACAATTGTCAATAAAATACCAATCTTGGTAGCATATCTTGACAGTTATATCAAAAGATAATAATCTTTTGGAAATGAATTTTAAAGTCTCTATACCTTTAATTTCTATTTTTTTAATATGTTGTGCCTATACAGGTTTTTCCCAGACAAGACACACAAACTCATATAAACTGGCACTACCACCCTCAGAGGCGGAAGTATTTAAAATATACAAAATCAAAGAAAACGATTTAAAGAGAATTCGGATGCCAAAAAACTACATATTAGTGAAAAGACCTTCTGAACCCATGATTTTTTTATTGGAGATACCAACAAGAGTAGAACCACTGGAACCTGTTGAGAAAAAAGAAGAAAAGAAGGATACTGCAAAAACCACAAACCCATCTCCTGGAGTGGAAAAATTAAATCCCTTCGAGCTCTCAAAAGAATTGAACATAGGCGAGATTAAAACCGGTTTAAAGCAACAGATTGTCCAGGAACTTTTAAATGTAACACACTAACTTTACTTCTTTGAATCTATAATAAGGGTAACAGGCCCATCGTTTATCAAGGCCACATCCATATAAGCCTGAAACACCCCGCTTTCTACTTTTTCCACCTTTTCCCTTGCTTTATCGAGAAATACATCAAATAGTTCCTTTGCCCTGGATGCCTCCATGGCATCGGAAAAAGAAGGCCTTCTGCCCTTTGAGCAATCACCGTATAGAGTAAATTGGGAAACAACAAGCAAACTACCTTTTACATCAATCAGTGATTCGTTCATCTTTCCCTTTTCTTTTTCAAAAATCCTTAAGTTTACAATCTTATCCACCATCCATTTAATATCTTCTAAGGTATCATCTTTTCCAATCCCGAGAAGAACTAGTAAACCATGAGTTATTTTACCTACAATGTTGCTGTCCACCTCTACCTGGGCAGCCTTTACCCTTTGAATCACAGCGCGCATATTCAAACTATGGTTATTTTTCCTGCTCCTTCTCCTTCTTTGCTGCCTCTATTATCTTTGCAGCAATATGGGCAGGCACCTCTTCGTAATGGGAAAATTCCACTGTAAATGTCCCCCTGCCTCCGGTCATGGACCTTAGATCAGGGGCGTATTTTAAAATCTCTGCCATGGGCACAACAGCCTTTACAACCTGGTAATTGCCCTTTGCCTCAACACCCATTATCTTACCCCGCCTGGAATTTAAATCCCCCATTACATCACCCATATTTTCATCAGGAACTATTACCTCTATTTTCATAATTGGTTCAAGGAGTGTTGGATTTGATTGTTCAAGACCCTTTTTAAAACCCATGGATGCGGCGATCTTAAATGCCATTTCAGATGAATCTACTTCATGGTAAGAGCCATCGTATAATGTCACTTTAATGTCTGTGACGGGAAAACCGGCGAGTATGCCCTGTTCCATTGCCTCTACAATACCCTTTTCAACTGCCGGTATGTATTGTTTTGGAATTACTCCTCCTACTATCTTATCAACAAATTCGAATCCTGCACCCCTTGGAAGGGGAGAGAGTTCAAGCCATGTATCTCCATACTGACCTCTACCACCGGACTGTCTTTTGTATTTGCCCTGGACCTTTGCAGTGCCTTTTATCGTTTCCTTGTAAGGTACTTTAGGCTCTTTTAATTCCACATCTACACCGAATTTCCTCTTCAATTTTTCTACTAAGACTTCAATGTGAATCTGACCCATTCCTGAGAGTATAAATTCTTTGGTCTGTTCATCCCTCTTGTATTTAATAGTTAAATCTTCTTCCATAAGCCTTGCCAGGGATGAATTTAGTTTGTCTTCATCGCCCTTTGCCTTTGGCTGGAGTGAAAATGATATAAGGGGCGTTGGTAGCTCTACTGGTTTGTATTTCACAGGAAACTTTTCATCGCATAATGTATCGCCTGTGCCCACATCCTTTAATTTTGCAAGCACCGCAATATCACCGAATGTTGCAAGCCCTGCAGGTTTCTGTTTTTTTCCTACTAGATAGAATATCTGACCTATCCTCTCCTTCTGGTCCTTTGTAGCATTAAGGACTGTCATATCAGGATGGATTTCCCCTGAATATACCCTAAAAAGTGTTAATTTCCCTGCAAATGGATCTGTTATGGTTTTAAAAACATAGGCACTGAAAGGTTTATCTGGACCTATCTCTATTGTTTTTGTTTCCCCTGTTTTTATATCCATTGCCTCAATTTCCTTTTTGAATGTAGGAGGTGGATAGTGTTTTATGATGGCCTCAAG
Organism: Deltaproteobacteria bacterium; assembly: GCA_029777945.1. Lineage (GTDB taxonomy): Bacteria > Desulfobacterota > Syntrophorhabdia > Syntrophorhabdales > Syntrophorhabdaceae > JAKORG01. The sequence goes on along the minus strand of JAKORG010000077.1, from coordinate 17,541 downwards.
TAAGGGCTGGATACCCATATTTTTTGCTGCAGAACCACATAAAATGGGCACTATTTTTTTCTCCCAAATCCCCTTTTTCAAACACAACTCTATCTCTTCTTCTTTTATCTCTTCTCCGTTTAGATATCTTTCCATAACCTCATCATCCATTTCAACGGCTATTTCTACAACCTTTTCTCTGTATGCATTGGCAGTGTCCAAAAGTTCCTTTGGAATCTCCATAACATCGTAATCACCGGACAAGTCATCCTTGTATACAAAAGCCTTCATAGAGAGGAGGTCTACAACGCCTTTGAAATTCTCTTCTTTTCCAATGGGTAAATGAATAGGTAGTATTGTCTTGTCTGTAAAATTTTTCTTTATGTCATCAACGGTAGCCTCAAAATCTGCCCTTTCCCTATCCATCTTGTTTATAAAAATGCATACAGGTATACCAAATTCATTAGCATAACCCCATACCTTCTCTGTCTGCACCTTAACCCCTGCTACGGCACTGACAACTATTATGGCAGCATCAACGACCTTCATGCACAGTTTTGCATCGGCAATGAAATTATCATCACCTGGTGTGTCAAGGAGATTGAACTTGTGTTTATTCCATTCAAAACAGGCAAGGGATGATGAGATGGTAATCTTTCTTTCAACTTCTTCAGGTTCATAATCCATTAAAGATGTGCCATCGTCTACCCTGCCTATCCTGTTATTTTCCCCTGCAAGAAAAAGCATAGCCTCGACAATTGATGTTTTACCTTCACCTCCATGAGAAAATATCCCGACATTTCTTATTACATTAGGCTCATACTTTTTCATATTATCTCCTTTCCGCGTTTAAAAACGATAAAATACTGTGAATTTTACATGTCTTTTTCATGAAAATCAAGATTAAACATTGCCTTCAAAATTTAAGTGTATAGTACATTATCCCCATATATTCTTTTATAGAATAGGCAACAAAGGCAATGTTTTCTCCATTGGGCATATAACTTAGCACATTATAATTAGACCTTGAAGCCCTGTATCCTGTAGGATATGGAAGGATATGGGAAAAGTGTTTTTTAAAGAGCTGCACAGACCTTTTCATATGAAACGCGCTGGATATTAAGATTATTCTATTTAATCCTTTTTTTTCCAAGATTTCCTTTACTAAAAGTGCATTTTCATAAGTATCTCTGCTGTTTTCTTCGGTGATTATATCCTTTTCATTAACACCTAATGAAATGAGAAATTTCTTTGCTATCTGCGCCTCAGGTTTCTCCCCGTATACCCGACCACCTGATAGAATGATCGGTTTTCTTTCCATCTTATACAATCTATAAGCATCAACCACTCTTGGTAGTGATTCAGAAGATAACTGACCTTCTCCATTTAAGTCAGGTGCATTTTCGTTTATGCCACCACCCAGAACCACATAGGCATCATAATTTTTTATGGCCTCCACTGGTGGCACTTTGTAAGCGTCTTCGAGGGGAATTATAAACATATCCTTTACAGGCTCTATACTTATTGAATAGAGAACCAATGCAAGGATAATATTTAAAATTTTCCACCTTTTTTTGATTAAAAAGGCAGTAACAATCAATAGTATTATCACTATACCAGGCGGGACAATGCAAAAGGTTACAAGTTTCTTTAAGAAAAATAGCATATTAAAGTATGGTTAATTTATATTATTGCTGGTATTTAACAATGAGTTCTTTTATTTTGGGTATTGCCTCTTTAGCTGCCCTTATGCCTGCCTCCATGAGTTCTTTCTTTTTTGTAAAGTCAAAGAGGGCAACACCTTTTGTGTCAGGCTCTATTACCACATCTGCATAAGCAAGCTTTGGTCTGTTCGTGGCATGCATCATGATATTGATGGACTGGCCAATCACATCTACAAAGGACTTTATGTCGTAATTGGTGATATTCTTCAAGAGATTTACTGCTATCACGATATCGGCTCCTTTTGTGTATTTTGCCACATCACAGGCTATATTGTTAGATACACCACCATCTACAAGCATTCTATTACCGAATGTCACAGGTGTAAATATCCCTGGGATCGAAGCAGATGCCCTTATTGCCTTAGCAAAAGGGCCCTTTTCAAGAATAACCGTTTCCCCTGTATTTAAGTCTGTTGCTATGGGATAAAAAGGAATCTTTGTATCTTCCACCCTTTTTACCTTTACATGTTTTTCCACAAATTCTTCAAGTCTTGAACCTTGCCCAAGACCCATTTTAGGTATCGTAAGCATATCAAGGACATCGTTTTTTTCAATCTTAAAGGCAAGATATTCAAGCTGAAAACTGTCAGGATTTGCCGCATATAGCCCGCCTATTAAGCTACCCACACTTGTCCCCACTATCATGTGAATGGGTATCTTTTCCTGTTCCAAGACCCTTATTACACCCACATGGGCAAATCCTTTTGCAGAACCACCGCTCAAGACAAGGGCAATTTTAGGCTCCTTTTTCTTAACTGCCACAGGCGTAGTCTGACAGGCAGTAAGAAAGATTGTCACTATAATGAATAAGATAATAAACTTAATAACCTGCCCTTTGACCCACATAAGGATTGTACACCTTTTCTCTTCCTATGGTGCTTCTCGGTGAATCACCGTAATTATGACCTGGGGCAACAATTGTCTCGTCTGGAAGGATAAAAAGTTTTCTATGAATAGATACCACAAGTGTCTCCCACGAACCTCCTGCAAGGTCTGTTCTGCCTACCCCACCTACGAACAATGTATCCCCTGTAAAGACAATGCCATTATGGTAAAGGGATATGCTACCCGGTGAATGTCCTGGTGTATGGATTACCTTCAAAGATGTATTACCTATTGTTATATAATCTCCATCGCGAACTGTAATATCTGCAGGGGGTGAAGGCTCACCTCCAAACATATCGAGCATATAAGGAGATTGGTTTATAAGGCTGTAGGCCTCGCTTTCGTGGATTACTATATCCGCACCTGTCAGGTCCTTCATCCTTCTGTTTCCCATGATATGGTCAACATGGGAATGGGTATTAACTATATATTTAATCCTGTAACCTCGTTCATTAGCCTCCCTAAATATCCTTTCACAATCTGCAGCAGGGTCTATTACAAGGGCTTCTTTTGTTGTTTTGCATCCTACAATATAGGCAAATATAGCAAAACTTCCTACCTCCATCTGTTTAACAAACATGTAACCTCCTGAATATAACCTCTTTACCTTTACAAAGATAATCTAATACTTTTTAGTGCTGTTTTTCAATTTTTTTGATAAACTTAAAGAAAAATTTAAAACTGGAGGTCAGATGAGGCCTATTTATATTGAGGCAAGGGATATTCCTGACGCATGGTTTCAATGTATATACAGAATGTTTGACGATTCAGAGGGCATCCATGAATATGTAATAGAAAAAGGCTCATTTGAAGGTCATAAAAGAAGAGAATTTGATCTCATTATGGTTCATATTAAATATCCTGGCACAAGACCTCTAATCCCCGATATCCCTCAAGAACTCGGTGTCCCTGCGCCTACAAGTATGGAATACGTGGAAGAATATCTCCAATACCTGATGACGGATAAAAAAGAAGATAATGAACTCTATACTTATGGAGAAAGGCTTACAAACCCAAAGGTCTTAATAGATGGAAAAGAAGTTTCCATTGGGGTAAGCCCTATTATGGAGGTTATAAATATTTATAAACAGGGAAAATATGGAACAAATCAGGCGATTATGGAGATAGGTATGCCCCAGGATATAATTCTTGAAGATCCACCCTATCTTAGGCTTATTGATACCCGTGTCATGCATGGCATGCTCCATTTTGTCCTGTATTTTAGAAGCTGGGATTTATGGGCAGGTTTTCCATCAAACTTAGCTGCCATACAACTTTTAAAGGAATACATGGGCAAGGAAATAGGTGTCGAAGACGGCACAATCACTGCAGTCAGTAAAGGTATGCATCTATACGACTATGCCTTTGAACTTGCCCTTAAAAGATTAAGGCGAGAAACTTAAAACTGTTATTTTAAACCCCAAAAAATGCTTTATAAATCCATACCTAATCCTGGGCCATTAATTTATAAATCCCATATATTTTATCCTGAATGACCTTTATATCTGTATTTTCATTTATGATACTTGATACGGTCTTATTTGTAAAAGGGTCTATAATGGTTAAAAATATTGTGTTATCCTCTGCAGGTATCATCTCTACGTATAGTCTTTTATTGTATGTTAAATTAATACCGTAATAGTTAGCGCTGATGTAAGTGTCCTTACATTTATATGCAGTAAAGCTCAAAAGTTCATTTAGAGTTTTTCTTAAGTCTAATGAAGATAACCTTTCTACCTGCTTTAATACACCTTTCTGGCTAAGAAGTTTATTCACAAGACATTCAATTTTGTCTTTATTTACCTGGATATTTTTTTCTGCAAAGACACTTAAATTATAAGTAATCTCCGTTATCTCAGGATATGTATAGGATTCTTTGCTCCAGAGTTCATCAAATATTAAATTTGCCTCTTCCCAGGGCAACTCTTTTTCTGAATCAACAAAGATATTTCTTCTTGTTATTCTATCAAAAAAATTTTCAATACCCATTTTTTCTAAACGACTATCCACGTATATGCTCCATATTTGGTTATGCCTGTCTCTAAATCTCGGCTCTTTCTCTTCATCAGGAGCGATTTTGGGGTCATATCTAAACTCTTCTCTTAGAACATCGTAAACATATAAAAAAAGCCTGTAGATTCTCCCGTATAAAAAGGCCTCATCATCCCAGATTTTTAACTTTACCTCAAGAGAATCCCTTTTTCTTTTAATAAAGGCCCTTTCATCCCAGGGTGTTCTTACGTCTTCAAATAATACTTTTTTTACTTTACCGGCTAAATTTAAAGATAAGAGTACTTCTTGAATAGTCGATTCTTTATCTGCCAATTCAAAATTCGCCTTCTAAGTTATATGCCTCCAGCAAAAGCGACTTTGTTTTCATCCACATAGAATCCTTTTTTAAATCAAATGGAGTGGATTCAAGGACCTCAAAAAGATATTTCCTTGCCCTTTCTACATCTCCCTTTTTAGTATTGATTAACCCTATATAATAGGCAGAGGTGTCTTTTACGTTTTTATAAGTTGAAACAAGGCTATCCATCCTTTGCAATCTAACCATTATATATTCCTTATCGTTTAAGGAGACTTTTGGGTCATTTAATATGTGTTCATACTGTTTATGTAAAAGATTAATTGTCATTAACACACTTTTGGTATAATCATAGATCTTGTTAAACAAAATCAGAGATGTTTGAAATTCACCTTTTTTTACTAAATCCTCTGCGGTCTTTAAACTACTCTTAAGATTTGAATCATTTATTGTAACAGAGGATTCTGTTTTATTTATTTTTTGTGGTTGGGTCTTCTGTATTGCTCTTTGCTTTTTTTCTGCTGCTAATAATATAACACTTGAACAAAACAAAAAGACCAAGCTAATTATGAATAATACAAATATTTTTTTAGTTATTTCTGACATATTACATTTCAAATAATTCAAAAAAATTTTAATGGCGGTGCAGGGACTTGAACCCCGGACACTGCGGATATGAGCCGCATGCTCTGACCAACTGAGCTACACCGCCTTTGCCATTTTTCTATATGATATAATTGAGCTTATGTCAATAGTAAATTAAAGAGTTGTTACCTTTTCAATACTTTTATATGTTATGTCCACAAGCTCTATCAATGTTTTTTCGTCAATTGCAAGGGGTGGCATAAGCACGATTACATCTCCAAGTGGCCTTATTACAACACCCCTTTTTCTTGCCTCAAGTATTACCTTTTGACCGATTTTTTCTTTCGGTGCATATGGTTTTTTTGTCTTTTTATTCTGAACCAGTTCTATCCCTACCATAAAGCCTTTCTGCCTTACTTCTCCAATACAGGGTAGCTCAAGAAACCTTTTTAATTCATTGGTCAATAGTTGAATTTTACTTTCTAATTTCTCTATTATTTTTTCACTCTCGTATAGTTCAAGATTTTTCAGTGCCACAGCGCAGGCAAGTGGATTGCCTGTATAAGTATGACCATGAAAAAATGTCTTAAAATCTTCAAAGTTTCCTAAAAAACCATTAAAAACCTCTTCAGTTGTTAATGTTACTGCAAGGGGTAGATAACCGCCCGTGATACTTTTGGAAAGGCACATAAAATCTGGCTTTACATCTTCATGTTCACAGGCAAACATGGAACCTGTCCTTCCAAACCCTGTAGCTACTTCATCTGCAATAAAAAGCAGGCCATTTTCTTTTGATATTTTCCATATGGCACTTAAAAAACCTCTGGGCTGGATTATCATGCCCGCTGCACCCTGCACAATAGGTTCGATAATAACAGCACATACTTCATCCTTATATCTTTTAACAATCTTTTCGAATTCACTTACACAGGCAAGCCCACACGTTTCTTTTTTCAATTTTAAAGGACATCTATAACAATATGGCGATGGGGCCTTGTAGGTTTTAAATAGGAGCGGCCTGTATAAATTATGGAAAAGGTCAATACCCCCTACACTTACAGAGCCTATTGTATCACCGTGATATGCGTTTGAAAACTTTATGAATCTTTTTCGCCTTTTTTCACCTCTTTGCTGCCAGAATTGATAGGCCATTTTTAAAGCAATTTCTACAGATGTGGAACCATTGTCAGAATAAAAAACCTTTGTCAATCCATCTGGTGTAATGTCAACTATTTTTTTAGCAAGAAGAATAGATGGAACATTTGCAATACCAAGGAGTGTAGAATGGCAAAGGGTTTCGGCCTGCGATTTTAATACATCTATAAGCTCTTTTTTTGAATGGCCATGAACCAAAACCCAAAGGGAAGAGACCCCGTCAATGTATCTTTTCCCCTCTACATCTATTAGGTAAAATCCCTCCCCCCTTTCTATCACAAGGGGCTCAGATTCTAAATAATCCTTCATTTGCGTAAAAGGATGCCATATATACCTTTTATCCCATTTTGCAAGAGATTTTTTATCTTCCATATAGCCTCCCAAATAAATTATAAAAGCACTTTTTATAATAAACCTACTTTTTTTCCGGCTTCAATGATACATTGTGCAGCATAGTCCATCTCTTCCTTTGATAATCCCCTTACGATTGTAAGCCTTAACCTCGATGTTCCCTTTGGAACTGTAGGTGGTCTTATAGCCTGAAGAAAAATACCCCTTTGAAGCAATTCTTCCTGCATCTTTACAGCATCTTTATCATCACCCACAACTATAGGGATTATTGGTCCAATACTATCTTTTAGATTAAAACCCGCTTCATTAAGTTTTTTTCTGAAATATTCTATGTTTTCCCACAAAGCATTTTTATACGTGAAATCATTCTTTAATAATTTAAGTGCCTTTAGGGATGCACCTAATGCAGACGGAGGCAAAGCTGTGGTATACATAAATGTCTTTGCCCTATTAATGAGATATTCAATAACAGTACCTTTTGAAAGCACAAAAGCGCCGTATGAACCAAGTGCTTTACCAAAAGTCGCCATCTGAACATCAAAAGCACCTTGTAAGCCAAACATCTCCTCAATGCCAGTGCCTTTTTCTCCAAAAACCCCTGTGCCGTGTGCATCATCAACTATTACGATTAAATCGTATTTCTTTTTTAATTCATAAATTTCTTTTAAATGGGCAACATCGCCATCCATACTAAAAATCGTCTCTGTAACTACAAAGAATTTGCCCTTTCTGCTTTTTTCCTCTTTTATCTTTTCTTCAAGACTGTTTGCATCCCTGTGCCTATATACTACCTTTTTTGCCCTTGAAAGCCTCATACTATGAATAAGACTCGAATGATTCAACTCATCGCTGAAGATTACATCATCCTTTTCTGTAAGTGTTGAAATAATACCAATATTTGCCAGATATCCATTGGAAAATATAAGTGCCTCTGAATAACCCTTGAATTCTGCAATCTCTTTTTCTAACTCTCTGTATAAATCAATACTGCCCGACACACTTCTCGAAGAACAAATACCGGCACCGTATAAATCTATTGCCTCTTTTGCTGCTTTTAAGATTTCTGGATGATTATGCAAAGAAAGATAACTATTTGAGCATAAATTTATACACTCCCTTGAGTTATATATAATCTTTGTTGTGGAGACAGGTTTTATATACCTAAGTATCCTGTAATTTCCATTCTCCTTTATCTCTTCTAAATAACTATTAAGCCTATCAATCATTTTATCGTCCCCGATATCACTGTTAGTCAACTAAAAAAATAAAATAGTTAACTGCCATATCAAAAAAACAGGGTGAGAATTCTCACCCTGTTAAATGTCCTTTTATTAATATCTATCCTTTTATAACCCTTGGCAGGATCATCTGATGCTGTGGACAAATGGATTTTGGATTCTGATAACAACAATTTGCAAATGCAACGAGATATTTTCTCAAATCACTCATCTTAACAACTTCATCCACCAAACCCATCTTTGCACAATATGCAGGTCTTGACTTTTCATAATATTCTTTTACGAGTTTGTTCATACCAGCAATGACCGGTGCAAGGGGCTTACCTGCATCCTTTTCTTTTACAAGCCTTCTTGCGAATGTTGCAACCGCCGCTGTTTCACCGTGCATGACATAGATTTCAGTTGTAGCTGTGCCAAGGGTGAAGGCATTGTTATTGTTTGCCTGAGGACCAGCCATAATATAATGTGCTGCAGCTGTTCCTTTTCTTAAAACAATGGCCATCATAGGCAAATCGCTCTGTTCAATAGAATAAATGAGTGATTGACCGAGACCAAGGAGTTCTGCTTTTTCTGCATAGTCACCCACATCAATTCCTGTTGTATCCTGAATCCAAACCATGGGTATCCTATCTCTACCGCATAGGCTTACAAACTCATTAACCTTGATAAGGCCCTGTCTGTAGAACTTTCCGCCTATTCCTGGATATGGTGCGTATTCTGGATAACCCTTTGGCATTGGGCCCTGTCTATTTGCAACTATACCTATCAAATATCCGTCGATCTTTACAAGTCCTGTATAGAGTTCTGGACCGTAGTCCGGTCTAAATTCCATGTGTTCGCTGTTGTCCACAAGCCTTGCCATAACCTGTTCAACATTATAGACCATCTTCTGGTTAAAGGCTACTATGCTATATAAATCCTCTGCCGGAAACTTTGGCTCAGCAGGCTGTGCTACCCTAAAAAATGAAGGGTCATAGGCAGGAAGTTTAGTTACCCAGTTCTTTAATGAATTGAGTAAACTTTCTTCTGTTGGATGAACTTCTCTGAAAAACCCTGTATGGTCATAATGGATTTCAACCCTTCCAGGAGGAACTGCTTTAAACTTTCTCGTTGCATCGATAATTGTTTCTGCCATTTCCTCGTCAAAATATCCTTTTGGCGCCATACCGCTCACAATGCCTGCACCACCAACAGCAATATTGCAGTCTTTATGGGCAAGGAGTAAGGTCGGGCTTATACCCTGATAGCCACCACCAGCAGGGTTTGTTCCATATATGGCAGCAAGAACTGGTATACCGAGTTTATTTAACTCTGCGTGTCTGAAAAATGTGGTTCCATTTCCACGTCTATTTGCATAGACCTTTTCCTGCTCTGTCAGTTTTACACCACTGCAGTTTACAAGCCATACAAGGGGACAATGAAGTCTTTTTGCAATGTCAGTTACCCTGAGGATATTATCTGCCTGACCTGCTATCCAGGCACCTGCCAATACCTTATTATCAAAACCGATTATTACACACCATCTTCCATTGATTCTCCCAAAACCATCAACGACACCTGTTGTCCCTGATTCCTCATCCATGGGGTCATAGAGCATATGAAGTGGTGCCCATGTCCCTGGATCCAAAATGTAGTCAAGCCTTTGATATACTGTCCATTCACCTCTTTTATTAAGCGTCTCCTGTGGAAGCCCTGCCTTCTTTTTCTGCTCAATTAATTCTTCAATCTCCTTTTCAACCTTTTTAATCTCTTCTGCATTTGTTGGATTTGGCTTTACTGGTTTTCCCCAGTCCTGCATCTTCTCAAAATATGGTCTCATACGCTACCTCCAAGTAGGTTTAAATTTGTTATTATTTTCATAATTATATTTTTAATACAATGTCTTTGTCAACATAAAACAGCAATGTTTTTTAACTTTTATGAAATAATTTCAAGGAACATTTAATGAAAAAAATGTAAAAAATTTAACAATTATTCTTTTTCAAGTCTTTCAAGCATTTCCTTTGCCATTGCATTAAGAAACCCTGAGGGGTTGGAGTTTATACATTCATTTATATGATATAACGCATGAGTTTTATCCCCAAGTTTTTCATATATTTGAGCTGCTATGAAATGGGCTAAGGAATATTTGCTATTTATTTCAAGGGCCTTTTTAATACTCTCAATTGCTTTTTCATATAATGAAAGCATCAAACACACTTCTGCAAAATAGGAATAGACATCGGGATACCTCATACCATTTTCAATTATGTATTCCCCTTCTTTCAATGCGTCTTCGAATTTTCTGAGCATTTTTAAAGTGTAAAAGAGGTTAAAACGGGCTTTCATGTATTTTGGATTTATCTCCACTGCCCTTCTAAAACACCCTTCTGCTTCTTCATATTTATTCAATTTAAGATACAGTGCCCCTAAACTATTATGCAAATCAGGATAGTCTCTATTTTCCAATATATGTTCTTTTACAAAGGGGATAAGCATTTCACATAATGTTCTGTCTTCCTCGGCAATACTCATAATAATAGAAATCATTTCAGAAACATCGGGGATTATCTGAACACCTCTATTAAATTCTGGAATAAGATCAGGAATACCCTTATGAAATAAGCCCGAAATAATCTCTGAAAAGTTTATGCTCGTTTTATCATAAGTAGAAACGGCATTTTTTATCGCATTCATAATCATTGTCAGGTCTTCATCTAAGGGATCTATTTTACACGCCTCTTCAAATTCTTTTATCCCTTCTTCATATTTTCCAGTATAACAATAAAGCGTTCCCAATTTTATCCTTGCATCTTTATAAGATGGATTTATTTCAACGGCACGAGTAAAATTTTCTAAGGCTTTATCAAATTGATTAGAACTGGCATAGGCAATGCCGAGATAATAAAAGATATCTGCAAAATTAGTGTATTTTTCTGAAAGATTTGTAAGTTCTGTGATAGCCTTTTCTAATTCTCCTTTATAAATCTGCACAACGATTAATTTTATCCTGGGCTGTAAATAATTTGGATTTATATTTATTGCATTTTTAAAAGACTCAACGGCTTCATCTATTTTCCCCCTGCCAAGATATGAAAGACCGAGGTTGTAATGTATATCTGCATAATTTGGATGTGTCTTTAGAATACTTTTGTAGACACTTTCAGCAGTATCCCACATCCCGTAATTATGTAATGCTACGCCTAATTTCATTCTTGCAGGAAGGTTTGATGGATCAACCTCTATAACAGTCTTGAAACTATCTATTGCGCTTTTAAAATCGCCCAGGTTATTCTGACATACGCCTATAAAATAATAGAGTTCGTTGAACTGCTGATTATAATGAATAGCCATATTGAATTCGTTAAGGGCCTCTGCGTATTTTCCCAAAGCAAAAAGTATTATGCCGAGATTTCTGTGGGATTGACTTATATAAACCCTTGAAAGGTTATGATGAATGCTCGTGGCAGATGTCTTATCTTTAAGTATCTCTTCAAACTTTTTAATTGCCCCCCTATAATCGTGGGCGTTGAAAAGCTGCATTGCCTCCATATAGGTTTTATTTTTTCCCAAACTGAATAAATTTCTAAAAAAACCCATTATAATGCTCCCTTTCTTGAAATAACGGCTTTTACTGTTAAAAATAGTATCTTAAGATCAAGGGTGAGTGACCAGTTGTCTATATACTGCATATCCAATTTCATCCATTCATCAAACTTAATCTCATTCCTTCCTGTTACCTGCCACAGACAGGTAATACCAGGTATAACAGATAATCTTTTTCTTTGCCATGGTCTATACTGTAATACTTCTTTTAATATTGGAGGCCTGGGTCCTACAAGACTCATATCGCCTGCCAGCACATTAAACAATTGGGGCAATTCATCAAGGCTTGTTCTTCTTAATAACTTTCCTATTTTTGTAAGCCTTGGGTCATCCTTTATCTTAAAAACAGGGCCGTCCATTTGATTAAGATGCAATAATTCTGATTGCATCTTCTCTGCCCCCATAACCATGGTTCTGAATTTATACATTTTAAACAATCTGCCGTTTTTGCCTACCCTTTCCTGAATATAAAAAGCAGGCCCCTCTGAATCCCTCTTTATAAGAATAGGTATAACAATCCACAGAGGAATACAGATAATAATACCGATCCCAGAAATTAAAATATCGATCATGCGCTTAATCAGAAGCTTTTCAGGGCTTAACCAGATTGATCTAAAGACAATAAAGTAAGAATTATCTACACTATCAAATGTTATTTTTCTTATATTCTGGACAAAAACATTGGTATCTAAAACAAAATCTATACCCAGTGTTTTACATCTCAGTGCAAGTGTCTGTAAGTCTTTTAAGTTTTCCCTTTCCTGACATAAAAGCACTAAATCAACGACATTTTTCTCAAGGACAAATATAATATCATCTACAGCGCCTAAAACTTTAAAACCATAGACCTCTTTTCCCACCTCCTCTACCTCATAAGTCAAGAATCCAACAACCTTAAAACCCCATTCAACATGGGCATTAAAAAGCTGTGCTGTATTAATTGCCTTTTTATTTGTTCCTACAATTAAAATATATCTTGTTACCCTGCTCTTTCTCTGAAGCAAATTAATATAAAAACTTATTAACATTCTATCAAAAAACAGAAAGCTACATAGAATTGTTCCATAAATGACAATAAACCATGGGTTCACTCTGAATAGTGGGTTTATGATAAAGAAAATTAAAAAAACAGCAATAATAACAAATAGCGGTGAAAAAATCTGATATAGGATATCTACAGCTTTTCTTTTGTATATATAATCGTTTTTTCTTACAAATTGATTAAAAAAAATGAAAAAAACAACAAGAAATGGAATTATAAATATCGTTTCTTCAAAAAAATAAACCCCTAATTTTAAAAACCAATATTTAATAAAATGTGGATGAAAGAACCATAAATAGAAATATAGACTCAAACCATATGAAACAAAAGTAGAAATAGAATCTAAGAAAAATAGGAGTGGACCATAATACTTTTCTTTTTCTCTTATCATTCAATCATCCACAGCATTTGTATAAAAAACACCGTCAATTGTCAAGACATTATAAGGAATACGTCCTTTTAATGTATTCGATCAGGATATCTGCAACCTTTTTATTTCCTTCTTTGGTAAAATGGCCATCCTTATTTTGATAGTAGTTTATGTAGTTCTCCTTCACAAATATATCAGTATAATCTATGAAATTACAATTAATATCATTTAAATAATCAACAAGGGATTGATGGGGTTTTTTACCAAATTTTTTATATATATGAACGGTGTGCACCACAGGAAATATAACAATTATCGGTATTTCTCCTCTTTTATTCGCCGTATCGATGAATTCATCCACAACATATTTCATAATGGTGATTCCATCCGATTCTTTATTGTAAAGATGATAAAACTTTTTAATTGTTGTCTCGCTTTCATAAGATGGCGCCAGGATATGTCTTGCATAAACAATTGCATAATTTACAAAAAACTTCATGTGTGACATAACAGTCAATGTGGCAGGCCATAACAATCTATTCGGTCCACCTAATTTCTTATAATAATTATACCAATAATCATCCTTTTTTAGTTCATTTAAAAAATTGATATCACCCAATTTCTTCACTTCATCCTTGTTTTTGATAGGATTATCAATAAAAATAATCATTTTATCTCTGTCCAATGAAAATCTGGGCTTCATCCCCACGCCACCCTCTCTATAAAACCCCCACCATTGACACATAAGCCGACCTATATTTTCATCCAGAATTGCGAGGATTGTAAACTTTGTTTTGACCTTGATGTCTTTATATTTAAGCAATGCCTGATCAGTCCCAAAACCTAACACACCGAAATTCAAACACTCCCAGCCTGTTTTTTCTTCAATATAATATTCCCACGTCTCAGAATCTTCAACGCCATCTGCATAAGTATACGAATCACCAAATGCCTTAATTGTGTATTCTTCTTTCTTTGCATATATGCGTCCCTTCCTGTTGCCAAATTGTCCTCTATTTTCTTCAAATGTGTCCCAGCCCCATTTAGGATGGTAGTATTTCTTTGCATACCCTTCAATCTGTGTATTGTCTGGCACTATAAACTCAAAAAATATATTATGTTTTTTCTGAATTATTTTTAGAAAAACATACAGAGAGATGTCTGCAATTAGAAAAAGAACAACAAAAGTAATGAGACTGAATAATATTTTCTTTTTGGTGCTTATGCTTGATGTTTTATCGAGCTCTTTCATAAATGCCTACAAATTATTATGAGCTTAACGAATAGAAAACATTTTAATTCACTGCAAAATCGATTCAAAATATTCTTTATACCTTGCAGCTACAGATGCCCAGGTAAAAAGTTCGTCTGCCCTTTGTTTGGCTAAATTGCCTTTTTGTTCAACCTGTTCGGGCGTTCTTATAAGTTGTTTCAATACCTCTGATAGACTCCCTACCTTTGAATTAAAAGTAAAACCACATCCATCAATAACAGATGTATTGAATGGAACATCAATAACAAGGGGTGCTGTGCCAAGACCCATTGCCCTGAGCAGCGATGGATTAGTCCCCCCTACCTCATGACCGTGTATATAAAGATATGCCTCTGCATAAAGCGTATTCAGCTTTGCCTGATCATCTACCCTTCCGACAAAAAGCACCCTTTCGCTTGCCAATCCCTTAAGTGTCTCCATATAATCCCTGTCATAAGGCGCATCGCCTACTATTACAAGCGGCATATCAACTTCTGATGCAACATATTCACGTATTATAAGGTCGGTATTGTTCTCCTGTTCCAACCTTGCCACTACAAGCAGATAATGCCTTCTCAATAAATTGTATTCCTGAAGCACTGAGTCATCAAAACCAGACGCATTTTCAGCTCCGTAGGCAATGCACACAGAATCCCTGTGATAGTTCTCTATATAATAATCCCTCATTACAGGGTTATCTGTAACGATTGTCTTAATATATCTTGCACATAACGATTCTACCCACTTATAATACTTTCTCGACAATCTTCCCCATTTACGATGTTTCCAGCCCAATCCATCGGTATGGATCACAACCTTTTTACCTAATAGTTTTAAAAATATTCCGATTGGTGCATTGGCCGGATCTACAATGAAAAATATATCGAATCGCTTTGTTATTGCATGAAGTGCAGTAAGAAATGTATGGAGAAGACTCTCAAGCCCCTTTATGCGCCAGGCATTAATATAATAACATCTGACATTTGAATAGTACTGCTGCCTCTTTTCATAGTAGTTGCTCCTGCAATACACAGTAACATCAAAGCCATATTGGTTTACAAGCCTAACAGAAAGTTCTTCAACGAGCGTATCGAAACCGCCGTAGCGTGCCGGAATCCCCCTCGCACCAAGAACAGCAATCTTCATATTCAAACCATGGCCTTTAATCTTTTATGAGAATCCTTACCACGGGTTTTCAAAGTCCTTTGGTGTATATTGGTAATTCCTTTCCTTCCAATACCTCACACCTAAAGCATTCTTTCGCTTAAGGGACATAAAATCCCCGTGTGTTAGACGGTATACAAAGGCAATAGGTGTGAGAAACACAAAATATATTATTGTAAGCACTATTCGTGTGCTTATACTGCCCAGGACTGAAGAAAACTTAAGCCAGATCCGTGCAATTCTAATTGAGAGGGCCCTCAGAAAAATTCCAATAAACAGAAGGCAAAACGCAATGTATAGAAATACACTGATTTTAAAAAACAGAGCGATTACAAGAGAAACAAAAGCGAGTACGGCTATTGTTTCCAGGGCGGTATGTTCCGGGCTCTTCTGATTAGAAATCATAATTCAAAAACCCCTACCTATTAGGTTAAATTCTAAAACAGGGTGTAAATAAAAGGCGCTATTGCCGAGCCGCTAAAGATAATGAGTAGACTGAATAACAGTAGCAGAATTATTATAGGCAACAACCACCATTTCTTTCTTTCTCTTAAAAAGTTCCATAGATCTTTCAAAAAAGACATCAATACCTCCGATAAAAAATCGTAGGGCACATCATAAAACACACTCAATCGATTCCATGCAAATCTTTCTCATCAACCTTTTCCGGCCACTCTGGCTGTTTTTCTTTGTCAAAGACGAATCTGCCCATGACGAGATAATCCATCTCTGTTCTCATAAAACATCTGTAAGCATCATCAGGGTTGCACACAATCGGCTCTCCACGCACATTGAAGCTTGTATTCACAATCACACCATAGCCTGTTCTCTCTTTGAATGTATTGATCAACTGCCAATAAAGAGGATTTGTATCTCTATGAACCGTCTGGAGTCTTGCGGAATAATCAATATGGGTGATTGCCGGTAAATCCGACCGCAGATAATAAAGTTTATCCCTCCACGGCAAGGCATGATAACCTTCAGGGAGGGGTTTTCTTCTCTTTTGTTTCACATCGGCAATAAGGAGCATATACGGTGACGATTTTTCAAAATCAAAATAGACGCCTACGTCTTCAATAAGAACAGAAGGGGCAAAGGGCCTGAATCCTTCTCTGAACTTTATCTTGAGATTGAGCTTTTTTTGTATGTCTGGTTTTCTTGCATCAGAGATAATGCTTCTATTTCCCAGCGCCCTGGGACCCCACTCCATCCTTCCCTGAAACCATCCGACAACCTTGCCCTCATCTAAAAGCCCTGCCACCATCCGGCACAAATCTTCTGTATTTTCAAAATATGTGGAAACACCTTTGTATCTCTTTTCTGTCAACTGAATGTCAAGGTCGGAAAACTGGGGACCCAAATATGATCCCTTCATTTTATCTGTTTTATTGTCTGCTGTGCGCGGTTTGTTAAAATATATATGATAAGCACAATACGCTGCACCAAGTGCGCCGCCAGCGTCGCTTGCGGCAGGCTGGATCCACATATCATCAAAAATGCCTTCTCTTAAAAGTTTTCCATTTGCGACACAGTTTAAGGCAACACCGCCGGCAAGGCAAATATTTTTTGAACCTGTGAGCCTTTTTGCCTCAGCAGCCATTTTTAGCACTATTTCTTCTGTAACCTTCTGGATGGCAAGGGCCAGGTCACAATGTTCAGCCAAAAGTTCACTTTCCGGCTTCCTTACTGGAAAACCGAACAGGTGAGCTGGTCAAGTCTTTTTAAACAACATCCAACAGTTTTTAAGTGGTTTGCTACCCTCATCATACTGCATCCTTAATCTTTGGTAATGTTCCATAGTAAACTTCATCCGGTGTTCTGTAATCTAAGCCCTGGTGAGGCCTTCGTATATTATATCTTTCAAAAAACTTTTTAAGCTCTTTTTTTGCATGACTTATTGATT
>JAKORG010000076.1 GCA_029777945.1 Deltaproteobacteria bacterium | reverse complement strand
GGCATGATCTGTATCAAAAATCAGGGAGATGAATCCACAAAAAAGCAGCAAGAGAACAAAGTAAATAGAGAAAATATCCTCCATATAATTGATCACCCTTTAAGTATTGATATTCTGCCTTTCTTTTAAATCCCCCTATATTTCATAATGGACTCCATAACCCCCTGGCGGGAACTCCCAGTAAATATTGTCATAAGGGCAACCCCAGGGACAGGCACCACATTCTATGCACCTGGAGTAGTCCACCTTGATGGCCTGTTTTTCACCGGACCAGGAAAAGACCCTGGCAGGGCAATAGTAGGTACAGGGTTTATTTTCACACTTATCTATACATGGGTTTTTGTCTTTTATTTTAATATGGCTTTCTGCTGCAACTTTTATTTTTACATACCTAAGGGGGTTTTCTTTATTTTTCCCGAAAGCACTCATCTTTAATAGAACCTCCAATTTAATAGAACCGCCAGTTTAAGGCTGCATTATAGAAATCCTTTACTGATTTTGTCAGCGGCTGAATATGCCTCAGTTTTTCAAACATCATCTGGAGCTTCTCCTCCTGGGTTTTGTTATCTTCTTTAAAGAACTCAAAAGTAATTTCATTAAGGATTTTGCTGATTAAGAAATCGGCATCCGGATATTTTTTATAATAATCAGCAGCCCGGCGATTGATTTTTAGATTTTTATAGAAAAAGGAGCTATTTATCTTACCCTCATAGGCAGATAGTGTCTTTTTACTGAAATCTCCTTTAGTTTTAGCCTGTATGACTGTTTCGGCAGCATATTTACCGGAAAGCATGGCTGCATCTGTACCATGACGGCCAGAAACCAGCATGGCAGCATCACCTGTAACTATAATTCCATCATCATATAGTTCAGCTATATTATCATATCCGCCTTTAGGAATAATTTTACTCATATATTGGACCGTTTTACCACCTTGAATTAAACGTTGAATGGCGGGATGTTCCTTCAGCCTGCAGAGCAATTGATAAGGATTGAGGCCATTTTTAATTAGTTGATTTAAATAAGCGCCGACTATTATTGATATAGTATCTTTATTAACCCAGATTCCTCCTTTACCTATTGCCCCGGCAGTGGGATAGCCTACCATGCCAATATTCATACCTTCGTCTTTTTCCAGATTAAAGCGGGCATTGATAACTTCTTCTGGTAGGGCAATCAGTTCCTTTACATAG
>JAKORG010000075.1 GCA_029777945.1 Deltaproteobacteria bacterium | reverse complement strand
TTATGGAATTTTACCCCTGCCCATATACATGAGGTAAACAACAATACTAAAATACTTGAAGAGCTGGAAAGGTTAAAGCAAAATACACGACTTAAAAGAAAATGCTATTGGGAGCAGAAACAATTGACAGATTTGGATACAGAAGACGACTTACAAAATTATGGGATTTTGTCTAAATGAAAAAAGACTTGACACTTACCCGCCTTAAACGGGAGTTAGCTGATATCCTCTACCAGTTATGTGTAGGGTATTATCAGTATCAAAAAGTGGTTACCACCTTCAAAAAGAAAGATAGAGGATGCTCGCCTTAGCCCGCCTGTAGCTAATAATCTTCTGGAACAAAAATTTGATGTCCCATCTCCCAACAAAATATGGACAAGTGACATTACCTATATACCTACTTATGAGGGCCGTACCCATAAAGACCTAAATAATTGAGAGTATGCATTAGACTCAGGGCACACAAAAGAACTTGTCAGCAGTCATGAATATGGTAACCTATCAAGGCACATTAAAGAATGAGCTTATCCATCATAAAAGGTATGCTACAAGGGATGGAGCAATCAAAGACATTACCAACGAAATAAACGAGATAAACGGAATAAACGAGACAAACGAGACAAACGAGACAAACGGAACAGACCAGATAGACCAGATAAACGAGAAAATTTATAGTTCAACGTTCAAAGTTCTATGTTCAAAGTTAAAAAATCGTAAATTATGAAAATAGATAAATTTGAAGATAATGAAGCAAGGAACTTTTCAGCACCCTTTATGAACAAGCAGAAAAAATTAAGCGTCAATTATCAAGTTTTATTAAATAATATTATAATTCAACTCTAAAACATTCTTAACTCAATAAACGCAATAAACGCCTTAAACGAAATAAACGAGACAAACGAGACAAACGAGACAAACGGAACAGACCAGATAGACCAGAGTTTTTTAGATTTTTTATAATCCTATGCCATCGATTTTTGTGTTGCAAAAGATGCAGGCACCGTCTTTTAGATTATATTCTAAAATACTAAACCCGAATCTTTTGATAACCGCTTTTTTACAGTTATAGCAGTAAGTGTGTTCTCCCTCTGAACCGGGAATATTTCCTTCATAAACATAGCGTAGCCCTGACTCAAGTCCAATCTCGCGGGCTTTGTTTAATGTTTTAGCAGGTGTTCTTTTTGCGTCGAGAAGTTTATAGGTAGGGTAAAAGGCAGTTACATGCCATGGTGTCTCGATACCTATCTCGTTCTTTATAAAGTCTGCTATGCCTTTTATTTCCCTTTCATCGTCATTATACCCAGGGATTATAAGCGTTGTGATTTCAATCCAAATACCAAGGGATTTATATAATTTTATTGCCTCAAGGACACCATTAAGTTCGGCTTTGCACTGTCTTCTATAAAAATCCTTGTTAAATCCCTTTAAATCTATATTTGCTGCATCAAGGTAAGGCCTTATGTACCTAAGGGGCTCATCTTCTATATAACCGTTTGTTACAAAATTATTATATAGGCCTCTGTCTTTTGCAATTTTTGCCATATCAAAGGCATATTCGTAAAAAACAGTTGGTTCAGTGTATGTATAAGATATGCTATTGCAATGGGATTTTAATGCTAAATCTATAGCATCTTCAGGATCCAAGGTTTGTCCGAATATTTTTTTGTTTTCTTCTGAAATCTGTGAAATTTCATAATTCTGGCAGTGAAGACATTTAAAATTGCATCCTACTGTTGCTATGGAAAATGCCTTTGAACCTGGGAAAAAATGAAAAAGGGGTTTTTTCTCAATGGGGTCTACATGGTATGAGCAGGGAAAACCATATACAAGGGTATATAAAATTCCCTCCCTATTTTCTCGAACATTGCAGATACCCCTTTTCCCATTCTCAATATTGCAATGATGACGACACAAAAGGCATGTGACCTTATTGCCTTCTATTTTTTTATAAAAAAGGGCCTCTTTCATCTTTTATTTTTTATGGAATATTAAATCTATTACTTCATCCATGTTCTTTACAGCAACAAAATTCAAATTTTCCTTTACATATGATGGTATCTCCTCTAATTCCCTTACATTCTCATTTGGTATTATTACAGTTTCCATCCTCATCCGAAGTGCTGCCAGAGCCTTTTCTTTTAATCCACCTATTGGTAAGACCCTTCCTGTAAGTGTAATCTCACCTGTCATGGCTATTTTTCTCGGAACTGGCCTTTTTGTTATAGCACTTATCATGGACACTGCCATTGTAATACCAGCCGAAGGCCCATCCTTTGGAATTGCACCCTGTGGCACATGTATATGCATTTCAAGCTCATCAAAGATAGTGCCTTCTATACCAAGTTTTTCTGCATTTGATTTTATATAAGTCATGGCTGCCTGGGCAGATTCCTTCATTACATCGCCCATATTCCCTGTCAATATAAGGTCCTTTTTACCTTTTCTGCACGATGCCTCCACGTATAAAACATCTCCTCCGAACTCAGTCCATGCTAAACCTGTAGCAATACCGACGGTATCCTTTTCTAAATCACTTTCTGGAAGGTATTTTGGAACGCCAAGAAAATTATGCAGATTTTCTGGTGTAATTATAGTTTTGCTTTTTTCCCCTTCTGCTATCTTTCTTGCAACCTTTCTTGTTACTTTTGCTATCTCCCGCTCCAGATTTCTAAGACCAGCCTCTTTTGTATATTCTTGAATAATCTTTTCTATGCCATCATCTGTAAAACTTAGATATTTTGTTTTTATACCATTTTCTTTCAATTGTTTGGGGATAAGATATTTTTTGGCAATCATCAATTTATCTTTATCAGTGTAACCTTCTATATTTATAATCTCCATTCTATCCCTCAAGGCAGAAGGAATCGTGTCTATCCTGTTTGCAGTGGTTATAAACATAACCTTCGAGAGATTGAAAGGAACATTTAAATAATGGTCACTAAAAGAATGGTTCTGTTCCGGGTCTAATACCTCAAGAAGTGCGCTTGCCGGATCACCTCTAAAATCTGTTCCGATTTTGTCTATCTCGTCCATCATAAATACAGGATTGTTTGAGCCTGCCTGTCTTATACACTGAATAATCCTTCCAGGCATGGCACCTACATATGTTCTTCTGTGTCCCCTTATTTCTGCTTCATCCTTCATGCCGCCAAGGGATATCCTTGAAAATTTTCTTCCCAAAGCACGGGCAATGGATCTGCCAAGGGATGTCTTACCAACACCAGGTAGTCCGACAAAACATAGAATAGGGCCCTTCATCTCACCTTTTAATTTCATTACACTTAAAAATTCCAGTATCCTTTCTTTAACCTTATCGAGGTTATAATGATCTTCATCTAAGACCTTTTTTGCAAGTATTATATCCAGGTTGTCCTTTGTAGATATGCTCCAGGGAAGTTCTACAAGCCATTCGAGATAAGTCCTTAACATGGAAAATTCCACTGCATCAGGGTGCATGAGGTCTAAACGTTCCAGTTGTTTTTTTGCCTCTTTTTCCACCTCTTTTGGCATCTTTGCCTTTTTTATCCTCTTCTCAAGGTCTGCAATATCTTCAGATTTTTCATCTCCTTCGCCAAGCTCATTCTTTATGGCCTTCATCTGTTCTCGCAAGAAATAGTCCCTTTGACTCTTTGTCATCTCTTCTTTTGCTTGAGAGAGGATCTTTGCCTGCATATTTAATAGTTCTATCTCTTTTCCCAGTATCTCAGAGAGTTTTTTAAGTCTTTCCACAGGATCGATTATCTCAAGTATTTCCTGTGCCTTTTCGACATTCAATCCAAGATTAGCAGCTGCAATATCTGCAAGTTTTCCTGGTTCATCTATTGTATCGAGCACAATAAGTATGTCAGGTGGGACCATCCTTCCCATAGAAACAACCCGTTCCATTTCTTCTTTTACATATCTCATCAGAGCTTCAATTTCGAGGGTAATCTCTGTGATAACAGGTTCTTCTATTACCTCTAAGCTCACTAAAAATGTGGGTGTTTCTTGAATGTATTCTTTTACCTTTGCCTTTTTTAATCCCTGAATGAGGATCTTTACCCTGCCATCAGGTAGTCTTAACATCCTCATGATTTGTGAAACAACACCAATAGAATATATCCTTTCTGGGAGGGGATCTTCATCTGTTAAATCTTTTTGTGCTGCTACTAATATGAGCCTATCCTTGGATAGGGCCTTTTCTACTGCATTTATTGACATATCCCTGCCCACAAACAAAGGCAACACTACCGATGGATACATTACCATGTCTCTTACTGGTAGTAGTGGTAAAACTTCAGGTATCTTAACCATCTCTTCTTCAAGCATCAAACCAAGCCCCCAATTTAATAAAGACCTTTTAAAAATTTTGTAAAGGTCTTAGATTTTTTACAAAATAAGATTAACAGATTAGTTATATCCAGTCAATATAAGGAAAATCTCTTAAAAATAACCTGTGACAAGCAAAATTAGCCATTTTATGAGTCTGCTGGTATTTCAGAATGTTTCTCCTCCTTAACCTTCTTATCTATTACAAAAAGAAGTTGTCCCTCTTCCACAAGTTCGTTGAGTTTTACGCATATCTCCACAATCTGTCCGTCAAATGGTGCAACAATTACATTTTCCATCTTCATTGCCTCAACATTGGCGATCTCTTCACCTTTGTGGACAATATCGCCAACACTTAGGGTACCTCTTTCTGGATTACCTATCCGCCATACTGTTCCATTTACAGGTGACCCGATTTCATTTTGCCTTTTTGCCATCTTCTTTTCTAATTTTTTGGCCTGAGGCGTCATAATTTCATATACCTTTGTCTTGTTATTTACAAGTAAAACAACATGGATTACCCCATCGTGTTCGCTACCAATGGATACCAGCTCAATACAATAAGGTTTTCCCCAAAGGTCAAATTCTACCTTGTCTCCAGGCTTTTTTAAGCCATTTCGCCAAACATGTGTTGGCAGCACAAGGGGCGCCTCACCGAACTTTTCTCTCCATTCTATAAATTCAATCGTATCTTTTGGATGCATAAGATAAAGCACAAACTCTTCATCTGTAGGGTTTCTACCTATGGCATCTTTTAGAATCCATCTTAATCTTTCAAGGTCTTCAATATTTGACACATCGTCTAGAGATTTGTCGCTTCTTGATTTAATCTTCTCTTCCCATTCACTTCCAAAGGTGCTTTTATAAACCCAATTTGCCGGCCATCCTGCAGGGAGTCTTCCATATTGACCAAGGATGAGGTTTTTAAAATCATCAGGTGCATTTTTAAAAAGATTTAAAAGTTCTTCCTGTTCTTTTTCCTCCATAGCATCAAAATCCTGATTTTTTTCAAAAATAAACTTTTCCAACAATTTTATTAGTCTTTTTACCCCTGTTATCCCTTGCTCCTTTACATATTTATTTACTATTCCACTACAGGTTACCCATGTTATCTGAGACCCTGGGGTTACATCAAAATAGTGGATTATCTTGTTGTAAAGAGACATAACCTTAAGTATAGATGGCATTAGATCAAGAAAATTACCCTTACTTGCCTGTTCAAATGAGCTGGGGAATGCACCACCTGGCATCCTGTGGTATGTCACAGTGTGGTCGAATCCCCTAAAAGGTGATTCTGCCCATTCATAATTATTTATCCAGTCCCTTACCTTAATTACTGCCTCTTCAGCAATAGACCTGTTTAAGTGTGTATCTAAACCTGCTTCTTTGAAATAGGCCTCAACAGCAAGAATGGGTGGCTGACCGTAGAATCTTACAAGGGAATCTTCTTCTACATCAAAGATCTTTGCCCCTGCCATTGCTGCAGAAAGATAGGCAGGCAGTGCAAGTCCATCTGTCATATGACGGTGATACTGGATTATGAGATCAGGGTATTTTTGCTTTATCGCATCAATGAGCCTACCTATTCTTTTTGTTGTTCCAACGCCTGCCATGTCTTTTATGGCAAGAATTATATCTTTTGTGCTACCACACAGTGAAATAATCTCATCTACCACACCGAGGTAATAACTGTCTGTTGCCCACTCTGCATCTGTAAATGAAATGGTTGGTTCAAATATCTTTCCTTTTGACATAACCACTTCTGCTACAGTTCTCATGTTTCTTATATCGTTTAAGAATGAGAAGCAGCGCCACACATCAATATCAACACGAAAAATTGCATATTCAATAATATTTTTTGGATAAGGTCTGTAACCCCAGAGACTTGTCTCTCTAACAAGGGTCTGAAGGAGGACATTGGGCATGGCTTCTCTAAGAAGTCTTATCTCTTCAAAAGGGTCTTCCTTTCTGTTCATTATACCCACATGCCAGCGCGCACCTCCATGACACTCTGCACTAAAAAGGCCCATTTCATTATATAAAGGGGCCAGAGTAAGAAGGTCATGGATGCGAATTCTATTTTTATAATCAGATTGGCCTGCATCGCGCATAGAAGTGGAGGTAAAAAATACCTTTTTTGAATCCCTTACCCTTTTTAAAATCTCCTTTGAATCCATTTTTGGTGTTACAAATACATATTCTTCCATGTCTCACCTCACATCCATGATGGTGGTCCTAAGGCAGAAATCTTTGCCACATAATGTGCAATTTTAAGCACCTCATCTTCACTGTTCCTATCCCTAAAAGATGTAATAAGCTCGTCCATATGAGTTTCTATAAAATGCGTAGAAAATTCACCAGCTCTAAATGCTGGATGTCTGATTATTGCCAAAAGGAGTGGTGCAAGGGTCTGAACCCCTTCAACCCTCAAATTCCTTCCTAAAGCACGGTCCATAACCCTTATGGCATCGTCTCTATCAACGCCTGCTGTGATAATAAGCATTATCAAAGAATCATAATATGGTGGCACATCAGCACCTTCATAGACACCGGACGCAATTCTAACCCCAGGTCCCTGAGGCACAAGGAGCCTTGTAATCCTACCAAAGGAAGGACTGAAATTTCTTGGATTTTCAGCATTTAATCTTACCTCCAATGCCCATCTGTTTGGTCTTATATCAGATTGTTTCACGTGTAGTTTTTTACCCATAGCAATATCGAGCATCATACCCACAATGTCAAGACCTGTAATTAGTTCTGTTATGCTGTGCTCTACCTGGAGGCGTGTGTTTACCTCTAAAAAATAGAATTTTCTATTCGGGGCATCGAGAATAAATTCTACAGTCCCAGCTGAAACATATTTAACCTCTCTCATAAGTCGGACTGCAGCAAAACATATCTCCTGACGGAGGTCATCATCGATAGATGGTGATGGAGCCTCTTCTATTATTTTTTGGTGTCTTCTCTGAAGTGTGCATTCTCTTTCATATAGGTGGACAATGTTCCCAAACTCATCTCCTACAATCTGAACCTCTACATGACGGCCATGAGATACGTATTTCTCAGCCATGACCCTGGCATCACCAAATGATTTTTGTGCCTCAGATTTGGTCTGATTAAAGGCATTTATAAGCTCTGCCTCTGAATCAACCCTAACCATACCTTTGCCACCACCACCTGCAACCGCCTTTATAATGATAGGATAAGAGACATTTTCTGCCCTCATCCATTGTTTTATGTCTTCCACATTATCAACAGGAGAAATACCAGGGATAACAGGGACACTTGCCTTTTGTGCTAATTTTTTAGCCTGTATCTTATCACCTAACAGTCTAATGATGTTTGGTGGAGGTCCTATCCAGATAAAACCATTATCAATTACAGCCTGGGCAAAATCAGGATTTTCAGATAAAAACCCCCAACCAGGATGAATGGCATCAACTTTACTTTTGTGTGCAGCATCAATTATATTCTCAATATTTAGATATGATTTTGCAGGTGGTGCATCACCTATATGGATTGCAGTGTCTGCCATATATACGTGATGGGCAAGTCTATCAGGGGTACTGTACACTGCTGTCGTTGGAATTTTTCTGTCCCTGCATGTATGCATAATCCTTACTGCAGGAACGCCTCTATTTGCTATTAAAACCTTTTTTATTGTTCTTTCCATATATAACCTCTTTTTTAAAACATTTTTTAAAAGACCTTATATTTAAGGTAAAAGGGATTTAAATTCAGGAATTCTTTCGCTTTCGAAAAATAAGGGTGCAAATAGACAAAGAAGCAATGCTTTCATCTGCAGGTTGATTTATGTTAATAAAAAATAACATTTATTTTATATAATCAATTTTTGTCAAAAAGTCAATTTTTAATAATATGTGCAGTTTGCATATCTTTAAAGCAAAGGTAGATTTAAAAGATATTTATGCAACACAGCAAAGGGGATTAGGGAAACACCGTTATCGTGATTGTGGTTCGATAACTTTTTATTTTTTAAAATATTCATAGTCTTTACCCTTTAAAATTTACACAAAATATTTTACACTACCGAAATCTCCGTCACGATCCCTGGGAACCTTTACGTCCACATCCCCTATACCTTTTATACAGAACCTTCTTCTGTAACTGCCGTTACGGTAATTAGTGTTGTTGCCTTTTTTACGGACATATTTGTCTCTACCTAAATAATGGGTGAGTTCATTCTCCATCAAATTTGTAAGGAATTT
>JAKORG010000074.1 GCA_029777945.1 Deltaproteobacteria bacterium | reverse complement strand
CCAAGTCATACATATTCGACACACCTCAGAGCCAGAACCCATTCACTTAGAGATCTACAATGCCCTAAAAATCCATCCCAAGCCACTAAAGCGGCTTATCACCATAAAATAGAAATTTGTAGTGGGAAATTAAAAATGCAAACCCAATAATATCAATATGTTACACAAAAAATTGACAAACTTGGGTTAATACTTCTGATACACTCACTCTTAGTTCCATGGATGTTCCTCCTTTTTAAAATATCTGTGATTATGGTTGATCACTTTATTTTATAGCTTACTATAAAGAAGTAAGCCCAAAGAGAAAGAACCAAAGATGAATATTGAAATAAAAGAGCATGGCAATTACAATCTGTTAAGGATAATTTCCGCTGAAAGAAATTTCTTAACAGGAGGAGTAAAAGCCATGCATAAAAGAAATAATAACAAACAGGTAGAAAAGCGTCAACGTATAACGAATAAAACTTTAATTGTCGGTATGGATATAGGATGCGAATTTAACGCTATGTGTTTAATGAACAAAGAAGGGACTGTCCTTGGAAGATATCCTAAGATATACAATTCCAGGAAGGGTTTTGACTATTTCCATGATATCATCGAAACAGCAAAGAACAAATATGGATTCACTGATGTTTTAATCGGTATGGAACCCACTGGACATTATTGGAGAAAGATCGCCTTCTTCGCCATGGATAAAGGCTGTGAAGTAAGGTTCATCCGTACTACTGCTTTAAAGCATCAAAGGGAACTGGATGAAAGCTCCTCTGCAAAAAACGATATGAGAGATGCCTATACAATAGCAAACATTGTAAGAGAGGGAAAATATATTGACACCATAATAGAAGACGGCGTCTTTCGTCAGCTACGCACATTAGCCCATACAAGGGAGCGGATCTGCCGTTCCAATACAGGTTCAAAGTACGCATTAAAGAGTGCGTTGGAAGATTATTTTCCTGAGCTAAAAAACATATTCTGGTCGATGAAGGCAAGAGGTCTCTGGGCAATTCTTGAACAATGCCCCTTTCCTGAAGATGTGCTCTCAATGGGCATAGATAAATTAACAAAACTCATTGCAGAAAACACAAAGAGGAAGGCAAAGGCCAAAAAGAAGGCGCACCAGATATACCATGCCGCACAAACTAGCGTAGGGCTTAAGAACATAGGAGAAGCAGACCGTTACCGGGTAGCATCCTATCTTTCAGACATAAAACATTCAGAGTCACAGCTAAAAGAGATAGAATTACAGATGAAAGCAATTTTGGAAAATATCCCCTTTGCCAGGCATATCCTTTCGATACCGGGTATCGGTGTAATGACCTGTGCAGTTTTTCTCGGAGAAATAGGCAACCCCTATAACTTTCAAAGCCCCAAACAGATTGTAAAATATGCGGGATATGATCCCCAGGAACATGATTCGGGGCAGAAAAAAGGAAGAAAGATTATCTCAAAAAAAGGAAGGTGGCTGCTTCGCAAATACCTCTACTTTATGGTAATGGGGATAGTTCATAGAAGCCCCTTCTTTAAAAAATATTATGAGAATAAGCAGAAAACCATGAAGAAAAAGGAAGCTCTCTGTGCAGTGGTTATAAAACTTATTAAGGTTATATTTGCACTTTTAAGAGATAGAAGAATGTTTACAGAAACAAGCCACCTTAAACTGGCGGCATAAAGGAGAATAGCGTTGTGGTGGAAGAAGGATCGTGATACCTCGTGGGCAATAAGGCCCGTATGATTTAGCTTGGTCAACTTCCACCGCCCCTTTGATCTGTATAAAGTAAGTTGGGCTATAAGGCTCGTAGAACAAAAGAGGTTAGATAAAGGGGATAAAAAAGGCTGGAGGCCATCACAACAAAAAGAACTTTAACAGATTGTAATTATGTGCTTGACAAACTTCATTAGAAGAGGAGGTACATCCTTTTTTCATCCCTTAAATGAATTTACATAAGAGAATTTACACTACCCTAATACCTCATAGAAAAATACAATTAGTTTTGATTTATCTCCTGTAATACACTACTATATAAATCAGGTTCGAACCCCCGTTGCCCGCTCCATCTAACTAATTGAATTCATTATCCCTTTCCTCGATCATCGGCGCTGCATTCTATATTTTGTGGACAAGATTTACTTTACCCACAACGTTTTTTCTATACCTCCTCTACAAAATTTGTTATTCTGGCTGTAAAAAGGTCAGTAATTTGTTTCCAGTTGATGCTTGTATATGCCATAATTCCCCGATCCAGGAGATTCCCTTGTGCAAGCAAAGGAGCCCTGATCGTGGCTGAAGTGCAATTTCTCAGAAGATATATTGTTATTCTTATTATGACCTTTTTCGCTGTAGGCGCAATTGTCAGGACAGCCCGTGCGGCATCCTGGTCTTTTGTGGTCGTATGCGATCAGCAGGACAAGGATGGTTCATACGGCATCAATAAAGAGATCGTAGAAAAAATGGCCGCGGAAATTCAAAGCAAGAACCCGAGCTTCATTCTAGCCGGAGGCGATGAGGTCCACGGGGTTGACAGACATGGACAGAACCCGCTTATCGATCAGTATGCCCACTATAGGGCTGCTATGGCGTCCCTCCTTAACATTACCTACCCCATCAGGGGAAACCATGAAACATACGGAGACGTCAATACCCCTGGTCTCGATTACGCCAAAGAATGGAAGCTCCATATGATCAATCACATGCCGCAGATCCCCATGAACGGTCCCCCCAATGAAAAGGGCATGACCTACAGCTTTTCCAAGAACAATGTCTTCATTATCGGGCTCGAAGAAGGCTATACCGGCAATGAATACAGGGTAAACCAGACCTGGCTCAACGAACAATTAGCAACAAATACGCTCCCCTTTACCTTTGTATACGGTCATTACCCAGCCTTTGAGGTAGCCCCTGCCAATACCCTGGCAAACTAT
This sequence comes from Deltaproteobacteria bacterium, assembly GCA_029777945.1. Taxonomy (GTDB): domain Bacteria; phylum Desulfobacterota; class Syntrophorhabdia; order Syntrophorhabdales; family Syntrophorhabdaceae; genus JAKORG01. The sequence continues at coordinate 48,378 of JAKORG010000074.1, read as the reverse complement.
CCGGCTGAGCGTGATGTCTTCTGGAAAAGCTTAGGCGATTACAGCGTCAATGTCTATTTTTCCGGACACATCCATCTCTATAACAGGGCAAAGATCTCCATAGATGGGGGACCTGAGATACAACAAATCGTGGTCGGCACAGGAGGAGGATTGCTGGACACCTGGGACGGGACATATCCTGACACCCGCGTTATAGGAGAAAGTCATCAAGAGGGTAAATATGGATACAACATGGTGACGGTCAACGGCAATAGAGTCACTATCGAGCATTATACCTATGATACCTTGACTGATACATGGCACCTTTTCGATACGTATGAATACACGCTGACCTTACGAAAATTCGGGGGCAACAATGTCAGTCAATCAATCAACTCTGATATCCTTACCGATTATTATCAGGGAAACGGCTGGGGTATAGCCATTCAAAAGATCGGTAAAGGCACTCTAACGCTCAATCCCGGCACCAGTTCTTACGCTCAACGAATTACCGTCTCTGAAGGCACGCTCGACGTCCAGGGTGATTACTCCCAGGCACCTCTAACCATACAGTCAGGTGCTACTGCCATCCTGGGTGATACTGGCAAGGTAGCGGGGGTGAATGTGGATTCAGGGGGAATCTTAAGCGGCACCGGCAGTGTTGTCGGTGGTCTTGCAAACGCCGGGACAGTAAAACCAGGTAGGTCTATTGGTACCTTAAATGTCAGCGGCAACTATACGCAGGGTTCTGGTGGAAAATTGAGCATAGAGGTCGCCTCTCCCACAAGTAACGATGTCCTTGCTGTCGCCGGATGTGCCTCCCTGGACGGAACCCTCGAGACATCGTGGACGGGCGGTGCCACACCCGCAATAGGCACAACGTTTGGGACGATCCTTACAGCTGCATCTGGTGTGACTGGAACGTTCTCTAATCTTCGCACCAACATCACGCCCACAGTGGTCTTCAAGCCCAGATATGATGTGCCCAACCAGGTGTATCTTGTAGTGGAGCGTGACTACTCAAACGAGACCTTACTTACATACCTAACACCCAATCAGAGGGCGGTGAGCTCCATGCTCAATGGTGCTGCCAAATCTGCTACGGGCGACCTAAATACAATCCTTTCCGCTATCGATGCCCTCCCCACATATACACAGGCAGCGAATGCCATAGACCAGCTTGCGCCAAAAGGCAGCGATGCCCGATCCAGCATGAGAATCAACGCAGCATCATTCCAGGCCGGCAATATATCGGGACGCTTAAGCGATCTCCGGCAAGGTGCGCGGGGAATAAGTGTCAACGGACTCAACATCATAAACAGGGATTTCACAGGCAACTGGATGGAAAAACCCATACTTCTTGCCAGCTCATCCCCTTACTTGACCGGCATGAGACCTTCAGTTATAGATGAACGTTTCGGATTCTTTGTAAAGGGAAATGCAGTCTTTGGGGATCAGCGAGACACCTCGGGACAGACAGGTTATGACTACACCAACATGGGTATCACCATGGGCTCTGATTACCGGTTAACCAGTAATTTTATTGCAGGTCTCATGGTTGGGGTCAATACTTCCAGGGCCAATACCGACAATGTGGGCAGCAAGGTGAAGATGGAAGGCTATACATTTGGGACTTATGGGACCTATTTTAAAAAGGGATTTTTTGTGGATGGACAGCTAAGCTACGGCTACGCAAGCTATGATAACACCCGCCGCATCGTATTCCCCGGTGTAGATCGCACTGCCACATCATCGCCAAACGGCAGGCAATTCACTGCCTATGGAGGCGCAGGATACGAATTCTCTGTGAAAAGGTGGACAATCACACCAACCGTGTCTGCACAGTATATAAAGCTAAATGTTGATAGCTATACCGAATCAGGGGCAGACGCATTGAACCTTGATGTTGACAGACAGGATATGGAATCATTTCAGGCCAGTATCGGCTGGAAGGTATCTTACACATGGCAGGCAGACAAAAGGCTTTTCTTACCGAATATCCGCGCATCATACGGATACGAGTTCTTGAGGGACAGCAGAAACATTACCTCCCGATTGGCCCAGGGGAGTTCTCCTTTCAGCATCAAAACTGCATCACCTAACAGGAGTTTTGCAGTCTTTGGCGCAGGCATCACGATGGTTACTGGAGATGATATATCTTTCTCCATCAACTATGATGCCCAATTCGGCGACAACAAATACACTGCCCACAGCATAAACGCTGGCTTGAGGATCCTGTTTTGAGTGATCTATGATGAATTTGATAGACATCAAAGTTATAGCCTAATACACCAATAACAGAGGTATTACCATAGATGCCTTTACAGAGGTAGCATTTACAAAATAGTTTAAGAAAGAAGCAGTAAAGATGAATTTAGAAGGTGGATTATCAATTTAAAAGGAAGGAGGCAATCAAAGATATTGCCAATAAAAAAGTGAAATTGTATGTAAATTTACAGATTATGCCATTTGCCCCAGACTTTGGAGCTAATTTGACTAGTGCCATGTTGCAGTTGGACTTGCGCCTCTTTTTCAAAAACAGGCAAAAAGGTATAGTAATCTTTAACAAGAAATTTTAATGGCCTTTTACTGTGGAATTGTGGTGTTTTTAACAGGTAAATTTCTTTATTAAATCTACTGCAAGCCTGATATGTTATAGATAAAAAATTTCTCAAAATCCTGTTGCAAATATCTTAAAATCCTGTAATATAGAAACTATAAACTGTTTATTCATATAAATAAAAAAAATTTTAGAATCATTAGGGAAGATTATGAAGAAAAAAATAATATTATCTTCAATCATGTTTATCTTTTTATTTTGCAGTATTATCTATGGCGCTGAAACTGTAAAAAACAAAAAAGATAGTTTAGATGCAAAAGAGGTGTTTGAGAAAAAGTGTAGCGCCTGCCATAACCTAAATAGAACGACCTCTACTCAGAAGACCCCTGATGAATGGAAAACTACAGTATGGCGTATGAAAAGCAAAAAAAATGCAAATATTACGGATGAAGAGGCAGAAGCCATAACAGATTATCTATCTAAAACATATGGCAAAAAAAGATAATTTTGGACATTAATTATAAAAAAACAAGATAAGACAAAGGGGCTAAAAAAGTTTATCTATTACACTGGAGTGACATAATTTGAAAAAGATAAAGAATACATTTTGCAACTTACATCTGATTTTAGTAAAGGCATTTTTGCATGGATTAGGAAAAAACAATTAAACAGTCTAAGGAGGAATAATATATGGCGCAAAGGTGTGTTATAGGGGTGCTTGTAACAAACCGTATAGAAAATGCTTCACAGATTCAGCATGCACTAACAGAATGCGGGTGCTACATCAAAACAAGACTTGGCCTGCACGAGGTTACAGAAAATATATGCTCCCCCACAGGCCTTATAATCCTTGAAATATTCGGGGGTGAAAAGGCCTGTAGTGAGGTAGAAGATAAATTAAAACAGATTAAAGGACTTCAAGTACAAAAGATGATTTTTGAAGTCTGATGTTACAAACAATAAAGTTGGGGGTTTAGTTTTAATGTTAAGACCTAATGCCTTAATTGTATTTTACATTCCTTTGCTAATTGGTCATAGCCCTCGAAATTATATATTCAAATAGAATGGATCAAAAACTAATATTTAAATGGCCTAATTTTAAACTATTTAAAAAACTTGTCGTTTTTTATATTTAGAATCTTATTTGCTTTTTAAGAAAAACATGATAATAAAAACATGGGAATTAAAAAAATCTTTTTCATAAGGTTATAGATGAAGATTGATTTATTGATCATTGATCCTCAGTATGATTTTTGCCATCCCGAGGGAAGTCTATATGTCTATGGCGCAGATGACGACATGAAAAGACTTGCCAATATGATTAACCGTAGCAAGAGAAAAATAGATGCTATTCATATAACCCTTGATCAGCACAACATAATCCATATTGCCCATCCTGTTTTCTGGGTAGATCCTCAAGGGAGGCATCCTGAACCTTTTACTGTCATTACATTGGATGATGTGATAAAAGGTAATTGGAAAACTACAAAGAGTTTCATGATGGAAAAGGCCACATCATATATAAAAGAACTTTCACTAAAAGGTAGATATGAGCTTTCCATATGGCCACCCCATTGTATCATAGGGAGTTTAGGGGCAACCATAATGCCTGTCCTCCATGAGGCATTGAAATCCTGGGAAATAGATAGGTTTTCAACAGTAAATATTTTTACGAAAGGCGAAAACATTTGGACAGAGCATTACTCTGCTATTAAGGCTGAGGTGCCAGACCCTTTTGATCCTAAGACAGAGATAAATAAAACTTTAATAGATGCTTTGCAACACGCTGATTTTATAGTCGTTGCAGGCGAAGCACTCTCACATTGTGTTGCAAACACCATAAAAGACATTGCAGATACCCTTGGAGATGAATATTTATCAAGGATTGTGCTACTGGATGATGCAACAAGCCCTGTTAAAGGATTTGAAAATCTTGCCGCAGATTTTATAAAAGATATGAAATCTAAAGGTATGAAAATATCAAACACATGGGATTTTGTTTAATTTTAAAATAGAGATTTGTTTTATTTACGCCTTAAGGCCTAACTGCCTAAAGAATGTTGCTGGTATATAAAAAATAACTTATTTAGCTCATATTTATAAGCTCACTTTTAAATAAAAAGAGTCTACCTTTCAGTCTTAAATAACAAAGCACAGATTTTTCTTGACAAAAATAATCAAAAGATTTTAAAAGTGATATAGGTCAGACCTATAATAAATTATAAACTATTTTTTATGAAAAAAATGTTTGAACCTTTTAAGAAAAAAAGATATTCAGAACAAATTGCAAGCCTCATTCAGAAAAAAATTATAAAGGAAGATATACTGGTTGGTTCAAGACTACCAACAGAACGTCAGTTAGCAGAGGATTTGAATGTAAGCCGTGCTGTTGTAAGAGAGGCATTGAGAATCCTTGACTCACTTGGACATATACAGATAAAAAAAGGACCTAAGGGTGGAATTTTTGTAAGTAATGTATATCATAAACCTATAAGTGTATCATTAAAGACAATGGCAGACAATGGACAGATCACTGTTGATGATATATGGGATGTGCGTTTGAATTTTGAACCATATATTATTATGAAGGCAGCAAAGAATGCAAAGAAAGAAGATATTATTAAGCTCAATTCTCTATTCAAAGATGCAGAAATGCATTTTGATGACCCTGTATATCTAAAAAATAAAAATATTGAATTCCATGTGATATTAGCAAATATGTCAGGAAATCCCATATTATCTATTTTTACAAAGGCCCTCCTTGAGATACTTGCTGAAGTGGCATTCAATTTTCTGGACCTTACATTTGAGCAAAACCTATTTAATATCCATAAAGAGCTTGCAGAAGCCATAACAAAAAGAAAAACAAAGGAGGCAAAAAGATTATTTTATAAAGATATGGATTTTTTGAAAAATCACTTGCAAAAAAGCCTTTCAACTAAAAAAAAGTAAAGGAGTATTTTTATGGCAGGTTATCTAAAACGGGATTGGGAACCGTTTCCAATGGATACAATAAAAAGGGTAGATAAACCCACCACAAGAATTGATGAAGATAAAGTCAAAAGGGTAAGCGAGAGGGAGACAGGGTTCTGTAAGGCAGCAGCAGGTGATTATGGGCCAAAACTGCAAAAAGAAGTAAGAAGGTTTGTTGAAAAACATCCTTTATCTGCTGCGACAGCAGCTATTCGGTATGCTATGAAGCCTCTTGTTGATGGCTTGGTGGCAATACAAAAAGCCCCGTTGCCTGATGATCCAGCACTTTTATCACGCCATATTAAAGAAACTGCCTATTTTTTAAGGGCTGATGCAGTAGGTATTTGTGAACTTCCTCAGTATGCAGTCTATAGCCATAAATTTGACTTTAAAAATCCAGATGCCCCTCCAGTGCCCATTGAGCTAAAACATAAATACGCCATTGCGATCCTTGTGGATCAGGATTATCGAACATCCCAAGCCTATACTGGCAGTGACTGGATTAGCAACGCCATGAGCATGATGTCGTATGCAACATCTGGGTTTATCGCCATTATTCTTGCAGATTACATTCGAAGATTAGGATATCCCGCAAAAGCCCACTATGCCCCTTTTTATGATATTGTTGTTCCTCCCATAATCCTTCTGGCAGGGCTTGGAGAGATGAGTAGGATAGGTGATACAGTAGTCCATCCTTTTCTTGGACCACGCTTCAAGGCAGCAGTTGTAACAACTGATTTACCCCTTCTTCCTGACAAACCCATCGATTTTGGTCTCCAGGATTTCTGTTCAAAATGTAAGAAGTGTGCCCGTGAGTGTCCCAGCGGAGCAATAAGTGATGGTAAAAAGGAGATGTATAATGGATATGAAAAATGGCCTTTAGATAAGAAGAAATGCACAGGTATGAGGGTAGGAAACCAAAGAGGTTCTGGCTGTGGAACATGCATCAAGGTCTGCCCATGGAGTAAACCCTATACACTTTTTCACAGGGCAGTTGGATGGGCTATGAGACATTCCGCCATAGCAAGAAGGTTTGCTATCTGGGGGGATGACCTTCTTGGATATGGTAAACCCGACTATAAAAATAAGTGGTGGTTTGACCTCGAAGATGTCAATGGAAATGGAGTTCTTGAAATACCTAAAAATGTAAAAAGTGAATTTGAGGAAAGATAAAAAAAATAAAAACAAAAAAAGGGGGGGTAAAGATGAATCATTTAAAAACACATGGTATTGGTATTCTTTTTACAGCTTTTTTGATAATTAACATCATTATTTTCTCAGCACATGCTCAAGAAAATGTAATTAATATGAACTACGCACACTTTATGCCCACTGTGACAAAACAGGCACAGCTTGCTGAACAATGGTGTAAGGAAGTAGAAAAGAGAACAAATGGCAGGGTAAAGATTAAATTTTATCCAGGAAGCACACTGATAAATGCACCACTTATGTATGATGGGGTAGTAAAAGGAATAGCAGATATAGGGTGGTCTTTTTTAGCTTACACACGGGGTAAATTCCCTCTTTCTGAAGTTGTTGATCTGCCACTTGGATATAAAAGCGGTTATGTTGCAACAAAGCTGGCAAACGAATTTTATAAACAGTTTAAACCAAAAGAATTGGATGATGTGAAGGTCATGTATCTCCATGCCCATGGTCCTGGAATTTTACTAACAGCAAAAAAACCTGTACATAAACTCGAAGACCTCAAGGGTATGAAAATCCGTGCAACAGGTTTAAGTGCAAAGATAGTTGAAACGCTTGGAGGCGCCCCTGTGGGAATGCCAATTTCCGATGCCTATGATACTTTAAGAACTGGCGTTGTTGAAGGTATTAGTGTAACAGTTGAAGCATTGCAGCAGTGGAAACTTGCAGATTATATAAAATATGTTACTGAAAATTATGGGTCCGCTTATACAACAACTGGTTTCTGTATAATGAATAAAAAGAAATGGAACAGCCTTCCATCTGATATCCAAAAAATTATTGAGGATATAAACAAAGAATGGATAGAAAAAACAGACCAATTATGGGATCAATTAGACAAGGAAGATAAGGTTTTTGCTGAAAATAAGGGCATAAAATTTATATCTCTTTCAAAAGAGGAAGATGAAAAATGGGCATCCAAGGTTAGACCTATTCTTGATGCTTATGTAAAGTCTATGGAGACAAAAAACCTCCCTGGTGATAAAGCCCTTAAGTTTTGTATTGATTTTCTAAACAAAAATCAATGATAAAAAAAGGAACAACATGAAAGATGGCGTTTTGCGAACAACCTGCGGGATTTGCCAGATAGGGTGCGGTGCCCTTGTCCATTTTACAAATGGCAGGCCTATAAAAATCGAAGGCGATCCATTACACCCTCTGAACAAGGGTAAACTATGTCAAAAAGGTTATGCTTCCTTAGAATATCTTTATCACCCAAAGAGAATTACAAAACCACTTAAAAGGGTTGGTGCTCGCGGACAAGGGAAATGGATGCCTGTAGGGTGGGACGAAGCACTAAATATAATAGCTGACAAGTTCATAGAACATAAAAAGACCTTTGGGCCTGAATCCGTTGCTTTTATCCGCGGTGCCGCTAAAGGCCTCCAGGATTCTTACCTCACGCGGTTTGCAAATGCCTTTGGTTCCCCAAATATAACTTCCATGGCCTACGTTTGTTTTATTCCACGTTATGCCGCATCAATGATAACCTACGGATTCTATGCAATACCTGACCTCGATTATCCACCCAAGACAATAATCGTTTGGGGGGCAAATATATCTGATACCCTTTTTCATGTGTATGAGAGGTTGTGCAATGCAGTACGGAGGGGTGCTGTTCTAATAGTTGTGGACCCTGGATCAAATCGGGTCACAAGGGAAGCCAGCATGGTTTTGAAACCTAAACCTACTACAGATCTCCATCTTATTCTCGCTATGCTCCATGTAATCATCAAGGAGGGTCTTTACGATAAAAACTTTGTCGAACAGTATACTACTGGATTTCGAGAACTCGCAAATCATGTGTCCGCCTATACACCAGAGCAGGTAAGCGAGGTAACCTGGATACCCGCAGATACCATTGTTCACCTTGCCAGGGTTTATGCTCTCAATAAACCGTCGGCTATACAATGGGGCAATGGCATCGACCATACCCCTGACAATTTTCAGACTGCCAGAGCTATCTGCATTCTCAGGGCTATAACAGGAAACATTGGCATACCAGGCGGCGATGTCCAATGGACAAATCCTGCCCTTATAGAGAGGGGCTCTGTTGCCTTTAGCCTCCATGACCATATACCCCCTGAAGTGCGTGCGAAAAGGATCACAAAAGGGAATGCCCTCCTTCCCAACCAGTTTTATGCTTTGCCCCAAGCCCTGATAGAAGCAATGATAACGGGTGTTCCCTATCCCATAAAAAGCTGCTACATCCAAGGATGTAATCCACTTCTCACCTACCCCAATCCCCGCAAGGTCTGTAAGGCGCTTGAGGCAGTGGATTTCTTAACAGTATCGGATATGTTCATGACCCCCACAGCATCACTTGCTGACATTGTGCTTCCCGTTGCAACATACCTCGAATTTGACAGTATAGTCAACGCCCCATATTCTTTAGCCGTCACCTCGATACAGCAAAAGGCAACCCGTGTAGGTGAGTGCCGTTCCGATTATGAAATACTTAAGGGGCTAGCGGACAGGCTTGGCCTTGCAAATATCTTCTGGCCCACTGAAGAAGAATGCCTCGATTTTATCCTCTCGCCTTCCAACATAACATTCGCCCAGTTTCGGGACATAGCGGTCCTGGAAGGACGAAAGTTATATAGGGATGATGTTCATAACACATTCCCCACACCCTCCGGAAAGGTCGAGCTATATTCAACGAGGCTTGAAAGCTGGGGATTTGCGCCACTACCTAAGCCAACCACTGAAATTGAAGTAAACAATATTAATGAAACATAAGAGGACTATCCTCTTATTTTAACCTCCAATAAGGTAGGCCCTTACCGTCACTCAGGAGGGCGGCAGATCACCTCCCTGAGAAATGCCCATCCTTCACCCAGAGTCCTTATTCATCCCGACACGGCAAAGGCATCAGGCATAAGGGAAGGAGAACTTGTAACAATTCAAACAAGGCATGGGTTCATTACCCAAAAGGCATCCTTTGATATCGGCATGCATCCCCATGTCATTCTTGTTGATTTTGCCTGGTGGTTCCCAGAAAGAGAATCAGACCCCATGTTCGGTTGGGATGAATCGAACCTAAACATGCTCATTCATGATGATCCACCATTTGGTGCCGAGTTTGGGACCCCCAGGCTACGGGGCATTCATTGCAGGATCAAAAAACATTCCCGTGATATTATCAAGTAAAAAATGAATTGAAAAAGTATAACACACCATTCAATATGATTATCAAACTCATATTAGCAAGAGATTTCCCATAATTTATGTAATCGTAGATTATTATATAAAGACACTTTCAAATCAAGGCCATGTATAAAAAAGTAAAAAGTTGGCAGGGACAAATATTTTAAATGAATGATAGACATTGTAAACGAAATTATTCAGAGAAACTATAAACACTTGTTAAAGTTTTCTTCTATCTTTTACATAACATTTTCCCATTTAAAAAAATAATTATTGCTTTCTTCTTATTATTATGGGATAATGGCTCAAGAAGTTTTCGGAAGCATTTGTTAGCAGTAACCGCAGAAATTTTCGTTTTTGTAGTATCTTCTTAACATAGCACCGTAATTCTTCAATAAAAAAAAGTGAGGTAGTTTTATGTTAAAAGGAACAGTTAAGTGGTTCAACAATGCAAAAGGGTTTGGTTTCATTACAAAAGATGACGGCACAGATGTGTTTGTTCATCATAGCTCTATCAAAGGAAACGGTTTCAAATCCCTAAACGAAGGTGACTCGGTCACTTTTGATGTGGTCAATGGCCCAAAAGGTCCTGCAGCGTCAAATGTGACAAAAGAGTAAATTCACTGGCAGGCTGGATTTTCCGGCCTGCTTTTTTATTTATTATTTTTAAAAAAAATTTATCCACAACATATGCACTTGAAAAAAAGTCTTTTCAATGGCATAATCTATGAAAATTTAAAATTTTGAATATATGCGGAGGTTATCAGTATGGAGACTGCATATGATTTTTTAAAAGCCAATATTTTCCACATAGCAACCATAGATAATGGAAAACCCAGGGTAAGACCCTTTGGATTTGTTATGAAAAGAAACAATAAGCTCTATTTTTGCACAAACAAAAACAAGGAGGTCTATAGAAACTTAATAGAAAACCCTTTTACTGAAATATCTGCTGTTGGGAAAGACGGTTTAACCTGGCTCAGGGTAAGAGGAACTATTGTGTTTGATGAATCTAAAGACGCAAAGGCGCAGGTTTTTGAAGAGTCTCCTCAACTTCTAAAAATATATCCAAAAGGTGCGGACGATGAAATATTCGTAACCTTCTACTTCAAAGAGGCTGAAGCCAAACTTTTCTCAATGGGTGGAAAACCAAAGGATATAGATTTGGTTTAACATTATAAGAAACAAAAAATATAAGAAATATAGATTTACCTCATAATGTCCACCAAAATCAGGTTTTAAAATAATGCCCATAGTAGTTTACAATTTTTCTATTATGCCCCTTTATTAGAAACGGTTATTGACTTAGCCTCTTTTAAATCTCTCAAGTTTCATGGTTACAAGGTTAAATGCATCAGGACATTGAACTTCAATAGTATCACCTTCCCACCATGGCATAGACCCTCCAAATTGAAAGGTAGAAAGGGTGGGAAATATGTCATGGTAAAAAAAGCCACAAAGCCCCGCTGGATTATGACAGCTTATTTCAAAGTTATCCCCAACCTTATGACCTGCATTGCAATTACCCTTAACCCCTGTTACAGTTGCTATGACCTTATATCCTATCTTTGGATCAAAAGCCATAAGACCCCCTTTTTGGCAGAGTTTTTATAAAAAATTGTTTCTATCAGGTTTTGTTAACATATTTATTCAAAAAAGAAAATAATTCTTCTTTTTTCTCAATGGGTAGTTTTCCCCAGTCACTTGAAGCAACGGCAAATTTTTCACTTATATAGATGAATTCTGGCGGCAGAAAAGAATCATCTTTACACCCTGCTATATAAGAATACCTCTTTCCCAATACCTCTATCAACCATATATGGGCATTATATTCTCTTTTAATCTCATCGGCAATAATATTAAATGCCTCTTTTAACTCAAAAATAAAGGTCTCTTTCGCCATTTTCGATTCTTTCGTAATATTCAAGGAGCTTTTCATATACATTCTGGGGAAGTTTGTTTTTTATCTCTTCCATCTCTCTTTTTAACATCTCTTCTCCCACTTTTTTTGTTTCGATAGAGGCAAAATCATCAAGCCATTCTTTAAATGTTAGAACTGCATTTAATTTACAGAATACAGCCTCTCTTCCTGTTCTCAAAAGGGTCATTATACGATCTCCTGTTCTACCGCATCTATATCCTGCTGTGCAAAAACTCGTTATATATCCCATCTGGGCTAACTCTCTTATTACCTCATCGAGACTCCTTGTATCCCCTAAAATAAATTGCTGCCTGTCTTCTTCCTGGTCAGTATACCTATCAGAATAGGCACCTATACCGATCTTTGTGGATGCATCGGTCTGGGTAATGCCTATGGGTATAACCTCTCTTCTAATGTAAGCAGGCTCACGGGCTGTAAGGATCATACCTGTATAAGGCACAGATAATCTTATAACTGCAATAATTTTTTTAAAATCTTCATCAGATACCTTGTATTTCGTCTGTTGTATAAACGGTGTATTTGCTGCAGGCTCAAGCCTTGGAAATGATATGGTATGAGGACCTATGCCAAACTGCCTCTCCAAATCCCTTGCATGATATAATAATCCCATTACTTCAAACTTCCAGTCATAAAGCCCGAATAAGGCACCCAGGGCCACATCATCTACCCCTGCTTCAAGTGCCCTGTGATGACAGTAAAGCCTCCACTGGTAGTGAGCCTTTAAGGTTCCTTCGGGGTGAAGTTTTTTATATGTCTCATGGTGATAGGTTTCCTGAAACACCTGGTATGTGCCTATACCTACGTCCCTCAATAAGGTTAAATCATCTATGGACATGGGAGCAATGTTTACATTTGCCCTGCGAATCTGTCCATAACCATTTTTTGTCTTAACCTTTACATCATAAATGGTTCTTATTGTGTCGGCAATGTAGGCTGCATCTGTTGATGGATGCTCACCGTATACAACGATGAGACGCTTGTGACCTATCTCGCCTGCCAAAACTTCTGTTTCTCTTCGTATTTCTTCAAGGGTAAGCCTTTTTCTTTTTATCACAACATTCTCTCTTCTAAAACCACAGTATAGACAATTATTCACACACAGATCCCCACAGTATAATGGGGCAAAGGTTACAATCCTATTATCATAAACCTTCTTTTTTATATCTTTTGCCACCTTAAATAACTGCTGCCATATCTCAGGGTCTTCTATATTTAAAAGACATGCAGTTTCATCAGGTTCAAGGGTTTGAATCTCCATGGATTTTTGAATGATATCCTCTATCCTTTTTTTATCCGGTTTTACATTCTTCCTTAACTTCTCCCATATCTCATCATCATCTATAAAATCCCTTCCGTTTTGCATGTATCTTTCAATCTCTTCTTCCTTGATTACACTTTTTACCCAATCTCTTTCTTTTTTACTTAAAACTGCAAGCATATTTAAACCCCTTTATTTTGATAATGGTATTAAAAGACTTTTTACAACAACTCCACTTAAGCTGCCCAACCTTCCTGTAAGAGAGCCTATTCTGTCCGTGTTTCCCTCCACAAAAAGGGATATAAAACCTATGTCCTCTTGCCTCTGGGGAATACCCATCCTGCCGATTATTATTTCTGAATGGTCAGTTAATATCTTGTTTACCTGGGGGGAATTTTTTTTGCGGTCTTTTACAATTATACCGATGATGCCGACTTTATGGTCCATCTTAACTCCTTTGATCTCAGGTATCCCCTTGATCTCGGTTTCATATTTTACCCTTCTCTTTCAGGTATAGCACCCAAAAGATAAAGCTAAAATTATTATAAACCTTAAAGGCCCAATGTTCAATATTTTTTTAAAATTATTCCCCTGTTATTTGGACAACTATATTTCTTCTGCGGCTTTTGTTGTCAAAATCAATAAACACTACCTGTTGCCAGGTCCCTAAAGTCATTTCTCCTTGAATTATTGGTATTGTCAATGATGGCTTCATAAGTGCTGCCCTCACATGGGAGAAACCGTTTCCATCATGCCATTTATAGTCATGTTCATAGGGGATACTGGAAGGCACAAGTCTTTCAAGGGCATTTTCCAAATCCTTTATAACACCTGATTCGAATTCAATGGTTGTTATTGTGCCTGTTGAACCAGGACAGAATAGGGTGACTAACCCATTTTTTATGCCTGATTTTTTTAATATCTGGATAACTTTATCTGTTATATCAATGGTATCACCAAATCCTTTTGTATCAAAATTTAATGTATCAGAGTGCACCATCTTTTACCTCTCTTCTAAATATTTCTCAGCCTTTAAAAGGTCATCTTTAGTATCTATACCAAAACCATCATATTCAGTAATCAATACTTTAATTTTATAACCGTTTTCCAATACCCTTAGTTGTTCAAGAGATTCTGCCTCTTCAAGAAAACTCCTCTTCATATTAATATATTTCTTCAGAAAGTCTTTCGTGTACCCGTAAACGCCAATATGTTTATACACGAGCTTTTTCTTTGTATGAGAATTATTTCTAAAATACGGTATAGGTGAACGGGAAAAATAGAGCGCATAGCCCTTTTTATTTAAAACGACCTTAACGGTATTGGGGTCGTCAACTTCACTCATATCATTTATTTTACAGCACAGGGTTGCCATATAAATTCTCTTTTTTTTCATCTCTAAAAAGAGAGCATCTATCATATCATATCGGATAAAAGGTTCATCACCCTGAACATTTACTATAATATCCGCTTCTTTTTCTTTTAATGCTTCATAGATTCTTTCTGTGCCACTTGAATAGTCCTTTGAAGTCATAATAACCTCTGCACCAAATGCCCTTGCCCTTTCCATTATCCTTTTATCATCGGTGGCTATGTAAATCTCGTCTTTTAGTTGAGACTTCATAGCATTCTCAAACACCCATTGGATAAGGGGTTTACCTTTTATCTCAACAAGGGGTTTACCAGGTAATCTTGTAGAAGCATACCTTGCAGGTATTACAATCACATTCTTTTTCTTTGAAATCATTGCCTCCTCACAGTGACTTTTTTCGCCTGTAACTCGATAAATCAATACTACCTGTTAGATATTTTTTTAAAAACCTGCCTGTATGGCTCTCTGTGCAATTTATTACGTCTTCAGGTGTGCCTTTAACAACAATCTTTCCTCCCCTTTCACCACCTTCAGGACCTAAATCGATGATATAATCTGCGCACTTTATAACATCCATATTATGCTCGATTACTAAAACTGTATTGCCTCTTTCTACAAGCTCATTTAAAACCCTTATGAGCTTTTCAATATCTGCAAAATGAAGACCTGTTGTAGGCTCATCGAGGATATAAAATGTCTTCCCCGTCTCCTTTTTTGAAAGTTCCCTTGAGAGCTTTATCCTCTGCGCTTCACCCCCTGAAAGGGTTGTTGCAGCCTGGCCAAGTCTAATGTATCCAAGACCTACATCATTCAATACTTTAAGTTTATTTTTTATATGAGGGATAGAATCAAAAAATTCCATTGCCTGGGTAACAGTCATCTCAAGGACATCGGCAATATTTTTTCCTTTGTATCTTACCTCAAGGGTATCTCTATTATATCTCTTTCCTTTACATATATCGCATACAATATAAACATCGGGAAGAAACTGCATCTCAATCTTTACATAACCTTCCCCTGCACACGTCTCACATCTACCGCCTTTTACATTAAAACTAAATCTCCCCTCTTTATAACCTCTTATCCGTGATTCAGGCAGCTTTGCAAAAAGCTCTCTGATATATGTAAACACACCGGTATACGTTGCAGGGTTTGACCTTGGTGTTCTGCCTATAGGAGACTGGTCAATATCTATTACGCTATCTATTGCCTCATATCCTTCAATACCGTCCACATCCCCTACCCTATCCTTTGACCTATACAATTTCTGTTTTAAAAGAGGATACAACGTATCCACTATAAGGGAGCTCTTTCCTGATCCTGAAACACCTGTGATTACTGTAAAAACACCAAGGGGTAAATCAACATCTATATTTTTAAGATTATTCGTTCTTGCCCCTTTTATCCTTATAAATCCTTTAGGTTTACGTCGTATATCGGGAATCTTTATCTCTTCTCTTCCTGAAATGTATTTACCTGTTATTGATTCTTCATGAAGGGAAAGTTCATGGGGTGTGCCTTGAAAAACAACATAACCACCGTTTTCACCGGCACCTGGACCCAAATCCACAACATAATCAGCAGAGACAATAGCTTCATAGTCATGCTCCACTACAATTACAGTATTATCAAGGTCCCTCAATCTTCTAAGTGTTGTTAAAAGGCGTTCATTGTCTCTCTGATGCAGTCCAATACTTGGTTCATCAAGGACATATAAGACACCGGTTAGCCCTGAACCTATCTGCGTTGCAAGCCTTATTCTCTGTGATTCTCCAGATGATAATGTGGCAGAATTTCTGCTTAAGGTAATATAGTCAAGACCCACATCTACAAGAAAATTAAGTCTGGACGTGATTTCTTTTAAAATGGTCTTTGCAATCTCTGTTTCTTTTTCACTTAATTCTAAGTTTTTAAAAAATTCTAAACATTGGACTATGGTCATCCTTGATACTTCATCAATATTTAAGCCATTAATTTTCACCCATAGCATCTCTTTTTTAAGCCTTGCACCATTACAAACAGGACAGGGAATGAGATTTATAAACCTTTCATATCTATCTTTTTCATATGAACCTGCATACTGGTATTCCCTTTCAAGTTCTTTTATCACACCTTCATATGGTCTTTTTACAACTTCTCTTCTTGAACCCCTATCATAGTAAAATTCTATTTCTTCATTACCAGTCCCATAAAAAATGGCATCCCTCACATGCTTGGGTAGGGCCTTAAAAGGTTGTCTTATATCAATCTTGTAATGTTTTACAAAACCTTCAATAAAAGGCAAAAAATGAACAGGGTTTTTTTCACTCCAGGGAATAACAGCACCTTCCCTCAAAGAAAGGTCCTGGTTAGGCACTATTAAATCAGGGTCAAAGTATTCTTTAACCCCAAGACCGTAACATGTGGGACACGCACCATAGGGATTATTAAAAGAAAACATGCGCGGTGTAATCTCAGGATAACTTATACCACATTCAGGGCAGGCAAATTTTTCGCTAAAGATATATACACCCTTACCTTCTAATTCAACCTTTAAAAGACCATCTGCCTTATTAAGGGCAAGCTCTACTGCCTCAAAAAGTCTTCTTTCAATGCCATCTCTGATCTTTATCCTGTCAATAATAACATCTATCTCGTGTTTTTTATTTTTATCAAGGGTAATATCCTCTGATAAATCTACTATCTCTCCGTTTAGTTTTATTTTAGTAAAGCCTTGTTTTCTCAACTCATCCAATTCTTTTCTATACTCCCCTTTTCTACCCCTCACTATGGGAGCAAGTATGGTAAGCATGGTCCCTGCCCCATATGAAAGGATGGTATCTACTATCTGGGGTGCATGCTGACTCTTTATTTCTTTGCCACAGCTATAACAATATACATGGCCTATCCTTGCAAAAAGGAGTCTCAAATAATCATATATCTCTGTTACTGTTCCAACGGTGCTTCTTGGATTTTTACTTAACGTCTTTTGTTCAATGCTTATTGCAGGGGACAAACCTTCGATGTAATCCACATCTGGTTTATCCATGAGTTCAAGAAATTGTCTGGCATATGAAGATAAAGACTCTACATATCTTCTTTGACCTTCTGCATAGATGGTATCAAAGGCAAGGGTGGATTTACCAGAACCACTGGGTCCTGTTATCACCACCATCTTATTCCTGGGGATCTTTACATCTAAATTTTTTAGATTGTGCTGCCTTGCACCTTTTACTATAATCCAGTCCACAAAGATATAACTTAACAGATTTCAGGCATCCAGTAAACAGTTGATTGTTTTTTAACTTCTCAGTTTAGATCTCAGGATCTTCCCTGTTGCGCTTTTAGGCAATTCATTTACGAATTCAACCCATCTTGGATACTTATATTTTGCCATACGATCTAATACCCATTGCTGTATTTCCTTTTTTAATGCCTCTGAAGGGCTATAATCTTTTTTCAGAACTACATATGCCTTTGGTTTTATAAGGTTTTTCTCGTCTTTTTGTCCAATAACTGCAACTTCAGATACTGCAGGGTGTTCCATTATACAATTTTCTACTTCAATGGGGGAAACCCATATACCGCCTACCTTTAGCATGTCATCGCCTCTGCCGGCAAACCAATAGAACCCGTCTTTATCCACGTAATATTTGTCACCAGTGTTTATCCACTCGCCCTGCATGGTTAATCTTGTTTTTTCCCTTTTTCTCCAATACTGCTGGGCTGCACTTTCTCCTTTTACAAGAAGCGTCCCAATTTCACCCTGAGGCACCTCCTTGCCTTCATCGTCTACAAGCTTTAACTCATAACCAGGCACAGGCTTACCCGTTGAACCTGGTTTTATCTCTCCAGGTCTATTGGAAATGAATATATGTAACATCTCAGTTGAACCTATACCATCAAGTATGTCAATGCCGTAACGCTTTTTAAATCTATAATAGATATCAGGGGGCAAGGCCTCACCTGCAGAAACACATATTCTTACAGATGAAAATTCGTGGTTCTGGTTTGGGTCGAGTTTTGTTCCCCTTTCAGCATCTAATTTTTCTGCATAATCAAGAATTTGGCCGTATAACGTTGGCACACCGAAGAATATAGTGGGTCTAAAGCGAATAAGATGCCTGAAAATGTTTTCTGGTTTTGGTGGTTCAGGGTTTAAAACAACCGAAGCCCCAACTGAAAAGGGAAGATAACCAGAGTTGCCCAGTCCATACGCAAAAAAGAGCCTTGCTGCTGAAAACAATATATCATCTTCTCTTAGACCAAGGATACCTTGACCATAAGATTGAGATACAACAACCATATCATTTTGAGAATGTATTGCCCCTTTAGGAGAGCCTGTTGACCCTGAGCTATAGAGCCAGAAGGCCACATCATCTTTCGTTGTATATTCAGTTTTTATTGTCTCAGGCGCGTGTTTGTATTTCTGTTTAAAGGGTATATGGGCGCCCTTTTTTTCTGAGATAACAACCATGTCCCTCAAATACCTCAAGTCACCTTTTATATTTGTAATAACAGGTAAAAGCTCTTCAGATACAACAAGACACCTTGCCCTACTATCGTTGAGATAATATTCATAATCATCAGGTGTGAGCATTGTATTTAGGGGAATGGGTACGGCACCTATTTTAATTGCGCCATAAAAAACAGCATAAAACTGAGGAACATCGAGCATGATTATGATTATCCTGTCATCAACCCTCACTCCCAATTCTCTAAATGCATTTGCTGTTTTATTTATCATCTTCTGAATATCGTTATATGTGTAATTCCTATATTCGGTATAGACAGCAACTTTGTGTCCTTTTCCCTGTCTTATATTTCTATCAATAAAATAATCAGCTACATTAAAAAACTCTCCAGTTTCACCGTGAATCATATAACCTCCAGATATTTTTTTGTTGAAGAAATAATTTTTACATAACTAATTAATCACTCACAAACACTGGATTTTAACATATCTATTATTTTTTTTAAATAAAATTTTAAAAGGATAAATATTTTATCCATTAAATAAAAAATCATACTATTTTAACTTATGAAAAATACTGATTAATTAAGAGATAGGATAAGCAAAAGGGGGACAATGGATTTGATTATTTCTGAAAAACCTCTTTTTTATTTTATTTTTTTGTATAGACCGAATATTTTCTTATTGATGGTATGTGGTATGGATCTTCAACATATTGCTCTTCAGAAGGCCCTTCTTCTTTGGGTTCGCCCTGTTGCGTTGCCTGTTCAACTTTTTTATCTAAATTCTCAAATGGTAATTTACAGAAAATCTCTACGAGTTTTGGATCAAAGAATCTTCCGCTATTTCTTCTAATTTCTTCTATTGCATCCCAGTGAGCCAAAGGAGTTCTATAAGGCCTTGCTTCTGTTATTGCACAATATACATCGGCAATCTTTAGTATCCTCGAACCAGGTGGGATTTCCTCACCCTTTAACCCTTCAGGATAACCTGTTCCGTCATAATTTTCATGATGGTGCTCAATCATAGGCACTATCGCCTTTGTACATTCGAGCCCCAAAACATCCATAAGTGAACCGCCTATACCTGGGTGAAGCTTAACCTTTTCGAATTCTTCATCCGTTAATCTTCCCGGTTTATCGATCAATGCATCGCTTATACCCACCTTACCGAGGTCATGAAGTAAACCGGCAAATTTGAACCATCTTTCCAGTTTATATACCTCATCCTGGTCAATGGACATAACCCATTCCTGATCACCCAGTGCTGCCTCTAATAACATTACGCCTACATTCGTTACTCTTTCGCTATGGCCTAATGTCCATTTACTCTTTGCCTCAATTATTCTGACAAAGGCAAGGATCACTGCTAATTGATTGCACTCTGCAATTATGGCATTGTTGGCATACTTAATAAAATCTTCTATGGCAAGGGCAGCAATTTGGGCCATATCGGATAGGCGTTTTTTATCAGCAGGAGTAAAGCTAAAGCCGTTTGCATCGCTATACGTTAATCTTACCCAACCTATTGAGTTTTGTTTATCTTTGCCAAGATATGAAGAGATAACCTTGTTTGGTATCTGATCTGTATTTTTTGTTATCCCTGTTCTGATCTTACGGGATATCACATATTCATATTCAACTTCTTTGCCTCTGGACGATGCAAGATAAAAATAACAACTTTCACCGCCTATTAAATCAAAGAAATAATTAGCACAGTCGTTTAAGGTTTTTAAAATTATTTCGTCATTCCAGTAAACACTTTTAGACTTTGATTTAAGTTCTTCTATTTCCCTTTCGATGGTCGCTAATTCTTCCATCTATCTCCTTTATAAAACTAATATATTTCTAGTTTGCGATGTTATAATAACTAAAAAAAATTGTCAAGAAAAAAATTAAAAAAATTTAATTTTTTTAAAAATTTCAGAAAAAATTTTAAATTATTATTAAAGGGGATATGGGATTGTTTTTTTACATAATATATTGATATTAAAGTAAATTTAAAGTAGTTTTTATTATTTTTTACATTCTATCTTTTTATAAGTCAACGCTTTTTCAAGACAAATTCTATACTCTAAAGACATAAAATATGTTATAAAAAGCTTATGTTTATCGATTCCCACTGCCATCTTGAAATGGAATCTTTTAAAAAAGACAGAGATGAAGTGATAAAAAGGGCACTAAATGACAATATATTATATATACTTACAGTTGGGACAGAGGAAAAATACTTTAAAACAGTATCTGAGCTTACAAAACAATATAAAAATTTATACGGTGCCATAGGCATTCATCCCCATAACAGCACACAACTAAATGAGCATACTGAAAAAAAAATAAAAGAATTTTTAAACATAAACAAAAAAATTGTTGCTTACGGAGAGATTGGACTTGATTTTTTTAAAAACTATTCACCCCAGAATATTCAGAGAGAGGTCTTTATCAGACAGGTTTTACTGGCAAAAGATTTTGAGCTACCTATCATAATACACTCAAGAGACGCTAAAGAAGATACTCTGAAGATATTGAAGGATACCAAAGCAACAAAAGGTGTAATACACTGTTATTCTTACAATAAAGAATATGCAAAAAAATTTTTGGACTTGGGGTTTTATATATCTATTTCAGGGACCATAACATACGGAAAAAAACAGGATGCCGTAGATGTTGTAAGATATATCCCCATGGACAGACTTTTATCAGAGACAGATGCACCTTTTTTGGCACCTGTTCCGTTTAGGGGAAAAAGAAACGAACCTTTATATGTAAAATACACTGTAGAGACAATAGCCCAATTAAAAGGTATAAATATAGAAGAAGTAAAAATAGCTATTTTTGAAAATTTTAAAAATCTCTTTCTAAATAGTTCAAATGCCAATGAAGGGAATAATCAATGAAGCCTGCTTTAATTATTGTTGATATGTTACAGGGAAACTTTTCAAAAAACATAACAGGAGAAAAAGAAGAAGAAAAGATAATAATCCCTCTTAGAGATTTTATAAAAAAATGTAGAAATTATGGAATACCCATAATATTTGCGTGCGATAGCTTTTTAAAAGAAGACTTTATCTTTAAAGGAAGAATGAAACCCCATACAATAAGAGGAACAAAAGACACCTTACCCTTAAAAGAACTCGAACCTGATGAAAAAGATACGATCCTTGAAAAGAGGAGGTTCAGTGCATTTTTCAAAACAGACCTTGACCAGACATTGAGAACATGGGGTATTGATACTGTCCTTGTGACAGGCATAAATACCCATTTCTGCGTATTGGCCACTGCCTTTGATGCCCTATGTCATGATTTTTACACCATTATACTTGAAGATTTAAGTGCCTGTTACAAAAAAAACATACACGAAGGATTTATGGATGCATACAGAAAATCGGCCATATATCCAATTTTCAGGATTATGAGTTCTTCTGAATTTTTGAAATTGTATGAAAAAACAAAGACAGATTGATTACAACTTATGCTTATCGAAGAACTCGAAGAGGAAATAAAAAAAAAGAAACAAAAGAAAAGGATAATTTTTTTATTAATCGCTATCATATTGGTGGGTTTTGCAATTTTTATAAGGCATAATCAATTTTTTAACAATAATGTTATTGTTCAAAACAAAGATGTTGAGGCAAAAGAAGAGCTCGTAATCTTTCACCCAGATGAGGGATTAAAGCTTGCAAAAACAACCCTAAAACTACAAAAGGGCATACAAGAAAAAAATAGAATAGATTTGGCGCTGAAGACTTTAAAGGAACTAAAGGCCATCCCAGAAGGACTTACACTTTATGAATTTGCATTAGATGAAAGAAGTATAATATATGCAAATTTTTCAAAACATCTTGTAGAAGAGACAAAAGAGCCTGAAAAGGAAATTACTGTGATATTTTCCCTTGTTAATACTTTTCTCGCAAATATACCTGATGCAAAGGCTGTTCAACTCTTAATAGAAGGTCAGCCAGTTTATACTTTAAATGGCATAATATATACTTATAACCCTATATTTTATAACGAAAACCTATTGGAGGATTAAATGCTCGACCCAAAAACAATAAGAGAAAATATTGATTTGGTCTATGAAAGTCTAAAAAAAAGAGGGATTGATTTTAATTTAGATTTGGTCCTTCGATTAGACGAAAAAAGAAGAAATCTCATAAAAGAGACGGAACGCTTAAAGAGCGAAAGAAATTCTTTATCAGACTTGATTGCCAGATCAAAGAAAAAAGGTGAAGATGTAGGAGAAAGGATTACATATCTTAAAAACATTGGTGCAGAGATCTCAAATCTTGAACAGGAATTAAGAAATGTTGAAAAAGAATGGGAAGACATGATGCTTTTGATACCCAATATACCTCATTTTTCTGTCCCTGTTGGTGCCACAGATGAAGACAACAAAGTTGTAAAGGTCTGGGGAGAAAAACCAAAATTCGATTTTGAACCCCTTGCCCATTGGGATTTGGGGGAAAAGCTCGATATACTTGACTTTAAAAGGGCAGCAAAGATAACAGGCTCTCGTTTTACACTTTATAAGTCTTTTGGTGCCCAGCTGGAAAGGGCATTGATAAATTTTATGTTAGACCTTCACACAAGAGAGCATGGATACATTGAGGTTTTGCCGCCTTTTATGGTTAACAGGCAAACAATGACAGGAACAGGTCAATTACCCAAATTCGAGGATGAGCTTTTCAAACTTGAAGGTCTTGATTTTTTTCTCATACCCACTGCAGAAGTTCCTGTTACAAACATATTCAGCAATGAAATATTAAAGGAAAAAGACCTTCCTATAAAATTTGTAGCATATACACCGTGTTTTAGAAAAGAAGCAGGTGCCCATGGAAAGGACACGAGAGGCCTCACAAGACAACATCAATTTAACAAAGTGGAACTGGTAAAATTTACAACACCTGAATCATCCTATGAAGAACTGGAAAGTCTGTTGAATGATGCAGAAGAGGTATTAAGGAAACTCAATATTCATTACAGGGTAACGGTCCTATGCACTGGAGATCTCGGCTTTTCCTCTGCAAAGACTTATGATATCGAAGTATGGTTGCCAGGACAAAATATATACAGGGAAATATCTTCTTGTAGTAATTTTGAGGCATTTCAGGCAAGGAGGGCGATGATAAGATACAAAAAGGAAAACGGCAAAAACGATTTTGTCCACACCTTAAACGGATCAGGTCTTGCTATAGGCAGGACTGTTATGGCTGTCCTTGAAAATTATCAAACAAAGGATGGTTCGATTAAGGTGCCCGATGCCCTTATACCTTATATGAATGGATTAGAGATATTTCCTAAATCATAGAAAGGATTTGCTCTAACTTTTTAAGCACCTGGGGGTCATGTTCGTTTTCTTTTATCTCGATCAAAAGACCTCTGGAGTTAGCCCCTAAAAGATAATAGAAGAAGTCTATTGCCTTGAGCAAAAGCTCTTTATCCCCTATCTCCTTTAATGTATTTACTATGGCAAGTATTGCCCTTTTTTTCTTTGTTATACATATACCCTGAATTAAAAGGTCTTTTATTTCCGGCACCTCTTCTTTTTTAAGATGTTCAAGCAGGGGATTAATCATATCCTTGTCTTTAATTTTTATTAAAACTTTTATTGATTCTATTCTCCGTTTAACGTCATCAAGGTATAGTAACCTAAGTATTGGTTGAATGTCTATCCCCCTTCCTTCTTTTAAAGCCTTTTCAAGAAAATCTGAATAATCCTCTGAATAAAAGATAAGGCTTGCAAGGATAACCCCTGATTCTTCTTTTGAAAAAATCATTGTATTTTTCCATCTGTGTAAAACCTCAACGTCTTCTTTGCTGACCAAAGTATTATTTATAACTGAATTATTCAGGTGATTTTTTAATCTCTTTCTTTCATCGAACTCATAAAGTTTAAGGACATTATAAATGGGATCTATCAAGTGTCTGCCTGAAAGGTGATAGAATATTTTATCCGGTGTTTCCCTTTGCAAAACTATGTCCTTGTCTTTTAAGATGTTCAGATAACCTGTAATGCGTTTTTTAGGTATGCATGTCCAAAAATATAGCTCTTCTATAGTGAATCTCTTTAAAATTTTTTCATTTTTATCAACAAGTACTGCCATTAAACTTCTAAAATCGTATTCATCTTTTAATTCTTTCAACAGGTCATGTAGAATACTTTCAGGGTTTAATCTTGCCCTTATCATTGCAAGCTCTATGGGTTTGTATGTAGCCTCCTGGTTCCATAATAATCTCTCTTCATCGAAAGCTTCCTTAACCTTAGACCCTTTTATTGGTTTTACTTCACAGATTGAGGATAAGCTAAAACTTTCAAAGGGTTTAAACCATTCAAAGAAATTACTTTTGTCTCCAGATGCGATTATAAATACTCCATCGTTTTCTATGGAGAATTTTATAAATCTTTCGAATTTTTCCTGTTCTGATTTTCCGATATTTATATACCGCTCACAATTATCGATAATAAAATAACAAGGTTCGTCTTCTAACAGCCTTTTGCAAATTGAAATAATGTCAAGTCCGGTCTGGGTAAATTGGTTATATTTTTTACATATAATATTTCTCAGTTCACTTATTGGTCTTTCCCAAATATCGCAATAAAACACATTTTTACTCAATAAAAATAACTGAGGCATTACAAACGATTTCAGTACAGTTGTCTTACCCGTTGATTCTTCTCCTACAACTATGGCATTACCACTGTTGAATAGCTTATCGAGTATCAAAGATGCCTTTTCCCACCTTTCTACAGGTGGGCCCTCATATTCATTGTAAGGAGAAAACCTTGGTATTTCAAATAAATCCCTCTCATAGTTAAAGTCATTTTTAATATTCCAGAGTATCTCTTTGTAGTTTAAACCGTATTTACCATTAACATTCTCTTTAAACTCGTAAAACATATCCTCAATTAATGCCTTAGCATTATTAAGCATATGTATCTCGTATGGAAATTTTGCCGTATATCCGATGGATATAATACCCTCTCTGCTCTCTATGGAGAGGCTTACATCATCTTTCTTTAAAAATACCTTTGATTCGTTAAATCTTCTAAGTTGAGAAAACTTTACATCTGAGAAAAAGATATCGTAAATAAGATGGGCAAAATTGAATATGTGCCCAATCACCCTTGTGTTCCTTATTATAGCCTTTTTATTATCTTCTGTTATCTCCAGTTCGATGGGCAACATCCTTAGTTTATTAGAAAATGAAAAATAACTTATCACCTCCATGGCTACTTCTGGGATTCTCAGACCGTTATTTTTTATTATTTCCTTGTTATAATTAAATATGTTTTTTAATATTAAAGATTCTGGTTTCCATCTGTATTCTCTTAATTTATCAATATCGTGAAGATATATGATACCGAGAAGGGTAAAAATCTCACCGGAAAACATCTCTTCTGTCTTATCTCTCGGTTCAGGCAAAAGGGTTTCTATAAGTGTCTTTAAATCTTCTATGTGCTTTTTTAACGGTAGCTTAGACGATGGAAATATTTCTTCTTCGCATACCCTTTTAAGTTCGAGAAACCTCTGGTAAAGCTTTAGCTCTCTTTCTTTGTTTTTTAATATATCTTCAAGCCTTGACTGCATCAGTCTTATTTGGAAGATATAAAACTATCAAAATTATCTATCTTACCTAAATCTTATCTAACCCTCTTCCTCCAAAGGAAAACTAAAGGGCTTGCAACAAAAATCGAAGAATATGTGCCTATTATAATGCCTATAAAAAGTGCCAGAGAAAAATCTAATAAGGTCTTTCCTCCGAGAAAGAGTATAGCTCCAACTGCAAGTAAAGTTGTTAGTGAGGTAATTAATGTCCTTCTTAATACCTCGTTTATACTTTTATTTATAACTTCTCCAAAATCCGATTTTGACTTCATCCTTGACATATTTTCCCTAATTCTATCAAAAACAACGACTGTATCCGTCAAAGAATACCCGGCAATGGTCAAAAGAGCTGTAATAAACAGTATATTCATCTCCATATTTAAAATATAAAAAATACCAAGAACTCCGAGCACATCATGAAAAGTGGCAATTGTTGCAGCAACACCGAAGATAAACGAAAACCTCCATGCTATGTAAATGATAATGCATATGAAAGAAATGGTCATGGCTAACAGGGCATCCTTTTTCAATGTCTTACCCACAGATGCACCTACCATGTTAGTTGCAAGCACTTGAAATCCTCTATCGGCAAAGGTATTCTTTAAAACCGTTTCGATTTTATCCTGAATATTTTTTTCCTCTTCCACACTTTTTGTCTTTATCAGAAATTCATTTGTGCCGCTTATCTCCTGAATCTGGACATTTTTAATATCGTTTTTAGCAAAAACATCTCTCAATGCACCTATATCTACCTTTTTATCGAATCTTATGTGTAGTTGAATCCCTCCGGTAAAATCTACACTTAAGTTTGCCTTACCAAGCCATACCATTATAAATGCAAAAAAACCTAAACACACAATTATCGCTGATATAACAAATACCTTTTTCCTTTGCTTAATAAAATCGATATTTGTATCCTTTATAATTTCAATTTGTTTCATCAGATGCTTAGACTCCTTGGTTTGTACTTTGCAATTAGCCAGTCAAACATAGCCTTTGAGCCGAAAACCGATGTAAAAAGGTTTATAATTATTCCTATACTTAGTGTAACGGCAAATCCTTTTATGGGACCTGTCCCAAAAATAAAAAGTATAAACGTTGTTATAAGGGTTGTAATATGAGAGTCAAATATGGTGACCCATGCCTTTTCGTATCCGCTATCTATTGCAGCCCTTACAGTCTTACCAATCCTTAATTCCTCTCTTATTCTTTCAAAGATAAGCACATTAGAATCAACTCCCATTCCTATGGTCAATATTATACCGGCAATGCCTGGGAGGGTCATCGTAGCCTTTAGGGCAGTAAATGCACCAAGAAGGTAAATAATGTTTAATATAAGGGCAGCAACTGCAATAACGCCGGAAAATCTATAATAAAAAATCATAAAAACAATAACAATAACACCGCCCAATACGGCAGCGCTTATTCCCTTTCTTATTGAATCCTGCCCGAGTGTAGGACCTATTGTAATATTCTGGACTACCTTAACAGGGGCAGGTAATGCACCTGCTCTCAATACAATAGCAAGGTCCTTTGCCTCATCCATAGTAAAACCGCCTATTATAGATGCCTTTCCACCGGAAATCCTTTCTTTAACAACAGGCGCTGAATATACTGTATTATCCAGTATTATGGCTATCCTTTTTCCTATATTCTCTGCCGTAATCTTATCGAAAATCCTCGCCCCTTCTGAATTAAATTCTATGGCTACATAAGGTTCGTTATTAAACTCTCCCCCGATTTTTACCTTTGCATCAGTTAAAAAATCACCTGTAAGAAGCGTCTGTTTTTTCAATAGGATAGGCACTGTCGTTACTATGCCTGTCTCGCGATTCTTTGTTTTTAAAGGTAAGACCTCATCCCCTTCCGGTGTGGGACCACCTGTGTATCTACCCATATTTTCTTCATCTACGAGCTTAAACTCAAGTTGGGCTGTTCTACCGATAAGCTCCAGTGCCCTTTGAAGATCCTTAATACCAGGCAACTGGACAAGTATCTGTTTATCTCCCTGTTTTACAATAACAGGTTCTGTTACACCGAATTGGTCAATCCTGTTTCTTATGGTCTCAAGGGCTTGGTTTAGTGCATTTTCTTTAATGTGGGCTATATCCTTTTCTGACAGAATAAAATCTATTATTAGATTTTCTCCTTCTGCCTTCTGTCCGCCTGCCTTAAAATCAACGAAGTCTTTACCTATTAGATTGTAAAGTTTGTCTTTTTGTTCCTGTTTAATTACTATGGATATACCGTTATCTTTTTTAATTATATCGAGAAAGCGTATACCCTCTTTTATCATTGCATCTTTAACATGATTAAATCTTCTTTCAAGGATATTATCCATCATCTTTGATGTGTCCATCTCTAAAAGTAAGTGCATACCCCCTTTTAAATCAAGGCCGAGATGGATTTTATCCGATGGAAGATATTCTTTCCATTTCCCCTTGAGTTCTATTACATTGGGAATGCAAAAGATTACCGAAACTATCAAAAAGATTAATACAAGGATAAACCTTAACTTTATTGATTTAAACACCTACATACCTCAAATTAATTTTTTAGAATCGTTATGAGAAAAAACATACAAAGTTATAATCATCTTTAATTTTTGTCAAGAGAAATTTTGTTATGAAATCTCCTCATACTTTGTAATTGATTTTTTTTATTAAACATTGTTATAGTTAATAAAAAATGGAGCCTATAATAAATCCTGACAAATGCGACCTCTGTCTTGAGTGTATTGAATCTTGCCCGAACGATGTCTTTAGCTATAATGAAAACAAAGTGATTGTCTCATTCCCTGAAGATTGCATAGAATGTATGTCATGCATTGATACATGCCATAAAAAGGCCATTTATATGGGTGATTGATGAAAAAAAAGGTTTTTTTGGATAAAAAGGCCATTGACAGAACTCTTACAAGGATTACCCACGAGATACTCGAAAAAAATAAAGGCTGTGAGGATTTATGTCTGATCGGAATTAGAACAAGGGGTGTTTTTCTTGCAAAAAGGATTCAGGAGAAGATAAAAAAAATAGAGAAAAAGGAATTGCCGCTGGGGATACTGGACATTACCATGTATAGGGATGACCTATTCAAGATTAAACTGCCTGTTGTGAAAAAGACAGATATATCCTTTGATATAAACAACAAAATTGTTCTACTTATAGATGATGTTATGCACACAGGAAGGACAATAAGGGCAGCCATTGATGCCCTTATGGACTTAGGCAGGCCTAAGAAAATTCAGCTTGCAGTCCTTGTGGATAGAGGCAATAGGGAACTACCCATACATCCAGACTTTGCCGGCATTTTTTATGCAATTGGTGCAGGCGAAGAGATCCTTGTGAAATTAAAAGAGAATGATGGTAAAGATGAGGTTATTATAGTAGGTACACAATGAACTGGACAAAAAAAGACCTTCTTGAGATAAAAGACCTAACTAAAGATGAGATACTTCTCATCCTTGAAACAGCAGAATCTTTTAAAGAGATATCCCTCAGGGAGATTAAAAAGGTCCCCACATTAAGAGGTAAAACTGTAATTACGCTCTTTTACGAACCGAGCACGAGAACAAGGACATCTTTTGAAATTGCTGCAAAAAGGTTAAGTGCAGATACGATAAACATCTCTGCCAGCACGAGTAGTTTTGTAAAAGGGGAAACACTAAAAGACACGGGAAAAAATCTCGAATCTATGAAACCAGATGTAATTATAATAAGACACAGTATGCCCGGTGCACCCCACATACTGGCAAGAACCCTGAAATCTTCAATAATCAATGCAGGAGACGGTGCACACGAACATCCAACTCAGGCACTCCTTGACCTTTTTACCATAAAAGAGAAAAAGGGAAAGATAGATGGACTTAAGATTGTGATAATAGGCGATATTATGCACAGCAGGGTGGCAAGGTCAAACATTTTCGCATTAAAACAATTCGATACAGAGATTGTATGTTGCGGTCCGGCAACCATGATACCACCATATATTGAAAAACTCGGTATTGCTGTAGAATATAACATAAATAGGGCAGTAAAAGATGCAGATGTAGTAATGATGCTTAGGATACAGAAAGAAAGAGGTAGGATATCATATATACCTTCAATAAGAGAATATGCGATTTTGTACGGCCTAAAGAAGGCGCATCTGGAAAAAGCAAAAAAAGATGTAATAGTTATGCATCCAGGGCCTATGAACAGGGGCGTTGAGATATCAGATGAGGTAGCAGACGGTGAATATTCTGTTATACTGGACCAGGTTGAAAATGGTGTTGCAGTAAGGATGGCAATACTTTATCTTCTCACAGGGCGTGAGCAATGAAAATTTTAATAAAAAAAGGTAGGGTAATAGACCCAAAGAATAACATTGATGAAATACTCGATGTATATATAAACGGTAATATTATAGAAAAAATTGGTAAAAACATAAAAGAAAAAGGGGTTGAAGATTTTGTCATTGATGCCACAGATCATATAGTGGCACCAGGTTTTATTGATGTGCATGTGCATTTGAGGGAGCCTGGTTACGAATATAAAGAAACTATAAAAACAGGGACTATGGCTGCTGCAAAAGGCGGTTTCACATCTGTTGTATGTATGGCAAATACTGAGCCCGTAAACGATAATAGAAGCATTACAGAGTTCATAATAAAAAAGGCTAAATTAGAAGGTTCTTGCAGGGTCTTTCCCTGTGGTGCCATTACAAAAGGACTAAAAGGTGAAGAGCTTTCAGAGATAGGGGATATGTTCGATGCGGGGATTGTAGCAATCTCCGATGACGGAAAATCTGTGAAACACTCTGGTGTGTTAAGAAAAGCCCTTGAATATTCAAAGATATTTGGTATACCTGTAATTTCTCACTGTGAGGATACTGATTTATCCCACGGTTTCATAAATGAAGGTGTTGCCTCTGTTTTATCAGGTCTTGATACAGTTCCCTCTATTGCAGAAGAGATAATAGTGCAGAGAGACATTATGATTGCAAAATATGTTAATGCAAATATCCATTTAACCCACATATCGACAGCAGGTAGCGTAGATATCATAGCCAGGGAAAAAAGGAACTATAAATATATTACCTGTGATACCTGCCCCCATTATTTTTCACTAACAGAAGATGCAACCCTTAAATTCGATACTAATACTAAGGTAAACCCTCCCCTTCGCTCAAAAAAGGATATAGAGGCTATAAAAGAGGGTTTAAAGAACGGCATAATCGACATAATAGCAACAGACCATGCACCTCACGATTTACCATCAAAGGATATGGAATTCAATTTGGCAGCATCAGGTATCTCAGGGTTAGAAACTGCCCTTGCTCTATCCTTAACACTCTTTCACGAAGGTGTATTGACTCTGGGAGAACTTGTAAAAAAATTTACAGTAAATCCGGCAAGACTTTTAAAACTCCCTTATGGTGACTTAAGTGAAGGAAACGCTGCTGATGTAATTGTGTTTAATCCATATATAGAATGGATTGTGGATAAAAACACATTTTTATCAAAAGGAAAAAATACACCTTTTGACGGCTGGAAATTAAAAGGAAAAAACCTTCTAACTATAGTGGACGGAAAAATTGTCTATAGAGATGGGTTAATATGATTGCTTTGACATAAGAAGATACCTTAATTAAAATGATTTGAAAGCGAGGAAAAAATGAAAAGATACTTAATAATTTTTGTTGCAATTTTTTTATGTGGATTCATTACTTCTTGCCAGAGTTATAAAACACAGGTCGTTCCCTTTAAACTCCCCTCTAATTATCCGAATATGATAAATATATCCGGGGCAGATATAGCTGCCCGTGTATTTGACAACAAAGAAGAGGCTGAAAATGTATTCGGCTTTGATATCCTCTCATCTGGTGTGCTACCTGTTCAGATTGTCTTTGACAATAAAGGCACGCACAAACTTTCTATTGTTTCAAACCAGACTTTTCTTGTGGATGTTGAAGATAATCTCTGGCCTATCCTTGATTCTAATATAGCCTATGAAAGGATCCATTCAAAGACAAAATACGGGCCAATGGTCACAGAGGGCACAAAAGGTGCAGTCCTTGCCGGTATTGCCGGAAGTGCAATAGGGGCAGCAATAGGTATCGTTACAGGTCAGAATGTGTTAGAATCTGCAGGAAAGGGTGCTGCTTTGGGTGCAGCAGCAGGACTCACTGCAGGTGGAGTAAAAGGCTTAATGGATGAGGATGCAAAGGATACGATAAAAAAGGATTTGCAATCAAGGAACCTTAAAAATAAACCCATAAATCAGGGTGAGGTGGCACACGGTTTTATATTCTTTCCTGGAGAATCGAAAAAACCAAAAGAATTGCGTATCCAGATAAAAGAAGAAGATACGGGCATACTCAAACAGATAGTTTTTAAATTATAATGCCCTGTTCTTTAAAATAGAGTTTCGCTGAATTAACATCAGTTTGAATCTGTCTTTTTAGTTCTTCTACATCATTAAACTTGATTTCTGTTCTTATCCTCTCGTGAAAATAAAGGATAACATCCTTTCCATAGATATCCCCTGTAAAATCAATAATATGTGTTTCAATACTCAAACGTTTTCCTTCAAAGGTAGGATTAAAACCAATATTCGTTACAGAAGGATATATTTTGCCATCCAATTCTACTTCTGTGATGTAAACACCTTCCTTAGGAATGATTTCATATCCTGTTTCTATGTTTATTGTGGGAAAGCCGAGTTTGTTGCCCCTTCCCTCTCCTTTAATCACTCGACCTTCAATTGAATACCAATTGCCTAAAAGTCTGGATGCCCTATAGACATTACCTTCTATCAATAATTTTCTAATCCTGTTACTTCCAACCTTATCGCCTTCAAAGGTAATAGCATCAACAGACTCAAAGTAGATTCCCGCTGATTCACAAAGGGTTTTTAATGTATGAATATTTCCCGCACCGCCTTTTCCGAATTTGAAGTCGTATCCTACAATAAGCGCTTGAATACCAATTTTATCTAATAAGATTTTATTAAAAAAATCCTCAGGGGTCATCTGCCTTAACTCATCATTAAAATTCACAACTATCATCACTTCAATACCGTTTTCTTCTATAATCCTTTTCTTTACATGAAAAGGTGTGATGCGACCGATTAGCTTTTCAGGTTTTAATATACTCAACGGATGGGGTTCAAAGGTCATAAGCATTGATGTCCCGTTAATCTTTTTTGCCAAATCAAAAACCTTTTTTATTATTTGCCTATGCCCTATATGGATACCATCGTAGTTTCCTATGGTCAAAACAGGGTTTGGGAATTTATCCATCTCGTTAACGGAATAGAAAATTTTCATACACACCTCTTGACATAATCATTTAATATCTACTAATCTTAATATCATGCCGAAGTGGCGGAATTGGTAGACGCGCTAGATTCAGGATCTAGTAGGCATTACGCCTGTGTGGGTTCGAGTCCCGTCTTCGGCATTTTTTTATTATAAATTAATCACTCATATCCCTTTAGTCAAACATTTCCTCGAATTTTATAATTTCTTTGCATTGTTTATAATTTTAGCGTTCTCCAAAAAAGGGGTAAAATTGACTTGACATTATTTCAAAATTGTAATAATTTAAAATTAAATTTAATATAGAATATATATTCCCCATTTTAACATAAAAATTAACATTAATTTTTTAAGAGGTGCGTTATGAAAACTGTAGAAATTAAGCCTAACATATTCTGGGTAGGGGCAATAGATTGGGCAATAAGGGACTTCCACGGATATATCACGCAAAGGGGAACAACATACAACAATTATCTCATAATGGATGAAAACATTACGCTTATAGATACTGTCAAGGAGGATTTCTGTGATGTAACCTTAGACAATATAAAAAGAATTACAGGATTGGAGAAAATAAAAAACATCGTTATAAATCACATTGAACCTGACCATGTAGGCAGTATAGACAAAATCATGTTACTATGCCCCCAAGCAACTATTTATATCTCAGAGAGGGGTAAAAGGGGACTGGACAGATATTTTGATACGTCCAACTGGCAATTCAAGATAGTAAAAAACGGAGATACATTATCAACTGGAACATACACCCTTCTTTTTATTGAAACACCTATGCTACACTGGCCTGATTCAATGGTGACGTATGTGAAAGAGGCAAAACTACTCATCTCTCAAGATGCATTCGGTCAGCACATTGCCTCATCCTCGAGATTCGACGATGAATTTGTTGCCTGTTCATCTCAATCAGAGCTCGATGATGCTGTTATAGATTATTATGCAAATATACTGATGCCTTTTGGACAGCTAATAAAAACAAAGATAGCTGAAATTGTAAAACTCGGTATTGAAATAGATATGATAGCGCCTGACCACGGTGTAATCTGGAGAAGAAACCCTGAAAAAATCATGCAATCATATCTCGATATGGCCAATGGAAAGGCAAATTTGAGTGTTGCCATTATATACGATACCATGTGGCACAGTACCGAACAGATGACCATTCCCTTGATGCA
This sequence comes from Deltaproteobacteria bacterium, assembly GCA_029777945.1. GTDB lineage: Bacteria > Desulfobacterota > Syntrophorhabdia > Syntrophorhabdales > Syntrophorhabdaceae > JAKORG01. The sequence continues at coordinate 13,392 of JAKORG010000074.1, read as the reverse complement.
GGGTATAAAGGATGAAGGTGTTGAATGCAATGCCCTAAAACTTAGGGCAACGCCAATGAGTGTGGCAATAAAAGAGTTCTGGAAGGCAAGGGGTTCGCTTATTGGGACACCAACAGTAAATAACGTAATGTTTCCATCAATTGCCGAATTTTTGTACCATCTCGGAGGGCTTAGACCTAAGAACAGAATAGTGGGGGCATTCGGTAGCTTTGGCTGGGGTGGAGGTGGTGTAAAAGAGGCATATGACATGTTCAAAAAAATAGGACTTGAAATATTTGAACCTGGTCTTCAGTTACAGTATAGACCGAAGGAAGATGATAAAGAAAAGTGCTACAATTTCGGCAGAGACTTTGCAAAAAAGGTTAAAGAATATCATGGGGTTGTTAATAACCAAAAGTAAAAACTTAAAAAGGAGAATTATAGCATGTCAAAAACAGAAAAGCATTTAAAAGAGGCCTTTGCAGGGGAATCGCAGGCAAACAGAAAATACCTTGCCTTTGCAAAAAAGGCAGAGGAAGAGGGATATAAACAGGTGGCAAAACTTTTCAGGGCTGCAGCAGAGGCTGAAACAGTCCATGCCCACAATCATTTGAGAGAATTAAAAGGAATTAAATCTACAAAAGAGAACATTGAAGAGGCAATAAACGGTGAATCACATGAGTTTCAAAACATGTACCCTGAAATGATAAAAGATGCCAATAAAGAAGGAAATAAAAGTGCGGCAAGGAGTTTTCATTTAGCCAATGAGGTTGAAAAAATCCATGCAAATTTGTATAAAAAAGCCCTTGAAAATTTGGGAAAGCAGGAAGAAGAATTTGATTATTATATTTGCAAAGTTTGCGGATACACTGCAGAAAAAGAGGCACCTGAGACATGTCCTGTATGCGGCGCAAAAAAAGTTGCATTTTATAAAGTAAGCTGAAAAAGTAAAAATTATAGATGAACATAATCGTTTTTAATGGCAGCCCCAAAGTAAAAGGCAACATTGATTTACTTCTTGAAGAGGCATTGAAAGTTATTGATATAACAAAACATAAAGTTAAAGTATTTAACCTGAATGGAATGGATATAAAACCATGTCAGGATTGCGGTGGATGTGACAATACAGGAGTTTGTATTATTGAAGATGATATGAAATTAATTTATAATGCCATAAGGGAGGCTGACAGGATAATCCTTGCCTCACCTGTTTTCTTTTCCAGTGTATCTGCTCAGACAAAAATAATGATAGATAGATGCCAGAGCTTTTGGTGTGAGAAATATCTTTTGAAAAAAGAACTAAAGGGCCCTCTTTATGGAAGAAAAGGCCTTTTTATAACTGTTGGGGGAAGAAAAAACGATATAGACATAAAATGTAGCAGAGAGACAGTAAAGGCCTTTTTTATATCAATAAGCATACGAGACCATGAAATAATAGGTTTCGCAGGCATTGAAAAAAAGAGGGATATTCTCGAACATCCAACGGCAATAAAAAATGTTAAAGACGCTATTGAAAGGCTTATCCAATGAAAAATCTCTTTAACTTTTATGATCTCATGTGTGAATACGCCCAGATACCTCAAAAGGAAGGGCTTGATGGTTCTGGGAGTTGCAGAACATTTATCGCCATTTATTGCAATCTAAAAAAGACTTTTGTTCAAAAAAATATGCCCTGCCATCAAAAATCCTTGCGTTTAAGTGAAAAAGAAACTGAAATAAAGAAAACCATAAATAAATGAAAAACAGGAGAAAATTGAATTGGAAAATGCATTAGCCACCAAACAGAATCTTATAAGAAGGATGTACGACTGGATCCTTCACTGGGCAAAGACACCCTATGGCACACCTGCCCTATTCATCCTGGCATTTACTGAATCCTCTTTCTTTCCCATCCCACCTGATGTACTTTTAATTGCCCTATGCCTTTCCATACCAACAAGGTCTTTTTATTATGCCTTAATTTGTTCCATTGGTTCTGTATTAGGAGGGGCGTTTGGGTATCTCATAGGTTTGACATTTATGGACACAATAGGAATGAAGATACTTTCAATTTATGGTTTTCAGGGACAATATCAATATGTCCAGCAACTTTATATGAAATACGATGCCTGGGCAGTAGGCATAGCAGGCTTTACCCCTATCCCATACAAGGTATTTACAATAAGTGCTGGGGCATTTAAAATCTCTTTTAATGTGTTTATGATTGCCTCTATAATCTCAAGAAGCCTTCGTTTCTTTCTCGTTGCTGGCCTTATCTATATTTTTGGCAATCCCATCAAAATTTTTATAGACAAATATTTCAATCTTTTGACAATAATATTCACCCTTTTATTGATAGGTGGCTTTGTTATTATAAAATACTTTTTTTGACCCGATGCTTTTTATTTTTATTTATGCATATTCGGCAAATTCTGAAAGTTCCCTTGCGATTCTTTTTAATGAATCGGTTATATCTATGTAAAGATAGGATGCCTTTGGCATACATACGCCTAATATCAAACGGTTCTGATGCGTAATCTCAAAATCAGATGCAAGTTTCCATACTTTTTCAAGATCTTCTTTTACCTTTTTCTTGTTTTCTTCATTTTTGTTTACACAATAGTTCTTTACATCGTTAAATTCTGTCCCTATTGTAAGCATAAGCTGTTTTATCTCTTCAATTGCCTTTGGTGAAAATAATACATCTGCCTGAATCTTTGTTTCCATCCTGTCTATAAGATTGTCAATGGCAAGGGCAACACGTTGTAAGTGCGGTAGTGCAATAATAAACCTTTTTTCTGCCTCTGTCTTTTCCTTTTCGCTTATTATATGCTCTGTTTCGGGAAGATGTTTTTTCCATACCTCTCTTAATTTAGTTCTGCTTTCTTTTAATAGTTCGATTTTTTGACTTACAAACCCCTTATATATACTCGTGAGTAATGGAATAACCTCGTCAAACATATTTACATATGTTTTAGTGATTTCTTGAGCCTCCATCTATCCCTCCTTAGTGAATTATGTTATTTAGTCAACCTCATTCTTATATAACATACAAAATTACTCTTGTCATTATTTTAAACACATAAGGAAATATTTCTTATTTACTTTGCATAGCTTCTGATAAACTCTTTTCAAGCTTATCCCTTATCATCTTCATGATTACAAAAGATTCCCTTTCCCTTTCCTCTAATGTTCCTATAATATAGTTTATCGTTTCCCGATACGCAGGCATAAATATTTTTGATAATGCATTGCATCTTCTCTGAGTCTTTCTCAATTCCTGTGCCAATCTTATCACTGCATTTGAAAGTTCTGCTAATTCGCACAATATAGGCAAAACCTCTAAAAAAAGCTTCATTGCCCTGTCCAGATTACCTGATGTGCCTGTTAATCCATATTGAACACTCAAAGGTTCAACCTTTGCCTTAATCTTAGGTATTTTTAAACCCATTAAATGCTGATCAGTTATCTCTATTTCATGTTCCATTTTTATTCCACAGATTGATTTCTCAATACCTTCTGAACCTATATCCATATAAGCCTCTTTTAATGCATCGAAGGCTTTTTTAAGGGCATCCTCTGCATTTTGTTCAGCATTTTTTGCCCTTTCTAATCTGCTCATCAACTCAAAAATCAGAATCTGTCTTTTTTGTTCAAGTAAATCATATCCTTCTTCAGCAAAGGCAAGTTGTCTCTGCAAATTCAAAAGATTAGATTTTGTAGGTGCCACATTAAGTTTGCCCATATTGAACCTTTTCTTTCTTAGTAGGCCTTAAAATCCCTCTTCACATACATTTTCTTCTGCCTTTTCCCTATAATGTTTATCAAGAAGCGCATCACTTACCCTGTGGAGCTCATCCCTTGGCAGTATTGACAATACATCCCAACCAATTTCAAGGGTTTCTTCAATAGTTCTATTTTCATACTCACCTTGTCTTAAAAACTTCATCTCAAATGCTTCACCAAATTTTAGATACAATTTATCAAGGGCACTTAATTCTTCCTCACCTATAACATCTGCAAGACCTCTTACTTTCTTAACATAGGCATAACAGGCAAAAAGTTGACTTGCAAGGATTGGGTGATCCTCCCTTGTATAACCTTTTCCAACCCCATCCTTCATGAGACGGGAAAGGCTCGGCAGTCCTGCTATGGGTGGATAAACACCCCTTTGGAACAAATCCCTATCGAGAACAATCTGTCCCTCAGTAATATAGCCTGTAAGGTCTGGAACAGGGTGGCTAATATCATCGGCAGGCATGGTCAATATTGCCATCTGGGTAATAGAACCTGGAGAACCTTCAATACGGCCTGCCCTCTCATAAATACTTGCCAGGTCAGAATAAAGATATCCAGGATAACCTTTACGTCCAGGTATCTCACCCCTTGCAGTGCCCACTTCTCTCAAACTTTCACAATAATTAGTCATATCAGTAAGGAGCACAAGGACATGCTGACCACAATCAAAGGCAAGGTGCTCTGCAAGGGTTAAGGCAACCCTTGGTGTTAAAAGCCTCTCAACACTCGGTGCATCTGCAAGGGAGAAAAACATAACGGCCCTTGCAAGTGCGCCTAATTCGCGAAAGTTTCTTATGAAAAACTCTGCAACATCGTGTTTTACCCCCATGGCGGCAAAGACCATTGAAAACTCCACTGTCTCATCAAGAAGCCTTGCCTGTCTCATAATCTGAGCAGAAAGTCTATCATGGGGTAATCCATTTCCTGAAAATATGGGAAGTTTCTGGCCCCTCACCAATGCATTCATCCCATCTATAGCAGATAGTCCTGTCTGAATGAATTCTCTGGGATAACGTCTTGAAAAAGGGTTGATAGGCATGCCGTTGACATCCCGTAATTCAGTGGAAAGGGGAGGCGGTCCTCCATCTGCTGGTCTTCCAAGACCATCAAAGATACGCCCCAACATAAACCTCGAAACGGGAAGACGAAAACTTTCACCTAAAAAACGAACTTTTATATTCCGATTGGATAATCCTGTTGTTCCTTCAAGAACTTGGACAATAGCCTGTCTGTCCGATATGTCCAGAACACGACCAAAGCGAGGCCTACCTTCTGCATCAATTATTTCTACTATCTCATCAAAACCAACATCCCTTACCCTTTCAACCACAACAAGGGGACCTTCTATCCTTGTAGCACCAATATACTGTAAACCTTTGTCTTCAAAATCTAAATTGTTTTGCATATTACACTGCCCTCATTAGTGAGATAAAATTCTTTTTCCAAAGCATCCATTTCCTCCATGGCTAATTTTTCAAGCTGGGCTATATTATCGAGTTCCTTATTGCCATATGTGATCTTAGCCCTTATTATCTGGGGAACGCATTTTAATGACCTTATCCGCAATAATGGCACACCTAATTGAATCAGATCCCTTGCCTTTTTATAGAAATTCAGAATAAGACGTAATAAAACGACTTGTTTTTCCGGTGAACAGTACATGTCGTTTTCATCAAATGCACTCTGGGTTAAAAAACTATCTTTTATCATTTCCGCCACAAAAAGTATGAGCCTCTGACTGTCTGGCAGAACATCTGGTCCAACAAGCTTTACTATCTGCTGAAGCCTTTCCTCTCTCTGAAGAATTGTCATGGCCTCATTTCTCATCTCTATCCAATCAGGGACCTATCTCTGCCACCAGGCACTCACATCCTCAACATATTCTGAATATGAATGTAACCAGTGGATTGAGGGGTAATGCCTTGCATTGGCAAGTTCAGTATCAAGGGCCCAAAAACACCTGATAAACCTTCTTGTATGTTGTGTAACTGGCTCTGAAAAATCGCCTCCCGGTGGACTTACAGCACCTACTATACTTACAGAACCCAGTTTACCGGCAAGGGTTGTAACTGCACCACCCCGTTCATAAAACTGGGCAAGCCTTGTAGGTAGAGAAGCTGGAAAACCTTCTTCAGCAGGCATCTCCTCCAGACGGGCTGCAAGTTCCCTTAATGCCTCTGCCCATCTGCTCGTTGAATCTGCAAATACTGCCACATTAAGCCCCATATCCCTATAATATTCGGCTATAGTTATACCAGTATAGATGGAAACCTCTCTTGCAGCAACAGGCATATTGGATGTATTTGCAATGAGTATGGTTCTTTCCATAAGCGGTCTTCCTGAACGGGGGTCAGTAAGTTCCGGAAACTCTCGAAGCACTTCTGTCATTTCGTTTCCTCTTTCTCCACATCCTATAAACACAATGATATCTGCATCTGACCATTTTGCAAGTTGATGCTGTGTGATGGTCTTACCTGTTCCAAAACCACCGGGAATGGCCGCTGCACCACCTTTACCAATGGGGAAAAACGTATCGATTATACGTTGACCTGTTATTAAAGGCTTATTAATCCTCAGTCTTTCTCTTATTGGCCGTGGTAACCTTACAGGCCATTTCTGAATCATAGTCAGCTCTATAGTTTCGATACCCGTATCGATTATTGCAATAACTTCGTTTACTGTATAATTTCCTTTTTCTGCAATCTTTTTTATCTTACCTGAAATTCCCGGTGGAATCATAATCACATGGTCAACCAGTGGGGTCTCGATTACCTTTCCTATGGGTTGACCGGGCATTACATCATCTTCTTCTTTCGCAATCGGCTCGAATGTCCATTTTTTTTCTGTATCGAGCGGGTCAACCTTTTCGCCCCTTTTTATCCATGCACCGCTACGTGCCTGAATACCTGGTAAGGGTCTTTGAATACCATCATAGATATTACCTACAAGTCCTGGACCAAGCCAAACAGATAATGGCGCACCTGTCCTTTTAATTGGGGCACCTGGTTTTAACATGGTCGTGTCTTCATACACCTGAATGGTTGCCTGATCACCTATCAACCTTACCACTTCACCAACAAGTCCTAATTCCCCTACCTGCACTACCTCATACATCTGAGACGCATGCATACCTATTGCTGTCACAATAGGACCGCTAATTCTCGTAACAACAGGTTCGCTTATCTTATAGGCTATAGTCATTTAATGACCTCCTGCTTTTCCTTTTCCATGGCAAGACCAATATCAGATGCAATCTTCCGTCTCAGGGCAGGCCAAAGACGCCTTAACCTCTCTGTGAGACGATTATCCCAGATTTGTCTTCCTTCGTTGTCTTCAATGATTATACCTGGACCCACTATATTGGTTTCTTCTGATATAGTAACTGTAACAGGCCTATCTATACGATTTGTTATTTCCTGGGCTAAAAAATCACCATCCAGATTAAAACCTGCCCATGAGATCTTTATATTAAATATATCGCCTGCCATTTTATTTATAGCATCAAAGGCAAGGTTGATTAATACCTCTGTATAATCTATACCTTCAAGGTTCTGCAATCTTTTATAGGCCCCTTGATAAATTGTATCGAGTAAAGATTCTATATGTTCTGCCTTAAACCTCGCAATCTCTACAGGCACCGTTGCCAAAATGAGCTCACTTTTCCTTTCAGCCTCTTGGTAAGCATTTTCAATGATTTCCTTTTTAATCTTTTCGGCTTGAACATGGGCGTTAATTAAAATAGCCTCTGCTTCATTTTTAGCATTATTAACTAATTCTTCTGCCTTTTTGTTAGCGTCTTTGAGAATCTCTTCCCGAAGCCTTTCCGTTTGATTTAATTCTGATGTCATATTTTGCCCCTTTTATGAAACACTTATTCCTACAGCCTCCTGTACAAATTCACGTAGACTCTTTCTTAATTTTGCTGGCCCCTTCGGTCCCGGTATCTCTACTATTAATGGTCTTGACAGCTCCATCCTTATTTTGTCAATATGAGGTCGAATCCAATTTGCTACCTCCTCGTTTATTATGATGATACCGTAATCCTGTTTTGACAGAATCCCCATAAGTGCAGTTTCAGCCTCTTTAGGGGTTGTTACCACAACAGAATCAATCCCTATAAGACTAAATCCATGGGTTGTATAATCGTCTCCGATACAAAAAAATTTCATCTTTTTTTCACATCTTCTGTATAAGCATCATTGCAATAGCAAAGCCTAATACTGCAAGTCCTTCTGCCAATGCTACAAAAAGGATGCTACGGGTGAGTAATTCAGGTTTTTCAGCAGCAGCACCTAAGGCTGCAGAACCGATTCTGCCAACTGCATACGCTGCACCGCATACTGTGGCTGCAATGGCAAACGCTGCTGAAAAGCCTAATCCAATCTTGTAAATTGCCGATGCATCCAAACCTGCACCACTTTTGGCAGCCTCTTGAGCATAACATAGTGAATCGGGTAGTAAAAACCATACCAACAAACCTGCTATTAATCCTACTTGCCAGAAAGGCAACTTAAACATGTAACACCTCCAAAAGGATTTATTTGAATCTTATCCTTAAAAAACAGACAAAGAAAGGCCTCTAAATTATTCTTTTTTCTCATAAACCCTTCTCTCTTCCCCAATGGAAATATAAAAAGGTTCAAAGGGTCTACCGCTACCTGAAAAAAACTTTCCAAAAAATTCATAATATTCAAGACGTAATGCCTGCACTGATGCGATTACCCCTTCAAGGACAATGGCTATAAAATTACCTAATACGATTATAAAAAGACTCAGACCGCCTCCCACATAGGCAACACCTTTTAATTCATGGGCTACCATAAATGCCGCAAAGAGTAATGCCGCATGGCTCATGGCATAGGCAGCAAGACGGACAAAGCTAATGGTATTGGCAAGATAGCTAAGTATTGCCTCAAAGGCACCTATAAATGATTCCATAATTGCTACGGCCAATCCCTCATCCCCTTTATGATGCACACCTTTTTTATGCCTTACAATGTGTTCGAGGGGTTCTTTAATTGCCCAGCCTATAATAGGTATGATTATAAACATAAAGAGAAAGTATCCCAATAACCCCTGTGCCTTTAATGAAGCACTTTTAATAAGTATAACTATTGCACCCCAGTAAAACACAATGCCAATTAAACCAAATTTATCGAGAATACCCCCTATTACATCACCCCGTTTAAAATGATTTAATGCATTTAATATTAAACCAATACTTATCAGCACAATCCCTATTGAAATTGCAAAATACATGAGTTTTATTGGGTCACAATCAATAGGATCATGCCATATGGCATATCTTTTTAGTGCTTCTATACCAAAATAACTTCCATATATCACCCCAAAAATCATACTTGAAATACCTGCTGATATAAGTAAAATGCCGAAATCTTTTATCTGTTTTGTTTTACCCTTTGTTAAAGCAAACATTCCGCATAAGGCTAAAACAAAACCATGACCCACATCACCAAACATCATGCCAAACATAAGGATATAGCTTATTGCAACAAAAAGGGTCGGCTCGAGCTCTTTGTAACTCGGAAGCCCATAGGCTGAGACAAGCATTTCAAAGGGCTTTAAAATCCTTGGATGCTTTAAAAGCACAGGCACTTCTTGCTCCATAGAATCGTCAGGTTTTCTTACATTCATTATGTATCTATTTTTTGTCGATTCTTTAATAACCTTTTCTATTAAATGAATTTCATTACAAGGAACCCATCCTGAAAGGACAACCGTAGTTTCTGTTCTCAAAAACTTTTGACCAGCACTTATTAATTTGTACTCAAATTCAATAAATCTCTCTATCTCGTCTAAAATATCTTTTATTTCAACTTTTAATTCGTCTTTTTTTAAGTTTATCTTTTCTATATCGTCGGATATCCTTCTTAATTCTTCATCCTGTTTTTTCAAAAAACCGTCAATTGTTTCCTTTTCAACTACAGGCAAAAATTCCTTCTGAAAACCTGCTTGTTCGAGTAAAGACTCTATTTCACCCCTTTCTTCCTTTGTAGTTATTATAAATAAATATTGTTGATTCTTCAGTCTTGACAATGGAAATATGAGTGTATTTTTGCTTAAGTTTTTGTTTAGAAAATCAAATCTATCCCAGGCAATACTACCTGTTATAAAATGAAGGAAGGTAAAATTTTTCTCGTTTAAAAGGGGAAGATCAAACCCTCTGTATAATAAATACCTGTCTATGGTTTCCTTAATCTCTTTCTGCTTTTTTAAAAGCCTCTCCTTTTCTTCTAATAATTTTTTTGATTTATCATCTATTTCATTTAATATTTCTTCTGCCTTTTCAACAGTCATATCCTTTGAAAAATACATCTTTTCCGCAGGTGGTATACTAAGCGTCTGTCGTAGCTCTTGAATCCTTATGCGTAAATGTTCAAATTTTAATAAATCTGAAGGTATATTGGCTGATTCTGCAACCTCTTCTCCGTAACCTGATTTTGATCTCTCAAGATGGATTTTATTCAACCTTCCTATTTCTTTTAAAACATCCCTTTCATCGCTGGATAAAATTATTATCTCTAAAAAAACCATAGGTTCAGGCTTAAACATGGGAGGCCTCACCATAGTCTTTTAAAATAAGGTGTTTACGAATAAAATCAGAACCAAACTTTTCTTTTATTCCTTCTGACAAGACTATAAGATTGAAAATTTCGATCCGTCTTAAACCGATATAACCTATAACAGCACCAAATCCCATATGATTTGTATAAAAAACCCTGTGGCACAAATGATTGAACCTCTTCCATGCCAAGGACTCAAGTATTGATAGGTCCAATGCTGTAGATTGGTCTGTTTTAGTCAATTCCAAAGGTATAAAATCTATAACACGGCCTTCTAATTTTTTTATGAACAATCCCAAATCCGATTCGTTTAAAAGGGCAGTAAATATCCTTTTTGGAATAGCTGTTCCTTTAACATGGAATAATTTTAACTGGTCTGGCGGCAGATTGTAATTCATCACACCCCTTGTAATCAACATAAGATGAAATATATCGATTTCTTGATCAACAATAGGTTTTATATAATCACGGTCAGTGGATTTTAAACTGTTTGTTTTTGAAATAAGTTCGTTAAAATACGCGCTATCCAGAAAGGCTTCTATAAAAAAGGGTTTTGCCTTATCACCATATATTTTAGCAGCACTTTTAAGGGTGTCTTGAAAAAAACCCTTTGGGCTATTTTTGATAAAGTCATCAAAAGTCTCTGCCTCAGATAGTTTTTTTAAGTTTAATGAAAGTGCACCAGGTAAATTTATTATAAAACTCTTTATCCTAAGGAATGGTATTTTATTAAAAAACCCTCTCAGGAGTATCTTAAGATTTTCCAGTTGAAACCGCATGGTAAGCCAATTAATAAAACAAATATGTTCTTTGCTTAAATAAGCATAAAAGCCATATAACTCTGATATAAAATCGAATAATATCTTTTTTTGAAAATCATTATTATCTTCTATGGTCTTATCTGGGTAAACTGACTGAAATAAATCGGATAAGTTTTGAATACGACTTAATTCAATTAGCCTGTCACCTTTTACCATTTTACTGTATCGGGCATGTAAAAGGGCAGCAAGAAAATCTAAATCACCTGCCTTTGTCAGTTTTTTTCGAACAGTCAAAACATCCTTATCTTCTGTTATGATTTCTTGCATACCACTTTAATTATCCATTCTATGGCTTTTTGCTTTGCCTCCTCATTAAGGACAAATTGGCTTGTTATCTTTTGAGATTTCTGGGTTAGCTGTTTCTGTTTTTCCTGTTCTGCCTTTTCTATAGCTGAATCGATTATTTTCTGGGCTTCAATGACTGCATCTCTTCTTGTTTTATCTATAATGTCCTGGGCCTTTCTTTTTGCCTCTGCTATTATCCGATCCGCTTCTATCCTTGCCCTTTCTATTATGGATTTAGCCTCATTTTCAGTGGAAACTATTTTTTCGATTACCTCTTTCATATTTACCTCTTTATAGTCGAACCTCTTTATTTACAAAAGTAACCTCTTTTTTATATGTTCTTTTTTCAGGCACATCGAGTTTAAAACGTTTTATTACCGCATCGCCAATTAATCTTGCAGCCTCTTCATGGCTTATAAGGTCTGTATTTATTATGAGATGGTACAATAGGGGATTGTTTATGTCCTCACCAAAATTGTCTTTTATATAACGTGACTTTGCCTCATCCTCCTTTTTAACATAGTTAATGGCATCCTCTTCATTCATGTTATAGACTTTTTGAATTTGTTTTACCCTTTTTTCGAATGTGCCGACAAGACGAACACTAAAGGCATTTTCAAGAGATTTTGTAATAATATTGGCACCCCTTCCCACTATGATAACATTGCCTTTTTTTGCAAGGTTTAAAATGGTTACATTTGTTTGCTCTATGAGTTTCCATGTCGATGGATGTAGACCTATTAATTCTTCAAATGCATCAACAATCATAGATTTATGACCTTCTTCCATAAATTCGGCTATTCTTTTTTGGTGATTGTATTCCTCTATAACCTTTTCAACAAGATTTTTATCAAATACAGTCCATTCACTGTGTGTATATGTTTTTTCGTGTAAATAATTGGCCAGCTCAGATGCAACAGTATGACCCCCTGCACCTTCTGCCCTTGAAATTGTAATCGCCGGTCTTATATACGCTGTTTCTTTGTTTTTTGCATAAAAATGATAACTGAGAAAGGCTTCACATTTTTTAAAACTTATATTTTCCCACATATGACACCCCCTTTTTTTTATCAAATGCTTTTTAATACTTTTATAAGCCGTGGGAAATATAACCTAATGCTATTAAGTTTTAACCTCTGCCTATACTTTATTTGTTACTCATAATCTCCTTTTTTATATATATGAACCTTAACCCCTTTATAACCCATTTTAGAAAATTAGTAAAAATTTTGTCAAGCTTTAAATATTTTTTTAATTTTATTTTTCTGATATAATTATAGCCTGCTTAAATAAACTTGCAATAATAGATTATTAAGTGCCAACATCCATGACTATTAAAGTTATCTATGAAAGTTTATTAAATTGAAAAAGGAGTTGGGTATGAATTTAAATATTGAAAGATATGGAAAAGGCGAAAAGATTGTTTTTATACACGGCTCTGGATTGAATACAAATATCTGGCACAAACAGAGGGATTATCTTTCCTCTTTTTTTGAAGTGATATTGATCGATTTACCAGGACATGGAAATTCCCCTGGTAATGGATGTGATTCTGTAGAAGGCTACAGGGATGCAATATTCAATGCAATAAAAGAATCAAAACTGGAAGGCTGTTATATGGTAGGTCATTCTTTAGGTGGTGCAATAGCCTTGTCTTTTGCCATTTCTTACCCTCAAGTGTTAAAAGGACTCATCTTGATAGCAACAGGTGCAAAACTTAAGGTCTTTCCCCAGATCCTCGAAGGCTGAGCTGGTCAAGTCTTTTTAAACAACATCCAACAGTTTTTAAGTGGTTTGCTACCCTCATCATACTGCATCCTTAATCTTTGGTAATGTTCCATAGTAAACTTCATCCGGTGTTCTGTAATCTAAGCCCTGGTGAGGCCTTCGTATATTATATCTTTCAAAAAACTTTTTAAGCTCTTTTTTTGCATGACTTATTGATT
>JAKORG010000073.1 GCA_029777945.1 Deltaproteobacteria bacterium | reverse complement strand
GGCAACGCAACTTATCTTGGCAATGAAATAAAAACAGTGGAATTTATAATAAGTTATGCCGAAACAATAGGATTTAAGCTAGTGAAAAATATTGATAAAATTATCTTTGGACTTTACAACATAATGCAGAAAGAGAATATACTAATATTTCAAAAGGAGGGATAGTATTGAATAACCAAGAAGAATACATCCAGCAGCTTGAGCAAGTCATAAATAAATTCTTAGAGCCGTTGAAAGGAATACCCTTCTCAGTTGCAATAAAGGCTCTCACAGGTTTTGAGGTTTTGGCTTTTGATCTATCAGATGAGCGAAACAAGAAATTATTAGAGCAACTTAAGGAAGCTGCACAACTTGGAGGTAAAAAGGCTTTTAAAGAGGGGATCGTCGCAGATAGAGCCAATGAAGCAGGTAATCGTATCGAACCTTTTATTATCGATGCCCTTAACAAGGTTGGATTAAAGGCAGATCAGCCCATTACTAAAAGCGGAAAAAAGAAGGCAACAGGTTATCCAGATATTCAAATAGAGGATGAGTGGAATAGAACTATATACTTAGACTGCAAAACATATAATGCTCGTACCAAAAACCAAACCTTTAGAACTTTTTATTTCTCCCCATCTGAAAATCCTAAGATTACCAAAGATGCTTTTCATCTTTTAATGAGCTTTGAACTCAAACAAATAAGGGAAAAGACATTTATCCCAACTTTTTGGGGAATCTATACTTTAGATAAGTTAAAGATGCAAGTGAAGCATGAGTTCAATGCGAGTAACAAAGACCTTTATACCAACGAAACACTCCTTGCTCAAGGGGAAATAAAAAATGATCAGTGAGATTCTGCTAGGTAAGACAGTTTGCCATTATCTTAAAGACAAAAATTTTCCGCTTTTTATGCCTTCTCCTTATCTGAGAAAAGAAGTTTAACAGGTTTTTACGGATAGTAAATACCTATACCTTCCTCACTCTTTTTCCCACAATATCGCTCACTGGCGTAGCTTTCTCGTGCTCTGCTTTTAAGTCTTCTCCTGTTAGTGCAAGGTATCTTTTAGTCATATTTAAATCAGTATGCCCCAGAGTACGCTGTAAGGTAAAGACATTGCCACCATT
>JAKORG010000072.1 GCA_029777945.1 Deltaproteobacteria bacterium | reverse complement strand
CTGGGTACAATAATTTTAAAAACCAAAAGTGGGATGAAAGTGCCTCTCGTTTGCAATATTAATACAAAAGCTTAATTGTACAATAATTTTACAAACCAATAGTGGGATGAAAGGGTAAAAACTGACTTGGTATCCGTGAGGCTTCCGGCGTACAATACTTTTAAAAACCAGGTATGGGATGAAAGCTTGCCCGCTCGCTCGGCATACATATTCATGGCATTGTACAATACTTTTAAAAACCAGAAGTGGGAAAATCAAAACACAAATAAGGAGGCTTTAATGCAACAATATCAGTATCCAACAGAAATGTTTTTTGATGTACATCACAAATCAAATCCGCAATCACATATAATAAAAAAAGGCGCAAGACAACAATATAATAAAGACCTTTGCACGGTAAATTATCCTTAAATGTCTTGTAACTATATGATAAATATGGTATATTGGTGAATATTAAACCCTCAGGAGACCTCCCCATGACAGATAAATTCACCACAAAAGGTTTTGCCGATTACTTTATAGAACAAAGAGGATATACAGACACATTTTTAGAAAAGATCGATATGCTCATTAACTGGAAGAACATTGAAAGCCTTTTAAACAAAAAATACAAAAAGGTTGAAAGTGCTGACGGAAGACCGGCATATCCGCCATTACCTATGTTTAAGCTTTTATTGCTGCAAAGGTGGAACAACTTAAGTGACCCGCAAGCAGAGGCAGCTTTAAAGGACCGCATCTCATTTATCCTTTTTACAGGATTTTCCATATCAAGTTCAATACCCGATTACTCTACCATCTGCAGGTTCAGAAATGCCCTCCTTGAACTCGATCTCTATGAAAAACTGATGGATGAGATAAACTCACAGATTGAATCTAAAGGTCTGATGGTAAAAGAAGGTGCCATAGTTGACGCCACCATCATAGAGTCCTCACGCAGACCAAGGAAGGTCATTGAGGTAATGCCGGAAGACCGGCATGAGGAAAAATCAGAGATGCCTGCCTCTGTCGTAACCTATTCCGACGACCCCGACGCAAAGTGGATTAAAAAAGGCAAGAAGGCCTATTACGGATATAAGGGCCATATATCAGTTGACGCTAAAGAAGGGTTTATCTTAAGGGGACACATCACTCCTGCCAGTACTGCCGATACCACAGAATTAGAAAGGATCATCACTGAATCTCATCTTCCTGAAGGTTCATTTGTCTTTGCAGACAAGGGATACGCAAGTGATAAAAACAGAAGCATACTTGCAGACAATAAACTCATAGACGGTATCATGCATAAGGCGTACCGGAATAAACCTCTTGATATCGCACAAAGGTTTATCAACAGATTTATAAGCTCCGTGCGGTATAAGGTAGAACAAACCATAGGAACCCTAAAAAGAGGTTATCAATTCTTCCGAATGAGGTATAAGGGATTAGAAAAGGGGAACATGGAGTTTCTATTGAATGCTATGGCATTCAACCTGAAGAAGGCGGCAGCAATGATAGAATAAAGGAGTAAGAATATCATAAAAGGACATAAAAGCATGTAATGAACTAATCATAGAAGATAAAACTACTACCCCAATGAGATAGAGTGAACATAAAAAGTAACAATGAGGATACAAAAATAAGAGGGGCTGGGGTTATGCAAAAGTCTCACGTTATGCAAAGAGAATATAGAAATAGATTGCACCTGTTCACCACCGGTATGATATAATATCATACTATGAACAGGAGGCAGGTATGGGTAAAGAAAAGATCGCGATAACGCTCGACGAAGAATTCATTGAAGAGCTGGATAAGCTTGTTGATCGACGTGTTTTTCAAAGCCGAAGTCAGGCTATCCGGGAAGCTGTCTCTGAAAAACTGATGCG
>JAKORG010000071.1 GCA_029777945.1 Deltaproteobacteria bacterium | reverse complement strand
TTTCTTTTCCTTTAATACCTTTAATAAGGGTTTCTCTTTTTATTTTTAGATGGTAAGCCATGTCTTTTCTTTCTTCCTCCAAGAGTTCTGGTATAGTCTTTAATAGGCTCTCTGGAGAAAAAAGATAAAAGAAAGGATGAAATGGTGATTGTTCAGGGCTTGCGTGGGGATATTCAAGGTCAATCTCAATAACTGTCTCTTCAAAATCTAAAGGCCTTTTGATAAGTATCCAGTTTCTGCCGTTTGTCAAGATTCCCCAGGGTGTTTTTGTCTTTTTCATTATATAGAGTGCCTGAAAGATGGGGATCCTGTTTTCAAACTCAAGGTAAAAACCGCTTATACCTTTCTCTAAGGTTCTACCGTATCTTTTTATAAACACGGTGGCAATAGTTCGCCTGTAATATTCTTCTGTCCCCCACACCTTTGATGCATCAAGCCTTGCTTCATCTTTCTCAAACAAGGCAATGTCCGGTGACTTTACATGGTCTTCGAAAAATTTTGGTTTTGATTCATAAGAGAATCCTAAAAGTTTTAAAACAGGCTTAACAAGATGTATCTCCGTATGGATTTCACTGGCAAATCTCTTTTTTTCCTCAAAATTTCTAAACAGCTCTTCTAAACTGCCGTATATATGAGACAGATAGGGCATGGAAAGTATCTTTTCTATGCTTGCTCGAGATAAAAGTGTATTTTTTATTATAGCAGGGTGCATTTTTTGAAGATAATAATAGATTAGAGATGTTTAGTCAAGAAATGGAACGTCTTTTTCTTCTTTGTCTATGCCCATAGACTGAATACGCTCGATTTCTTTTAGTTTCATCTTTAAGATTACAATAAGACCGATAATCCCTATCCAGAAGAGTATAAGGGCCTGATATATTATGAACTGGTCATATGGAGTAGAGGGGAACACATCGATCTTTTCTTCAGCCCATAGGGCTATAACATTGAAAAACAATAAAGGCACTGAAAAGATAAAGTATTTTATCGATTTGTTGATGGTTTTTATTGTGAATATTACAATCTTTTTCACCTCTTTCACCTATGTCAAAAAGCCTATTATGGTCATGATAATAAAATAGGCAGTATAGAGAATGCCAATCCACGTAAATAGAGTGCTTTTTTCACCCCTTGAAGATTTCCTGTCGAAAAAGGGTATGAGTAGGAAAAACAGGATACCGAGAGAAATTAAAATTATGGCAATCATCTCGCCGTTTAAACCCATAATATCCCCTGGAAATAATTTTAGGGTTTGGAAGAGAAATAAGAAGTACCATTCTGGTTTAATATTTTCCGGTGGGGCAGCAAGGGGATCTGCCTTTTTTCCTATCTCTGGTGGGAATAAAACAGAAATGGTAACGACCACACCTAAGGCAATGAGCCATATGATAAAATCCTTGTATAATACATTAGGAAAGAACGGTTCGTATTTTTTTGTGTCTTTTTCAACAGATATAGGGACACTCATGCCATGATACTGCACTAAAAGACCATGCAATCCTATAAAAAAGATGGTAAATAGGGGAAGCACACACACATGGAATGCATAGAAACGAACAAGCGTCTCTCCTGTAACATCTATACTACCTCTTAAAAATGATTTTATAAAACC
Organism: Deltaproteobacteria bacterium; assembly: GCA_029777945.1. GTDB lineage: Bacteria > Desulfobacterota > Syntrophorhabdia > Syntrophorhabdales > Syntrophorhabdaceae > JAKORG01. Next base: position 8,901 of record JAKORG010000071.1, on the reverse strand, counting down.
ACCGATAAAAGGAAGGTTTCCTGCTCCACCTGTGGCGACCCTGACAGCAGCAAAGGCCCTCTCATCCCACAGGAGAAAATAACCGCTCAAACCAAAAAAAATAGATATGACAAGGAGTATAAAACCTGTAATCCATATAATCTCTCTGGGCTTCCTGTATGCCTTAACAAGGAGTGTTCCAAATACATGGATAAAAAGCACACCAATGGCAATTTGAGCACCCCAGTGATGGAGTGAGCGAAAAAGCCATCCCATATTCAACTTTGTGACGATCTCTATGATGCTTTTATGGGCCTGTTCATGGTAAGGCACATAATAGAAGGCCAGCACCATTCCAGTTATAAACTGAAGGATAAAAAGAAATAAAGTCAGTCCACCGGTATAGTAAAGTATGCCGTATTTGTGGACAGGCACGACCTTTTGCTTTAAAAAGGATCTTATCCCTTCAAAATCATAACGTTCATCAAACCAGTTTTTAAGCCTTTGGCAACTCAACCTTTATCCCCTTTTTGGCAACTATTAGTTTTTCTCCCTCCTGGGTTATGTCAAAAAATTCAAGTGGTTTTGGTGGAGGTCCTTCCAATACCTTTCCATCTATGTCAAACCAGCCTTTATGACATGGACAATAAAATTTTTTATCCTCTGGTTTGTATGAAATATTGCATTCCATATGGGTGCATACGCCTTTTAGGGCTACTGTTTTGTTGTCAGGTCTCTTGAAGATAAATCCCAATTTTCCTCCCCAGGCAAAGGGTTTTACAGAATTAGAAGGTATATCAAGGAAATCCTTTGCATTGAGCACCACAAAATCCGGTTCTTTTCCAAGGGTAGGGAATGCAAATTTCATCAATGCATAGAAACTCCCAGATAGAAAGGCTATAAGCCATCCACCGAACAGGGTATTTAAAAACTGCCTTCTTGATATAAGTGAAAATTTAAGCTTCATTTATATTTCCCGAAGAGTTTTTTCTTTAAAATGGCCTTTCTCAATCCAACTATAGAATCTGTAGGCCGCACATCTTTAGGGCAGGCATCGATGCATCGAAATACTGTATCACAACCCCATACGCCGTTTTCGTTGTTTATCTCATCTAAGACACTATGAGGTCTTTCATCCCTTGAATCGAGTATAAATCTTTCGAGTTTTGCCATGGCAGCAGGACCTAAATAATCGGGATTCCTTGCCAGCACAGGACAGGCACCATAACAGCAGGCGCAGAGGATGCAATTTACAAATTGGTCTATTCGACGCCTTTCCTCTTCGCTTTGCTTTATCTCTTTTTCAGGGGCAGGACTTTTTCTTATAAGGTAAGGTCTAATTTTTTCATACATATTCCAGAAGGGTGTCATATCCACAACGAGGTCTTTAATGATCTCGAAATTGGGTAATGGTTCAAGGATTATCGTGTTTGTTCCAAAGGATGCCACCTGGGTTCTGCAGGCAAGGTCTATCTTACCGTTTATCACCATGACACAGGAACCGCATACTGCTGAACGGCACGAAGACCTGAAAGACAATGTTCCGTCTATCTCATCCCTTATACGAAGTAAAACAAAAAGCACAGTAAGCCCCGGAATGACCCTTATCTTAAATGACTAAAAATGGGGGGCTTCATCAGGCCTTTTTGCATCGAATCTCAATATCTTAAATGTATAAGCAGTTTCCTTTATCAATATTTCCTCTCCATAGGTTGATACCTTGTAATTACCACTTCCTTAAATGATATCTCAGGGGTGCCATCAGCACCTAATCTTGCTATTGTGTGTTTGAGCCAGTTTTCATCATTCCTTATAGAAAAGTCCCTTCTGAAATGGGCACCTCTACTTTCTTCCCTGAGATATGCGCCTATGGCAATAGTATGGGCAACCTCAATCATGTATCCTAACTCAATGGCATTTAAAAGCTCATAGTTCATATGTAGTGATGTTGAAGATACATGCACGTTTTTGTATCTTTCCTTAATCTCCATTATCTTTTCAAGGGCCAGGGCAAGCTCATCTTTTTTTCTAAAAATCCCCACATTGGCGCTCATGTTTTTGCTCAAGTCACTTAATATAGAAAAAGGTCTTTCCCCTGTGTTATTTGCAATCTTTTTAATGTTTGTCTCCACATCGTTTAGTTTGGCATTTAAAGGCCTTTCCTCTGGATTGACATTATTTCCGCTTAAATATTCATCTATTGCAATGGCTGAGAGTTTGCCGAAGACTATGGTGTCAAGGAGGGAATTTCCGCCGAGCCTGTTGGCACCGTGGACACTTACACAGGCACATTCCCCTGCTGCATAGAATCCCTTTATTTCTGTCTCTGTCTTTTCATTGGTATCTATACCACCCATGGAATAATGCTGGCATGGCATAATAGGAATGAGTTCGTATATGGGGTCAATACCTATAAAATCGATGCATATCTTTCTTATGCCTGGAAGCTTTTCCATTATCTTCTGTGCACCTAAGTGCCTTAAATCGAGTTTAATGTATTTGCCTAATGGATGATCAAATCCCCTGCCTTCTTCAATCTCGGTCTGGATACTCCTTGAGACAATGTCTCTTGGTGCAAGCTCCATTGCCTTAGGTGCATACTTCTCCATAAACCTTTCGTTTTTATTATTTATAAGATACCCCCCCTCGCCCCTGCATGCCTCTGTAATTAATATATTTGTGCCTATTAAACCAGTAGGGTGAAACTGGACAAACTCCATATCTTTTATGGGAACCCCTGCCTTATAGGCGATACCTATTCCGCTACCTGTGTTTATTAATGCATTTGTCGAATACTGATATACCCTTCCGTAGCCACCTGTGGCAAACACGGTGACTTTAGATTTTATGGGGAAGATTTTGCCGTTTATTAAATCAAAGGCAATAATGCCATGACACTGGCCATTATCTATAACAAGGGCAATAGCATACCATTCAGAATATACCTTCACGCCCTTTGATACTGCCCTTTCATACAGAGTATTTAAGAGTACATGGCCTGTAATATCAGCAGAATAACAGGTCCTTGGATAGCCTGCACCACCAAATGGCCTCTGGGCAATGGAACCATCCTCAAAACGGCTAAAAGGACAGCCCCAGTGTTCCATCTCATAGACGATTATAGGGGCCTGCCTGCACATAATCTCTACTGCATGCTGGTCTGCAAGATAATCACTGCCTTTTATGGTATCAAATGTATGCTTTTCCCATGAGTCATCCTTTCCCTCTGGGTGATTGGCAAGGGATGCATTTATACCACCTTGTGCTGCAATAGAATGGGACCTTATGGGATGAACCTTTGATAATATGGCTACATCATATTTCTCACATAACCCGACTGCTGCACGGAGACCTGCAAGACCTCCACCTACTATGACGATATCATGGCTAAGCATAGTTATGAGACAATAAAATATATGTAAATAAGTATGATGGAAATAATACCTGCTATAATATTGGACAACCAGAAAAGTTTTTTCTCTTTCCTGTATCCAAAATCTATCAAAATCGTCCTTAAACCGTAAATGCTGTGAAAGGTAAAGAGTATCAGTATAAGGACATCTATTACAGGTTGTCTATGAAGACTCAATGCCCAATCTGGTTTTTTATCTTTTGTGAAGAGGAAAAAACTCGTAAGAATTTTTATTCCGAAAAGGATTATTAAAGAAACACCACTTATCCTGTGAAAAAGCCAGATAAACATTACATTCCTTATTAACAATTGAAAAAAACCTTGTCAAGGAAAAAATGAAGTTTGCTGTTTATTTATGAAAAATAAAGCTGCCCTTTAACTATTTCTATAATTCATTTTTATTATCAAAAATAAATTTGTCGTTGACAAGGGTTTATCCCTTAGATACGATTTGTGTTTATAGACCACTAATGATAAAGAAAGTTATAATATCTTTATTAGTGATTACTGGGATAATAATCTGTGTCAATTGTGATAGAAAACCAGTAAAAAAGACTCAACCTGATACACCCTTTGCCTCAACCCCGCACAAGATAGTAAAGGAGATGTTAAAACTTGCTGATACAGGAAAAGATGACATAGTTTATGACTTGGGTTCAGGAGATGGCCGTATAGTTATTTCTGCTGCCCGTGATTTTGGTGCAAAGGGTGTGGGTATAGAACTTGATGGTGAACTAATAAAAGAGAGTATAGAAAATGCCAAAAAAGAAGGCGTTGAGAAAAAAGTTAGATTTATTCAAGAGGACTTTTTTGAAGTAGACATTAAAGATGCAACGGTGGTGACACTTTATTTACTCCCTGAGATTAATGAACTTCTAAAGGATAAGTTGCTTAAAGAGTTAAGGCCAGGTGCAAGGGTTGTATCTCATATGTGGGGCATTGGCGACTGGGAACCTGACAAGATTTTAAATGCCTATGACAAAACACTTTATATGTGGTTTGTCCCTGACTGTGCTAATGGAGACTGGCTGGTTGTTGCAAAGGGAAGATATGCATCAAAGAATTATAACCTAAAAATAAAACAGAGATATCAGAAGATAAAGGCAGTCCTTTCTGATGACAAAAAAACATATGAGTTTTCCCATGCTAACCTGTATGGAAATGAGATAAATCTGTATGGCTCCTATGCCTATAAGGGTAAAGTAACTATTCTATCCTTTGAAGGGTTTATAAGAGGAGATGTTATAGAGGGTAAGGCCTATATAAAAGAGCCAGATAGCCTTTATCCAGAGGAATTTATGTGGAAGGCAAGGCGCGTTAGGTTTTAAAAGGCATTTAACCCCCAAGCTCTTCCCATTTACGAAATATTAATCCAAAGACTTTATTTTTTCTTGACATTAAGAACTAAAGAAAAAAGAGCTGAAACTCATAAGGGGTAACTAAATATGAGAGAGCTTATTATATATATTACATAGTCTTAAACGCCCAGACTATCTTCTGTTGTAAATGCTCATAGCCTTTTCTTTTCCTTCGTGAATGAACATGTACAAGGCCTCTGATGCTGAATCGAGAACATCCTTTAGAAGCACCTCTTCATCTTTTCTGAAGCTCGAGAGCACATATTCTTCCGGTGCCATTGTTGGATCTCTACCTATGCCTATCTTTAATCTGTAAAAGTTTTTTGTTTCCAGTGATTCTATTATTGACCTTACACCTTTGTGACCTCCGTCATTACCGTCCCATTTTATTTTTAGCCTTCCCAATTCTATATCGAGGTCATCATGGATAATTATTAACTCTTCATTTTTTATGTTAAATGTCTTTACTAAACCCGCAACAGGCCCTCCTGAAAGATTCATATAAGTATTCGGTTTTGCAATGACTATATTATCTTTAATCCCTGCTATACAATTGCAGATTTTTTTATCAAGGGGAATGGCATACCTCTGTGAAAACCTATCGATGGCGAAGTAACCTGCATTGTGTCTTGTATTAAAGTATTTGAAACTCTTATTTCCGAGGCCGCATAAAAGAAACAAAAAAGACTTAAGCCTCCTCCTTTTCAGTTTCTTCTTCTACCTTTGCCTCTTCACCAGTTTCAGGAGGTATTACCGTTACAACAGCCACCTCTGGATGCTCTAAGAATTTTAGTTCTGGATATGCCTTGGACAGGTCACCTACATGTATAGAATCTCCTATATCGAGTTCAGTAACATCCACATCAATCTTTTCAGGGATCCTCGTTGGTAGACATTCCACCATAATGGTTCTTAGATGCTGTTCAACAACACCGTTGTTCACTATGCCTTTAGCCTTTCCTTTTAAATGTATAGGAACCTCTACCTCGATCTTTCTTTCCATTGAAATATGGAGAAAGTCAATATGGAGAATATTGTCTTTATAAGCCTCCTTCTGAATCGCCTTCACCATCACAGAAAGGTCTTCCATCTGACCGTTTTTCTTAAGTTGCATTTTTAATATAGAGGTTTTTTTCAGGTTTTTACTCAATCTCTTCCATTCCCTTTCAGAGACCATTAACATATTAGTCTGTGTATTTCTTCCGTATAGTATTGCAGGGATGTATCCCTGTTTTCTTATTTTTCTTGCCGTTGATTTACCCTTTTCTTTTCGAATTTCTGCTGTAATCACCATCTCTTCCATTTTTTCCTCCCGTCTCGTTATTTTTAACTTATATAAATAGTGAACTTACAGATTCATCTCTGTGTATTCTTTTTATAGCCTCTCCAAGCAGTGAAGATACATCAAGGACCTTGATATTTTCAAGCCTCTTTGCCTCTTCTGAGAGGGGTATTGTGTTTGTTACAACTATTTCCAGTAAGGGCGAGCTTTTAAGTCTTTCCACTGCATTACCAGAAAGGACAGGGTGTGTACAGCATGCATATACATTTATGGCCCCGTTTTGTTTTAATGCCTCTGCTGCCTGCACTATTGTGCCGCCTGTATCTATCATATCGTCTAAGAGGATTGCCGTTTTCTTTTTTACATTTCCCACAATATTCATTACCTTTGAAACGTTTGCCTTTTCCCTTCTTTTGTCTATTATGGCAATGGATGCATTGAGCCTTTTTGCCAGCTCCCTTGCCCTTTCAACACCACCTGCGTCAGGAGAAACAACGACAATATCACCTTGAATCTTCTTAAGGTATTCTAATTGCACTGGAAGGGCATATAGATGATCAACGGGTATGTCGAAAAATCCCTGAATCTGACCTGCATGCAAATCCATGGCGAGTATGCGCGATGCCCCTGCTGTTGTAATTAAGTTGGCAACAAGCCTTGCAGAGATGGATGTCCTTGGAACAACCTTTCTATCCTGTCTTGCATAGCCATAATAAGGAATTACTACTGTTATCCTTGAGGCCGATGCCCTTTTTAAGGCATCGAGCATAATTAATAATTCCATGAGATTGTGGTTTACTGGAGGGCATGTAGGTTGAACGAGAAATGTATCCATTCCCCTTACGCTTTCCTCAATTTCAACCTGTATCTCTCCATCGCTGAATGTATTTACCTTAGCCTTTCCAATTTCGATATTTAGGTGATTACATATGCTTTCAGTAAGTTTTTTGTTAGCATTTCCGGAAAATATCCTTAATTTATCCAATTCATGCCCCCTAAAAATTAATTCTGGGGCGGGAGGATTCGAACCTCCGAATGCAGGCTCCAAAGGCCTGTGTCTTACCGCTTGACGACACCCCAAAAATTTTTTATTTAGACTTTTTGTTTATTTCCTTTTCATAAGCCTGTAATACATTGGATTCTATCTTTTGCCTTGTTTCGTTATTTAAAGGATGGACAGTGTCCCTGTATGTCCCGTCTTTCATCTTTTTACTCGGCATGGCAACGAAGAGTTTGTTATCACCGTTTATGATTTTCAGGTCCCTGATAATAAAGCAATCGTCAAATACTATAGACGCATACGCCTTAATCCTTTTTTCATTTACGGGAAATATTTTTATATCTGTTATCTCCATAAGCTCTTTTCCCTCCTAATTTAAACTTGTAGCAAAAAATATGCTACCTAAATTATCCAGATTTTTCATTGCCCTTTTTGCCTTTTCAATGTCATCAAAAATACCGAATACAGAAGACCCACTTCCACTCATAATAGACCCCATTGCCCCTTCCTTAATTAAAATTTCTTTTATGCTTTTTAGTTCAGGAAACATATCTATGGCAGCCTTTTCGAGGTCATTATGGAGAATTTTTATCACATCTTCTGTAGTTTTGAATTTTTCAATCAATTTAATATCATTTTTATTTTTTGTCAACACGATTTTTACTTTGTTATATACATCCTTTGTGCTTAAGGCCTTTTTTGGATACACTATTACATAGATTAACTTTGGGATTTCAACAGGTGTTATAACATCTCCAATTCCTTCCATCCTGCACGGTTTTCCATACAAAAATAGCGGGCAGTCTGCCCCTATCTTTTTTACCAGTTCAAAAAGTTTTTCTTTATCTGCATTTAAATTCCATAAATTAAAGAGACCCTTTATGGTAGATACTGCGTTGCTACTGGGTCCGCCTAATCCGCTACCGATGGGAATGTTTTTTTCAACAAATATGAAAGCACCTTTTTTAATGCTGTATCTCTCTTTTAACATGTTTGCGGCCCTGTATACTGTATTGCTATTGTCTTTTGGTAATATTGACTTGTCATCTTCTACAACTATTCTGTCATCAGGTAATGGCTTTATCGTTATTCTGTCATAAAGAGTTATAATATCAACAATGCTCACAATGTTATGATAACCATCATCTCTTTTAGAAATTACCTTAAGAAATAGATTTACCTTAGCAGGTGAAAGGATTTTGATACTTTCATTATTGTTTTTCATAGGTTAGTCTCTACCTGGAATTCTTCTACGCTGTAATCAGGGTTTGCAATGATGTTTATTTTTGTTCTGAAACTATTCTCCAGGTATTCAATGGATGTCCTTTCCTCTTCATACAGGAGCCTTGCCACCTCTGGAGATAGGTATACATTATACGCCTTACCCTCTTCTTTTTTGCATAGACTCTTTAATTCTCTAAGAACTTCATAGCATACCGTATATTTTGACTTTAAATATCCTGCGCCATCGCATGTAGGACAGATATCTGTTAATATATTAACAATATTGTGGCGTGTTCTCTTTCTTGTAATCTGCACTAATCCAAGCTCGCTTATGGGATAGACGTATGTTTTTATCCTGTCCTTTTTTAATGCCTCAATCAATGCCTGGAAGACTATTTCTTTGGATTCTTTTTTCTCCATATCTATAAAATCAACAATTATTATACCGCCTATGTTTCTTAATCTGATCTGATAGGCAATCTCTTTTACTGCCTCGAGGTTTGTCCTTAATATTGTATCTTCCAGGTCTTTTTTGCCGAGATATTTCCCTGTATTTACATCTATAACTGTTAATGCCTCTGTATAATCAAAGACTATGTAACCTCCTGATTTCAACCAGATCTTTTTTTGGGATAATTTGGCTATA
>JAKORG010000009.1 GCA_029777945.1 Deltaproteobacteria bacterium | reverse complement strand
ATTTCTTTTAATGCCTCTCCTGCCTGGGCAGTAAGTTTTACACCAGTATCTACCTTCTTAGTGGCACTATCCATAATCTCCACAGCCTTTGTTACTTCGTTCTGGATTGCCTTTATCATCTCTTCTATCTCTGATGTTGCCTGGGCAGTTCTTTCTGCGAGTTTACGCACCTCATCTGCCACTACTGCAAAACCCCTACCCTGTTCCCCTGCACGGGCAGCTTCGATTGCAGCGTTTAGGGTAAGGAGGTTTGTTTGATCTGCAATGTCATTTATAACGCTTATTATTTCACCTATATGGACTGACCTTTCTCCGAGGGATTTTACAAATCTTGCCGATTCATTTACGGTCTTGTCGATTTCTTTAACCTCTCCAACGGATTTTTCCACTATTTTGTTGCCTTCCTGGGCAGTGTCTACAGCCTTCTTTGCTGATTCTGCAATATTTGCCGTATTTTTTGCAACATCCACAACGGTTTGAGACATCTCTTCCGATGCTGTGGCAACAGAGTTTGCTCTGTTTGATGAACTCTCTGCTGTCCTTGACATCTCTTCTGCAATGGATGAAAGTTGAGTTGCCGATGAGGTGAGTGAGTGGACACTACTTACGATTTCGTTTATGATGTTTCTCAGGTTATTATTTAGGGTATCCATTGCCCTTGCAATGATACCGAGCTCATCACCCCTTTTTATGTCATCTTGAGATACTGTAAGTGTAAAATCACCTTTAGACATAAGCTCTAATTGTTCTGCAGCCTTTTCAACAGGTGCCTTAATACTGTTTGTTATCTTTATGGACATAAAGATGCCGATGATGATTGATACTGCACAAACAATTAAAATTATTATCAGGATTGTTTTGCTAAAAGATAACAGTCTTTTTACCTTTTCTCCAAGGAGTTTTTGTTGTTTATCCATAAGTGCATTTGTGGCATCAATAAGTTGTTTTGTTGTCTGTAATGTTTCGGTTTCATAAAGGCTCTGGGCTTCCTGTTTTTTTCCGTCCATTACGAGTTCTATAACCTTGTTATTTACCTCTGCCCCTTTTTTTACCACCTCTTTAAAACGATTGAGGAGTTCTTTTTCTTCCTGGGTTTCTAAAAGCTTTTCAAGTTTTTCCACTGCCTCTTTATATTTTGGTCTTAAAATCTGGATATTATTTCTTTCCATCTGCGCTACTTCAGGTGTAGCAAAAGGCATTATGGCAATAGACCTCGTTATACTGTCTATGGCATCTTTCATTTCATTGGCATATTTTATTTTCGCTTCATCCACTTCTATTAATCTTACAAGCATGGAATTTGTCATCTGGGAATTTATGATTGATACAGCACAGATGACAATCATAAGCACAATCAGCAGCCCAAAACCAATGCCCAATTTTTTTCCTATCCTTATGTTGGTAAAGCTCATATGACCCCCCCAAGAAAAAGACTATTTACATAACTTTTCGAAAAAATAGAAAAAAACTTAAATTAATTTTAAAAAATCATACCATGGGTGATTAGGCTTTTGCAACCTCTATAATTAAAAACATGTCCTAGTAAAAGAACGATTAAAAAAAATTTAAATACATAAAACATTGAAAAAAAATTTAGAAATTCGTATTTTAATCTGAAAAGACTAAACATTAAAAAAAGATACAAATGAAGGTATTTTGCTATTACGTATAATAATCATAACAATTTACATAATCATTTCATGTTCTTCACCGGCAATCTCAATAGATGAATTTATCGTAATTATCTCTGATAAAGATACAGGAAGGATAATATCTTCAGAGGTAACAAAATTAGGGGAGACTATAATACTGACATGGAGAAATTCTCTTTTTAATTTAGAAGTCACAGAGACTTATACAATAGGAGATACATTTTTTGAGCAGACCGGGGTTATATTTCATGACCCCTATGGCAAACCAGAACCTGTAATCAAGGCAGAAGAGATAGATGATTTTTACCATACAGGAGGGCCGTTTAAAGTAGCTAACATGTCAAGAGCCTTTAAAAAAATTGTTTTTAGAATAGGTGAGGTAGGTAACCCTGTAATTAAATTAAAAGGCAAGGATATAAACCTTACATCTCAGGTAGGGTTTGGCGGGGTGGTGATTGTTGAGATTAAAGGCTCCAGCCACTTTAAATGATTGCCTTTTCTGTTATGAATTTTAAAAGTTTTTTTGAACCTTTTTTAAACTGTTCTTTATGAAAACCTGGAACCCATTTTTTGATTGTTAAAATATCCGAAACAACAAGAAAGGCTATACCTTTAACTTTTTTGTAATTACATACGCTATAAAAGGATGCAACCTCCATCTCTACGGCGAGCACCCCCTCTTTTCTATATTTTGTAATTTTCTGTTCTGTTTCCCTGTATATGGCATCACAGCTCCAAACGACGCCTTCTAAAAAACCCGCTTGTTTTGCATGCATTCTCCATTCATCCACCCAAGGGGAATAAACAATATGGCTACTATTGTCTTCAATATAGTGATAGGAGACACCGTCTTCCCTTAAAGCACCAAGGGCTAAGACGATGTCTCCAATTTTTAATCTATCTTTAATCCCGCCGCAGTAGCCCCATAGAATAAATTCCCTTACACCAAAATCAGAAAACTCTTCAACAATAGTGGCTATATTTGGCCCACCTATACCTGATTTTGTAAGGATTGTCTCTTTTATTTCATATATAGTTCTAAAAGGAGCCCATGTATCCTTTAGTTTGTGTTCGAATAAGGTAAGTAAGCGCCTTAAATCGTTTTTACTGAATACGATTATTGCCCTTTTTGGGAGCCCAAGTTCATGGTATGACCTTTTTGTAATTGAGCATACAAGTTCAATGGGCTTTAAAACCCCTTTTGAGGAGTCAAAAAAGTTTTTCAAATCCTTCCTTCAGTCTTCTGTAAGTCTCCCTTATATGCTCTGAAATAACCCTTGTTTCACCGATTACGGCCATAAAGTTTGCATCACCGAACCACCTGGGGACTATATGTATGTGGATATGGTCTTCAAGTCCTGCCCCTGCTGCCCTTCCTATGTTTATACCTATGTTTAGACCGTCTACATTAAACTCTTTCTTGAATATTCTGGTCATTTTCTGAACGAGCCTCATCATATCGAGCACCTCAAATTCCTCTAATTCTTCTATTGAACCTACATGCCTTTTTGGAACAACCATGAGATGGCCATTGGTATAGGGAAACTTATTCATAATCACAAAGGCAGTGCCCTGCCTGCCGATAACGAGTAATTCATCATCATCTTTTTCATTGATACACAAGAAACACTTCTTTTCTTTTTCCTGTGAGACCCCTGATATATATTCCATTCTCCATGGCGCCCAGATTCTATCCATACTAATCCCTCATAAAAATAAAGTCCTTCCAGTGCTCAGGTGGTGTTTTTATGCCGAGATGCAGCATAAATATATAAAGCCCGTTTGGTCTGGAAGGCCTTTTTTTAGGATACATGTCAACTTCTTCTGGAAGTTTGTTTCCCTTTTTTAGATTACACTTAATACACGATGTAACTATGTTTGTCCATTCGGTTACACCACCTTTTGATTTTGGGATGATGTGGTCACAGGTGAGTTCTTTTGGGTCAAACTTTTTACCGCAGTATTGACATGTATAGTTATCCCTTAAAAAGATGTTCTTTCTGGAAAACTTAATATTGGAATGATTATTTTTTACAAATTTAAGCAGTCTTATGACCGCCGGTTGTCTTATTTTTACTTTAACACCCTTTATTTCCCTATTATATTCCTTTACAACCTCAACCTTTCCAAGGTGCACCATTGTGATTGCCTTTTTCCATGAAAGTATACTTACAGGTTCAAATGTAGCATTAAGTAAAAGGGTTCTTTCCATAAAAACATTGATAATTAACGATTTTTTGGCCTATATTGTCAAGTTTTTTGACACTACGGTAAAATTCTTAATAATAAAAAAGGGAGGGTTAAGCCCTCCCTTTTTTGATAATTATTGAGATTACTTCTTTGCTGGTTCTGCTGGTTTTGCTGGTTCTGCTGGTTTTGCTGGTTCTGCTGGTTTCTCTGCTTTTTCTTTTTTAGTCTTTTTAGTCTTCTTTGGTGCTTTCTTTTCCTCTTTCTTCTCAGGTGCTGCCTTCTCAGGTGCTGCTGCTGCCTTCTCAGGTGCCGGTGCTGCTGGTTTTGCCTTTTCCTGTGCAAAGGCCGGGCTCATGAACACAATGCCAATAAGAATGGCAAATACGATTGTAAGAACCTTTTTCATTTAACTACCTCCTTTTTTTATTTTTAAAACTTTGTATTATAATATGCATAATGTGTGCCATAATTTTAACAGACTGAAATTATTAGATTTTTAAAATTTAAGGACAGTTTTGGCTGTAAAATTTTTCGTAATTTAACGAATTTAGTATTTTTATTCGTAAAATTAAAAAATTTCACCTTTTTCTTTCATCTTTTTAAGTTTAAACCACAGTCTGTCATAGGACATATTAAGTAGTCTCGCAGCCACAGAAACCTTTCCTTCTGCCTTTATATAAGCTTTTTTTATAAGTTCTTTTTCTACTGCCTCAAAATCAATTCCTTCGTCAGGTATATTTATCTCATGGGAAAGTTTTTTTAAGCTTACCTGCTTAACCTCTTCAGGTATATGTTCTATATCTATAATAGGGCCATCACACATCACATAAGCCCTTTCAATAATAGATTCCAATTGTCTTACATTCCCTGGCCATGAATAACCCATAAGAAGTTTTAGGGCATCATTGAATAAGGTCTTTTTTACCTTTTCTGAATCATTTAGTTTTTTTAAAAAATGTTCTGCAAGAAGAGGTATATCCGTTATCCTTTCCCTCAATGGAGGGATAGAAAATGCAATAACATTAAGTCTGTAATAAAGGTCTTCTCTGAAATTCCCCTTTTTTATTTCCTCGTCAAGTTTTTTATTGGTTGCGGCAATAATCCTCACATCGAGTTTTATCGTCTCATTACCCCCTAATCTCCTAATCTCCTTTTCCTGTATTGCCCTTAACAATTTGGCCTGTGTGCCCAGCGTTAAATCCCCGATCTCGTCAAGAAACAGGGTGCTGCCGTTTGCCTGTTCAAATAAACCAATATGCCTTGTCAATGCGCCGGTAAAGGCACCTTTTTCATACCCGAATAGTTCGCTTTCCAAAAGTGTCTCTGGTATGGCAGCACAATTTATGGCAAAGAACGGTTTATTCTTTCTTGGGCTATTATAATGTATGCTTTTGGCAAACAATTCCTTTCCTGTACCACTTTCACCGTATATTATGACTGTAGAATTTGTGGGTGCTATCCTCTTTACAATCTTATATAGCTCTTCCATTCTTTTGTGGGCACCTACTATGTTATCAAGCTGGAACTTGCTTGTAAGCTGGTCTTTGAGCATTATATTATCTTTTAATAGCCTCACCTGGCTCATGGCATTTTTAATAACGAGAAGCAACTGGTCCTTTTCAAATGGTTTTTCAAGGTAATAAAACGCACCTAACTTAGTTGCCTCAACAGCAGAAGGGATTGAACCAAATGCAGTTATGATTATTACCTGGGAGATTTTATTCTGGTTTTTAACCTCTTTAAGTATATCTGTTCCATCTATGTCAGGTAGTCTCAAATCTGTTAATACTACATCGAAGGTATTACTTTTTAGCAGATCAAGGGCCTTTTTGCCTGTGTCTGCATCTTCTACATAGTATCCTTCTTTTTCAAGGATTGTCCTTATAATGTCCCTCTGATTATTGTCATCCTCAACAAGGAGTATATTCCCTGAATTGTTTATCATCATATGGTATCCTTATTGTAATAGTTGTGCCTCTATCAGGTGCACTTTTTATTTCTATTTTTCCTCCATGTTCTTCTATAAACCTTTTTGTAATGGTAAGACCAAGACCTATTCCGAATTTTTTTGTCGAATAATAAGGCTCAAACACCCTTTCCAATTCTTCATCAGGTATTCCATTGCCAGAATCAATAACATTTATATAACTAAAAGCATCTTCTCTACCATATTCTATCTTTATTGTGCCCTTTTCATCTGTTATCGCCTGGATCGCATTTACTATGAGGTTTATAAGGCACAACCTCATGTATTCTCTGTCACAATAAATGTATTCATTGCTGTCTTTATTTACAACTTCAATAAATATGCCAGTCCTTATTTTGTCTTTGAGGATTTCCAGTGCCTCTGATATAATCAATTCAAAAGGAACCCATTCCTTATTAAGGGTAATATTCTTTCCCAGCAATAAAAAGTTATGTATGAGTTCATTAACCCTGTATATTTCCTTTGTGATATTATCGAGAAGTTTAAATAATTCATCTTTTCCATTGATTTGTGCCTCTGCAATCCGTTCTTTTATATGGCCTATAGAAAGGGATAGAAAATTTAGTGGATTTCTTATCTCGTGTGCTATCCCTGAAGAAAGCTGACCGATGATGGAAAGCTGTTCAGATTTTTTAAGTTTTTCCTTTAATTCTTCTCTTTCGGCAAGCTTATCCACCATTTCATTATAACTTTCTATAAGGGTGCCAATCTCATCTTTTCTGTTTTTGTTTCTTATCTTAACCAGTTCGCCCTTTGCAATCCTTTTACTCGCCTCTGCCACCTTTTTTATAGGTTCTGTATATTTTTCTGCAATAAGAAGGCTCAATACTATTCCTATACTGAATGCAAAGATCATACTCAATATCCTCTTCATATGATTTTTGCGCTGAATCAGTTTATAATCGTCAAGAACCATACTTATATGCACATACCCTATGTTTTGACCTTTTATAGAAACAGGCATGATGACATTGTATAGTTTCTGCATGTCTTTTTTTCCTTCATCACCCATCCTTGCCGTGATTATAAGGTCTTTTTTTCTCCATTGTTTTTTTTCCGTTATCTTTTCCAGTGTCCCTATTTTTTTGGGATTTGAGCTTGCTATTACCTCTGAGGTATCGCTTATAATGGATATTTCGTTTATGCCCTTTTTATTGAGCATATCCACATAGCCTTTTAAACGTTCTGTGGGATTTCCTTTGTATGTTAGTTCCTCTACGCTTATCTGGATTACTTTGGTTATATCATCGATATTATCGGTCACCTTTTCGATGACCATATCTTCAGTCTTAGAATAGATAATGGTCAGGGAGCTTATGGATAACACAAGCATAAAAAGCAGTATCAGAAGGAGTTGTGTCTTAAGGGACAGGCTTCTAAAGGTGTCTTTTAATCTATTGAAAATCTCTTTTTTAAGCATTGAAGCCTCTTAAAAATACTTTCTTTAGAAATCAGTGGAAAAACCTCTTTGATTGGTGGGCCGCTTATTTTTCCGGTGAGAATAACCCTCAATGACATCATAACTTCTTTTTTTGTAAGCATTGAATTGGATTTTATCTTATCGTATAAATCTTCGAAACTTTTTATGGAATCCTTTTTAATAGAATCCTCTAATGTTTCTATAATATCAGCTATCCCATTTATCCCTGAAATAAAATCTATTGCATCGCTATCTATTGTGTCACCGTCAAATATACTTATATATTCTTTTAGTTCACGCACAGTTTTTACATTTTCTCTTATTACCCCAACCTTTTCTTTACATGCAGCGGATAAACCTGCCTCGTTAATGAGCCTATCTAAAGACACATGCTTTATATACTCTCTGTTTAACCACAAAAGCTTTTCCATATCGAAAACAGCATCTGATGGAGATAGGGATTTAAGGTCAAAGGTATCAATAAGCTCTTTTTCTAATAAGAATTCTTTCTCCATTGATCTTCCTGTTATACCCAGATAATTAAAGATTGCCTCTTTTAAAATCCCCATTGCCTTAAAATCCTTTATACCCGTTACACCATGTCTTTTGCTTAAAGGTTTTCTGTCTGGCCCAATCAAAAGGGAATGGTGGGCGTATACAGGATGGTCTTTCTCAAATGCATGAAATAGCATAATCTGCTTGGGGGTGTTTGATATGTGGTCTGCGCCCCTTATCACGTGTGTTACACCTGAGAGCATATCGTCTATAACCACTGCAAAATTATAAGAAGGAATGCCATCAGACCTTAAGATGATAAAATCGTCCACATGGTCATAGGGAAAACTTATTTCTCCGTGAATCACATCGTTGAATTTTATGGGTTTCATAAAAGATTTGAATCTTATCACGTATTCTTTTTTTTGCCTTAAAAGATTATCTATCTGATCTTCAGAAAGTTTTTTGCACCTGCCGTCGTATCTTGGGGGTAGGCCCCTTGCGATTAATGTCTTTCTTGCCTTATCAATTTCATCTTTGCTGCAGAAACACCTATAAGCAAGACCCTTTTTCAAAAGTATCTCTCCGTATCTTCTATAGGTATCGAGTCTATCAATCTGTCTTAGAGGCCCTTCATCCCATTTTATGCCAAGCCATAGTAAATCCTCAATGATAGATGCTTCGAACGCTTTAGATGACCTTTGGATATCCGTATCTTCTATCCTTAAAATAAAAATACCCCTTTCTTTTTTTGCAAAGAGATAGTTAATAACTGCGGTTCTTGCATTTCCCACATGGAGATGGCCGGTCGGACTTGGGGCAAAACGAACTTTAACCAATTTTATACCTCAATTAAAAAGAGTTAAAAACGAATCCAGTCTAAATCCCACCTGTTAACTCCTGCCAGTCACCAGGTGTCTTTTCAACAAGGGCTACGGCGTATACTGCAATCCCCTCTTTCCTTCCTGTAAAACCCAGGCCTTCAGTGGTCTTTCCCTTTATCCCGATAGAATCTTTTTCTATACCAAGTATCTCCGAAAGCCTTTCCTTTATCTTTTCCCTGTATGGATAAATCTTCGGCGTTTCTGCCACTATTACAGCGTCTATGTTTACTATTTTATAGCCTTTTTTGCCTACAAGGTCTGAAACAGACCTCAAGATTTCTACGCTATTTATGTCTTTTATACTTTGGTCTGTGTCTGGGAAAAAGTGCCCTATGTCGTATTCTGAGATGGCACCTAATATTGCATCGCAGATGGCATGGATTAGGCAATCTCCATCTGAATGACCTAATAGACCCTTATCACTTTGTATTTCCACGCCCCCGAGAAACAGCTTCCTTCCCTTAACAAGGGCATGGACATCGTAGCCAATCCCAACTCTCATTGATTGAAACTGCCTCTTAATTCGGAGAGGATTCCCCTTGCCATGATGAGGTCTTCAGGGGTTGTGATTTTTATATTATAGGGAGAGCCTTCTATTACCTTAATCTTTTTACCTATGGATTCTATGAATGTGGCATCGTCGTAACCGTATAGTTTTTTTGCCATCCCTTCCCTGTATGCCTTTACTATGAGTTCGTATTTGAAGGTCTGTGGTGTCTGTACCTGCCACAGTGAATCCCTATCAAGGGTCTTTAATACAAAACCTTCCTTTGAGATAACCTTTATCGTTTCCTTAACGGGCAAGGCAGGTATTATGGCATCAAACATTTCCATGAGATATATACCTTTTTCGATAAAAGAGGGGGTTATAAAAGGCCTTGCCCCATCGTGAATTATGACGATGTCACAGGGATTTTCTATGGCATCGAGGCCGTTTTTTACAGAATCCTGTCTTAATCGACCGCCTATAACGAGCTTTATAACCTTATTGAATCTGTATTGTTCAAGGATCTCTTCCTGAATAACAGGCAGGTCTTTTTGATTTACCACAAGATATACACCGTCAACGGGCTTGCATTCTTCAAAGACTTGTAATGTATGGGCTATAATAGGTTTATTATCGAGAAGCAAAAATTGTTTATTTGTAGGGGCCCCCATCCTCTTGCCTGCCCCTCCTGCAAGAACAATGGCAATTATCCTCATGTTTTTACCTGATCTGGTCTCCTAATCTGTATTCATCTATAATAACAAACTCTTTTTCTGAAAGTTCTTTAATCTTGGCAAAGATCATCCTGCCTGAAGTGGTCTGGAGCACGCTTGTAACCACCACATCCACACTTTTGCCGAGCATCTTTTTTGCCTCGTCCACTACAACCATTGTGCCGTCATCGAGATAACCGATTCCCTGACCGTGTTCCTTGCCCTCTTTAAGTATTTTTATATTCATCACTTCACCGGGGAGTATGGATGGTTTTAAGGCCGTGGCAAGCTGGTTTATATTTAATACCTCTATACCCTGGAGTTCTGCTACCTTATTAAGATTATAGTCATTTGTTATGATTTTAGAATTTAATCTTTTTGCCAGTGCAATGAGTTTTGAATCTACATCTTTTAGTTTTGGAAAGTCATAGTCAACTATCTTAATTCTCACAAAATTCTGCTTCTGGAGTCTGTGGAGCACATCAAGACCCCTTCTTCCCCTTGTCCTTTTTACAGGGTCCTGCTGGTCTGCTATATGCTGAACTTCATAGAGCACAAACTGGGGGATGATGAATGTGCCCTCCATGAATCCTGTCTCACATATATCTGCAATCCTTCCATCTATAATGGTGCTTGTATCGATGATTTTCATGCCCTCTGATTCCTGCATCTTATCGAGAATGGGAATCTTTGAGAGGTCTAAGGCCCTGCTCTTTTTTTCACCTATTCTAAAACCTAAATAACCTATAATAAAATATATAAGAATGTAAATGGGAAGGGTTATGGGTATGTCCTTAACTATTGTAAGAAGCAGTCTTGATATAAAGAGGTTTGCCATTGCAAGACCAACGATAATACCTATAAGGCTACCTACAATCCTTTTTAGCTCAATCTCTTTTAATTTTTCCTCGCATTTTAATATGGCATAACCAAAAGCAAGGCCACCTATAGCCCCGAAAAGGCCTATGAAATTGCTTGCAAAAATCTCCTTTACGATAAAATAACCTGTTACCGTTGTTACTATAACCATTATAATCTGAATGATAATGTCCACGGGCTATCCTTTAAAAATAACTATTTTATTCCTTATAATTTTTTGTAAAGATTTCCTCTATCTCTTCCTCTACCTCATTTTCATCCTTTGTTAAGGCAATGGATAGTTCTTTTTTGATGAGGTTTCTGGCAATCTCGAACATCTTTTTTTCACCAAAGGATAATTCTTTCCATACCTTGAGGCTGTATAATTCCCTTAAAACCATTGCCACCTCAAATATGGAGCCGCTTTTTATCTTTTCCATGTATTCTTTATACCTTCTGTTCCATGGCGCATTGTCGTGAGCCACATTCTTTTCTTTTAAAATCTCATATACCTTTTTTACTTCATTAGAATTTATAACACTTCTTAGACCTGAATTTTTGCTTCCATCCACAGGAACCATAATAGTCATATCCGTATCGAGTATCCTCATTACATAAAAAGCCTGTTTGGTTCCTGAAAACTCCCTTTCTTCTATGGATTCTATTCTGCCAACACCGTGGCCTGGATAAACTGCTACTTCTCCTACTTCAAACATTATACCTCCGATTAAAAATTCTTTTTCAACAAGTAATTTTAACAATTTTTTTAAAAGATTTCAATAATTAATACTTAAAGGAGGTATTCTTGCCTTATCCTTTTGAGACTTCTGAATATGTTCTTTTTTACATTTCTGTTATGTTTTTTTAGCTCTTTAATCATATCCTTTATTAGCTTTCTCTTTGTTGAGTTGCTGTTAGGGCACCTGTCCGCAATATGGGGAAGATTTAGTTGTTCATACATCCTTATAAGTTCATTTTCTTCCACATAGGCAAGGGGCCGTATTATATATAGTTCACCGTTGAACATCTCTTGAAAGGGCTTCATTGTGCCAATCTCGCCCTGAAAGAAAAGGTTTATAAGCATGGTCTCCACTATATCGTCCATATGATGGGCAAGGGCAAGTTTTTTATAACCGTATTTATGGGCAGCATTAAATAGAGACTTTCTTCTGTTCCAGCTACACCAGAAGCAATCGAAATTACCGTTGTCTTTTTTCCATTCCTCCGGTGCATCGGCAATGATATAGGGTATGGATTCTTTTTCGAAAAAATCAATAAGGGCCTCTTTTTGGACCCAATTAAACCCCATGTCTACAAAACATGCCCCTATTTCGTAGTCAACAGGGACGAATTTAATCCTCTCCTTCATGATTTTTAATAGACAGAGGCTATCTTTTCCACCTGATACGGCGATTAAGACCTTATCGCCATCCTTTAACATTTTATAGTCACAGATGGCCTTTCCGACCTTTTTTGAAATGAAGTATGTATGTCCTTTCAGGCTCAAATCAGCGATTTTGCAAGCTCTCTGGATTTTTCTATAAATTCATTTTTTATGGATACAGCACCTGGATTGCAACCTGTTGCAATGATATTTCCTGCGTATTCGATTTTTTGTAAGTCAAAAATCATCTTAAACATAGTTATAATGTGTTCACACTCTTTAACATTTTCTGTGCCGCATGTCATGATTGTTACAGCCTTTTTTCCTGCAACACGACTGTTATAATTTTCGTCCATAAAGGCAAAGGTTCTATCTATCACAAGTTTTAATTGACCTGAGATACTGAACCAATACACTGGTGTAGCATACACTATGAGGTCTGATTCTAAGATGTATTTTCTTATATCCTTCATGTCATCGTTTATCCTACATACCCCGTTTGGCAAACATACACCGCAACCCTGACAGGGCCTGATGTTCATATCGTTTAAATAGAGCATCCTCACGTTTGCCCCCTTTTCTTTTAAGGCCTGGGCAAAGGCATTTACAAGTTGAATGGTATTACCTTCCTTTCTCGGGCTTCCAAAAAGTATCAATGTATTCATAATAAACCTCTTATGGGGTTGGTTTTAAATAAAATCATAGCTTACTTGTATCATGTTTTTTTGTTATTTTCAAAATAAAAGTCCTTATGGGGATTTTGAAAAATTGGTTGCGGGGGCTGGATTTGAACCAGCGACCTTCGGGTTATGAGCCCGACGAGCTACCAGACTGCTCCACCCCGCTGTATGTGAATTTATAATAATGGAAAAATAATGTAAAGTCAATATGAAACATTTTTTATTAAAATTAGCACCAGTAAGATTATCTTTAGCCATATGAAATAGACATTTTGCTTAGTTGTTGACTTTGTGTGGTTACGGCCTTATAATATATGTGATATTCTTCACTTATCTTTGGAGGAAAAGATGACAGATACAAATAAGGTTTATAAAGGAAGTGACTACTACATTGCATCAAAGCCTTTAATGGAGATAGTAAATGTGGCCATAGCCCTGGGAAAACCCCTTGTGATAAAGGGTGAGCCTGGCACAGGTAAGACACTTCTTGCCCACAGCATAGCCGAAGCATTGAATAAAAAACTTATTACCTGGAATATAAAGTCTACCACAAAGGCAAAGGATGGCTTATATGTGTATGATACGGTCCAGAGGCTAAATGATGCAAGGTTCAAAGACAAAGACATATCAGATATCAGGCAGTATATAAAGCTTGGAAAACTCGGTCAGGCCTTTAAAAGTGAAGAGCAGGTTGTGCTTCTCATAGACGAAATTGATAAAGCAGACATAGAGTTTCCAAACGACCTTTTAAATGAGTTAGATGAAATGTCCTTTTACATACCAGAACTCGATGAAGAGGTGGTGGCAAAACACAGACCCATTGTAGTTATAACGAGTAATTCAGAAAAGGAACTGCCCGATGCCTTTTTAAGAAGATGTATATTCTATTACATAGAATTCCCTGACGAAGAGATGATGGAGAAGATTGTAAGGGTGCATTATCCTGACATAGAAAATAAACTCCTAAGGGAGACCCTTAAGAGATTTTACTGGATAAGGGAGGTGGATGGTCTTAAGAAAAAGCCTTCCACGAGCGAGCTTTTGGACTGGATAAAGGCACTTATGATAGGCGGCATCAACGCAGATAAAATCGCCTCAGAGATACCTTTCCTCGGCACACTTCTAAAGAACGAACAAGACACGGCAAGGTTCATAAGGCTATCCAGCACGCAGCAGGGTGGTTTTGGGTTTAAAAAGAGGTTTTAAGGGTTTAGAATAAATGTTTACAGATTTTTTCTTTTTACTGAAAAAAAAGGGTGTGCCTGTAACGATTACAGAGTGGCTTTCATTCATTGAGGCGCTATACAAAGGATACTTTCAGTCAAGCCTCAACCATTTATATTACATAGGAAGGGCCTTTCTTGTAAAAAGCGAGGCATATTATGACATGTTTGATCTGGCTTTTCAGGAATATTTTGGTGGCATTGAGACAAGCCCCTTAGAGCTCGAAAAGGTCCTCGAATGGCTCGAAAATCCTTTGCATAAGCTTCCCAAACTCACCCCTGAAGAGCTTGCAGAGTTTCAGAAAAAGTTAGAAGAGTTCAGAAAACAGCATGATATGGAAGAACTCATGAGACAGTTTAGGGAGAGGCTAAAAGAGCAGAAAGAGCGCCACAACGGTGGCAG
The DNA here is from genome assembly GCA_029777945.1 of Deltaproteobacteria bacterium. Lineage (GTDB taxonomy): Bacteria > Desulfobacterota > Syntrophorhabdia > Syntrophorhabdales > Syntrophorhabdaceae > JAKORG01. The sequence continues at coordinate 2,537 of JAKORG010000009.1, read as the reverse complement.
TAAGTGGATAGGCACAGGCGGAACATCTCCTTTCGGTGCATACGGATATCATCCAGGTGGCATAAGGGTTGGCGGTGAATCGTGGATGCAGTCTGCTGCAAAGGTGGCAGGGGAGAGGAGGTTCAGAAACTACAGAAACGATGTAATCCTCGATGTGCGTCAGACAAAGATGGCGTTAAAAAGATTAAGGGAACTTAAACGTGAGGGCACACAGGAAGAGCTTGACATAGATGAGACCATAGATAAAACTGCAAAAGAAGGCGGTGAGATAGAGTTAGTTTTTACAAGGTCAAGGGAAAACACTGTGAGATTGATACTTCTTATGGATACTGGTGGCTCCATGCTTCCTTACACAGAGCTATGCGAGAGGTTATTTTCTGCTGCCTCGCAGATGGAACACTTTAAAGAGTTCAAATACTATTTCTTCCATAACTGCATCTATCAGGATGTATATGAAGATATGGCAAACTATAAAAGGGTGCCTACAGAAAAACTGTTTTCCAATTTTCATAAAGGTTACAAGGTCATTATAGTAGGTGATGCAAGGATGGCATATTCTGAACTATTCGATGTAAATGGCTGTATCGATTATTTTTATACCAATGACAAGCCTGGTATTGAATGGCTTATGAGGATAAGGGAGCATTTTCCATATTCTGTATGGCTAAACCCAACGCATAAAAACTTCTGGGGTCATTACACTGTAGACACCATTTCAAAGATCTTCCCCATGTTCGAGTTAACTGTTGATGGTCTTAAAGATGCTATAAAGGCATTGACTTCAAAGCAAAAATATGCTGTAAGACAATAAAAAAAATTTAAATTTTGTCTTTTTTAGGATATACTCTTATTATGCCCATTAAAAGGCTTATCTACCTCTTCTACGAAAAAATACTGGAAAAAGAGGTAAAAAAAAAGGGGTTGATGCCCACCCATGTAGGCCTCATATTAGATGGCAATAGAAGGTATGCAAAAGAGAAGGGTTTTGACGATGTTACAAAGGGACATAAGGCAGGTGCAAAAAAACTCGACGATGTATTGCAATGGTGCGGTGAATTTGATATCAAGATTGTGACCATATGGGTGCTTTCCACAGACAACATCCACAGGGAGAAAAAAGAATTAGAAGGATTGCTCGGAGTAATAAAAGAAAAGCTCCTTGATTTAATGGAAAATCCCGTTGTAAAAAGAAACGGGTTTAGGATAAAGGCACTGGGAAATATAGATGTTTTGCCTGATGAATTAAAAGAAGTGATAAGAAAGGCAGAGGAAAAAACGAAAACACACAACAGGCGCATTTTGAATATTGCCTTAGGTTATGGCGGAAGGGAAGAGATTGTGGATGCGGTGAGAAAGGTTATAAGGGAAAAGAAATTTTCCTCACCGGAAGAGCTTGCAGAAAATATTACAATACACGATATAACAAACCATTTATACACAAACGGTATACCTGACCCTGATTTAATCATAAGGACAAGCGGTGAAATCAGGTTAAGTGGATTTCTTCTATGGCAAAGTGCATACAGTGAGTTTTATTTCTGCGATGCCCTTTGGCCTGCCTTCAGAAGGATCGATTTTTTACGGGCCATAAGGAGTTATCAACAGAGAAACAGGAAGTTTGGAAGATGAACATCTGTGAAGATAAATTATCGTGTCTAAAAAAGACAGAGCTTTTTAAATCACTAAACGATGAAGAGCTTCAGGCACTGGCAAATCAGCTAAAGGAAAGGATTTATCCCCCTAATACAGCCATAGTAAGAGAGGGTGTCACTGGCGATTCCATGTTCATCATCAAAGATGGTAAGGTTGAGGTAAAAAAGAAAGAACCCTCCCTCGGTATAGACTTAACCATTGCAACCCTTGAAACAGGTGCGTGTTTTGGTGAGATGGCACTCCTTACAGGAAAGCCCCGTTCTGCAACGGTAATGGCCGTTGTTCCCACAACAGTATTTGTCCTTGACAAAAAGGATTTTGAAAGATTGCTTTTGGAACATAAATCCATCTCCATTTCTTTGAACAAGATAGTGGCGGAGCGCATCGAGTCTTTAAATGCCCAAAAGGGTGTGGGCATGATTTCTTTAGCCAAACTCAAACTCGACGCAGATGTGCTATCCCTGTTACCAGAACAACTCATAAAAAAATACAAAGTAGTCCCTATCGCATATTCAAACAGCACCTTGACCCTTGCCATGGTAAATCCCAATGATTTGCCAGCCATTGACGAGGTAAGAAAATTCATAAAGGGTATTGCCATAGAACCTGTTGTGATCTTAGATGATGACTTTAAGGCATTTATGGAAAAAGATTATCCTGAAATAATGAAAAAAGGTGAAGAAAAGGCAGAGGTGGATATTGATTCGATCCTTGGCGCCATGGATAATGTCCAGTCCGATTTTATGAAGGATATGGAGATAGAGGAGACAAAAGAAGAAGACATGGGCATAACTGACCTTCAAAACGAGGCACAGGAGGCACCCATTGTAAAGCTCACAAACAACATCATAGCCATGGCATTAAAAAAGGGTGCCAGTGATATT
>JAKORG010000070.1 GCA_029777945.1 Deltaproteobacteria bacterium | reverse complement strand
TCAATATCGGCCGGCTGGTCAGGAATCCCGCTAATGTAAACTATATCTCCTTTATAATTCAGTTTTTCACATAACCATTCGGCTATCGGTCCCATCCATTCTCTCTGGTCCATACATACCTCGAGCACATCGGGATTATTAATATTCATATCATATACTATAACCAAAATTCCAGCTTCTTGAGCTTCTTCCATTACCGGATTTAAAGCAGTGGCTGAGTTAGGGTTAACTAAAAGGATGTCCACCCCGCTGGCAATTAATAGTCTGATCTGTGCAATCTGGGTAGCTACATCTGGCCCTGCATTCTGGATAATGAGCCGGTCTACTAAACCCTGTTCTTTATAATACTCAAATTCCTGTTGAATACTTTCTATCATCTGCACCCGCCAGCTATGGGTGAAAGGACCATTGCTCAAACCTACCGTATAGGGAGGTTCTTTAGGGGTTACCTCTCCTTGAGCGCAGGCCACAAGGGGGAGAAACCCTATACCTAAAACCACTAAAATTACCAATAAGGTTCTTTTCATTGGTCTTTTCCTCCTTCGAATTTCATTTTTTCCAAAGAAAAACAAACTACTCCCTTTTTCATATTCAAGTCTATGCCTTTTCGTCCCCCCTTTCTTTTTATATGAGAAAACACCTACCTCTCCGGACTGCTAAAAGTAGCAGACTCCATCTGTAATATTATTTCTCCTTCTTCAATATGTCAACTCCCCACAGGCTCGAAAAACCCGAGAAGGCCTCAACAATAGCTCTTTATATCCCCTCAAAATCTGGAAAAAATGAATCAAGAGATAAAAAGAAAAGGATATTGCAAAAGGAATCAGAGGGGATCTTGTAATTTCTTAAGGTACTCTATCCTATAAACGGCAATAATGGGGGCTTCGCCCCCCTTATGACCCCCCAAAAGACTAAAACTAAAAATAAAAGGCAAAGACTTAAAAAACGAAAAGCTGAAAGGATAGACCATCATTGTTTCTCTAAGATTCATTATATTGAATTCTGTTTTCATTGTCATCTGGTGCCCCGAAGGGACATGAGGGTCTATCCTGAAAACGGCAATAAGGGGAAACCCCTATAACCCCAAAAAAAAAAATTAAAAATACATAAAAGACAAATACTAACCGAGGAAGGAAAAACAGACGGCCTGCGGCGCAAGCAGAAAAGAATCGAAAAAATATAAAAAGGAAAAGACACCGAGGAAAAAGCACCTCCTCGGTACAAGGGGGGAAAGAATTCCCCCTTGTGAATCCCTTTCTTTTTTGTTGCCGCAATAATCCTCTGTCACCCCTGAATACGCTAATCATCCCCTCAGCCGTCATTCCTGAATGTATTTATCAGGAATCTAAATAAGAAAAAACCCTCTACATATTTTTCCCTCTCCCTCGACGGGAGAGGGTCAGGGTGAGGGTGGACAATGAGGGGGCAAAGCCCCCTTATCAACCCCCAAAAAACAGACGGCCTACGGCGTAAGATTAAAGGCAAAATAGATGAGAAATACTACAAACTATAACGCTGGGGAAAAACATCTCAGCGTGCCTACGGCGTAAACAAAAGATAAAGACAAAAGGAGAAAAACCTACGGAGGGAAAGACCTCCGTGTTTTCATTGTCATCTGGTGCTGC
>JAKORG010000069.1 GCA_029777945.1 Deltaproteobacteria bacterium | reverse complement strand
TAGGTAATAATTACAAAATACTTGAGGGGCAAGAAGAGTATGCAAAAGTTTTTTCATACTTTGGGGACAACCGGATGTACAATATGGGTAATGGAAAGGTTATATATCTGGATAATTACAGAAGATATACAAATGACTCAATTAAAAATTTGGACCCTGGGGTTGCTTTTATTCATGCCCTTCAGGTAAGCTCTAATGAAATGATTTTGTTTAACGAGTTTTATCATGGCTTAGGAAGGGAAATGCCCCTGTTGGATGTTATAGGTTTTACGGGAAGAATTATTTTAGCCCAGCTGATGCTGGCAATTATTATTTATATTTTTATAAAATCCAGAAGATTTGGGAAGCCTGCGGTTGTGTATAAAATAATAAAGCGTGAGGAAAATGAAAATCTTTATGCCCTTTCTAACATATATATGAAAGCAAAGGCAAACAGCATGGTTTTAGAGATTGTTTATGAAAAGTTTAAAAATGAGCTTGCAGGCTTTTTAGGATATAAAGGAAGAGAGATAAATTATGATGAAGTCTTTAATGAGGCGCAAAAAAACCCATTGTTTAAGGGTATGAATATAAAAGAGCTTGCCGGAAACTGTGAACAATACATTAAAAACAATATTAATGACAAAAGAAAAATGGAAAGTTTATATATTAAATTAGAAGAAATCAGGAGGGTTATTAGAAGATGACTGATTATATTGGTGAAAAGCAAAATTTTAATGGAGAAAACACTTTAGATGAGTGTAAATTTACAAGGGAAAAAAGTGAGGCAATAATACAGGAAATATCAAAAGTTGTAGTAGGGCAGGATGATTTTATAGAGAAACTGGTTATTTGTCTTTTGACAGGGGGACATGTTTTGATTGAGGGAGTGCCTGGACTTGCAAAAACCCTTACTTCTAAGGTTATGTCAAAGGTTGTAAAGGCAGCTTTTAAAAGAGTGCAGTTTACTCCTGACCTTATGCCTGCTGACATAATAGGTACAAAAGTATTTGATGCTAAAAAAGTGGAGTTTTACTTAAAAAAAGGTCCTTTATTTACAAATATATTTTTGGCAGATGAAATAAACCGTACACCTCCAAAGACCCAGGCGGCTCTTCTTGAAGCCATGGAGGAAAGATCCATATCCATAGACGGGGAGACTCATAAATTAGAGGAGCCCTTTATGGTACTTGCCACCCAAAACCCTATTGAATATGAGGGGACGTACCCGCTGCCGGAAG
>JAKORG010000001.1 GCA_029777945.1 Deltaproteobacteria bacterium | reverse complement strand
TTTCCCGGCGTTCTCCGGGTCCCTCCCTGTAAACTCCTGGAGGGGAATTTACAGGGCATTTCTTCCTTTTCCTTCCTGTCTTCTCCAACAAAAAATTGGAAGAAGAAAAAGGAAGAAAAAAGAATATGAGGAATTGTTAAAGAATAATGATTCTCATTTACATTCTGACATAAGTAGTGCATACTGTCAATAAAAAAGTAATGGCAAATTGAAAACTTGTTGTTGACAAAGTGAAAAAATTATAGTAATATTAATTTAAGAATAAAAAAACATTTTTTATGGAGGGATTTTTAATGGATCTATTGAAGCAATTAGTTAAGTACGTGGAAAAAGAGAGCGGAAAAGATGTCTTGACAGTAGAAGAAAAGAAAAAGTTGGAGGAAGAAAAAAATAAGTTAGAAGAGGAGAAACAAGCAATAGAGGTAAGACTTGCGGAAATAAAACAAAGGATAAGAGCAATAGACGGCAGGTTAAACATCAAGGAGAGAGAGACTGCAAAGAATCTCAAGTTGTTATCGCAAATTATGGATAACTTGGGAATTAATCCCAAGGAATTGGGGATCGATGAAACAATAGTAAAGAAGGCAGGGCAAAAAACAACAGGTAGCAGGAGAGGATTAAAGAACCTGCAACTGTATGTAGATGGTAGACCTTCGCAGTGGGAAACACTATCGAGGACGTTGTGGTACGTGAGCAAGGGCTGCCGTGGCAAAAATGAAAACGGCAGCTTCAGCGTAGAAGAGTTTTACGAATTGCTTGGTGGCTTCGAGGTTTATAAGCAGGGCAACTGGGAAGTTGCCCTACCCAATGGGATTATCCTTGGAGGCCGTATGGTAGAGGAAAAAGAGTAATTCTCTACCAATACAATGCCAAGTAGAGAGAGAGAATCTTTTCTCTCTCTTTTTTTTTGTGCTTTTTTTCTCTACTGTATTAGAATAAAAGTATTAAGATTTTTTAATAATTCCTTAATAATTCCTTAACAATTCAATCCGTGAATCTCCTTAAATTCCTGCCCAAAAAACCTCATTTTTTCTGACAATCATCGGTAAATATATATAGTTAACAAGAATTCCTTGTAAATTATATAGTACCGTTTTTCTCTCTTTTCGGTATTATATCCCCTACCTTTTCCAATTCCTTCCAGTATGGGGGGGATGGAAAAATTTTCCAGGCATGAGATGCCTCTAGAGTTGGAACCCATTTCCTAAAATCGCGCCCCTTCTCCTCTCGCCTTCCCTTCCCCTAACGTTTATGCCTATCCATAGTGGAACACCCAGGAGGTTTTCTCGTCTTTCTGGTACTGTATTTAGATTCTAAATCTAGAAAATCTAGAATAATTTTTTTAAAATATTAAAATTTATCTTCTAGAATCTAGTATATTTACTAAATCTAGATAAGAGCGATTTAGGTACAATTTCTCTGTTATCTAGTATAGTATCTAGATCTAAATAACAGCAAACTCAGGTAGAATTTCTCTGTTATCTAATATAGTATCTAGATCTAGATTACAGCAATTTCGCGGACGATTTG
>JAKORG010000068.1 GCA_029777945.1 Deltaproteobacteria bacterium | reverse complement strand
GACCTTGCAGTATCCGCGGATACGCCCATTGTACATGCGGTTGCAAAAGGCAGAAAGTTATTTGTCCTTACAGGCATTTCCCTGTCTCCAAAGGCAATTGGCATAGTGGCTTTAAAAGAAAGGGGTATTACTAAACCCCAGCATATAAGGGGCAAGAGAATCGGGGTTGTCTCTGGCACGATGGGAGAATTTTTTCTCGATTACTTTCTCATTATGAATGAAATCAAAAGGAATGAAGTAAAGATTATTGATATGAAGCCCTCTGAGATGCATAATGCCCTGACTACAGGAAAAGCTGATGCTGTATCCATCTGGAATCCACAAAAAATAATATTAGAGAGGGCATTAAAGGATAAGGTTGTGGTCTTTTATGACGAAAACCAGCGTGGAGACGTGGGAATACTTTCTGCAACACAGGAATTTGTAAAAAAATACCCTGAAACAGTTAAAAGAATATTAAAGGCACTTGTCCGTGCAGAGGACTATACCATGAACCATCCTGAAGAAGCAAAAAACATCACTGCAGAACTTAATAAATTAGACCGCACATTTATAGATACCATCTGGGATGATTATAAATTCAGGGTCAGACTCGAACAGTCCCTCATAGTGGGGCTTGAAGAACAAACCTGATGGCTCAAAGATAAAGGATTAATGAAACGGGTTGATATGCCCAATTACCTTGAATTTATTTATACTGAAGGTCTTCGTGCAGTCAAACCAAAAGGGGTAAGTATAATCGGAAAAGAGGCAATAAAGTGAGAGTCAGGTTGCGATTGATGATAAATGCATGGATAATCTCTTGCGCAGTAATCTTAGTGGTCCTTTCTGTAGCCTGGCTGTTTTATTCATTTACCAAATATGGAGAAAGGGGGAAACTTGTCTCTCATATGAGAAGTATTGCCCTTGAAAGAACAGTCTTGAGAGATGATTACATCTTTTTCAGAAACGAAAGGTCTGCTATTCAGTGGAAAGAAAAAACAGAAGATTTAAAAAAAATGTTAGAGAAGGCATCTTCTGTTTTTACAGAGAAAGATGAGAGAGAGATATTAAAAGAAGCCAGAGATCATTTTAATGCCACAGAAAACTTGTTTTCTCAATTTATAGAATATGAGAAGAGAAAAAGTTTCAGGACATCTAATTTCGATCAAAAAGAAGAAATGCTTGTCACCCAGGTATTTTTAAGAGCCTATTCCTTAAGAGAAAGGTTAACAAGACTCTATGAATTAACGCACCATAAATTAGAAGCAACAGTCAAAAATGGCATTATAATAATGATTATCTTTTTTGTCGTCGGTGGTATTGGCATTACCATAAATTCAGTGATAACCAGCCTGACAATCTCTAAGCACATTGAAGTGCTTGAAGCAGGTGTAGGTATCATCGGACAAGGAAACCTTGAATATAAGGTAGATGAAAAAGGGGATGACGAATTTAAAAAACTTGCCCGCTCATTCAATGAAATGACTGCAAAACTGAAGGTATCCTATACGTCCATCAAGAATCTTGAGGAGGAAATTGTTGCGCGTAAAAAAGCCGAAGAGGAACTTACTAAGATTACCTCACGTCAGCAAGCACTTCTGTCTTCTATCCCTGATATTGTTATGGAAGTGGATATAAATAAGATTTATACCTGGGCTAATGAGCCTGGAAAAGAATTTTTTGGAGAGGACGTAGTTGGAAAAAGTGCTGATCTCTATTTCTCTCATAAACAGAACAAATACGATATGGTGCAGCCTCTTTTCAACGGTGGTGAAAATGTCATCTATGTAGAAAGCTGGCAAAGAAGGAAAGATGGTGAAGAGAGATTACTGGCATGGTGGTGTAAGGTGCTAAAAGATGATAAAGGGAATGTAATAGGTGCCCTTTCAACAGCACGGGATATTACTGAAACAAGAAGAGCAGAAGATTTGTTACGGTTAGAGAAGGAAAGGTTTTCAATTCTTTCTGAAAACGCGCCTTTCGGTCTCTTACTCATTTCGCCTGATGGAAGATTCATATACATGAACCCAAAATTCAAAGAGATATTTGGCTATGACCTTTCTGAGATACTTGATGGACGGACATGGTTCAGAAAGGCATTCCCTAACCCTGAATACAGAAAAAAGGCAATATCAATATGGATAGATGATTTAAAAAAACACAAAAAAGGTGAGCCACGCATAAGGTCATTTACTGTTCAGAGCAAGGATGGAGCTGAAAAGATTATTAATTTTATTGTTACAGAACTTGAGTCAGGCACACAGATTATGAGCTGTGAAGATATTACAGAGCATAAGCTGGCTCAGAAGGCACTCATTGACAGCGAGAAAAAATACCGTGACCTCTTTGAAAATTCTGTTGAAGGCATCTTTCAGTCAACCCCTGATGGGAAGTGGCTTGCCCTCAACCCTGCCATAGCAAAGATGCATGGCTACTCCTCCCCTGAAGAGATGATGGCAGCAATTACAGATATTGGTAAACAACTCTATGTCCACCCTGAAGATAGGGAGTTTTGGAAAAAATTAGTTATAGAACATGGAATAGTGGAGAACTTTGAACATCAGGAGTACCGAAAGGATGGTTCCATCGTCTGGGTGTCTTTGAGTGCCCGCGCCATAAAGGATGATAAGGGAAATGTCCTGTATTTTACAGGAAATGTAATGGATATCACAGAACGCAAGCTGGCTGAGGAGCAGCTAAAGGAAGAGCAGAAAAAATTCTCTACCCTTGTGGAACATACACCCATTAGCATGATACTCATAGAACGCAACGGGAAATTTTTGTACATCAACCCCCGGTTTACAGAACTTTTCGGATATACCCTTATGGATGTCCCTGACGGAAGAACCTGGTTCAGAAATGCATTCCCTGATCCAGACTACCGGCATATGGTCATAGCAACATGGATAGACGACATGAAAAGATTTGAGATTGGACAGGCGGTTCCACGGATATTTACTATTACCTGCAAAGATGGAACAGAGAAGATAGCAAATATTATAACCATTACTGTCAGAATGGATAGACAGCTCCATATCGTAGCCTTTGAAGACATTACCGAACGCACAAAGGCAGAAGAGAAAATCAGGCAACAACTTGACGAGCTTCAAAGGTGGCACAATGTGACCCTTGGCAGAGAGATGCGTATCCTTGAGCTTAAGGCTGAGATGAATGAACTGTGTAAACGATTGGGCGAGCTACCCCGCTACGAAAGCACTGAAGAAAAGACATGATCCATTCTCTTACCCTGTTAACAACAAAAAGAATTCAAATTACCTCTATTTCAGTGCTTATTTTTTTATTTATTGTAACAGGATGCCTTTTTGCTGAAACAGCACCTGCGCAAGCCTCAAAGGATATTAACAAAAAGATTAGAGTGGTAATAGATAACAATTATCCGCCCTATGTTTTTCTGGATAGTCATGGCAACCTGCAGGGTATTCTAATAGACCAGTGGCGATTGTGGGAGAAGAAAACAGGTGTTCATGTTGATATCCAAGGTATGGACTGGGGTGAGGCACAAAGAAGAATGGAGGCTGGTGAATTTGATGTAATTGACACAATCTTTTTTACTGAACGTCGGGCTAAAATATACGATTACTCAAAACCCTATGCAAAGATAGATGTCTCTATATTTTTTCATAAGGATATTTCTGGTATTAATGACGTTTATTCATTGCACGGTTTTCTGGTAGCAGTAAAAAGCGGAGACGCAGCTATTGATTATTTAAAAAGCAAGGGCATTACTTCTTTGCAGGAGTTCCCATCATACGAGGCTATCATAAAAGCAGCAAAAGAGCGCAAGGTAATGATAACCGTTATTGACAAACCTCCTGCGCTTTATTTTCTTTACAAGATGGGTATCTTGGATCAGTTTCGCTATTCAGCTCCACTCTATACCGGTGAATTCCATCGGGCAGTGAAAAAGGGCAATGCAGCATTGTTACAATTGGTGGAAGAGGGGTTTAAAAAAATCTCGGAAAACGAGTACCAGGCAATCAACCGCAAGTGGTTTGGCACAGAACCAGTCTTTTTTATTACCTTTTTCCGTTATATTGCAATAGTCGCTGGGGTCCTCATTGTTATTGCGCTATCTCTTGTTACATGGAACTACACCCTTAGAAAAAAAGTTAGAGAAAGGACTATGGAATTGGAGAAAGAGATAGCATTAGTAACTGAAGTAACGGAAAAACTCCGTGAAAGTGAAGAAAAATACCGCACCATCTTTGAAAATGCTATTGTGGGCATCTTCCAGACCACCCCTGAAGGACGACTCATTACAGTTAACTCAACCTGTGCCCGTATTTTCGGGTATGAATCACCTGAAGAGATGATAGCATCCGTTTACCCCATTTCTGAACAGCTATACAAAGACTCTAAAGACAGGGAACAATGGAGAAAACATATCGAACAGGAAGGTATGGTAAGGGACATAGAGGTTCAAGGTAAGCGAAAGAATGGCGCCCCTTTCTGGTTCCGTTTAAATGCCCGGACAATAACAGATGATAAAGGTCGTATTATCTTGTTCGAAGGAATGGTAGAGGATATAACTGAACAAAAGAAAATAGAACAGACTCTCCAGGCAGAACAAAGCCTGTCTAACTCAATACTGGAAAGCATGCCAGGTGTCTTCTATTTTTTCGATGACCAACTTCGTTTTATCAAATGGAACAAAAACCTTGAGAAGGTAACCGGATACTCGACAGATGAGATTTCAAAGATGAGTCCCCTTGACCTGTTTGAAGGCGACGATAGAAAATTCGTAGTAGATAAGATACGGGAGGTTTTTGAAAAGGGAGAATCATCATTTGAAGCGAGCTTTACCTCAAAAGACAATAACAAAATCCTCTATTTTTTTACAGGAAAGAGAATTTTCATCAACAATACACAATGCCTTGTAGGTATGGGGATAGATATTACAGAAAAGAAGAAGACAGAAAAAAATCTACAAGAAATCACTCAATTACTTCAAACAACAATAGACGCCTCACCGCTCGGTATTATTGCAGTTGATAATAATGATAGGGTGACCATATGGAATCCTGCAGCAGAGCGTATGTTTGGATGGAAGAAGAAAGAAGTTATAGGACTGCCTCTTCCTATAGTCCCCGATGACAGGAAGGAAGAATTCGAAAAAATCCGTGTAATTACAAATAAAAAGGAACCTTTTCAACTGGAGCATTCGCAGAGAAAGAAAAAAGACGGCTCTCTCATTGATGTTTCTCTATCAGTAGCTCCATTGACAGATAATCAGGGAAATATTATTGGCAGGATGGGTATTTTTGCTGATATTACAGAGAGAGTAAAGACAGACGAAAAGATTAGAATAAGCCACCAGCAGTTACAGGCTGCATTGGATATTGCCAATAAGTCACGTCAGGCACTCTTGAGCGTCATTGAGGACCAGAAGAAGGCACAGGAGGAGATTTTAAGGCTAAACGAGGAGCTTGAAGAAAGGGTACGCAAGCGCACTATAGAACTTGAGGCATCAAATAAAGAGCTTGAGGCATTCACCTACTCTGTATCCCATGATCTTAAGGCGCCGTTGCGTGCAATCGAAGGTTTTACCCGTATTCTTGTGGAAGACTATGAAGCACAATTAGATGCTGAAGGCAAACGTATCTGCTCTGTCATTGTGGATAATACAAGGTATATGGGAGAACTCATAGAAGACCTCCTTACCCTTTCCCGCACAGGAAGGATAAAGATGCATCTTTTACCTATTGACATGAAACAGATGGCTTATTCGGTCTTTTCTGAATTGACAACATTTGAGGAGAAAAAACGTATAGACTTTCATGTAGGGGATCTGCCACAGGCAACAGGTGACCCCACGCTCATTAAACAGGTCTTTATGAATCTCATTGGTAATGCCATTAAGTTCAGCTCAAAAAGAAAAAAGGCAATAATAGAGATAAAGGGTGAAGAAAGCGAAGAAGAGGTTGTCTATTCTGTTCAAGATAATGGGATAGGTTTTGATATGCGATATATTGATAAGATTTTTGGTCTCTTCCAGCGACTTCACGGGAGAGATGAATTTAAAGGCACAGGTGTTGGTCTTGCCATTGTGGAACGTATCATCCATCGCCATGGTGGCAGAGTTTGGGCAGAAGGCGAGGAAGGGAAAGGGGCAACATTCTGGTTTGCATTACCAAAAAAAGGATATAAAAGCCTGTTATAGCTGGCAATTAATACATTTTGGTGGAAGGAGGATAACATGGTTTTTTCAGAAATTGTTGATATCCTTCTGGTAGAGGACAATCCAGATGATGTAGAATTGATGTTAAGGGCACTGAAGAAAAATAAGATTGAAAACCCTGTCTATGTTGTAAAAGATGGTGAAGAGGCCCTTGATTTTATATTCTGTCGTGGTCTTTATGAAGGTAGAGGCATTTCAAGGCCTCCAAAGGTAATCTTTCTTGATTTAAAACTACCAAAGCTAAGTGGACTTGAGGTGCTCAAGGTAATTAAATCTGATGAAAGGACCCGCGTTATTCCTGTTGTTGTTGTTACATCATCTAAGGAAGACCCGGATATAAAAACTGCCTATGCCATAGGAGCCAATAGCTATGTTGTAAAGCCTGTTGATTTTGACTCATTTTTTAAAATAGCTGCCCATCTCGGATTGTATTGGCTACTTGTGAATAGACCACCAGAAGATTAAGGAGTCTGTTTTATGGCTGAACCATTACGAATTTTGATTGTAGAAGACCTGCCCGCAGATGCTGAACTTGCAGAAAGGGAAATAAAGGCTACCCTACCTGAGAGCACATTCTTACGGGTAGAGACAGAAGACAGTTTTAGTGCTGCCCTTGACACATTTAAGCCTGACCTCATTATCTGTGATTACAAACTCCCCCGCTTTACTGGTATGGAAGCCCTTGAGATAGCACAAAAGAAGGTACCGGAGACCCCATTCATCATATTCACAGGTTCCATAAACGAAGCTGTGGCAGTGGAATGCATGAAGGCAGGGGCATGGGATTATGTGCTTAAGGACCATATCAAACGGTTGGGCCCTGCACTTATTTCAGCACTTGAGCAAAAAAAGATACGGGAAGAGAAACGGTTAGCAGAAAAAGAGATGGTCCGTGCTGCGTTAGAATGGCAAAAGACCTTTGATGCAGTCAATAGTATCATCTGGCTTCTTAGTGAAGATAACAGGATACTCCGTTCCAACAGGATTGCAGGGAAGTTCTTCCACATTCCATTGTCCCACATAATAGGGAAGAAATGCTTTGAAGTTACCCACTGTAGTATGTCTCCTATTCCAGAATGCCCAGTTGAAAAGACTAAGAAAACCCTAAAGAGAGAGTCAGCGGAGATGCAGTTAGACAACAGGTGGTTTCAAATTACAGTAGACCCCATTGTTGAGAATGGCACCTATAAAGGTGTTGTGCACATTATGACAGATATCACAGACCATAAGCTGGCGGAAAAGGCACTCATTGAAAGCGAGAAAAAATACCGTGACCTCTTCGAAAATTCTGTTGAAGGCATCTTTCAGTCAACCCCTGACGGCAGGTTTATAAATCTCAACCCTGCCATAGCAAAGATGCATGGCTACTCCTCCCCTGAAGAGATGATGAGAGAAATCACAGACATTGGTAAACAACTATACGTACATTCTGAAGACAGGGAAAGATGGAAAAAATTCATAAAGGAAAAAGGGGTCGTAAAGAATTTTGAGGTCCAGCAGTACCGAAAGGATGGCTCTGTCTTCTGGGTATCCTTGAGTGCCCGCGCTGTGAGAGATGAGAAGGGAAATATCCTCTATTATGCAGGAAATGTAGTGGATATTACGGAACGCAAGGAGGCTGAGGAGCGGTTACGAAAAAGCCTAATCGGGACCATCAACGCCCTCTCCGCAACCGTTGAAGCCCGTGACCCCTATACTGCAGGCCACCAGAAGAGGGTATCAACCCTTGCCCGCTCCATTGCCCAGGAGATGGGCCTTCCCAGAGAAACCATAGACATTATCCGTATGGCAGGTACAATCCATGACATCGGAAAGATAGCGGTGCCTGCAGAGATACTCTCAAAACCCACAAGGCTTACCCCCCTTGAAATGGATCTCTTAAAAACCCACTCCGAGGCAGGCTATGAAATCCTGAAGGATACAGGTCTCCCCTATCCTATTGCAGAGATGGTCTATCAACACCATGAGCGATTAAATGGCTCAGGCTATCCCAGGGGGTTGAAGGGCAGTGAGATACTCCTTGAATCCTGTATCCTTGCTGTTGCTGACGTGGTGGAAGCTATGTCCTCCCACCGTCCTTATAGACTTGCCTTAGGGATTGATGCTACCCTCAAGGAGATAGAAGAGAATAAGGGCATCCTTTACCACCCA
This sequence comes from Deltaproteobacteria bacterium, assembly GCA_029777945.1. Taxonomy (GTDB): domain Bacteria; phylum Desulfobacterota; class Syntrophorhabdia; order Syntrophorhabdales; family Syntrophorhabdaceae; genus JAKORG01. Next base: position 1,455 of record JAKORG010000068.1, on the reverse strand, counting down.
GAGGTCGTTGATGCCTGCCTGAAGCTTTTCAAGGAGAAGGGGTTTAGGTTAGAGTAGGATTGCCTCCAATGCCAATAATAGACACGGACATTACTTCATGGTATCTACCTTGCTCGTCTATCTCGTCTGTCTGGTCTATTTCGTTTATCTCGTTGATTTTGTTTATTTCGTTAGCAATGTCTTTGATTACTGCCTTTCTTTTAAATAAGGTTTTTCCACTTCCGTAGGTGAAAAAATGGCAGGTGAAAGAAAATGGCCTGCTTAACAGTTATATTACTGGAAATCCTAAATCTTAAAAGGGGGTGCATATGACAGAGGAAGAAAGATTACAAAAGATGAAAAGGCTAAAGGATGAGTTAACAATGGCATATATCACAGACGGTTTGCTCGTTGGGCTAACTCATGACGAGGCAATGGCATTCATAGAAGAGAGTTTTCAGAGGGTATGGGAAAAAATAGAGAGTATAAGACTTGCAATAGAAGAATGTAAAAAACATGAGGGAAAAATTCCAGAAGGGATGGTGCTCCTTACCAATGAAGACAATCAAAAGCTCGTAATCGGTAATAAAGATAATGAATATGAGAAGGTCTGCGAATACGACACCCCCGAATATTACGCTCAACTTGAAATCAAAAATATGGAATTCGTGGAAAAACTGTTAAATGACAAATACTCAATGTCTTAAGATTACGGCTATCTCGTCTGTCTCGTTTATCTCGTTGGTTTCGTTTGTTTCGTTTGCAATGTTTTTGATTGCTCTACCCTTTGTATATACCTTCTATGATGGATAAGCTCATTCTTTAATGTGCCAAAGAAACTTTCCAAGGGGACATGTAGATGTTGATAATTAATTATAAATTTTTACAAAGCTATTTGATTTTTATCAAGTGTTTTATATAATGATGCTAATTGATAACAGAAATGAACAGAGACTTACTACTATTTATAAACTGTTTCAAGAAGGAAAGATTCCTGAAACTAAAATTAAGAACCAATGGCGCCTCAGAAAAAAAATAATTGATGGATGGCTGGATAAGGGTGGTAAGGTTGCTTTTGGGAAGAAAAAATTAAAAAGGAAGTTTCTATGTGTGGACAAAAGATAAACTTTAAAACTGAAAAAGAACTTCAAGAGGCAATCATACAAGAGAAATCAAAAGGGACACCTGATATAGAAATTGGGCAAAAATATGGGGTCACATTCAGATACATTGAGAGACTTATTACAAAATCACAAGGCGTAAACATCAGTGCTTTTGACCTGTTTTTTATATTATTAGACAAAATAATATATTTTAGTGAGAACATTTTCGGTTATAATTGTATACAGGAGGCATAAACAGATGAATGAAAAGCAAGCAAGAAGACCGAACAGGGTTTTCACACCAGAACAAAAATATGAGATATTAAAGGATATAGAAAAATACCCGACCATAAGAGAAGGTTTGCAAAAACAT
>JAKORG010000008.1 GCA_029777945.1 Deltaproteobacteria bacterium | reverse complement strand
CCATCTTCTATCTGGTATATAGCTGCATCAGGGCAGTATAGCCAGCATAGTCCACACTTTATGCACTTTGAGTCATTCCATACGGGCTTCTGGGACCTCCAGTCACCTGTCTTGTATTCCCTGGCATTGCCTGGCTCATCTATGACACAACCCACATTGAGCTCATGCCACTTGTATTGTTCCATTGGTTTGGCCATGTATACCCCCCTTGTAAAGGTATATTTGATAATATTATAGAATTTTTGTCAAGGCAATCTAATTTATTTTAATTTTTTAAATGCTTGATGAAAATAAAAATCTTTCAAATCTATCGTTTTTTGCCTTACAAATAGGGCATATCTCAGGTGGTTGTCCCCTTGCACATAGATATCCACAAATCCTGCATCGCCAGACATGTATCCTTGGAATGTTTCCTCTTCTTTCAGGTATGGGGGCTATATTTTTTTTATTATCTATTACATCTTTGGTAACAAAAAGACCGCAATAGCAAAAGCCATATTCGTTTAAATCAGCATCACGATAATCACAGGGGCATATTATATCCTTATCCTCTTTTTCTATGCCCCTTGCAAGTCTGCAAGGGCAAGAAAGATATCCATAACGCTTCTCATTGATTAAAAGGCCTTTTATTAGATCTTTTGTAAATGTTATGTCTGGATTAAGATAATACCCTGAAGCCTCAGCCTCTTTTTTTATTTTTTGGTAAAAACTTTCTGCCTCTTCATCCATCATGACTTAAGAATTTCCTTGATGCGTTTTTCATCATATCCTATTATGCATTCTTTATTGTCTATGACCAAAGAGGGGAATGTGCAATTCGGGTTCCACCTTTTGAGCTCCTCTAAGGCATTGTCTTTTTCTTTAGCCTCTAAAAGGTCTACGTCTATATAGTCATATTCTGCTTTTAGTTCATTAAGGAGGGCTTTGGTCTTTTTACACCATATACAGGTACTCAATGCAAAGAGCAATAGATTTAATTTCTTTTCACCATCAACATGTTTTTTCTCCATAATACCCCCCTTAGAAGCAAGTCTTTTCTATTTAAGACTGCACAAATATTTTAGTTCCTCCCATTGAGCAGTGATTCTTTTCTGAATTAATTCTATGTCTTCATCTTTTAGATGTCTAAATCTACCCTGACCTTTTAGATAATCTTGAACTGGTCTTAGGGGTTCAGGACTATATGTTATTTTGTATCTACTATCTTCGACCTCGTAAAGGGGAAAAACGCCTGTCCTAACAGCAAGTTTACCATATTCTATAGCGAGATCTGCAGGTATCCTCCACCCTGTAGGACATACTGAGAGTATATGTATGTATGATGGACCATTGACACTCCTTGCCTTTTTTATCTTTGAAAAAAGGTCAAAGGGATATGATGGACAGGCTGTGGCAACATAGGGTATGTTGTGGGCTGCAGCAATCTTTGCCATGTCTTTCTTCCATGTAGATTGTCCTATGCTCTTTTTACCTGGTGGACTTGTTGTGGTCATGGCACCATATGGTGTGGAAGATGAACGCTGTATACCTGTATTCATATACGCCTCATTGTCAAGGCATATGTATGTGAACTTATGTCCCCTCTCCAGTGCCCCTGATAGTGCCTGCATTCCTATATCGCTTGTGCCTCCATCACCTGCTACAGCTATAACATGGATGTCTTTTCTTTCAATCTTTTTCTTCTCCTGTAATATCCTTATAGCAGACTCTATCCCTGATGCTACTGCTGCTGCATTCTCAAAGGCAACGTGTATCCAGGGGATTTCCCAGTTTGTTGTGGGTAGAGGCGTTGATATAATCTCCATACACCCTGTGGCCATAGCCATAATGGTGTCCTTTCCAAACACCTTAAGTGCCATTCTGAGTGCGAGTATCTCTGCACAGCCCTGGCATGCCCTGTGACCTGAGGCAACAAATTCTGCCTCTGGATGGTCTGTATATAATTCAAGTCCTTTAAGTCTCATTCTCTCACCCCTATAACTGTATAGTTTTTGTCTGTTTTAAAAGTAATCTTCTTATCAAATATATCTATAAAATACTCTGGATGGACATCTCTGCCACCAAGGCCTACTATGTAGTTTTCGAGGGTTATATCAAGTCTATTATTATATATAAGAGATGCTATCTCATTATAGAGTGGACCGTTTGCAGCACCGGCCGGCATTGCCCTTTCTATAACAGCTATCCTTTTTTTATCCTTTAAAGCAGACAACAGTTCATCCTTTGGAAATGGTCTAAAGAGCCTGAGCTTTATAAGACCTGCCTCTTTACCATAAGATTTGAGCTCATCTATGGCTGTTGCTATGTTCTCATTGGTTGAGCCGAGACATATAAAGGCAAAGTCTGTATTTTCTGTATTGTGTGTTTCGACAGGTTTATAGTGTCTGCCGAATTTATCGCCAAATTCCTTCATAACCCCTATTATTGTATCTTTTGAGTTGATGAGGGCCATCTCCTGGGCGTATTTTGCCTCTGTATATATCTCAGGCATCCCGTATGCGCCCATTGTTACTGGTCTATCAGGATGAAGTGAATAGAGGGGTTTGTATGGAGGTAAAAAACTATCCACATCCTTCTGGGAAGGAAACTCTATGGGTTCTATAACATGACTTAGTGAGAAACCATCAAGGTTTACCATTACAGGGAGGAGGACGTTTCTGTGCTCTGCTATCTTAAAGGCCATTATTATACTGTCCACAACCTCCTGTCCGTTTTCGCAAAACAGCATTATCCAGCCTGTGTCCCTTGCTGCCATTATATCTGAATGGTCACCCCATATAGAGAGAGGGGATGATAATGCGCGGTTCACTGTGGCCATAACAATGGGAAGTCTCATACCTGAGGCTATAAACAGGATCTCATGCATAAGTTCAAGACCCTGGGCGCTTGTAGATGTAAATGTCCTTGCCCCTGCTGCCGATGCACCACAGCATGCAGACATGGCAGAGTGTTCTGATTCAACATTTATATAAATTGCCTCTAATTCTCCATTGGCAACGAGCTCTGATAGGTGTTCTACTATATGTGTCTGTGGTGTTATTGGATATGCTGCTATTACCTCTACCCTTGCAAGTTTGGCAGCAATAGATGCAGCTATGGATACCTCTATACCTTTTTTTATACTCATCTTATATCCTCCACCATTTTGATTGCCCCTGGCTTACACTCCTTTGAACAGATTCCACAACCCTTACAGTAATCAAGATTGGCCCTATAAAAACCATCTTCTATCTGGTATATAGCTGCATCAGGGCAGTATAGCCAGCATAGTCCACACTTTATGCACTTTGAGTCATTCCATACGGGCTTCTGGGACCTCCAGTCACCTGTCTTGTATTCCCTGGCATTGCCTGGCTCATCTATGACACAACCCACATTGAGCTCATGCCACTTGTATTGTTCCATTGGTTTGGCCATGTAT
>JAKORG010000007.1 GCA_029777945.1 Deltaproteobacteria bacterium | reverse complement strand
CAAGAGGTCAAACCTATCTACTTAAAACCAGATATGACGACTTAGGCACAAAGATATTAAGAACCTTTAAAATCCCTTCACCTAAAACCCTATCAAAGACATAAAATCTTTAATCCAAAAAACCTTGTAGTGGCAAAATGAACTTTTTTAAAAAAAGAATTATGTAATATCAATGGGTTACGGAATATAACTGTCAAAGTCGGGAGATATTTAGAAAATGCATTAAGAAGAGAGTTTCATTTTATAGGTGCGCCTATTAGATTTATTTTTAGAAAAAAGAGATGAATTGCCCTCAATTATTGGAGTAATTATTGGTGATAAGGTTATACATTTCTTCTTTTAATATCTCCAGCGCCATCTCTTTTGGTATGCCTGTCTTTATAACCTTTCCCTTTGCAAAAAGTGTTGCCTTATTATTACCAAAGGCAATGCCAATATCTGCCTCTTTTGCCTCTCCTGGTCCGTTTACCTCACATCCCATTATGGCAACATTGAGATTTTTATCAAAGTAGGAAACCTCCCTTTCGAATACATCGACTATGTCTGTAATTCTTGTTTTGCATCTGCCACATGTAGGGCAGGAAATAATGTTTATACCCCTTTTTCTTATGCCGAGATTACGAAGTATATGATACGCTGCAATTACTTCATAAACGGGGTTGCCTGTTAGAGATACCCTTATAGTGTCACCTATACCTTTATAGAGTAATATTCCTATACCTATTGCTGATTTAATGGCCCCTGAAAATATAGGACCTGCCTCAGTTATACCAATATGGAGGGGGTAGTCTGATTTTTTTGAAAATTTTTCGTAAGCCTCTATGGTCTGTAACACATCTGAGGCCTTTAATGAAACCTTTAATTGTTGCCAGCCCATATCTTCAATCATCTTTATGTAGTAAAGGGCGCTTTCTACCATGGCATCTGCATTAGGCTGGGTATATTTTTTAAGTATTCTCTTTTCAAGGGAACCGACATTTATTCCCACCCTTATAGGTGTGTTTGTTTGTATTGCTACATTTATAATCTCTTTTACTTTACGGACATTATTTATTGTGCCGGGGTTTATCCTTATGGCATCTATCCCTGATTCCATTGCCTTAATCGCTATTTTATGGTTGAAATGTATATCCCCGATTAAAGGGACATCTATTTCTTTTTTTAAAAGGGAATAACCTTATATGTATCCTCATAAGGCAATGCAATCCTTATGAGTTCACATCCAGCCCTCTTAAGTTCAAGTGATTGTTTTAATGCTTCATCGAGATTTTCAGGATTTGTTTTGAGCATAGACTGAACAACTACAGGTTTACCACCGCCAATGGGGACATTGCCTATAAAGATTTCCCTTGTTTTTTTTCTTTTTGCCATGGAGGTAGAACAATTTTATACTCCTTGAAGTTTGGCTGTCAAATATAAAATTTCTAAAGGTTATCCGAATTTTCCTGTGAGATATTCTTCTGTCCTTTTATCCTTTGGAACAGTAAACATCTTTTCTGTTGGACCAAATTCTATAAGCTCGCCAAGATATATAAAGGCAGTAAAATCAGATACCCTTGCTGCCTGGGCAATATTGTGCGTTACAAGGAGCATGGTAACATTCTGTTTTAATTCCACAACAAGTTCCTCAATGTGTGCTGTTGATTTTGGGTCAAGGGCAGAAGTTGGCTCATCAAGAAGTAATATTTCAGGGTTCATGGCAAGGGCACGGGCAATACATAGCCTCTGTTGCTGGCCACCTGATAAAAATGTGCCTTTTCTATGAAGACTGTCTTTTACCTCATTCCAGAGAGCAGCATCCCTTAATGAACGCTCTACTATATGGTCCGCTTCTTCTTTTTTTAGTTTAATGCCGTTTAATTTATAACCTGCGATGACATTATCGTATATGCTCATCATGGGAAAAGGATTGGGCTTTTGAAATACCATACCTATTTTTCTTCGTAGTGCAATGGGTTCCATTTCATATATATCTTTATTTTTTAAATATATATGACCAGAAACCCTTGCATGCGGGATTAGTTCATGCATTCTGTTAATGCATCTAATGAGTGTTGTCTTTCCGCATCCAGACGGACCCATAAGGGCAGTTATTTTGTTGGGTGTAATATTGATGTTTATGTTTTTCAATACCTGATTTTCGCCAAAAAAGGCAGAAAAACTTTCTATCCTTAGAACTGAACTTTCCATTTAGCCGACACACCTCTTGCAATAAGATTAAAGGCAAGCACTATAACAACGAGTATAAATGATGCACCCCAGGCAAACCCATGCCATTCAGGATAAGGGCTCATGGCATAGTAAAATATCCGATATGGAAGGGAATCAATGGGCTTAAAGATATTGTAATTTAAAAATTGATTTCCAAATGCAGTAAAAAGAAGCGGTGCCGTTTCACCTGTTATTCTCGCTACGCTCAATAGTATACCTGTCATAATACCACTTATGCCTGTAGGCAGAATAACCTTGAGAATTGTTTTATAATAAGGAACTCCAAGGGCAAGGGATGCCTCTTTTAAATGATAAGGGATAAGCTTCAATGTCTCCTCAGTTGACTTAATAATTACAGGTAACATCATAATACTTAATGCAATGCCACCTGATAAGGCAGAAAAACCACCAAGCGGGGCAACAACCCAAAGATATGTAATTATACCAATAACAATGGAAGGTGTGCCCTGTAGAACAACTATACAGAGATTTATAATGTTTGAAAGCCTACCTTTATTTGCTTCTGCTAAATATATACCTGCTGATATACCTAATGGTATGGATATTATACTTGAAAGTAATATAAGCATCAAAGAACCAATGATAGAATTATATATACCACCTCCAATTTCACCTATTGGTTTTGGCAATTCAGTTAAAAAGCTCCAGTTGATAACGGATATACCATTTTTTGTGATATGAAAGAGGATAAGAAGAAGGGGTAGAAAACTTAAGAGGGAAAACACTATTACAATGTATTTAAACAGCCTATCCTTTATAATCCTTAATTTTAAGTGTGTTTTATTATCTATGGTTTTATCTTCTTGAATCATAACAGGCGATGGAAAAGGTATTATCTTATCATTTTCAATATCTTGTGCCGTATCCACTATGTTACCTCCTTTGAGGCCTCAAGGCTAATCTTTTTTATAACATAAGTTCCTGCTATATTTACAAGTGTTGTGACAAGAAAAAGCACAAGCCCTATATATACCAGTGAAGAAGCAGCAATTCCTGTTGATTCAGCAAACTCATTGGCTATGACACTTGCCATTGTATTTGCCGGGCTGAATATGCTTTTCGGTAAAAAATTACTGTTTCCTATAAGCATGGTAACTGCCATTGTTTCACCAATTGCCCTTCCAAAGGCAAGGAGTATTCCTGCTATTATACCTGATCTCGCATAAGGTATTATTACATTTTTTATTACCTCAAATCTTGTTGCTCCAAGGGAATATGCAGCCTCTTTCAAATCAGCAGGAATTAAGGATACAACTTCTCTTCCAATAGAGGCAGAGAAAGGTATAATCATTATAGAAAGTATTAAAGACGCGGTAAATATGCCAACGCCATATGGTGTTGTTCCTAAAAGTGTCTGTATATACCTTGTTATAGGCATAAGTAAAAAAAGTCCCCATAAACCATAAATCACAGATGGTATGCCTGCTAATACCTCAGTTGAACTCCTCAAAAATGTCGAAAGCAAACCGTCCTTAAAATACTCACCGAGAAAGATAGATATGGCAATAGAAAAAGGTATAGAGATGATAAGGGCGAGGAAAGATGTTATCAATGTTCCATATAGAAAGGGTAGGGCACCAAATTTTTCAAGGGAGGGGTCCCAGTGTTTGCTTATAAAAAAACCGAGCCCAAATGTTTTTATAGCAGGTATCGAGGCTATCAAAAGGGTAAGAAAAATAGCTATAAGAAGGATAATAACTGATAGCCCCGATACTAAAATAATATTTTTAAACCTTTTTTCAGATGTGTCTTTTTCTGATTTCATTACCATTAATTGAGTATTGGTTTTCCGTTATATGTCATGCTCTTTACGATCTTCTGTGCAATGTCAGATGCCTCTTTTGGAAGGGGTGAATATTGAAGTGGTTCCACATAATTTTGACCTTCTTTGACAATCCACAGAAGCAGTTTAGCAAGGGATTCTGCCCTTTGCTTTGTTCTACCACCATAATTTTGCTCTTTGTAGAAAATAAGCCATGTGAAACTACTTATTGGGTAACCATCCTTTGCATCTGTATCTGTTAGTGATACATTGGTATCTGCAGGGATCTTAACTTTGGCAGCATTACTTACTGTTTTAGGTGTGGGTTCAATAAAATTACCTGACTTATTTTTTATACTTGCAAATGGCATATTATTCTGAAGTGCATAGAGCAATTCCACATACCCAATTGCACCCTGGGTCTGTCTAATATATCCAGAAACACCTGGGTTTCCTTTTTGACCTATAAAGCCTTCAGGCCAGCTTAATGATTTTCCTGTTCCCATCTTTTCTTTCCATTCTTTACTGACTTTGCTTAGGTATTCACTGAATATATATGTTGTTCCACTACCGTCTGCCCTTCTTACAACAGTGATTCCAAGGTCAGGTAGTTTTACATCTTTATTTATCTCCTGAATTTTTGGATCATTCCATTTTTTGATCTTTCCGAGAAATATATCTGATATGACGTCAGGGGTCAGCTTTAATTTAGGATTACCGGGTAAATTGTAGGTCACAACGACTGCGCCGAGACATGTGGGTATATGTAAGACAGGACTGCCTGCCTCACTAAGTTCCTTCTCGGTCATAAACGCATCAGTGCCACCAAAGTCGACGGTCTTTTTAATAAGTTGATTTATCCCGCCTCCTGAACCTATACCCTGATAATTTATTTTTATCTTATTTTGCTGGAAGTATATATCGAACATCTTTGAATAAAGGGGCTGTGGAAATGTTGCACCTGCACCTATGAGTTCCCCTTCGGCAGCATACGCATTAAAACCAAATAAACTAATAATTGTCATGATACACACAAAAAAAACAAATCTTTTAAACCAGTTAAGCATACATTAACCTCCTAAGTTTAATATTTTTAGGTTAGTGTATTCTAAACCTCAATTGTTACGATAAAATAAATTTTCTGTTAATTTTCTGTTAATTTTTAGAATTATTGGGTATCGTGACTGTAAATTTTGTCCCTTTTCCAAAAACACTTTGGACATCAATGGTTCCTTTGTGAAGAAGAACAATATGTTTAACTATTGACAGTCCAAGACCTGTGCCACCCAATTTTTTTGAGCGGGATTTATCAACAGTGTAAAATCTTTCGAAAATACGGTGTATGGAATTTTCAGGAATACCTATTCCTGTATCTTCTATGGCAATTACAGTGTTTTTTTCATCCTGTATCAGAGATACCTTTACTGTTCCTTTTTCAGTATATTTTATAGCATTATCTATAAGATTGATTAGCATCTGTTCAAGCTTGAAAGGGTCTGCAATGACGGGCTTTGTGTCTTTCTGCATATCGAGGATTAAATTTAATCCTTTTTCTTTTAGTTTCTGTTCGAATATCTTGACTATATTTTCTGTTAAGGTGTCAAGCCTTACCTCTTCTAATTCAAGTTTGATGCCGTCTTTTTCCAACTCGCTTAGCGACAACAGGTCGTTTACAATATTCATCAGCCTATTTGTGTGTCTTTTTATGGCTTCAAGATATTTGATGTTATGGATTTGTTCTTCTTCTTCGAGGGTTTCTATAAAGCCCTTTATGGCAGTAAGGGGTGTTCTTAATTCATGGGATATATTGGCTATAAACTCTTTTTTGATTGTTTCGAGCTGTTTGAACTTTGTTATATCGTATAGAATTAGTATTATCTCTTCTGTCTGGCTTAAAAAGGTAAAACTTCCTATGTAGTGCCTGTCCCTTAATCTTAACTCTGCTATTTTGTGCCTTTTTTCTGCCTTTACCTTTTTTATTAGATCATCGAGTTCAGGGGACCTTATGTATTCCCAAAAATGACCACCCTTTGTTTCTTTTGTATCTACAATCTTTTTAAAGCTTTCATTACATAATTTTATTGTCCCGTCTTTTCTTACTACAGTAAGGGGTTCTTCTATAGAGGAGATAATCGTATTAAATTCCTCTTTTTGATTTGCCAGATTTAAAAAGAGTTTTTGCATTTTTGCGACCATATCGTTGAATGTTTCTGCAAGGTCTTTTAATTCGTCATCTGTTTTTAAAAAAACCTGCACATTAAAATTGCCTGTAGAAATCTTCTTTGCAGCAAAAACGAGTTCTTTTAAAGGTTTTGATATGCCCCTTGAGATAAAAAAAGTTATAATAAATGCGATAATGGTTAAAATAAACGTAAGGAATAAAATCTTTATTCTTAGCTCATTAAGGAGGGATTCTATATCTTTTAAATATGTGCTTACCCTTAACACACCTAAAATTTTAGAATCTAAGACAATAGGAACAGCAACGTAGAGCATCTTTTCTTCAACGGTTACGCTGAAACGAATGGAAGTGCCTATCCTACCAGAAATTGCATCTATAAATTCCGGTCTCATTTTATGATTTTCCATATTTTTTGGGTCTCTTTCAGAATCTGCTAAAATCGTCCCTTCTTTATCTATGACTGTGATGCGTGCATTTACACTGTGTTTAAGTGATTTGATAAATCCATCTATTTCGTTGATTTTTTTATTTTTAAAGAAATTTGTTATTTCAGGTCTTATTAAGAGGGTAATATTTTTTAAATTTTCTGTGAATGTTGAGATATAATGTCTTTTTATGGTCTTAAATGCGATAACCGGTAGGGATAGTCCTAAAAGCAATATAATAACAATGAATGCGCCCATTATTTTTGAAAAGATATTTATCCTCATTCTTCTATCTTATAACCCATGCCCCTTATATTTTTTATAAACCTTGCTTCATCACCGAGTTTTTCTCTTAAATGTTTTATATGCACATCTATTGTTCTATCGATAACTATCTTTTCATTACCCCATAGATGTTCAAGGATAGCCTCTCTTGAAAACACAATCCCTTTTTTCGAGGCAAGGAGATTAAGTATTTTAAACTCCGTTGGTGTCAAATCTATCTTTTTATTATTTACTGTAACCTCCAGTTTTTCTGTATCTATAAAGATTTTTTCACCTATGTTCAATTGGATACTTTCATCTGTTTTTGGGCTATGTCTTCTAAGCACTGCCTTTACCCTTGCCACAAGCTCCTTTGGAGAAAAGGGTTTTGTTACATAGTCGTCTGCACCGAGTTCAAGGCCAAGTATTTTTTCTGTTTCCTCTGCCCTTGCAGTAAGCATAATAATTGGTATAGAGGCATATCTTTTCTGGCTTTTTAATGCCTTGCATACCTCATAGCCGTCCATATCCGGGAGCATTAAATCGAGTATTATAAGGTCAGGCTGTCTTTTTTTTAAAGTTCTTAAAAAAGACTCGGCACTTTCAAATCCTTCTACCTGGAAGCTTGCCTTTTTAAGGTTAATGGAGACAAGCTCTATAATATCCGGCTCATCTTCAATTATGGCTATGAGTTTATCCATTTTTATAAGAGTAAGTTTATATGTTTTTTCATCCTTTTCAATAAAATTTTTATGCTAATCTGTGAATTTAATGGGGTTAAAGGATGTTTCGTAGTCAAAGACATCAACACCTTCTTTGTGCTTTAAGAAGTTTACCACTATATACGTAAAGGGTGTTATGATTATCTCGTATAGAGTTTTAAAAAGCCATTGATAAACAATGATTATTAAAAGGTTTTCAAAGGGCACTGTGCCCACAAAGACAATTGTTATAAACAAGAGAGAATCAATCCCCTGTCCTACAATGGTTGAACCTATGGTTCGGCTCCAGAGCCACCTTCCCTTTGTTAAAATTTTCATCTTGGCAAGAACAAAGGCATTTGAAAATTCACCTGCCAGATAGGCGATAAAGGATGCAAAAAGCAATCTGGGCGTAAATCCCAGGATCTTTTCGTATGCATCTTGACCATCCCAGAGTTGGGCAGGTTTTATAATGCCTGCAAGCCAAATAAAAATTACTGTTATTAAATTGCATAAAAATCCAAGCCATATGACCTTTCTTGAGCGTGAATAGCCGTAGACCTCTGTGAGTATGTCACCTATTATGTAGCTTACAGGGAATATTATGATACCAGCCGGAAGTATTATACCGAAAATATGTATGAGCTTTACAGATATTATATTGGATGTTATAAGGGATGTGATAAAAATAGACAGGACTAACATAAACCATATTGAATAATGTTTGGTATCTTTATTCACTTTTGTTTTATCCTTCACGGTAAATACCTTTTTGCCGAAATATATTATGATGCATATCGATTTGTCAACAGCTTTATCTTTTAATAACAATCAGTTCAGCCCATTTCCTATACGAAAAGGACACAACGATTAAAATCCTAAAGGTTTTGAATCTTTTAAATGCGTAAGAAATTTTTCTTTTATCTGTTGTTGAAATTATTCAATTCGTGATTATATTAGAAACAGCAATAAACATAGCCATTTAAATCCATTTTCTTATAAATTGGATTAAAAAATAATGGCTGATAAATAAAAAAATAAGAAAAAAAGGAGTTAGACTATGAATTGGGATAAATTAACCATCAAGGCACAGGAGGCAATTGCAGAGGCCCAGAAAAAGGCCGAATCTATGCACCATCAGATGATAGAAAACGAACATTTGCTATTTGCCCTTATTACCCAGAAGGACGGCATCATAAAGCCCCTACTGGATAAGCTCGGGGTAAATCAAGGTGTTATTTTATCTGCCGTTGAGAAGGAGCTTAAAAAGATACCTACCATTGAAGGTCATATCCAGGTTTATATATCTCATGGGCTTAAAAATGCCATTGACCTTGCCTTCAAAGAGGCAGAGAGATTAAAGGACGAGTATGTAAGCACCGAACATCTACTTATAGGTATATGTGAGACAAAAGAAGGCGGAGCTTATCTTATTTTAAACAGAAACGGGATAACAAGGGAAAGTATTTATACTGTCTTAAAGGATATAAGGGGTTCTCAAAGGGTTACAGACCAGGCGCCTGAAGAGAAATATCAGGCATTGCAGAGATACTGTCGTGATTTGACAGAAGAGGCAAGAAAAGGTAAGCTCGACCCTGTCATAGGCAGAGATGAAGAGGTAAGGCGCGTGATGCAAGTGTTGTCGAGAAGAACCAAAAATAACCCTGTAATCATAGGAGAACCAGGGGTTGGCAAAACAGCAATAGTTGAGGGACTTGCCCAGAGGATTGTAAACGGTGATGTGCCAGAGACATTAAAAAACAAAAGAGTCCTTGCCCTTGACTTAGGGGCAATGCTTGCAGGTGCCAAATACAGAGGCGAATTCGAGGATAGACTAAAGGCAGTCTTAAAAGAGATTAATGAGTCTTCAGGGAATATAATACTCTTTATAGATGAACTCCACACAATTGTTGGTGCAGGCAGCGCACAGGGTGCAATAGATGCTTCCAACATGTTAAAGCCTGCTCTGGCAAGGGGTGAGTTAAGATGTATTGGTGCAACCACCCTTGATGAATACAGAAAGTATGTGGAGAAAGACGCGGCCCTTGAGAGGAGGTTTCAACCTGTTTATGTAGGTGAACCCTCAGTGGAAGAAACAATTGCCATATTAAGGGGATTAAAAGAGAGATATGAACTCCATCACGGTGTTCGAATTAAAGATTCGGCACTTATTGCAGCGGCAACCCTTTCCCATAGATATATTACAGATAGATTTTTGCCTGACAAGGCCATAGACCTCGTAGACGAAGCGGCATCAAAACTTAGAATGGAGATAGACAGCGTGCCAACAGAGATTGATGAGATTGAAAGAAAGATAATTCAGATACAGATAGAAATTGAGGCACTAAAGAAAGAAAAGGATGAGGCTTCAAAGGAGAGGATGAAAAGGCTCGAGGGAGAATTAAACAGTCTCAAGTCAGAGGTAGCTGAAAAGCGTGCCCATTGGGAAAAGGAAAAACAGCTTATAACGAAGATAAGTAAAATTAAAGAAGAGATAGACAGGGCAAAGACAGAAGCAGAAGAGGCGGAAAGAATAGGCGATTTAGGTCGCGTTGCAGAAATAAGATACGGAAAAATAACGAATCTTGAGAGGGAACTGGCAGATAGCAATAAGGCCCTAATAGAACTGCAAAAGACAAGGAAAATGTTAAGAGAAGAGGTTGATGAAGAGGATATTGCAAAGGTTGTATCAAAATGGACTGGCATTCCAGTGTCAAAGATGCTGGAAGGTGAAACAGAAAAGCTCGTTCATATGGAAGAGAGGTTACACAGAAGGGTAATAGGTCAGGATGAGGCAGTATCAGCAGTTTCAAATACCATTAGAAGGGCACGGGCAGGATTGCAGGACCCTAATAGACCACTGGGTTCTTTTCTCTTTCTTGGACCCACAGGTGTGGGTAAAACTGAGCTTGCCAAAGCCCTTGCAGAGTTTCTCTTTGATGATGAACAGGCAATTGTCCGTATTGACATGAGTGAGTTCATGGAAAAGCACTCTGTATCAAGGCTTATAGGCGCACCACCTGGTTATGTGGGATATGAAGAAGGAGGTTATCTAACAGAGGCTGTAAGGAGAAGACCTTATTCCATAGTGCTTCTCGACGAGGTAGAGAAGGCACACCCTGAGGTTTTTAATGTGCTTCTACAGGTGCTCGATGATGGAAGGCTAACAGACGGCCAGAGAAGAACCGTTGACTTTAAAAATACGGTCATTATAATGACCTCCAACATTGGTAGTCAGTGGATTACTGATTTAGGTAGTAACGAATACGAGGAACTCAAAAAGAGGGTTTTGGATGCCGTAAAGATGCACTTTAAGCCAGAGTTCATAAATAGAATAGACGAGATTATCATATTCAGGTCTCTCTCTGTGGAAAATATAAAGGAGATAATAAAACTGCAACTTGCATATCTTACTAAGAGGGCAGAAGAAAGAGGTGTTAAGCTTACATACTCAGATGCATTAAAGGATTATATAGCAAAAGAAGGCTATGATCCTGTATATGGTGCAAGGCCTTTAAAGAGGCTAATACAGAAAAAACTCCAGGATAGCCTTGCCCTTATGATGCTAAAAGGCGAGGTTAAAGAAGGGGACAAAATCCTCATAGATATTGATAAAAAAGACAATATAATATTTAAAAAAATAGAATAAAAAAAACACCCCCCATCTGTTGACAAGTATTTTTCACAATGTTATGGTTAAAAAAAACAGTGGGGGTTTTTTTATGATTCACTATGCTTGGGTTATAGCCTTTACAGGGACACTGGTAACCGTTCTTGCCCACGGTTTTGGAAGGATGTCATATTCTGTAATACTTCCTTCCATGAAGGATGGACTTTCTCTCACCTATACCCAGCTTGGTTCTATTGCCACGGGTAATTTTATAGGTTATCTTTCCCTTGCCATCATAGGTGGATTTCTGGCAGCCCGATTCGGTGTCAGAAGAGTCGTTTTTGTATCGCTTCTTGTATTAGGAATCAGTTTGTTTCTCACAGGTTTTTCTCAATCCTTCATATTTGCCTTCTTTATGAGGCTAATCTCAGGGCTTGGAAATGGTGGGAGTTATATTCCTATAATGGCGCTTCCTGCAGCGTGGTTTGTCATGAAAAAGAGAGGTCTTGCAACAGGTATTGTATCTGCTGGAATTGGTTTCGGTTTGTTTCTATCTGGTATAATATTACCTCCCGTTATCTCTGCCTTTGATAAAGAGGGCTGGAGATATGCATGGTTCTTAATGGGTATTATTGTTTTTGTATGCGCCTTTGTGTGTTATGGATTTTTGAGGGACAATCCAAAGGAAAAAGGCACTACCATGTATGGTGGCGAAGAGCCACAAAAGACAGGTGCAAAGGTTACACTGTTTTCTGCGTTTAAAGATGTGGTTGTGGAACCTGAAATATGGAAACTCGGGTGCGTATATTTCATGTATGGTTTTTCTTATATAATCTATCTTACCTTTTTTGTAGCATATCTTACAAAAGAAATAGGCATAAAGCCTATAGAGGCAGGGGGGATATTTTCCATACTGGGGGTCTTTAGCATCTTTTGTGGGGTTGTATACGGCTGGATATCTGATAAGCTGGGCAGAAAATACGGTTCCATGCTGGCATATTTAAACCTTGCCATATCTTACGCAATATTTGCATTCTGGAAAGAACCTATAGGTTTTTATTTGTCTGCCATAACCTTTGGTATTGCCGCATTTTCAATCCCTACTATAATGGCAGCAGCATCAGGAGATGCAGTGGGAGGCAGACTCGCACCGGCAGGGCTTGGATTTATTACCCTCTTTTTCGGTATTGGGCAGGCTTTAGGTCCTGTAATTGGTGGATGGCTAAAAGATACAACAGGGACATTTACATACGCCTTTTTGCTTTCTGCAGCTGTATCTTTATTAGATGCAGTAGGTGCCCTTGTATTAAAAAAGAGAACCGCTTAAAATGGTTGGTTAAAGACAAAGCAGGCGACTTTATGTATTTTGTCCCCTGTAAGGGAAGGGGATCCTTTTTTGCATATTTCTCTTTTTATATTGCATCTGGGATAATAAGCACAGCCTTCGTGCTGATTATCATTTAGGATTGGCTCTTTTTTTATAAAATCAGCCTTTACAGATTCGATGAGCATCTTTGTGTAAGGATGTAGTGGATTATAGAATACCTCTTCTGTTTTCCCAGATTCGACGACCTTTCCTTTATAGATAACGATTATCTCATCGGAAATAAATCTTACGATATTAAGATCATGGGAGACAAAAATTATGGATATTTTTCTTTTTTCTTTTATATCGAGAAAGAGATTCACAATCTGTGCCTGAATGGACACATCCAGTGACGATACGGGCTCATCTGCTACAATCAATTTTGGATTTGTGGCAATTGCCCTTCCTATGGCAACACGCTGTCTCTGACCACCACTCATTTCATGGGGATATTTATTCAAGAAGTCTTCATTGAGGCCAATATCTTTTAATATATCCTTCACCTTTGAAATAAGGTCATCCTTTTTTGAATAACCGTGAAACAGAAGGGGTTCACCAATAGTTTCTAATACCCTTTTTCTCGGATTCAGTGATGAATAGGGATCCTGAAAAATTATCTGCATATCTTTTCTCAGTGTTCTCATTTCATTTTTTTTCAGTGTCATTAAGTCTTTATTTTCAAAAAAGACCTTTCCACCATCAGGTCTTTCAAGAAAAAGAATGCATCTTGCCAGTGTGCTTTTTCCAGAACCACTTTCTCCTACAATACCCAGCGTAGACCCCCTTTGAAGTTCAAGGGATATAGAGTCAACGGCCCTTATAATATCTTTTTTTGAGGAAAAAATAGATTTTTTCACCTCATAGGTTTTTTTTAATTCTAAAACAGATAACAGCGTATCCATCTTTCATTACCTAAATCTTGCATAGGAGGTTCATCTTTTTTACATATATCCATAGCATAGTTGCAGCGAGGATGAAACTTACACCCTTCTGGCAATTCGGATAGCCTTGGAACAAATCCTGGAATAACCTTAAGCCTTTTTTCATTAGGTCTTAATGTGAAGATAGAATCAATAAGGCCCTTGCTGTATGGATGGAGTGGTTCGTTAAAAAAATCTACAACTGGTGCCATTTCAAGGAGTCTACCTGCATACATTATACCTATGTGGTCACCGAATCTCTTCATGATGTTGAGGTTGTGGGTTATAAAAAGCATGGACATATTTTGTGTTTCTATGAGTTCCTTTAAGAGGGATAGGATTTGTGCCTCTGTTGCCACATCAAGGGCTGTTGTAGGTTCATCGGCAATAAGTAGAGAAGGATTACAGGATATGGCTATGGCAATGAGCACCCTTTGCCTTTGGCCACCGCTTAACTGATGGGGATATTGGATGTATCTTTTTCCTGGGTCTTCGAAGCCTACCTTTTTTAAAAGCTCTAAAGAGATTTCCCTTACCTCTTTTTTGGATAGACCTTTATGGGTTATTAGTGTTTCGCTTATCTGCTCACCTACGCGAATCACAGGGTTTAATGCTGTCATGGGCTCCTGAAAGATCATACCTATCCTGTTTCCCCTGATACTTTCCATTTCTCTATTTGTTAAAGACAAAAGGTCTTTTCCTTCAAAACAGACCCTTCCACTTATTATTTTGCCTGGAGAAGGGACAAGTCTTAATATAGATAGGGCTGTCATGGTCTTACCTGAACCACTCTCTCCTATTAAACCTAAAACCTTTCCCTTTTTAATACGAAGATTTAAATCGTTTATTACAGGGATCACCTGGGTGTCGATAAAAAAACTCGTGTAAAGATTTGAAATTTCTATAATATATCCTTCCACTGTAAAAACTCTTTGATTATTTCAATCCTATGCATTATACTAATCTCATAAAAAATGGCAAGTCTTTTGTGCGCCATATTTTTTTTCTTCTGTTTTTTTAATAACAACGGTCAAGCTATGGAAAATATAAAATTGTATGAACCTTTAGATGATAAAACTATATATTTCAAAGACCTTATCAACAAAAGGTATACGGTAAGGGATTTTAAGGACAAGGCCATCAGTATAGAAGACCTCTCTTATGTTCTATGGGCAGCATATGGTTTCAAAAAAGACGGTGGCAGGACTGTTCCATCTGCAGGTGCCCTATATCCATTAAATATTTATGTAGCCTGCGGTGATTTAGAGGTTAAAAAGGGAGAAAAGACACAAAAGGGTCTGTATGCATATGAGCCTTATAGACATGAATTAATCCTTATCAAAAATCAGGATATAAGGGTAAACATTGCAAAGGCAGCATTATCCCAGATGTGGATGGCTTATGCACCTTGCATGATAATCATTACATGTGAATATAGTAGAATTACCTTTAAATACAGGGAAAGGGGTATTAGATATGCCCATATGGAAGTAGGTAATGTTTCTCAAAATATATCTCTTGCAGCTTTTAATAGAGGACTTGCCTGCGGTATAGTCGGCGCATTCAATGACAGCGATGTAAAATCTGTGCTCGGCGTCAAAGAAACCCATGAACCCTTACTTCTTATACCTGTTGGCTATAAGAAATAAAATATTGAAGGAGTTTTTATGACTCAGGATGAGATAAAAGAAGGTCTTACCTTTGATGATGTTTTATTGGTGCCTGCATTAAGCAAGGTAATGCCCAAAGATGTTGATATATCTACCTATTTAACAAAACAGATTAAGCTGAACATACCCATTATCAGTGCTGCCATGGATACGGTTACTGAATCTAAAACAGCAATATGTCTTGCCCAGGAAGGTGGTATGGGTATCATCCACAGGAATTTAAGTATTGAAGATCAGGCCCAGGAGGTTGAAAAGGTAAAAAAATCAGAAAGTGGCATGATAATAGATCCAATAACAATAAGACCTGAACAGAAGATAAGGGATGCCTTAGAACTGATGGCAAGATACAGGATATCAGGTATACCAGTGACAAAAGGAAAAAAACTCGTAGGGATTATAACAAACAGGGATTTGAGGTTTGAAACAAACCTCGAAGAAACTGTGGGAAATGTTATGACAAAGGAGAATCTCATAACTGTTAAAGAGGGTATAAGCCTTGAAGAATCAAAAAGCATTCTCCATAAGCACAAGATTGAAAAATTGCTCGTTGTGGACGATAAATTTAATTTAAAAGGCCTAATCACTATAAAAGATATTGAAAAGATGAGAAAATATCCCAATTCCTGTAAGGACCATCTGGGAAGACTCAGGGTAGGGGCAGCAGTTGGGGTAGGACCCGATAGAGACCAGAGGGTAGATGCTTTACTTAAGGTAGGGTGCGATGTTATTGTAATAGATACGGCACATGGCCACTCTAAAAACGTGATAGATGCCATTATAGACATAAAGAAAAATTTTAAGGATGTGCAACTTATAGCAGGTAATATTGCAACAGCAGAGGGATGTGAGGCATTAATCAAGGCAGGGTGTGATGCAGTAAAGGTGGGGGTTGGTCCTGGTTCAATTTGCACAACGAGAATAATAGCAGGTGTTGGTGTTCCCCAAATCACTGCCATAATGGAGGTGGCAAAGGTTGCAAAAAAATACGATATACCCATTATTGCCGATGGTGGCATTAAATTCTCCGGAGATATTACAAAGGCAATTGCTGCTGGGGCTGATTCGGTTATGATAGGAAACCTTTTTGCAGGTACAGATGAGACGCCAGGAGAGACGATACTCTACCAGGGAAGAACTTATAAAGTCTACAGAGGAATGGGCTCCTTAGAGGTGATGAAAGAAGGTAAATCAAGGGACAGATACTGTGTTGATGAAACGGAAATAGAATCAAAACTCGTCCCTGAAGGTATTGAAGGAAGGGTGCCATACAGAGGCTCCCTTTCAATTGTGGTGCAACAACTTGCTGGAGGATTAAGGGCAGGTATGGGTTATGTTGGGTGTGTAAACATAAAAGAACTCCAGACAAAAACAAAATTTTTAAGGATTACATCTGCTGGCTTAAGGGAAAGCCATGTCCACGATGTAATTATTACAAAAGAGGCACCTAATTACAGGATTGAATAACATGCAGGACTATCATAAAGAAATAGTTTTAATACTCGATTTTGGTTCCCAGTATACCCAGTTGATTGCAAGAAAAATAAGGGAACTGAAGGTATACTGCGAGATATATCCCTATAATGTTTCTATTGATAAGATTAAGGGGTTAAAACCAAAGGGTATTGTCTTTTCAGGAGGACCTAAAAGCTTAACAAAAGAAGATGCCCCTGTTATTGGAAAGGAGATATTTGAACTAAATATACCAATTCTCGGTATATGTTATGGTCTGCAGCTTATAACCAAACTTTTTAAAGGTGAAATAGATACGTCTACGAAAAGGGAATACGGCAAATCCCATATCTTTTTAGATGAATACGACAGTTTGCTTAAGGGTTTAAAGAACGGGGATGTAGTATGGATGAGTCATCAAGACAGGATATTCAGCCTGCCTCAAGATTTCAAAGCCCTTGCCCATACTGAGAACTCACCCTTTGCTGTTATAAAGGATAAAAAAAGAGATATCTACGGTGTCCAGTTCCATCCAGAGGTGCATCATACCCCTAAAGGAAAACACATCCTTAAAAATTTTTTATATAATATATGCAAATGTAAGGGACTATATTCTCCAAGGTCTTTTGTGGATGCTGCTGTGGAAAGCATAAAAAGACAGACAGGGGATGGTAAGGTTATCTGTGCCTTAAGTGGTGGTGTCGATTCATCTGTCGTATCTGCTTTAGTGCACAGGGCAATTGGTGATCGCCTTCATTGTATCTTTGTAAATAATGGGGTTTTAAGGAAAAACGAGGTGGAAGAGGTTATAGGAGCCTTTGAAAATTTGCATATAAAGCTCCATTACATAAATGCAGAAGAGACATTTTTAAAGGCATTAAAAGGTGTAAAGGACCCTGAAAGAAAGAGAAAAATAATAGGCAGGCTCTTTATAAAGGTATTCGAAGAAGAGGCAAAGAAGATAGGTAATGTGAAATTTCTTGCCCAGGGCACCCTTTACCCTGATGTGATAGAAAGCGTATCCTTTAAAGGACCTTCTGCAACTATAAAGAGCCACCATAATGTGGGTGGGCTCCCAAAGAGGATGAGGTTAATGCTCATTGAACCTTTGAGGGAACTTTTTAAAGATGAGGTAAGGATAGTAGGCAGGGAATTGGGTTTACCGGATTATATTATAGAAAGACAGCCTTTCCCAGGTCCTGGACTTGCCATAAGGATTATTGGCGAGGTCACAAAGGAGAGGCTTGAACTCCTCCGTGAGGCAGATAGCATCGTCAGGGAAGAAATCGAAAAGAGCAAAAGGTTTAAAAACATCTGGCAATCCTTTGCAATACTCATACCTGTAAAAACAGTTGGGGTAATGGGTGATGAACGGACATATGCAAATGTAATTGCCTTGAGGGTAGTAGAAAGCGAAGACGGTATGACTGCAGACTGGTTAAAATTACCCTACGATGTGCTGGATAGATTATCGAGGAGGATAATAAATGAAGTGCCTGGTATAAATCGGGTTGTATACGACATCTCATCAAAGCCCCCAAGCACAATCGAATGGGAATAAGGTAAGTGGAAAAAAGATGAAAGAGTTCGTCCATCTTCACCTACATACACAGTTCAGTTTACTCGACGGTGCCATAAGGTTCGAGCCCTTATTCGAACTTGCAAAAAAATACGGAATGGGTGCATGCAGTATTACAGACCATGGAAACATGTTCGGTGTAATAGATTTTTATTTCAGCGCTAAAGATGCAGGGATAAAACCTATTATCGGTTGCGAGGCATATATAGCCCCTAAATCGAGATTTGACAAAAAGGCAAAGGGAGAGGACAATGCCTATCATATAATACTTCTTGCAATGAACAATAACGGTTATAAAAACCTCGTAAAACTCGTAAGCATTGCCCAGCTCGAAGGTTTTTACTATGTCCCCAGGATAGACAAAGAGGTCCTTAAAAGATACAGCGAAGACCTCATCTGCTTAACAGCCTGTATAAAGGGTGAGATTCCTAACAATATCCTCAAAGGCACAGAGAAGGCATTAAAAGAAAGTATTGAAGATTACCTTTCTATTTTTGAAGATAGACTTTTCTTTGAACTTCAGGATAATGGCTTAGAAGAACAAAGGATCGTAAATGAAAAACTTATAGAACTATCAAGGTATTACAAGATACCCATTGTAGCCACAAATGACTGTCATTATTTAAAGAAAGAAGAAGCAAGGGCCCACGAGTTGCTTCTGTGTATCCAGACAGGAAAAAAGCTTTCTGATAAAGATAGGATGAGCTTTCAAAGCGATGAATTTTATTTTAAATCCATAGACGAGATGGCTAATGCATTTTCTCAATACCCAGAGGCACTTAAAAATACTTTAAAGATTGCCGAGATGTGCAATGTGGATATAACAACAGGGGTATACCATTTTCCTGATTTTAGAACATCTGATAATCTCAATATAAACGAATACTTAGAAAAAAAATGTAAAGAAGGTTTTCAAAGAAAATTAGAAACCATAAAGGCCTCTTATAAGAATTTTACAGATGAAACATTGAAGGAATACGAAAAGAGGTTAGAATATGAACTAAACGTAATAAAAAATACAAATTTTGCAGGATATTTTCTCATTGTTGCCGATTTTATTAATCATGCAAAGGAAAGACAGATCCCAGTGGGTCCTGGAAGGGGTTCTGCTGCAGGTAGCCTTATAGCCTATTGCCTTGGCATAACAGAGATAGACCCGATAAAGTATAATCTTTTATTTGAGAGGTTTTTAAATCCAGAAAGGGTTACCATGCCCGATATTGATGTAGATTTCTGTAAAAAAAGAAGGGATGAGGTAATTCAATACGTAACAGAAAAATACGGTAAGGAGAATGTAGCGCAGATTATAACCTTTGGAACCATGCAGTCAAGGGCTGCAGTAAGGGATGTGGGGAGGGCACTGGGCATGCCCCTCGCTGAGGTGGATAGAATAGCAAAACTCATACCCCTTATGAGTAAGAGCATAAAAAATGCAATAGAAGGCGAACCCCAACTAAAGCAAATATACGAAAGTGATAGAAATGTTAAAGAATTACTTGACTATGCATCTATCCTTGAAGGCCTTGCAAGGCATGCCTCCACACATGCTGCAGGTATTGTTATATCCAATAAGGAATTGACAGAATACCTTCCTTTATATAGGGGTCAGAAGGGTGAAACAGTCACCCAGTATCCTATGAAGACCATAGAAAAAATAGGGCTCATAAAAATAGATTTTCTTAGTCTTGAGACCTTAACCCTGATGAACGATGTTATTGAGATGCTGAAAAAAGACGGTATCCATGTGGAATTGGATAAGATTCCCCTTGATGACAAAAAGACATACGAGTTACTTTCCTCTGGTGATACATCCGGTGTTTTTCAGCTTGAAAGCAGGGGTATGAAAGACCTCCTGATGAAATTAAAACCCTCTAAATTCGAAGATATAATGCCACTTATTGCCTTATACAGACCTGGTCCTCTAAAGAGCGGCATGATAGAAGAATTTATCAAGAGAAAGAATAATCCTTCCCTTATTAAATACGAATTGCCTTTACTTGAAGATATTTTGAAAGAGACATACGGAGTCATAATATATCAGGAACAGATAATGAAGATTGCCCAGGTGCTTGCGGGATTTTCTATCAAAGACGCCGATGCATTAAGAAAGGCTATGGCCAAGAAGATTCCAGAGGAACTGGAAAAATACAGTGAACAATTTGTTAATGGTGCCATGTCAAAAGGCATAAATAAAGATATGGCTGAGAAGATATTTAATGTCATAAGGCAATTCGGTGAATATGGATTCAATAAATCCCACAGCACTGCCTACGGATTGATTGCATACCAGACAGCCTATCTAAAGGCGAATTATTATATATATTATCTCACAGCCATGCTAACAACAGAAGTAAATAACACCGATAAATTAATAAAATATATTACAGAGTGCAGGGAAGCAGGGATAGAGATTTTGCCTCCAGATATAAATAAAAGCGATAAATACTTTAAAATAGAAGATAATAAGATTAGATTCGGGCTTGCAGGTATAAAAAATGTGGGAGATGCGGCCCTTGATAATATTATTGCAGTAAGAGAAGATATAGGTGGCTTTAAGTCTTTTGGGGAGTTTTGTGAGGCAGTAGATTCAAGAAAGGTGAATAAAAAGGTGCTCGAAAGTCTTGCAAAGGCAGGTTGTTTCGACAGTATGGGGTTAAAACGCTCTCAGGTTCTCTATCTGATAAAAGAAAGGCTCGATAAAAGCATAAAAAGAAACGAAAGAAATATAGCGCAGGCAACCCTTTTTGATATGGACGAAGATGTCCATGTAAATGGATATTTTTTCCAAGTGCCTGATATGGAAGAGCTCTCATACAGTGAGATCCTTGCAGGAGAAAAGGAATCTTTCGGATTTTACTTTACCCAGCATCCTTTAGAACCCTTTGAAAAATTCATTAAAACCATAACTATGTTTGACACCCAGAGTATAAAGGAGATGGACATCCACGAAGATGTAGATATAGTAGGGGTTGTAAATAGCTTCAAAGAGATAACCACAAAAAAGGGTGACAAGATGGCCTATGTAAATGTGGAAGACAAAAAAGGTATTATTGAGGCCATAGTCTTTCCCGATATATACGCTAAATCTATTGATGTCTTAAAGGGTGATAAACCTATTGTGTTGACCGGATCTATAGAAAAGGTCGAGGAGGGATCGGCAAAGATAAGGACAAAGAAGATCGTGCTCCTTGAAGAAATAATAAAAAAGATGGAAAATATCTTGGTTTTAAGGTTAGATTGCAAGGTATTTAAAAGGGAGGAGATGAAGAGGCTAAAAGACATATTAACTTCAATAAAGGGATACACAAAGGTTTTAATTGAACTTCAGTTAAACGGTGATATAAAAAGACCCAATATCCCAGAGATAAGGATAGACAGGGAAAAGATAAACATCTTAACAAAGAACTTTGAGAATGGATTAAAAATATATGAAATTAAAGGGGAAAGAGCGAATGAGATACTATCTTGATTTTGAAAAAAGACTTGAACCTTATGAAAGACGATTGAACGAAATTAAAAAATTTTATAGTCTCGATGACCCACGATACAACAAAGAGGTGCAGTCAATAAAGAGAAAAATCGCAAAGATAGAAAAGGAGATATACGGAGAGCTTTCAAACTGGCAGAGATCCCAGTTATCAAGGCATCTAAATAGACCACATACCCTTGATTACATAGAAAATTTATTTACAGATTTTGTTGAGTTTAAAGGTGATAGAAAATTCAAAGACGACCCAGCAGTAGTGGCTGGTTTCGCCAGCTTTGAAGGAAAAAGTGTAGCCGTTGTGGGTCATCAGAAAGGAAAGGATGTCCGTGAAATGGCTTACAGAAATTTTGGAATGTCCCATCCAGAGGGATATAGAAAGGCAGTAAGGATAATGGATTTAGCAAACAGATGGGGTAAACCTATCATAACATTTATTGATACACCAGGTGCATTCCCAGGGATAGGCGCAGAGGAAAGGGGTCAGGCAGAAGCAATTGCGTCGAGTATAGAATTCATGTTTACCTTAACGGTTCCTGTTATAACAGTTGTGATAGGAGAAGGGGGTAGTGGAGGTGTCCTTGCCATCGGTGTGGGAAATGTCATACTTATGCTTGAGAATGCTACTTATTCTGTTATATCACCTGAGGGTTGTGCAGCCATACTCTGGAGAGATGGTTCAAAGGCACCCCTTGCAGCTAAGGCATTAAAGCCCACTGCCCATGACCTTTATTTATTAAAGGTAATCGACGAGGTCATAAAGGAACCCTTTGGTGGGGCTCACAGAAACTGGCAGGAGACGTTCAATAATCTAAAACCAGTTCTTCTTAAGTGTCTCAAAAATCTGGAAAATAAGAGCGGCGATGAATTAAGACTCATGAGATACGAAAAATTTAGAAGGATGGGGGTATTTGAGGAGAGATAATGAAACATATAACGCTGGATATTACAAATGTTTTGTCAAAAACCATAGGTGATGAAGGAATAGACAGGGCGTTACTTTTGAATATTGCCGCAAAGATAAAGGAATTTAAGAAAACCGTATATAACACACCGTATCCTTTTATGGATTTTGGTTTACTTCGCTCCCATTTAAACGATGTATATAAAGTCGGGGAAAACCTTAAAGGTTTAAATATAAAAAACCTGATATTGCTGGGAATAGGCGGTTCTTCCCTTGGGACTGAAACCATATTCCATGCCCTTTTAGACCCCTTACATAATATAGAAAGTGATAAGAGGGGCAATGCACCAAGGTATTTCATCCTCGATAATATAGACCTACACAGGATAAAAAGGGTAGCAGAACTCGTCAAAAAGGAGAATGAAGAGACACTTTTGGTTGCTATAAGCAAATCCGGTGAGACACCAGAAACTATGTCCCAATTTATGGTCTTTAAGGACATCCTAACTCATGGAAAGGATTATAAAAAAAGGATTGTAATTATTACTGACAAAAATAAGGGGATGTTAAGGGAAATAGTAAAAAAAGAGGGTTATCTTTCTTTGCCTGTGCCAGAAGGGATAGGAGGCAGATTTTCTGTGCTGACACCTGTTGGCATGTTTCCTGCATGGTTTATGGGGATTGACGTAGAGGAGATATTAAGTGGTGCAAAGGGTATGTCAGAGCACATAGAAAATGCAGATTACAAAAAAAATCTTGCCGTAATCATTGCATCCATTCTTTATGCTATGGATAATAAAGGAAAGCCGATACACGTTGTGATGCCTTACTGTGAAAGGTTAAATGCCTTTGCAGACTGGTTTCGACAGCTTGAGGCAGAAAGTCTCGGTAAAAAGGGTAGGGGACCTACACCTTTAAAGTCCATAGGGGTGACAGACCAGCATTCCCAATTGCAGTTATATATAGACGGTCCAAAGGATAAATTTATTACCTTTTTGTATTGTGTAAACGAAAGTCAATATATACCTGAAAGTATTCCTTACATAGAAGAACTGGACTACCTTGCTGGTAAAGATATGAAGGAGTTATTCCGTGCCGAATTTTTGGGCACGAGGCGTTCTCTCACAGATGCAAAGACACCGAACATTACGATTACATTAGATGAGATAAACCCCTTCAATATAGGTGCATTGATTTTTTTATATGAAATGGTTATAGCCTTTATGGGTTTTCTTTATGGAATAAATGCCTTTGACCAGCCTGCCGTAGAACTCGGTAAAATCTATACAAAGGCAATCATGGGCAAAAAAGGTCTTGAAGAAAAAAGGCAAGTCATAGAGCAAGAATTGACAAAAAAGAGGTCTATAATAGAATTTTAAATCAATAACTTAACAAAATGTATTTTAAGCCGATCTTATCTCCTGACGCATAAAGACTATATATGAAATGGCAAAACAAATGGCAGTGATCGCAATGAGCGTGATTATATAGGGCAGAACAATAAGAAGGCTCTGGTGTAATGATAAGGGACCGGAAAATCTTTCACTGGATAGCTTTTCAAAAGGCCCTACAAAGACAAAAGAACGGGTCGTTTTTTTTGTAGGATCAACAATTGTGGCCGTTGCATCCGAATAAAGGATAATGGGCGACGATAGAGATATGGCCCTTTGTATAGTAATCTGTTTTAATAGGGCTTCGAGGTTATCGGGTCCTGCATCGGGCACAAATGCCTTTGCAACTATATTGGCGCCTAAAGAAACAAAAAAGGAAAAGAATATCCACACAGCAAGACCAGCTAAGGCAGAAGTGGTTACGCTTCTAAATATTATGGAAAAAAGTATTGCTACCCCAAGCCAGAAAGAAATATAAACGATACTTATAATCATGTAAACAAGGATCCTCAATATCTCATCGATACCTGGAACAACGCCCATCAATATCAGGCCGAGGCCTGTTATTACAAGGACAATAGAGGCTATCATAATAGATATTGTCACAACACCTGCAAGGAATTTGCCGTTTATTACAGCATCACGGTAAATGGGTTGCGCCAGGATTCTGCTTAAAGTCCCTTCATTTCTTTCCCTGTTTATCAAATCAAAGCCCATAATAAGCCCTATGAGAGGCCCAAAAAATGCAACAAATTGCACAAAAGAGAATAATCCTCCCTGGGATATAAAGAGCATGAGAAATACAAACTGGGGCTTTGCTATGTCTTTCATCTCGTTTTTTATGGTCATGCTCACCATATATGCAATGATAAGGCTTACCATGCATATTAAGGAGAAGAGTATGAGAAATCTGTAGCTACTGAAATGGTCGGCAAGCTCTTTTTTGAATATTACCTTAAGGCCGTGCATCTCATGCCTCCTCCTGAAAATACTTCATGTAGATTTCTTCAAGGGTATATTCTTCTGAATCTACGCCGAATTTTTCCTTTGCAAGGGTTTCCATTGTCCCTTGGGCCACCATTTTTCCCTTTATAATAATCCTCATTCTGCTACATAATTTTTGCACCATCTCTAAAAAATGGGAACATAAGATTATGGTCATCCTCTGTTCCTTTGAGAGGTTTTCTATGAGCTCAATCATCTTATTCGTTGCATCGGGATCAAGGCCAAGGGTCGGTTCATCGAGAAAGGCAACCTTTGGTTCTTTGACAATAAGTTCAGCAAGGCCGAGCCTCTGTCTCATTCCCCTTGAATATGCACCTATCTTTTTTTTTGCTTCATTCTCAAGACCCACTGTATATAGAGCCTTCTCTATTCTTTCATCTGCTATATGCCTTGGTAGTCCGTTTAAATCTGCCATGAATTTAAGCATCTGTATTGCGTCGAGGTCATTATAAAATCCCATATTTTCAGGCATATAGCCTATCAAGCCTTTAACCTTGATCGCTTCCCTTACAGGGTCAACCCCTAAAACCCTTGCCATCCCTTCTGTGGGTTCTGTAAGTCCAAGAAGCATCAATATCAGTGTAGTTTTGCCTGCGCCATTTGGACCTAAAAAACCAAATACCTCGCCTTCAAATACCTTAAAAGTAACGTGGTCAACGGCAACCTGGCCTTTGTAAACCTTTGTTAAGTTCTCTGTTTCTATAATTGCTTTTTCTTCCACAACCATTACCTGCGTCCTATCCAGCGGAAAAGAAGCATAAGCCCTACAATGACAATTATTATTATACCGACACCTATCCAGCCCCACACTGCCGATGCCTTAACAGATACCCTGAATTCGAGATTTTTGGAAACCTTCTCTGATTGGATACCTATTCCAACAGAATAATCTCCTACAAAGGCCTCTTCATAGGGTATAATTGAAACCTCTACCTGTTTAACCTCTTTTGGTTCAAGGGACTGAATAGAATCTGGATTAAACTCAACCTTCTAGTTTTCCGGTTTGAAGGACAAAAATTTTATATTTTGTATGGGTGCGCTGCCTGTATTTTTGATAAAGATAGAAACAATGGATTTTTTCCCCTGTCTTACATCAACGCTTAGAAGACCTGTGGGAGTCCCTGCATCGATGGCATAGGTTCCTGTGAGTATGCATGTGAGCATTATCTCTGCCTTTGCCTCGCCTGAGCTTGCCCGAATAACAATGGGATAACGACCTGCCTTTGCGTCCTTTACAGGTGTTAGTTCAACAGATATATTCTGGCTCTGGTTTGCCCTTAACTTTAAACTCGAGATTGTCTTTTGCTCATAGGCAGGTTTAAAATTCACCTCCCACCCTTCCGGCACCTGGGCAGAGAGGTTAAATACTGCGTCTCTATCGAGTTTGCTTTCTGCTTCAATGGAAAATTCGAATTTAGAATCAGAAGGTCCTTGAAGCACAGGGTATGATGCAGATAACCTTATCCCTTTAGAGGCTTTATCAGGCTCTTTTACCTTAATAAAAAGCGACTCTTTCATCTTAAACTGTTCGTCATCAGTCTTTGCCTCAATGACAAAATTATAGTCACCGGGTGCGACATTTTTTCCAGGTTCTGCCTCAAAGGTAATCGTCTTATCCTCGCCCCATGGCACTGTTATACCGGTTACAGTATAGAGGTCACTTTTTAGGCGAACCCGCCAGCCCTCTGGTTTTGAAGATACCCAGACCTTAAGGCTCTCTGTTTTTTTACCTGCGTTGTGAAATATTAAGTTCATGTTGACGGTCTGACCTTGTGGAATCTCTAACCCTGGATATTCAAGTGCCATAGAGATGGACCTTTCAGGTCTCTGTTCGTAACCTTCAAATTTCTTCTTGTTGTTTGCTAAAGCACTGGTACACAGAAGAAGATAAGATAAAAACATGATTAAAAAAATTACAAAAGTGTTCCTACCTTTTTTTGTTCCAGCCATTTTCCAACCTCTTTTTATTTTAATGTCTTTGCTTTGTAAAAAATTGAAATTATATTTTTTTAAATAAAATTTAATATCCAATTTTAATAAAGTCAATACAGAAGGCTTTACAAAATCGAATAGTTATTTCACGATCTCCATTCCATATCTTATTGATTTTAATAAAAAGACCGTTTTATTCTTCTATATACCTTACTATTAAATCCCCTACCTCTTTTGTGCCCATACCCATTTTCCCTGCGTCAAGGGATTTTATATCTTTTTTCAATGCCTTTTTAACCGCATTCTCTATTTCTATGGCAGCATCTTTTTCACCTATAAACTCAAGCATCATTGCCCCTGCCATAATGGCTGCAAGGGGGTTAATTACATTTTTTCCTGTATACTTAGGGGCTGAACCGCCCATAGGTTCAAACATGGAGACACCTTCTGGATTTAGATTACCTCCTGCTGCTATTCCCAGTCCACCCTGTATTATAGCCCCGAGGTCTGTGATAATATCGCCGAAAAGGTTATCTGTAACGATCACATCGAACCATTCTGGGTTTTTCACCATCCACATACACGTAGCATCCACATGGGCATAATCTGTCTTTATATCTGGGTATTCCTTTGCAACCTCATAAAATGTCCTTGCCCACAAATCAGATGCATAGGTTAGGACATTTGTCTTGGCACAGAGGGTAAGTTTTTTCTGTTTGTTTCTTTTTCTTGTAAACTCAAAGGCAAAACGGATACACCTTTCAACACCCTTCCTCGTATTTATAGATTCCTGAATGGCAACCTCATCGATTGTGCCTTTTTTTAGGAATCCTCCTGCACCTGTATATAATCCTTCTGTGTTTTCCCTTATTACTACAAAATCTATTTCTTCTGGTCCTTTATTTTTAAGGGGTGTTTCAACGCCTTCGTATAGCTTGACAGGTCTTAAATTTATATACTGGTCTAGTTCAAACCTTATCTTGAGCAATATACCCTTTTCCAGAATACCAGGTTTTACATCAGGGTGGCCTATGGCACCGAGATAAATAGCATCATAGGTCTTTAGCTCTTCCAGCGTTGAATCAGGTAGCACCTCACCAGTTTTTAGATATCTTTCACCACCCAAATCGTATGTTGTGTAATTAAGGGTAAATCCGAATTTTTTTGAGACTGCATCAATTACTTTTATGCCTTCTGCAAGTACTTCAGGACCTGTCCCGTCTCCTGGAATTGTTGCGATTTTATATGTTCTACCCATCATACCTCCTGCAAATTTTTAATATTTAATTTTTTGTTTCTATCCATAAATTAATTTTAATGCCTTTGCCCCTATATCCTTTCTATACTGCATGCCCTCAAACTCTATACAACTTACTGCTTCGTAGGCCTTTTTTATGGCATCTTTATAATCGTCTCCCATAACCGTTACGCCTAAAACCCTACCTCCAGAGGTGTAATATTTGCCAGATTCCTTTCTTGTGCCAGCGTGAAAGACCATCACATCTTTTCTATCTTTGAGGTCTTCAAGGCCTTTTATAACATAACCTTTTTCAGGTTTGTCAGGATATCCCCTCGAGGCAAGGACAACGCAGACAGATACCCCCTCTTTCCATTCTATTTCTTTGATGTTTTTAAGGTTACCGTCAATACATGCCTTTAATATGGGAAGCATATCACTTTTCATTTTAAAAAGAATAGGTTGTGTTTCCGGGTCCCCAAACCTTGCATTAAATTCTATAACATAGGGTTTATTATCTAAAAGCATGAGACCGGCATACAACACACCTTTGTATAAAGCACCTTCTTTTTCTAAGGCATGGATTGTTTTATCCATTATTTCCTTATCTATAAACCTTGCCATTGAGTTATCAACAAAGGGTATTGGTGTATACGCACCCATACCCCCTGTATTGGGTCCTCTGTCATCATCAAGGAGTGGCTTATGGTCTTGGGATGGAATCATAGGTAATGTTGTAAAACCGTCTGTAAAGGATAGATAAGATGCCTCTATACCAGGTAAAAAATCTTCTATAATTATCCTTTTTCCAGCATCTCCGTGAATGAGTTCCATCATGAGTTGTTTTAAGATTTCGAGGCCATTGTCATTGTTGCGAACCACATAAGCACCTTTACCAGCACACAGACCATCTGCTTTAATCACATAGGGTGGATTTATGTGGTTTAAAAATGCTTTTCCCTCTTCATAATTAAAAAATGTTTTAAATCCTGCTGTAGGAACCCCATATTTTTTCATAAGTTCTTTTGCAAAGATCTTACTCGATTCTATCTGCGCCGCTTTTTTAGTAGGTCCAAAGATGGGTATTTTTGCATCTGTAAAGGCATCTACAATACCGTCAGCAAGGGGATTTTCAGGCCCTACGACTACAAGCTCTATCCTGTTTTTCTTTGAAAAAGAAATTAATTCTTCAAAATTATTGACTTTTATGTCACGACATGCCGCTAAATCCTCAATCCCTCCATTTCCTGGAATGCAGTATATATCCTTTATATCTTTTGATTGAGATAGCTTCCAAACGATAGCGTGTTCTCTTCCTCCGCTTCCTATTACGAGAACATTCATATGCCACACCTCAATCTATAAAATAATCATTAACCTGGGTTACCCCTGAAAGGTAATCAAATATGGCTTTGTCGTAATCGTATGTTAGATGGAAAACCTTTTTAGCAAGCTTAAATCTCAGATGTTCTGTAGTAGCCCCATTGTTTGCCTTCATAACCTCCATAACTTCACTATAATCATTCGGGTCAGTAATAACTGTCACGTATTTAAAATTCTTTGCCCCGGCCCTTATCATTGATGGTCCGCCTATATCTATATTTTCTATTGCCTCTTCAAATGTGCAACCTCTGTTCACGACTTCTTTAAAAGGATAAAGATTCACAACAATCATATCAATGTGTTTTATACCGTGCTCTTCTACGGCCTTTTGGTGCTCTTTGTTATCCCTTATATTCAAAATACCACCGTGAACCTTTGGATGAAGGGTCTTGACCCTTCCGTCCATTATTTCAGGAAATCCTGTATAACTGCTTATTTTCTTTGTTTCAATACCTATTGAATCGAGATATTTTTTCGTCCCTCCTGTTGATATGATTTCCACATTGTATTTTTTAAGAAAATAAGCAAAGTCAGAAAGACCTGTCTTGTCTGATACGCTGATTATAGCCCTATTTATTTTCATGCATCCTCCTAATGATTAATATCCCAACTCTTCATTTGTAAGATAAACATGAATATCCGTCTGTCCTGGTTTTTTCATTAATATGGATAAAATCCTGCATATCCTTTTTTCTGATTTACAGTCGTGGCAGTGCCCTGTTTCTGCGCATGGCAGAGGTAAATTAAGCCTCTTTGCATTCATGGGGGCTGCAATCCTTTTAATTCTATCTATTGCGGCGTTTATATCAGGGACGATCTTATTGATCCCTGCAATGATAATGACCTTTTTTGGACCGTATGTCATTGCATTGACCCTATTTCCAATACCGTCTATGTTTACAATCTCACCATTTTCTGTTATTGCATTCGCGCTTGTAAGAAAAAGGTCTGAGGTCATTTGCTTTGTCCTTATCTCTGTTATCTCTTGAGGTGTCAAGTCAGGTTTCCAGTGGTCAAGAAGAAGTATGTCCCCTTTTTCTTTAATTTTTTCTATAAGGCCAAGCCCTCTTATCGTCACAGAACCTCCCAGGCCAACCTTCATACCCTCTTCTATATGTTTCAAAACATGCTCTATTAATCCATGCCTATCTTGAAACATCTTTGCCACAAAAAAGTTATCCTCCAGGGCCTTAACGGTTTTTAATAAAATCTTTTCATTGTGCCAGGTTTTTAAATCCATGGAATACCTCCTTGCTTCAGGTTATACTAAATTTAGTTGAATAAATTTGTCAATAAAAAATACGGATATTGACTTTTTTGTTGTGATATAATAAAAATAAATAAAAATTGGGCGGTTAGCTCAGTTGGTTAGAGCGCTGGTCTCACATACCAGAGGTCGTAGGTTCGAATCCTATACTGCCCACCATTTATATTTCAGGGGGTCCGATGTCAGGACATAGCAAATGGAGTTCCATAAAACATAAAAAAGGTGCATTAGATGCAAAAAGGGGAAAGATATTTACAAAACTAATCAAAGAGATAACAACAGCAGCCCGCTTAGGCGGAGGGAATCCCGAATCTAATGCAAGGTTGAGATTAGCCATTGCTCAGGCAAAGGCAGAGAATATGCCAAAAGAAAACATAGAAAGGGCCATCAAGAAAGGTATAG
This sequence comes from Deltaproteobacteria bacterium, assembly GCA_029777945.1. Taxonomy (GTDB): domain Bacteria; phylum Desulfobacterota; class Syntrophorhabdia; order Syntrophorhabdales; family Syntrophorhabdaceae; genus JAKORG01. Next base: position 15,681 of record JAKORG010000007.1, on the reverse strand, counting down.
GTGCAATAGAAGGTGAAAGCTACGAAGAATACACCTATGAAGGATACGGGCCTGGCGGTGTAGCCATCCTTATAGAGGTGATGACAGATAACAAAAAAAGAACTACAGCAGAAATACGGCATATCCTCTCCCGAATGAACGGAAATTTAGGCGAAGCAGGTTGTGTGTCCTGGCTTTTTAATAAAAAGGGATATATTTCTTTTGATAAGAAGACTGTAGATGAAGATAAAATAATAGAGCTTGCCCTTGAGGCAGGTGCTGAAGATGTTGCATCTGACGACAATGTGATAGAAGTTTTCACAGATGTTTCGAACTTTGAAAATGTAAAAAAGGTATTTGACGCTAACGGAATGCAATATATAGTGTCTGAGATTAGCATGATACCTCAAACATCTGTAAAACTCGAGGGCAAAAATGCAGAGACAATGTTAAAACTTATGGAGGCATTAGAAGACTCTGACGATGTCCAGAAGGTCTATGCAAATTTTGATATATCTACAGAAGAAATGGAAAGAATCGCTGCCGGCAAGTGAGCATGAATGATTATCCTCGGTTTAGACCCAGGCCTTGCAAGCACAGGGTTCGGTTTAATTAAAGCCACAAACAACTCATCTACCTTATTAAAATGCGGATATATTAAGACATATCAAAAAGACAATATTTCTGTCAGGCTTTTTCAAATATATTCTGATTTAAATACTCTGATAGAAGAAGAATTCCCAGATATGATGGCAGTAGAAAATGTTTTTTCCCTTGTGCGATATCCTAAGGCAGGGATTCTGCTCGGTTGTGTTATAGGTATAATCTATATAATAGCATCTGACAAAAAAATAAAATTGGTTGAGGTAACACCAAAAGAGGTAAAAAATTCTTTAATAGGCTACGGAAATGCAGACAAGAGACAGATAAAAAAGATGGTTCAGCATATCTTTAATATAGACCAAATCAGGTCTTTTCATGCAGCAGATGCCCTGGCAATTGCCCTGACAGCATTTTATAGGGTTAAAAAGGAGAACCTTCTTTGATATCTTATCTTCAGGGAAAGATTCAAAGGATATACGATGACCGTATTATTTTATTAGTAAATGGTATAGGATATGAGGTATTAATCCCCGCATATCTTCTTGAAGAGATTAGAAGGACAACAAAACATGATGATGCCCTTTCCCTTTATATTTCATACAATCAAACGGAAAGACAGCCAAAACCCATACTTGTGGGATTTAAGAACGAGCTTGAAAAGGATTTTTTTGAATTATTCATATCCGTTGAGGATATAGGGCCACAGGCAGCCATCAGGGCTATCACTATACCCATAAGGGAGATAGCAAGATACATTGAGGAAAAAGACATAAAAGGATTAAGACAATTAAAAGGCATCGGTGAACGTAAGGCAGAAAAGATAGTGGCAACACTAAAAGGTCGTGTGGCAAAGTATGCACTGCTTCCAGAAAAAGAAGAGATAGTAAGGACTATTAGAGATTTTAGAAAAGAGGTTGAAGATGTCCTTGTAAACCAGCTCGGACATAAGATTCATGAGGCAAGACAGATGATTGTCGATGCCCTGGAAAGAAATCCAAAAATAAGTTCATCGGAAGAACTCTTTGAAGAGGTTTATAGAGGCCAAAAGAAATGATAAAAAAAGATTATCCATTAAATGAGAATACGCTGGAAGAAGAAAAGGAGATTATAAGTCTAAGGCCTAAGAGTCTTTCTGAATATATAGGACAGGACAGGATAGTGGAAACATTAAAGATAGCCATTGAAGCTGCTTTAAAGAGAAAAGAGCCGTTAGAGCATATACTCTTTAATGGGCCTCCTGGGCTTGGTAAGACTACATTAGCCCATATAATAGCCAATGAGATGGGCACGAGGATCATCACCTCCTCAGGCCCTGCCCTTGAAAAAGGCGGGGATCTTCTTGGATTGCTTACTCACATGGAACGGGGAGATATCTTTTTTATCGACGAGATTCATAGGATTCCAAAGGTAGTAGAAGAATTTCTTTATCCTGCCATGGAGGATTTTGCCGTTGATTTCATCTTCGATAAGGGCGTCCATGCAAGGACTCACAGATATAGACTCGAACAATTTACACTCATAGGGGCAACAACAAGGGCAGGGCTACTTTCATCACCGCTCAGGGAACGCTTTGGTATAACTAGAGACCTGGATTTCTACAATGAAAAAGACCTTGCAAAGATAATAAAAAGGTCTGCAAAGATTATAAATATAACCATAGACGAAGGAGGTGCTTACGAAATAGCAAAGAGGGCAAGGGGGACTCCGAGGGTAGCCAATAGGCTATTAAAAAGGGTAAGGGATTATGCCCAGGTGAAGGCAGATGGCGTTATTACAAAAGAAGTAGCAATAGATGCCCTTACCTTAGAAGGCATAGACGATTTCGGGCTCGGTGATATAGATAGGAGGCTATTAGAGACCATTATAATTAATTACAAAGGCGGTCCTGTAGGTATCGAGGCGCTATCGGCAACACTGCAACTTGAATCTGATGTTTTGATAGAGGTGATTGAACCTTACCTTTTAAAGACAGGTTTTATAATCAGGACTTCTCAAGGTAGAAAGGCTACAGAAAAGGCATACAAACACCTCCATATGAATATAAAGCAAAAAGATAAGACCCCTCTATTCTGAGCTAATCTTTATCCCTTCTATAGCAAGAAGCCTCTGTTTTATATTGATTCCCAGTGAATATCCACCTATTGAACAATCTTCCCTTATAACTCTATGGCAGGGTATGATAATTGGTATGGGATTTTTTTTAAGGGCCTGACCAACTGCCCTTGCGGCATTTTTGTAGCCCAGCCTTTTAGAAATAAAACCGTAAGTTCTTACCTCTCCATAAGGAATCTTTCTCGTTTCTTTTAGCACCCTTTGTGTAAAATCTGGCAAATTGGATAAATTTACATGGATTTCATGAAAATCTATCCTTTCACCTTTTAAGAAAGCGTCCAATTGGTTTGCAATATTCATAAAAGATTTTATAGATTCCACAGCATCTGGTTCTTTTAAGAGAAATCTATTCTTTATAAAAGATGCATCGTCGTTAAAAATTCGAATATTTATCAACGCATCGTCTTTTGACACAAAAAGTATATTACCGAGGGAAGAATCGAATATTGCGAATTTTAAAATGCTCATTTGCCTTGACTCTTTTATGTTCATAGCATAGCATATACAGGCTCTTTTATCATTAAAAATTAAGAGCAAATAAACAGGGGAAAAGGGCACTATGGAAGGTTTTATTAAATTTTTGGGTACTGGTGGTGCAAGGTTTGTTGTGGCAAAGCAGATAAGGGCCACAGGAGGTATGTGGCTAAATTATAAAGATACAAACCTTTATATTGATCCAGGACCTGGTGCAATAGTAAGGGTAAGGGCATCGAAAGACCATCTGGATCCTATACATCTTGACGGTATAATCCTCACCCATAAACATATAGACCATTCCAATGATATAAACGTGATGATCGAGGCAATGACAGAGGGAGGGTTCAACAAAAAGGGCATTGTTTACTGTCCAGCAGATGCAATAGATGAAGACCCTGTAATATTTAGATATATCCACAGATATGTGGAAAAAATAGAGATTTTGAAAGAAAAGAACAACTATAAAATAAAAGACATTTCTTTTACGACTTCTATGAGGCACATCCATCCTGTTGAGACTTATGGTATTTTGTTTAATTTGAATAAAAGAATAGGGATTATTACAGATACGAGGTATTTCGATGAACTCGTTGATTTTTATAAGGCAGATTGTCTCATAGTAAATGTCCTTCGCTCAAAACCCATAGAAAACACGGATGCCATTGACCACCTATCCATTCATGATGTGAAACGCATTGCCAGCGAACTTAAACCTGAAATATTGATCATGAACCATTTTGGATTAAGTATTATTAAGGAAAAACCCCACCTTGTGGCAGAAATGTTAAAAAAAGAAACGGGAATAAACATCATTGCTGCCTATGACGGTATGAAATTTGAATTTTAACCACTTCAAGAGGTAATCTAAAAATTTTTGTTGTCATAGGGGTATTGACAAACAAAAAATCAAGATTAAATTTTTTAATAGAAACGTAACTAATTAAAATTAAAAAGGAAAGGAGGGATGGTTATGACAGAACTCACACTCTGGAGACCATTTAAGGAACTCGAAAGGATAAGAAAGGAGATGGATAATATCTGGGACACCTTGTTTGAGAAAAGACCTGTAAGGGCTGATGGTGTTTCAGAGTGGATGCCATCTCTTGACTTATCAGAAACTAAAAATAGCTATATCGTAAACGCCGAGATTCCCGGCATTGACCCAAAGGATGTGGAAATTTCCCTTGTAGACAATGTGCTAACCATAAAGGGTGAAAAGAAACAGGAAAAACAGGAAGAGAACGAGAATTATCACCTCATTGAACGTAGCTATGGAAGCTTTACAAGATCTTTCAGGCTCCCTGTTCAAGTTCAGTCTGATAAGGTTAAAGCAACATACAAAAACGGTGTTTTAAAGATAACACTGCCAAAGACTGAAGAGGCAAAGAAAAAAGAGATAAAGATAGCCGTAGAATAAGATTTACAATGTTAAGCATCTATTAAGGGCATCTTGAAAAGGATGCCCTTAATTTTTAAATCCTTTACTTTTTGCAACAATACTTGGAACCTTCAAAAGTGCCTCTATCAAAATATCTATCTCTTTTTTGGTATTGTAAAAGGCAGGTGATACCCTTACACAGCTGTCCAATTTATAATGTCTAAGAAGAGGTAAGGCACAGTGATGGCCTGAACGCACTGCAATACCCATTTGGTCCAACAAAATTGCAATATCGTCGGATGGAATATTTTCCATGACAAAAGACACAACCCCTATCTTTTCTTGAGGATTCCCGATAAATTTAATGCCCTTTATAGAAGAGAGTTTTTCTTCAAGGTAATCCATTAAGGCCTTCTCATATTGTCGAATATTTTCAAATCCAATATCTTCGAGATATTTTATAGCTGCGCCGAGACCAATAATTCCTCCTGTATTATAAGTCCCTCCTTCAAACTTATACGGCAAATCTTTAAATTTTGCATCATATATAGTGGCGTTTTCTACCATGCCCCCACCGTATGAAAGGGGTGGAATTTTATCAAGCCACATTTTCTTTCCATACAGCACACCTACACCTGATGGCGACATCATCTTATGGCCTGAGAAACACAAGAAATCACAGTCAAGGTCACATACATCTACAATTCCATGTCTTATGCTCTGGGCAGCATCTATAAGCACAGGGATGTTTTTTTTATGTGCCGTTTCAATCATCTTTTTTATGGGATTTAGCGTCCCCAACACATTAGATACATGGGTAATAGCCACAATTTTAGTCTTTTCCGACAAAATGTTTTCATATACATCTAAAATAAGATTACCGTTGTCATCAAAGGGTATGATTTTTAGATAGGCCTTTTTCTTTTTGCATACTTCCTGCCAGGGTATCAGATTTGAATGATGTTCCATCTCTGAGACCACAATCTCGTCTCCTGGTTGAACAAAGGCTTCTCCAAAACCATGAGCAACTATGTTGATAGATTCTGTTGCGCCCTTTGTAAAGATAATTTCAAAGGGGTGTAAAGCATTGATGAACTTTTGTATTTTTTCTCTTGTTTTTTCCAGTAGGGCAGTAGTCTTCCGGTTTAAAAAGTGTAGGCTTCTGTGAACATTTGCATTGTAGTTTTGGTAAAATTCGTTCACTCCTTGAATAACCGTAAAGGGAAGCTGTGTTGTGGCAGCATTATCGAGATATACAAATGGTTTTCCATAGATAGTTCTTTTAAGGATGGGGAAATCGGATCTTATCTTATCTAAATTTAGGAGATTTTCTTTTAACACATCTTTATTAATTGATGAATCAAAAATAACATTTTCAGATGAGATGGATTTTTTACTGAATTGTTTCTGCTTATCTAAAATATATTGGCAGATATCGTTTATGGTCCTGATGTGGGGTATGTCTTCTGGAAGAAATTCTATGTTTAAATTTTTTTCGAGGTTAATTAAGAAAAGAATCTTTTTTGATAAAGCTGTGGAGGCACCGCTACAGAGATTCGGTGCCTCCTCCTCACTCAATTTACCTTCATCTAATAATTTTTCTCTTTTTGCTATACTCAACTCAGCTAATTCAAGTATATCTTCTGTTTCGCATGAACTCTCTTCTAAATCAAATCTATCACATATAAAAGATTTAAGGTATCTATAAACCTCCTTTTCATCTAAGACTCTACGTTCTGAAATTAATTCCTTAAGATGTAACAGGTTGTTTTTTTCTTTATTATCCATATATTTAATTTCACACTATGCAGTGATGACTTCAAGACCTAATACCTCTCCCAGTGTTACTATTTCATCGAAATAATCTCCGTAAACAAGGGGGATATGGTTTCCAAAGATTACCTGTTTTTTGAAAAAGTCCCTGTAATCATTGACAGTGAAGAACACACCTTCACTGCAATTTTTGTCATTGTAACCGATGCCGCCTACTATAGTGCCTCTGGCAACAAAGAGTTTTGTGCAAGATGGGTCGATTCTACACATGGTGATGGTCTGGTCTTTATCCTGCTTGAAATCATATCTTATTGTGGCACCCCAGTTTCCATCACGGGTATAAGGCCTGATACTGTAAGGAAGAATGTTTTCTTCAAGGCCTCTTAACTTCCTATTAGGCACAGCATGAAAGGTGAGCATCACATTTTCTTTATCTGACAGGTCATAAATATCAGTGGATTGTGATTCTTTTGCCCTGAAATAACGGGGAGAAACATTCAGTCTTTTTCCGTTTTTTAGAGGGACTGGAAAGGTGTTTCCCATATACGGTGCGGCATTGGAAAAGTTCATAAAAATAACCATTGCGAGAAGGGCAGGTATATCATATTCACATGCCGATGGTATGCCTTCTTCGTTTAAAAGGGAATGAATTAGACAGAAGGTAATCTTTTCTTCATTCATCCTTCTCGTTGCACATATATCAGGACACGGAATAGAAAAGGCATTACAATCGTGGTGGGCCAGCATCTTTTTTACCGTATAATAGGCCTTAACAGAGTTGAATACATCTTCACGACCCATATGGCATTCTAAAGACCCTGCAATCAATTTATCTGTAATTTCTTTGATATGTTCCATATCTTCTTCTGTGGGGTTAAGACCGATTCTTCCTGGTAAAGTATAGTTGGAATTTGGTGGTGAAATGAAATGTGTTTGGTCGAGTAGTTCATGGATGTCTACATATCTGAATCTCACGCCGAGTTTTTTAGTAACATCTTCAAGACATATAAAGGAATCGGTAGTACTAAAGGAGATATTTGAGTTGCCCTTTGATGCAAGGAGTGCCCTTGTCTCTTTCAATACCTTTCTTACCCTTAAAACTTTCATATATTTTATGATATCGTCCCAATCAAGGGTTGGATATGTCTCAAGGCCACGGGCAATAATGGCAGATGCTGTTATAGCAGTAAAAAATGGATTGGGCGGCTCTGAAAACATGATAGGCTTTTTAAATCTCTGGGCGAACTCGACAACAATGTCATATACCCTTCCACCCTGACCGAAGAGGTACACATCAGTTTTATCCATGTCTTCTGTTATCTTTTTAAGCAAATCTTCCTTTATTTGAAATTCTTCATTACGGGCCACAAAAACCGGTTCAAGTAAATTAACCTTCCCTTCAAGGTGGGTCTTAATATTTTTTAAAAATAGCTGATACGCCTCTTGATTATACATAAGGTCGTATTTTTTTTCCAGTTCCTCACCGCTGCCGAATCTACAGGGCCCTTCATAGACATAGTCATGGTATAGACAGATAAAAACAGGTTTTACATTTAATTGAATATCGACTGTTCTCTCTATTGGTATAAATTTCCTCCTCTTTGTTTTTTTAAAATTTTGATACTTGTATAATAGTATCTTTTCATTGCATTGTTTAGAAAAAAATGTTTTTTGTTAAGAAAGAAAAAATTTTTATCTACCCCCTTTTTGAACTGGTCTAAAAGATTAAGATTATTTTGTATTTTTTTAGTCATCTCTTTTTCACAAAAATTTTAAATGGTTTAATTTTTAAAAAATATAAAATGTTTTGTCAAGGATAATTTTGAAAACATAGCTATTGATTTAAAATTAAAAGGTAGATTCAGAAAAATGGAATACCGAAGAAAAATGTTAGCAAAGTTGACTTTTCTAATCAGAGAACAGATAATGCCAAAGCAATTAATTAAAGATCTTTTTATTTAAGCCCTTTTTCATTAAAAAAAGGACTGTATTTCTTATCTGATACCTTAATATGATTTTGTAACCAGTCCTTTAAAAAGTTCATTACATCTATGGTTAATGCAATCTGTCCTTTTTCAAAGCTCTCTTTAAATTCAGAGATCTTTGTTACAAAATTTTTATGTTCAAGCTTGTGGGTTGCAGCGGCACTATATCCAAATTTGTCAAAATACTTTTCTTCAGTGGCAAAATGTTCTTTGGCATAATTAAAAAGGCCACTTATGATACTGGCTAACATGTCCTTTCCCTTTCCCTGCTTCATTGCATCATTGAGGTTATTAATCATTGTAACAAGCATCTGGTGCTGTTTATCTATCTCTGCTACATTAACACTAAAACTATCATCCCATTGGATAAGTGCCATTTTTACATACCTCCATTTTTTGTAACAGTTTTTTTGATTATATCTTCCACAACCCTGTGGACATCAGAAAGACATCATATGCCCTTTGGGTTTTTTGTAGAACACATACATCTGCCTGCCTTTTTTTCTAAGGCAATTTTTTCAAATATTAATGAGCGTCCGTTTTTTGTATAGTCTTCTTCTATATCTTTTTTTGTGTATTCAAAGCAGTAACAAATCAAATCATCTTCCTTGAAATCATTATTTTTTTGAGAAATTTTTAGATCAAAGAACATATTTAATTTACCACCTATAAGTGTTTTATTATGTTAATCACGTTGGTTTAATTTAATATATTTTTCTATTGAAAACAATTTTTTCCGTCAGCGAGACAAAATTTGCCATACTCTCCACCGCTGATTATACACTGAAGGTGAGGTCAGGCGTTCTAAAGCCAGAATATCACCCTGACGACCCGACAACAATGCACTATTTGCCGAATGTCTTTTTGAGAAGTTCGGTCACCCTTGCGGCAGGGTCTGTTCTTATCTTCTTTTCCTCCTGCCCCACCATGTAAAAAAGGCCATCCAGTGCCTTATTTGTCACATACTGGTCAAGGTCTAAGGATTCCAGATTGCTAAAAGGGACTACGGATGTATATTTATTGACCATCTCCTTGTATGAGCGCGTAACACCTACATCGTTCATGCTCTTAGAAATAACAGGCTTGAACTCATCAAAAAGCTTGCCGCATGTCTTGGATTTGAAAAATTCTGTAGCGGCAGTATCACCGCCTCCAAGGATTTTTTTCGCATCTTCAAAGGACATTTCTTTGATGGCACCGATAAAGTATTCCTTGGCCTTAGGTGCGGCCTTCTCAGCGGCACGGTTCATGCTGAGTATAAAATCATCCACCTGTCTTTGATAGCCGAGCTTTGAAAGCACATTTGCCATAGTTTGGAGTTTTTCTGGCAAAAGGATCTTTATCATCTGGTTTTTGAAATACCCGTCAAGTTTTGAGGTCGATGCTACAGCATTGCCAGTGCCTATTGAAAGGGCCTCTTTAAGCCCGGCTATAATAGTGTCATCATCCTGTGTGCTGCCCGGTATTTTGACACTTGATGGGAGTTTAACGACTTTTAACATGTCGTCGAGGGTTGCTGCATAGCAAAGACATACGACACAAAACACAATAACAATCGATAACGTTGATACTTTTTTCATGTTTTATCTCCACAAAAGCTGTCCCATTCGCCCCTTTCTTTCAGGACCTCTCGGTATATCTCAAGTGCCTTGTTCACCAAAGGCATACCCCCATAAGGAGCCAACTGAAAAAACACCTCAGCCAGTTTTTTTGGGTCACACCCCACATTTAGCGCTGCATTGACATGGAGCTTCAATTCATCCGCGGCCCCAAGTGCGGCAAGCATCGCACATGCCACCATCTGGCGTTCAGGAAGCGTAAGCACTGTGCGTGAATAAAGATTGCCTGTGATAAACATCGAAAGGTCATTTGCCAAATCTCTATCAAATTCCTTCCACATCAAATAAGGTGGGTCCATCTTTATGCCTTTGCCGAAAAGCTTTTTTGCCGTTTCCTGCGTTCTCTTCTTTATTTCGTCACCCATTTTGCAATTCCTCCCTATTCATACAATAAAATCTTTTAACATGGGTATTTTACAGAGTCAATATCAATAAATTGTAGGGCATAAACATGTTATAGTTAAAAGGACATTAAATAAAAAAAAGATTTTTAATTGACATTACAGGTAACATTTATTGTATTTTTTAATCGATAAGAAAACGTTTCTGTCAGGAGCTTTTTATGCCCAATAGAAAATACATGTCAATCCCTCCAGGGGCAATAATACCGGGAAGCTTGCCAAGGTTTAAAATTTATATTATTTCTCAAAGTGGACGTCATATTCTATGGGCAGCAGATGGTGAAAAGGTAACTATAGAACAGCTAAATAAGCTTGCAGAAGCCGGTCATAAGGAGGTCTATATTGACCTTGAAGAAGAGGTTGCCTACGAAGAGTACCTTGAAGAACACTTAGGGGATATACTTGCAAATCAAAATATGCCCGATGATCAAAAGGCCGCAATATTCAGCAGAGTTTCTACAAATGTGGTCCGTGATTCTTTTGAAAAATCCTTTAATCTTGGGAATGTAAGTCCGGAGATCATCAAAAGAACCCAGTCAATGGTAAAAAAAGCTCTTATCTTTATTGCTGAATCAAACTCCCTTAATGCCCTTGCGAAGATGATTGGTCATGATTACAAGACATATGAACACGCTATCAAGTTATTATGGTTTACTGTAGCCTTTCTTAAAAATAATCAGGACATCCTTGAAGAGATTAACCCTTGCTATAAAGAGCTTGATGATGTGAAAAAAAGAGAGTTACTTGAGCAATGCGGGGTTGCAGCATTGCTTCATGACATAGGAAAGGCCTTAATACCACAGGAGGTATTGAATAAAAAGGGACCCCTTAATGAAGTGGAATGGGAGATAATAAAAAGACACCCATTAGGTGGACTTGCCATGCTTTTAGAATCTGAAGTACCCCTATTTGTAAAAAAAGCAATCTTAGAACACCATGAAGATTTTAACGGAAACGGTTACCCGATGAATCTCAAAGGCAATCAAATAAGTGTGCTTGCCCGTATACTGCGGATTATTGATGTATTTGATGCCATGACCTCTAAAAGACCATATAAAGATGCCCTGCCTCCTTCTAAGGCAGTACAGATAATGGTCGGGATAAACTCTGAAGAATCAAAAACCCAGGATTGCGAAGAATTAGATAAACGGGATATAGGGATAAGATATTGTTTCGATGAAAGGCTTCTTAAAAAATTTATACTATTTTTAGGCAAGATAGCAGCGTGATTCTACCCAATTGAAAGATATGGATATTTTAGAAAGACACCCTTTTTGACCTGTTTTTTATATTATTACACAAAATCAGATATTTTAATGAGAATATTATTAGCTTGTCTTCTATGGACAAACAAAGTATATTTGCTAAGTATGAATGTGATATTCATGGAGGATAGATGAAGAAATTTTTCTTTCCCCGAAGTGTTGCTATCTTTGGGGTCTCATCTGCTCCCTCGAATCTGGGGAGAGTCATTGCGGAAAACATGTATAGAATCGGATTCAAGGGTAAACTCTTCCTTATCGGTGATAGAGATGACATTGTTATGGGGAGAAGGTTATACAGGAATATCGAGGAAGTAGAAGAGGTTCCTGACCAGGCAGTGTTTTTAATTCCTGCTAAGGGATTGCCGCAAGCAATTGATGCATGTGGAAGGAAGGGGATACAGCGAATAATTATTGAGTCAGGAGGTTTTTCTGAATTTGAAGAGGAAAGAAAGACACTGGAAAAGGAAATCCTTACTATTGCAAAAAAATGGAATATAAAGATTATAGGACCAAATTGCGTTGGAATCATCAATGCAGAAAATGGTCTTGCCCTTCCTTTTTATCCCGTAAGTCCTCAATATATTAAACAGGGTCCCGTGTCATTAATCTCCCAGAGCGGAGGCCTCATCCATGATATTATGCTCCTTTCTCTTTGTGAAAATGTAGGCATTGGAAAATTTGTTAGTATTGGCAACAAACTGATGCTCGATGAGAATGATTTTCTGGAGTTTATGATTTCTGATCCTGATACAAGAATTATAGGTTTGTATCTCGAAAGTATTAAGGACGGAAAAAGATTGATGAACCTTGCATTGTCAACGGATAAACCAATCGTATTGCTCAAATCAAATATCAGCCCTTCAAGCAGCAGGATTGCAAAGTTTCATACTTCTGCCCTTGCAGGGGATGATAAAGTTTTAGATGCAGCATTAAAACAGGCAGGTATCCACCGTGTTTATACCCTCGAAGAGATGATAGAATGTTTTAAAATATTCCTGTTACCACCTATGAGGGGAACAAGGTTAGCCATTATGTCCCGCTCAGGTGGCCATGCGGTTCTATCTGCTGATGCAGCATATCGGTATCGATTTGAACTTGCAGAGTTTTCTGATGAATTTTTAAAGACAGTAAAACAAAAGACAAGGGCAGGTGTTATAAGGATGACAAACCCCCTTGACCTTGGTGATGTTTTCGATATCAATTTTTATTCAGAGATAGCAAAATCTACACTCAAAGAAAAAGATATAGACGGGTTAGTTATTGTCCATCCCTGTGACTTTGAGAATGAATTACCCCAGACAATTGATTTTATAAGAAATATCTTTGAAATAACAAATCAATTTGATAAACCTGTAGCCTTCTCTTTAATTGCTGATAAAAAGAACTGGTTTACCATGAAAGAGGCAGCACCTTTTCCAATATTTAAAGATGTGGATCATGCCATTAAGATGCTGGCAAAGTCATATGAACATTACAGATTTCATGGAAGGCCAAAAAAGAAGGTGGTTTTTCATTCTGTGGAGAAGACTGCTATGCATAAGCCTGTGGCAGGCTACAGGATTATGCCGCCGGATGAGGTTTTCAGATTATTGAGTTCCTATGGGATACCAGTTGCAGAATATGCTATTGTAAACAATTTAGAGCAGGCAATTAATGAATCTAAAAGAATTGGCTACCCTGTAGTATTGAAGATTGCTTCATCAAAGGTCCTCCATAAGACAGAAGAAGGGGGAGTTATCCTTAATATCGCAGATGATGGGGTACTTAAAAATGCCTTTCATAAGATGAGGCCAGGGCCATATCTCATCCAAAAGATGTGTGCACCGGGTTATGAATTGATAATAGGAGGGAAGAGAGACTCCAATTTTGGTCCTGTAGTTCTTTTTGGTCTTGGAGGGGTCTTTGCAGAGATGTTTAATGATGTAGTATTGCGTGTAGCACCTATTGATAAAGGGATAGCAGAGGAGATGATGAATGAAATAAAAGGCGCAAGAATACTCAAAGGGTTTAGGGGGCAGAAGGAATTAGATAGAAATGCCCTTGCACATGTTCTTGTTAATGTGTCGCGACTCCTCATTGAACACCCTGAAATAACAAATCTTGATATAAATCCAGTCATTGTCTTTGAAAAGGGTAAAGGATGTGTTTGTGTTGATGGAAAGATAGAATGTGGAGGCCCTTGATTCTAAACCCTCATATTTTGCTCACAGGAGAAAAGAGTAGTTGATATAACCTTCTTTAGGGTAAGAGACTTAAAGGATATAACACACAAAAATATTGAAATATATTGAACTATAAGGTGTTGTCCTTTATAAATAAAGGCATATGGATACTTATTGGTTACTGCCAACCAAGAAAGACAATAAGGAACTTTGCCTTACACAGAATAATAAATATTGATGATATACTCTATGATGAATAAGGCAAAACTTTTATGAAAGTTATTATCGTTACCGTTATTATTGGTGTTTTTATACCTTTTTTTCTATACGGTGAGACAAAAATCTATGACAGAAACTGGAATTTAAGATATAGAATAGATGAAAACGGCTGCATATATGATAGAAACTGGGTTCTTCAGGGCAGATTAAAAGAAGATAAGGTATATGATAGAAACTGGAGCCTAAAATATCGTATGAAGGATAACAAAATCTATGACAGAAACTGGAATTTAGAAAAAAGGATTGAAAACAAAAAGGTGTATGACAGAAACTGGAATCTCATTTGGATGATAGAAAAAAGATGACAATTAAAGAAAAGATTCTTGGAGGTCTTTGGGGTGCAGTAATAGGTAATGCCCTTGGTGTGCCTGTAGAGTTCACTAATAGGCAAGAGCTTAAGAAACATCCTGTTACAACCATGAAAGGTTATGGCACGTTTAATCTACCCGCTGGCTCATGGTCAGATGACTCATCCCTTATGTTGTGCACCGTAGAGAGCCTTATTCATGGTTTTGATATAGACCTTACGGCTAAACTATTTGTCCGCTGGTATAATGAAGGCTTTCTAACTCCATGGGGAGTGGCCTTTGATATAGGAAGGACAACACAGCTTGCCATAAAAAGGATAATAAAAGGTATACCTCCCCATATGGCAGGCGGTATAAATGAACATGACAACGGTAATGGCTCACTCATGAGGATATTACCTGTTGGTATATACTTTGCCTTAAAGCCTGCGTCAGAAATCTTAAATGCTGCCCATATGATGTCTTCTATCACCCACAGACATATACGCTCGCAAATTGCATGCGGTTTCTACTGTCTTATGGTATCCTACTTACTCAGGGGATTCGAACCAGAACAGGCATACCACTATGCCATAGAACAATCATATATTCAATACAGTGAGCCCCCATATTTAATAGAACTTACCCATTTTGAAAGAATACTGAAAGGGAATATGCAGAACCTTCCAGAAGATGAAATCCAATCAGGTGGATATGTGGTTAATACCCTTGAGGCAGGCATATGGTGTCTACTTAACTCTCATACGTTTACCGAAGCAGTTCTAAAGGCCGTTAATCTCGGTTATGATACAGATACTACAGGGATAGTAACAGGTGGCCTTGCAGGGGTTGTCTATGGTATAGATGCAATACCTAATGAATGGATAAAAGAAATAGCAAGAAAAGAAGATATTGAGAGATTGTTTGGGGATTTTGTGGATACAATTACAAAAAACAATGCCTGCGACAAACAGTCTAATGATTAAAAATTGTTTGAATTTTCAAATATATACAGTATTTATTAGTGAGTTTATAGAAAGGAAGTAGTAAAGAGGAAAAAAGATATAACCAACAAAATTAACCATATAAACGAGATAACGAAATAGACCAGAAAGACGAGGAAATTTATAGTTCAACGTTCAATGTTCTAAGTTCAAAGTTAAAAATCATTAATCATGAAAATAGATAAATTTGAAGATAATGAAGCAGGGAACTTTTCAACACCATTTATGAATATGCAGAAAAAATTCAGCGTCAATTATCATATTTTATTAAATATTTACCCGACTTTGACAGAATCTTTAAAAAATACCCTTATTTTTATTATAAAACCCAATAAATTCAATGGTTCCACTTTTAAT
>JAKORG010000067.1 GCA_029777945.1 Deltaproteobacteria bacterium | reverse complement strand
CAATCCAGAACATCTCCTTTGTGGAAGGAAATCCGATCCTGATATTCTTCCAGATAATCAAAAGAACGAGGTTTCAAATCAAAGGAGATTATGTCTTTCCCCTTTTCAGCTAGATAGTAAGTTACCCAGGAACCTAAAAGACCATTGCCACCAGTTATAAGAATAGGCATATTATCACTTCCTCAGGTTTATTTCTATTTTTATTTTTCTTCTATGATATCAGAAAACGTAAAAGAAAGGGGCTCAAAAGATGAAAAAACAAGAGAAGAAAAGTTCACTGGAAAAAACTTTTAACCTTGTGGAGAAGAATCCCGGGCTACCCTGGAGGAAGCACGTTTTATATTGTGGAATAAAGCTCCTCTCAAGATAGCAGAGTATCTTTTTGTGGAAGAAGAACCATATAGTTTTGGGGTGGATAAGGAAAGACTATCTGCCTTCTTTCTCCTGGTGAGCCCATCTATGGGTACGCTGAACCTCGAAATTATACCATCACAGATGAAAATGGCATCTACCATATCTACTTTGCCCTGGATTTCAATCTCTACGATAAAGACGGTAAGTTACCGGGAGGAGCCGTTCGGCAATACTATAGGGGGAAACCCCCTATAACCCCCCCCAAAAAGACTAAAACATAAAGGCAAAAGACGAAAGGATAAAAACCTACTGAGAAAGAAAAAGCAAACAGTCTATGGCGTAAGATTAAAAGGGCAGCTTACGGCGTAAGGCAAAAGAGAAAATAGATAGAGAGAGTTGGGAATAATAACACTAAGAAGTATTACTCCAGCGTTGAGGAAAAAACCATCCCTCGGTGTCTACGACGTACACGCAAGACGTAAAAAAATAAAGGCAGAATAAAAAACAAAAGCTGACTAAAGGGAAAAGTGAGGAAGAAAAGGTATCCCTCAGTGCGGGTGATCCCGAATTTTTTACCCCATGTAACTAGTTTTCAAGTCTTTAGCGATTTAGTAGGTTTTGGGGGATACTATAATCATACGTGACCAACTGGTAAATAAAAGGTGAGTTTTCGCCTACCTTTTAAAAAAAGTAATAAAAGCACGCAAGGTCAGGTCTTTCACCACCCCGGCATATCTTTAGCCGGGTTTTTTGTTATTCGGTGTTTTATAATTTTTCCTTTATAATAGGGAGCAGAAACTATCTTTCAGGAAAGACCGTAATATAAATAAAAATTTCTCCCTGAGGAGGAGAAAAATTGAAAAAGAATGGGCTATTAAATCGAGGAAAAAGATCAATTCGTCTTCGTCTATCTCGCTATTTTCGCTCCT
>JAKORG010000066.1 GCA_029777945.1 Deltaproteobacteria bacterium | reverse complement strand
TTCTACTACCTGAACGTATTGGTGGTCTTTGGATTTTGTTATCTTAACGTACATACCTAAATACTACACTAATCTTATAAAAAGTCAAGTAAAAAGTAATGAAAGATGAATTTAAAACAATTTGGTTGCCACTACAAAATAAAAAAATTAAAAGTGGAACCATTGAATTTATTGGGTTTTATAATAAAAATAAGGGTATTTTTTAAAGATTCTGTCAAAGTCGGGATTAAAAATCGAGTTCCTTTAATTCCCCTTTAAACTTTTCTTTAAATTTTTTTAATACCTTGTTTTCAATCTGTCTTACCCTTTCCCTGGAGATATTAAATTTTTCTCCAATATCCTGGAGCGTAAGGGGTTCTTCTGCCATTATCCTGTTTTCAAACACAAAGAGTTCTTTTTCATTAAGGGTTGTCTTAAAAAGGTTTATCTTTTCTGAAAGAATGAGCTGTTTCTCTTTTTCTGCAACAATCTCCTCCACATCTTCGTTAGATTTAATTGTATCGAGTATTGTGTCATTACCTTCATCGTATAGCTTTGACTCTAAGGAAACATCAGTATAAGAAAGCCTTTTCTCCATACTTTCTATATCCCCTTCTTTTACATCAAGGGTGCTTGCCAGAAGTTGAGGTGCTGGAAATACACCAAGGGCCTCAAGTTTCTGTTTTTCTTTATTAAGACGATAGAACAATTTTCTCTGGCTCTGCGTGGTGCCTACCTTTACAAGACTCCATGTATCCATTATATATTTTAGTATGTAAGCCCTTATCCAGAAGGATGCATAAGTGGAAAACTTTGTGCCTTTGTAAGGATTATATTTTTTCACCGCATGCATAAGCCCCACATTCCCTTCCTGGATAAGATCCAGTATATTCAGGTATGTGTTGTAATATTCAAGGGCAATCTTGACGACGAGTTTAAGATTGGAAATGACGAGTTTTTGTGCTGCCTCCTTGTCTTTAAGTTTATAAACCTTTTCTGCTAATTTAAACTCCTCTTCCCTGGATAACACCGGATGCCTTGAAATCTCGGCAAGATACTTTTTTAATGGGTCAAAAGGTAAAGGAAGACCCTTTTCTTCCAATTCAGCTATCTTTACAGCTCCATTTAGTTCAAAAGTCTCGTCTTCTAAATTCAAACTACAGCCCTTTCTTTTATTAATTCAGCCACAATGCTTATGGCAATCTCCTGTGGTGTTTCAGCATTTATATCAAGACCAATAGGTGCATGAACCCTGTCTATCAATTCTTCGGCAAATCCCATCTGTTTAAGGTTCTCCAGGATAATCTTAACCTTTCTTTTGCTCCCTATCATACCCACGTATTTAAAATCATGCCTTAAAACCTCTTGAAGCACAAATGCATCGTATTGGTGGCCCCTTGTGACTATGACCACAAATTCGTTTCCTGTAAAGCTAAGCCTTTCAAAAGCAGATTCAAAATTCTCAACCATTATCTCGTCTGCATGGGGGAATCTTTCCTTGTTTGCAAATTCTGGCCTATCATCGATAACAACCGTATAGAAATCAACAAGCTTTGCAACAAGTGATAGATATTGGGATACGTGTCCTCCACCGAAAATGTATAGAGGTGAAAATTTTACAAGAGGTTCAACAACAGTTGTTTCATTTATCAGAAAAGGATTCCTCTCGTTAATATACTTACTTATAAATTTTGATTCTTCTTCTAAAAGGGGGTCTCCTATTATTGTATTGTCATGACCAATAAGTGTCTTGGACAATTTATTTTCTTTAAACCTTGTTATTACAAAGGCCTTTTTTCTCTTTTCCAAATAATTATTTATTCCATTGTATAATTCTTTGTATCTCTGTTCAACGGGCTCAATGAGAATATCCACATTTCCTCCGCATAACATACCATCCTGGGCAACCTCTGTGGCATTCATTCTTATGTGCAAGACTTTTGTTGTCCCCGAATTCATGAGCCTCAATGCCTCTTCAAAGGCATCGTTTTCTAATCTGCCGCCACCCACTGTTCCGTAAATCTTTTTATCTTCGCCTATAAACATCTTTGCCCCTGTATCCCGTGGTGCAGAGCCTATTCTTTTGATTACAGTAGCAAGCATACCAGTTTTGCCTTCGTTTAAATAATTTTCCAGCACCTTATAAATATCCATAAAAATCCCTCTTATTGTAAAAAATGCATAATCGCCTCGAGGACACCGCCTCCAATGGCCCTTGCCTTTTCTGATATGGTAAAACAATATTCCCTTTTATTCCTCGGGTCTATATCCCCAATCTTTTCATTTTCCGTTACATAAATTTCTCTTATCTGACCCCTTAATACACCGTCAATATCTGCAATCACAGGTGTATCGTCAATATACATTACAACATCTCCCTTTTTAACTTCATCTCCAAGAGACTTTACATGCTTTATTATACCGGCCTTACAAGACCTCAACACCCTCTCTTTAGTCAACCCCATCACAGGTCCAGGTATACCTGTATGGGGTTCTGCACTCCCTTCATATATCACCCTGCCTAAATCATGACCTCTATTACTCTCCACAACTGCATGGCAATCCACAGGTGCATTAAATCCAGGACCTACACCCACTACAATCGGCGCCTCATCTTTTTTTGTGCCCAAGTTTCTCTTTGCCATAATGGCATCAATCACAATATAAGGCCTTAACAGGCCAACCACACTCCATTTAGGATCTACAATAACACCTATTCTTTCCCTGTCCCATATACCCTCTAATTCTTTTAAATCCCTTATAAGCTCTGCTGAAACACCTTCTACAGTCCAGACTTTTTCATAAACTGCCTCTGAAAATGCCACAAGCCTTCTCACACTTATGGGCTTTTCGATCTCTGTCATAAGAATTTTTTTGAAATTAGACATATAAAGCCTGTGAGCAATACCTGTTGCCATTTCTCCAGCGCCTTTTATGACAATCTTTACATCCCTATTTTTCATATCCATAATATACCTTTATATACCCTTTCCAAAAAAACAGTTTGGATAATGACACACTTTGCATTGCAAACACAATCCACCATAAGATAGTTTTATCATATCCCTTTTGTGCATCCTCTCCCCTGCCATGAGCCTTGTAAGCACTATATCAAACACGGTGTATCTATTGTAATAAATACACGCCGGGGCTCCGAGTATATATTTTCCCTTAAGTCTGGCAACGAGAAACATTGCACCAGGAAATACAGGGGTACCGTAAAATAAGACCTCTGCACCAGTTGCCTCAATACCTTCTTTTGTCACATCGTCCGGGTCTACTGACAAACCTCCTGTAGTTAATACCATCTCTGCCCCTTTACCAAACAAATCAAGGATTGCATCTTTTATCTTACCTATACTATCAGGTACTATATGTTTGCCTGTTACATCATGACCGTAATTTTTTAGCTTTTCCTCCACCATATTAGAAGCATCTTTAACCCTTCCACTTGAAACCTCACTGCCTGTTATAACAAGGCCTATCTTAAAATATTTAAAAGGTTTTATGGATATGATACCCTTTTCACCGACCTTCTCTACCTTCTTTAGCTCTTTTTCGTTTATATATAATGGTATTATCCTTGTAGCCGCCACTATGTCACCTTTTTTTACAGGATGCCTGTTGGGAACCACGCTTAATAATACATCCTTTATGTTATTTATTTCCATGAGGTGCTTTAAGTTTACATAAAAAAGGCCGTCCACTTTACTTTTAATGCTAACCTTTCCTTCCTTGGGGGGCAATAGTTCCATATTCTCATCTTTTATGGATTCTGCAATCCTTATGGCAGCCTCTTCCTCATGTATACCTTTTATTTCTTTTTCAAACACATATATGTGCCCCTTTCCCAAATCGAGAAGCCTCTCAATATCCCCTTTTTCGATAACCTTACCCCTTCTAAAGGCTACATCCTTTTTCTTGCCAGGGATAATCTCTGTTATATCGTGGGCTAATATCCTACCCACTGCATCTTCAACCTTAATCTTTTTCAATTTCATAACTCCTTTTCTTTAAATTTTCTATATCTTCCCATGTATCTAATCCCAAAAGAATACCTTCGTTAGCATCTATAAATACCACATTTTCTCTATATTTATCTATAATTTCTCTCAACCCTACATCACCTTCTATTTTCTCCATATCCGTTAAATATAGTTCTGGTTTTATAAGCACAGGATGTCCTTTTTGTTTATTATGCACAGGCACTATAATTTTTTTATCATTAGTTTGAAAGATATGCACCATCTCCTCAATCAATGTCATATCCACAAAAGGCCTGTCTCCAAGTTGAAAAAATGCACCTTTATAATCTCTTATGTATGTAAGTGCAGCCTTTACAGATGCAGACATACCTTGTAAGTAAAAGGGATTTTCTATAATCTCAATGGGATAATTTTCAATTGCCTTTATAACCCTTTCTTTTTCAAAACCAACGACTACGAATATTTTATCAATCAAAGGAAATAAAAAAGGTTCTATTGACCTTTCTATAACTGTTTTTTTATCTATCTTAACAAGAAGTTTATTAAACCCCAATCTTCTTGAAGAACCTGAGGCCAAAATGACGGCACAGAGTTGGGTCATGGGCTTTCAAACTTATCTTTAAGGGGTGATTCAAAATATTTAACATATATCTTTTCCATTGTTTCGGCTAATTCTCTTTTGAATTCCTCATAAACCTTCATAAAGGCCCTTCCTTCATCTGTTAATTTAGAGCCTCCTCCTGATTCTCCCCCAATCTTTCTCACGAGAAATACCATACCAAGTCTTGATTCTGCCCTTTGAATAATATCAAAGGCCTTGCGGTATGACATACCCATTTCCTGTGCTGCCTTATGCAGGGAACCTGTCTTTTCAACGAGTTTCAAGAGCCTATAAGGCCCCTCTCCAAAGGCCTTACCATTACTGTCAATCCAGACCTTATAGATAAGCTTCACAGTTATACCTCTGGCTAATTGTAAAAAAAAGTATTTTATCATGTCAAGTTACCTTTTAAAAAATTAAATTCCTAACAAACAATTCTATTTACAACCCCTATAAAAATTGATTATTATCTATTCATAGACCAATGAACATAAGGGGTGAGCATGTTTTTCGTAGCAAATTTTGAAGATATAAAAAAAGGAAAGATAACAGATGTATATTTTGTAAAGACAATGGAGATTTTGAAAAAAAAGGGTATTGATAAATGGGTAAAGGCAGAATTTATAGTAAAAAGGTTGCCTAAGGGGATCCCCTGGGCTGTCTTTACAGGTTTAGAAGAGCTGGGAAATATCATTGAAGGATTAAACATAAAAGTCAGGGCCATGAAAGAAGGAACCATTATAAAGCCTTATCAACCTGTATTGGAAATAGAAGGGATGTATACAGAATTCGGCATACTTGAAACTACAATATTAGGGCTCATATGTCAGTCTTCAGGGGTTGCCACAAAGGCAGCAAGGTGTAAAAAGGCAGCAGGCAAAAGAGGTGTAATGAGCTTTGGTGCCAGAAGGATTCATCCTGCCATAGCACCGATGGTGGAAAGAAGTGCCTTTATAGGAGGTTGTGACGGTGTATCCGTTGTCTACGATGCAGAGGTATTGGGAGAAGAACCAGCAGGCACTATGCCCCATGCCCTCATACTACTTTTCGGTGATACTGTAGAGGCAACAAAGGCATTTGACGAGATAATAGATAAAAAGGTTAGAAGGGTATCTCTCATCGATACTTTCAACGATGAGAAGATAGAGGCAGTAAGGGTTGCTGAGGCACTAAAAGATAGATTATATGCCATAAGGCTTGATACACCTTCTACAAGGAGAGGTGATTTTTTAAAAATCATTGAAGAGGTAAGGTGGGAGCTGGATTTAAGGGGTTTCAACCATGTAAAGATATTTGTCAGCGGAGGCGTTGATGAATATAAGATTCTCGAACTGAACAAGTTTGTAGATGCATACGGTGTTGGGACGACGATAACCAATGCAAGGGTAATAGACTTTGCAATGGATATTATAGAGATAGATGGAAAACCCGTTGCAAAAAGAGGCAAAATGTCCGGTTCAAAGAGGGTATTAAGGTGCGAAAATTGCTTTGCCGATATGATAGCACCTCTAAATAAAGAGATAGACCTTAAGTGTGACTGCGGTGGTCAGTTTAAAGATATATTGATCCCTTGGTATGATAATGGAACCTTCCTTTACAAAAACCCTACCCCGCAGGAAATGAGAAAATACGTGCTGGAACAGCTTGAACACTTTGAACTTTAAATATGAAGGCATTAATTAAAATATATTTATTATCTACTGCTTTTATCTCTATTATTGTTTGTTTAATCCTTTTTAATTTCCCCAAGAGTTCTTTAGCGGAAAAATGGATTCTGTTCTACAACTCTCAAGATGAAGAAAAATACTATTTCGATCAAGAAAGTATTGAAAAGCCTGATAAAAATATTGTCAGGGTATGGCAAAGAAAGGTCATGGTTGTAAATGATAAAGAAGAGGAGGTGGAGAAGACTCGCGTTGAGATAGATTGCAAAAAAAATACATACAAAATGTTAAAGGAAGATTCAAAAGAATCAAAGGCCAAGCCTGCAGAAAGAATCAGATCTACTAAGATGCAGGCACTCTTTGAAAATGTATGTTACAAAAAATAGACAAAAAGTCATAGCATTGTAAAAACATTTCCTTTTTCCCATGAAAATACAGAATCATCTGGAGCTTTTTATAAGGCAGAAAACCAAAAGTATCCCGATGCCCGTGAGGATAATACCCATAAAAAAAGATAGAGGCATGTATTTAAAAACAACGATATGACTGCCTTTAGGCACACGAACTGCCTTAAAGGCAATATTGGCCTTTAAGATTTTTGTCTCTTTTCCGTCAATATATGCCCTCCAGCCTGGATAAAAGGTGTCTGTAACATACAAATACGAATCCTTTTCGCTCTCACATTTAAGCTCAATCTTACCTGGGTTATAGGATATAAGAGAGACACTATCATGATATTTTTTATCTTTTACTAATAAAGTATTATTCCATGTAACCTGTGAATCCCATTCAGGTTCAACTATAATCAGATGGGAACGGAGGTCAATATTTTTATCCTCCATGAGCTTTATCGCACCATCGGCGTTTTTAACAGATATGACATTATTGTAAAGGATAAACCTGCCTAATGAATCCCTGTACCTATAAAGTCTTATCGTTTCTTCAACTATGTCTTTTTTATCCTTTTTTGACCGTTCTATATTTACCTTCACACTATCTAAAAACTCAAAACTGGCATTCTTTATCTCTTTATTGGATATGACATAGCCTATACCGGATATGTCAAAAAACCTCCTTGCCTCTTCAATGGTCTCTGTTGAGTAGAGCATATTGGTAAATACCTCATAATCGGCTAAGCGCAGCACCTCAGAACCACTTTCAGTATAAAGTCCTGCCACTGCAGCATAGGCAGGAATCAATGCCATTTTGTCTTCTGGATAGAGTTTAAATGTGTCCTTTGTTGAAGGTGTTACTATGTATCTTTCTGTTTTTATGTTTTTAATTTTCTCCTCAAAGGGGTGTTTTTTTATATAATCATTCCAGCCTCCCAGTTGATAATATCCGTAATTAGCAAGGAACAAATCAGCGATAAGAATGGTTATAAGGAAAAAAAATGCAGTTTTTTTGTATTTAATTCGTAAACACAGAAGGAGCATGACACAGAAAAAAAAGGAAAAAAGGAAAAATCTTTTTATATTGTGGATATTGAAGCCAATATCATTAAAGGCATCGGGTTTTATATTGTATTTCTCAAAAATGTCCCTTACGTCCTGGTTAAAAATGTTTACATAACCCCAGGCCAGGGCAAAGATAAAACCCATATAAAATAAGGTCTTCACAATCCTCTGTGTTTTTAAGTCTTTATCTTTAATGCCCTTATTTAATTTATCAAACCCAAGGCCACTTGTTACGGCGATTACAAAAAAGAACACATAAAGAAACTTCACTGGATATCTAATGCTTTTAAAAGGTGGGACATGAAACAATATCTTATAAATGGGGGTATTGCCCCCTAAGGCAAAAATAAAAGAAATGACAATGAGGGTAATAAATAGCCATTTCTTTCTGTCCTTTGAAACAAGATAAAATATGGACAGTATAAAAGGGGCTATACCGAGATACACTGTCTTTAACCATGACTGATTAGCCCAGTATTTGGCATCGCTTTGAAAATAACCGTAAGGATTTGGAAGGAAAAACTGAATAAAATCCTTCCATGCAAAAGACCATGTAGTTGCCTCCCCATATGAAAGCCCAGCCTTTCTTATGCTATGGGTTGATAGCTCGTAGAAAGGAATAAGCTGAATGGCACATAAAAGCAAAAAAAGAGACAACACCACAAAAAGGGCAAAAAACCTTTTAATTATACTAGCACGATTGACTTCATGGCTTAAAGAATAAAAAATGGTTATTAAAAAAAGGACAAGAAAGGTCATAGCCACGATCTCAGGGGCACCGGCAAAAAACTCCATGGAAAGGCAAAGGGATGTATATGCAGTATATTTTAACTTAAAAGATTCAACATATTTTAAAAAAAACATAAGTGTTAAAGGAAACCACGCCACAGAAAACAGATGAGGTAAAAGATTATGAACAGATAAAAGATAGCCTGACAACATAAACACAACCCCGCCTACAAAACAACCCACGTTTGAGGCCTTAAGGTGTTTTAAAAACATAAAAACATTGGCTCCGGCAAAGACAAAATGTAATATTATTAACCAGTTCCAGACTATATTAAAGGGAAGAAAAAGATATAACACATGGGGTGGATAAAATACACCTGGCTGAAGGGTTGCAATTAGAGGAATCCCTGAATAGTTAAAGGGATTCCATAAGGGTAATTGTAAGGATTTCACAAAAGATACCCATAAATACTTAGGTGGGATAAAAAAAGAAGCCAAATCCCTCTCAATAAAAATGAACCTTGAAGATAGGGCATTATTGAAAAAGGCAATGCAAATTAAAAAAAGTATTGAGATATAAAAAGACATCTACATGATATTAAAAAGGGGGATATAAAATCCCCCTTTTAATCAAATTTCAATGAAATACATATTTACCAGCTTCCTACTTTTGTGAATTTTCCTGATTCAGTTGTTTGAGTCCTTATATAGGTAACCTGATATGTGCCTGTTAGTGTCAATGTTGCCGTTGCACCATAGGTTGCCCCACCAGTAAAAGCGATTGTTGTAGTGCCACCTGAAATATTTAAATTATTTATTACACTGCCGATTGTGTAGGTAGCAAATGCAGTAGGTGAAAGCATGGCTCGTGCAAACATTAAATTATCTGCACCCATCAATCCACTTAATAAACCATTTGCCGTTGCCTTCTCTGCCTCTGACCTAATATCGAGATATTTTGGTATGGCTACAGCAGCAAGTATACCAAGTATTACAATAATGATAATTAGCTCAATTAATGTAAAACCTTTTGCATTTTTTAATGATCTATTCATAAAGCCTCCTTAAAAAAATGTTTTTATTTGTATAAAATACATTTTAATCAAATTTGTCAAATTATTCTTGTATAACATATTATCACAAAAAAATAAAATCAATTAAATCTGCAATTTTTCAAGCAAAATTAATCATGCCCTTTTTTGAGTTTTTACTGCCTTTGACTGCATATTTTTGTCTTTTTCAACGCATCTTTTATTATTATCTTTTCACATCCTGATAAGTCTTCATAAAAGGTCATGTTAGAATATGACTCTACATAAAAAATTTCATCAACCTCCGCCCCTTAATGCACCCATCATATGCCACCAGGGCATAAAAATGGCAAGGGCTAAAAATAAAACCATAATAGAAAGTGCTGCAGTTAATATGGGTTCTATCCATGTAGAAAGCCTGCTTACAGAATATATAATCTCCCTATCATAGTGATCTGAAACCTCTTTTAACATCTCCTCTAAAGCACCAGTGCTCTCCCCTGTAGATACAAGGTGTATGACAAGGGGAGGAAATATCCCTGTCTCCTTTAAAGGTTTTGATATACCTTTACCTTTTTCAATCTTTAGACTCACCTCATTTATCTTACCTGCTACATATGCATTACCTATGGTCTTAGAGGCTGTCTCCAGTGCCTTTATCACAGGAACTCCAGTTCTTATCATGTTCTCAAACATATTGGCAAACCTGCTTATATAGATTTTGTGTAGTATCTGACCTAAAAGGGGGAGCCTCAATTTGAATTTATCCCATTGGAACCTGCCGTTTTCAGTCCTTTTATAAAATACAAAACCAATTGTTAATAATATAACCACTGCAATCAAATATACACCATACTGCTGGACTATCTCATTTAATAAAATCATTATCCTTGTAGGCAAAGGTAAATCAATCTTTGCACTCTTAAAAAGGGGGACAAATTTAGGCACAACGAATGTGACAAGGACAAAAAAGGCAACTACAAGTGTAACTAATACCATAATAGGGTATCTAAGGGCAGCTTTTACCATCTCCTTTGTCTTCATCTGAAACTCAAGCATACCTATGAGCCTCTCAAGGACATCTTCAAGGACACCACCAATTTCTCCGGCCCTAATCATGCTGATATATATCTCAGGAAACACTTCAATATGTTTCTCCATAGCTTCAGCAAAGCTCTTTCCCCTTTCAATATCAAGATAAATATCCTTTAATATATTTTTAAGTCTTTCCTTTGTTGCCTGTTCTTCTAAGGCCCTAAGTCCTGATATTAACGGGATGCCTGCCTTGATTATTGTTTGGAGCTGCCTTGTAAAAAATATGAGGTCATCGTATGTAATCTTCTGGTAATTACCCAATAGGGTTTTAAAAGAGGTTCCAAGGGATATATTATTGCCTATTCCCTTTAGCTCTGAAACAGAAATAGGATACAACCCAAGTGAATCAAGCTGCATGTACACTGCACCCATATTGTCTGCATCCATGGAACCAGTTATTAATGTGCCTTTTTCATCCCTTGCCTTATATGAATAAAGTGCCATAACTATCTTTTAATTTTTTAAAATAAAATCCCAATTATAATAAGGGTCAGTTAAAACATATTAATCTTCCTGGATAAAACCCAGAGCCTCTTCAAGACTTGTTACACCTATCCTTGCTTTGGTTATAGCATCATCCTTTATTGTCTTCATACCTTTCTCTATAGCCTTGTTTTTAATTACTTCACTTGATGCCTTTTTTACAACAAGGTCTCTTATATCATCATCAACAATTAACACCTCAAATATTCCTACCCTGCCTTTGTATCCTGTATTTCTGCACGCAGGGCACCCCTTTCCTTTAAAAAAGGCAACAGGCTCATTTATACCGATACTTTCTAAAATTGCGCAAGAAGGATAATACGATTCCTTACATTCTTCACAAACTCTTCTGAGTAACCTCTGGGCAATTACACAGTTTACAGAAGATGCCACAAGAAATGGTTCTATGCCCATCTCAACGAACCTTGTTAAGGCCCCTGCAGCATCGTTTGTATGAAAGGTAGATAAAACAATGTGACCTGTTAAGGCTGCATGGGTGGCAATGGTTGCCGTCTCTTTATCCCTTATCTCACCTACCATTATAACATCTGGGTCCTGTCTTAATATTGCCCTTAATCCTGTATCAAATGTAAGCCCTGCCTTTAGATTAATCTGACTCTGCGTGATACCTTCAATGGTATATTCTACAGGATCTTCAATGGTAACAATGTTTTTTTCAGGTGTATTGATTGCATTTAATATTGCATAAAGGGTCGTTGATTTTCCGCTTCCTGTTGGGCCTGTAGACAAAATAAAACCATAAGGTCTTTTTAGCACACTTAAAATTTTCTCTTTTTCTGTGTCTAATAGGCCAATTTTATCTATTCCATAAAAGGCAGTATTTTTATCAAGAAGCCTCATAACCACTTTTTCTCCATAAATGGTTGGAAATGTGGAAACCCTCACACTTACATCTTTCATGGCCTCTTTTATATCAAACCTTCCATCCTGTGGAATTCTCGTCTTTGTAATATCCATACCTGAAAGTATCTTTATCCTTGAAACTATGGTATTAAACATCTTTTTCTGTGGCGATGGAACTTCTTTTAATTTTCCATCTATTCTCATTCTGATTCTCATATCTTTTTCAAATGGCTCTATATGAATATCGCTTGCATTATCCTCAATTGCTTGAGAAATAATACTATTTACGAGCTTAATTATAGGCTCATCCTCAATTGCCTCAACAGGCATTATAGTTTCCTCTATAAGCCCTTCCTCCTCCATAGCCTCTATATCTTTTATTTTTTCTAAGGTTTCATGCATGATGGATCTTATCCCAAAATACTTTTCAATAGCCCTTTTTATTTCATTTTCTGTTGTAATACATGGTTCTACCTCAAGCTTTACAATCTTTGAGATCTCATCTATAGCACTTATATCAAGGGGATCGGCCATGGCAAGCTTTAAAACATTAAATCTTCTTTCTATGGGAATCACCGAATAGGTCTTGCATAAATCTTCTGGTATGAGCTTTATTACTTCATGGGGTATATCTATTTTATCGAGTTTTACAATCGGTATTCCAAGCTGATTACTCACTGTTAGTATCATTTCGTGTTCAGTAATAAGTCCCATTTTAATAAGGATTCTACCGAGCTTTTCCCCGTATTTTTTCTGTTCTGTTAATGCCTTCTGAAGCTCTGCCTCTGTGATTTTTTTTGCCTCAACGAGAATCTCCCCCAATCTTTTTCTTTCTTTAATTGCCATTTAATCACTCCTGGCTTTATTTTTTTAATTACTCAATTTTTTAGTTGTAAAAAAAGCCCCCTTAAGTGAAATAAGCCTTTTTAAGTCTTTCTTATTGTGCCTTTCAATATTGCTTTGTTAAGGATTTTTTGTAACATCTCTATCTTCAAGTATTTTCAACCTTTCAAGAACCTTATTTCTCTCTTCTGACTTGCTGGATAAACGTAGGTAATATCTATAATAAAGAGTGGCTTCATTTATATTACCCATTTCATCCATTATAATGGCATAACTCAGATATAGATTTGGATTTTCATAGCCTTTTTTAATGATTGGTTCGAGTATATTTACCGCCTCTTTTAATCTTTTTTCTGAACGTAATAGGCCTAAAAGATTGATATATGCTTCGATGCCTTCTCTATTAATCTCAATGGCCTTTTTAAGATATTCTTCAGCGAGCTTTTTATCACCTCCTTTTAATAAGGCAATTGCCATGTTATTGTATGCCTTTGAATAATTAGGCAATTTCTCCAGTATCTTTCTGTAGTAGGAAATGGCCTCTTTTGTATTACCCTGGCTCATGGCAATAACGCCGAGATTATTTAATACTTCTATATAATCAGGTTTTTCTTCGAGTATTTTTAAATATATATCCCTTGCTGTATCCAAATTACCTTTATTTGTCTCTGCCACTGCCTTATTAAACAAATTTATGATCCTATTCTCATTACTCTTTTTAACCATAACATCTACATTTTCACTATTTTTAGATTCCAGGGTGTTATCGACTTTATGCGCTTCATCCATCTCTTTATCTTTTTTTGAAACAACACTTTTCTTAATTTCACCTGCTGATTTTATACTTTCTTTATTTCCTGCTATTGAAGTATTAATCAAATCACCTTTTTTAGGCTTTTTTTGAACCTCCTTTGGGATATCTTTAAGGTCAATCAAGGGCTTTTCTATTTTTGCAGTTACCATTTTTGTATAATCAGTGCCTGTTTTTTTTGGAACAGGTAGTAAAAATATTATTAGACAAAGGCATAGACCAATACCGAGTAAAAAATAAAAGGCTTTTCTCGGTTTTCCGAAATTTATAAAATTTTTACCTTGTTCTTTGACATAGATTGCCTTTCTTTCCTGCTGTGCCTTTCTTAATGCGTCTAAAATGAGGCTCATATGGACTCCTTGCCGTATACTATTTTAGGTGTCAAAAAGATTACCAGTTCTGTCTTTTTTATATCCCTGTCCTGTTTTTTAAAAAGCTTTCCAATTAAAGGTATATCAGAAATATCCTTCACCCCTGTATCCTTTATAATAGACTTATTCTGTATTAAGCCTGCAATGATAATTGTTTCTCCCTCCCTAACCTTTACAATGATGTCCACTTCTCTTACAGCAAGAATAGGAACATATGCTGACCCTCCTGTAGTGCCTGCTGGCACAGGCATCTCAACCTGTGCAACCTTATCTGTTAGAACAGGATGTATATTCATAAGTATATTGCCATTACTGTCAATCTGCGGTGTCACATCGAGTATAAGCCCAACGGTTACAAATTTTGTTGTAAACCCTGATGTGGTGGCAGATGCGGTAGATGTAGACGAATAATCAAAATATACATCGTCCTGTGCTACCTTTATCACTGCCCTTTGATTATTAAGGGTCGAAATTTTGGGGCTTGATATAAAATTTACCTTGTATGTAGTCTTTAATAAATCTATAAATGCATCGAATTTGCCCTTTGATACCCCAAAACGGAAATAATTTGTTGGAGGGGCTTGAAACTTTGCAGGGTCAAAGGTATCGTATATTTTTGGTATATTAAAATATCTTGTCTGAGGAGATACGAGTGCCTGTTCAACATTAATACTATAATTACTTCCAAACCATTTCATATTTAATGCAGACCAGTTTATACCCTCGCTTGTCTCTTCTGTTAGTGTTACCTCTACAATCTTTGCCTCAATCATTACCTGCCTCTGAACAGTGCCTTCTATTGCCTCAAGAAAGGTAGCCACATCTTTGATGTTTCTCATATAATCCATTACCATAACAATCGATGCATGTCTGTTTATGGTATACTTTCCATCTGGTGACAAAAGCACTTTTATATTATCCTCAAGGGTTTTCCACAAATCAGCCTCTGAAATTGTCTGAAGATTAACAATCGCTGATGTTGCCCCTGCCTGCTGAGCACCTCCAGCTGCTGCAGATGCCTGACCCGTTGATGAGCCAGATACAGTGCTTTTTCCTAATTTTGTAAGGGTCACATAATTTAGGGGGAAAAATCTCGTCTCAATCTTGGGTTTCGATACATACACAGTATTATTTTCAATTTTAAAAGTCAGATTTAGTGGTTCAAGGATATACTCCAGTGCCTTCTCTAGTGAAATGTCTTTTAAATCTACTGTGCATAAACCTTTTACATTTGGCTCGATTACCATATTATAACCGGTCTGTTTTGCAATCGCCCTTAAAACATCTTTTATATCAGCTTCCCTTAAAGAGAAGGTAAAAAGTTCCTTTTCTTTTTCTGAATCAGTCGTTTTTGTCTTTTTTAATTGAGGCACCAGAGGAAATAATATATCAGTTGGGGATGGTGTCTTTTTAACAGCAGTATCTACAACCTTATCTGTAGTTGCACAGGAACTACAGATAATTAAAAATACGATTATTATGAAAATTTTTTTCATCTTTTTTCCCCCGGAGAAGATGTTTTAAAATCCATTTCCTTTGATAAATCTGACATAAATACTGTTTTTTTCTTACCTTTGCGGGCAATTATTACCGTATCCTTCCCTATATCTAACACCCTTTCGTCTCCTATAAAATCATCTTTTTTAACAATATTCGTGCCTATGATAGCATATCTGCCGTCTTTGCCCTCTATTATCCCATGCAACTTTAAGGGTTCATGGGCCATTTCTTCATCAATAGTAGTTATTTGAGATATTTGAGGTAACATAAAAGGGTCATTTTTCCAGAATGCATCCACATTAGCTACTTTTTTAGGTCCATCCTTTGGCCTGTCTTTTTCCATTAGTCCAGTTTGAACCTTAGTACCTTCTGTTTCAGGTGACTTAATCTTAACAGGAGGTATTTTTTTAGGTCCAGCGAAAAAGAATAGATAGATAATTACAATAATCGCACCTATAAGAGTAAACAAAACAGGTTTACTTAACTTCAAGCCCTGGTAGCCTCCTTAATGATTTAAATTCAATCACGAATTTACCCGTAAGGATTGGATATTCCTTTTCATTATAAAAAAGTTCAGCCTTTTTAATAGCCCTGTATGCTCTATAATCTGTTATCCTTTCCAAAAAATTCGATATATCCATAAATCTACCCTTTATGGTTACATCAAAGGCAGGCATCAAAAGCATAGATTTTGATACATTATCGATTGAAGAAAGTGTGCTGTTAAAATTTATTATAGCCACGCCGTATTTATTAGAGCCTTTAATAATACCTTTAATATAATCTGGTAAATGCTCTATCACTGGTATGTCTGATATATATTCTTTCAGCAAACCTGTTGTTTTATCCCTTTGATTTTTTTGCTGTAATAAAGCGTTTATTTTTGCATCGAGCGAAGCCTGTTCATTTTTTAAAGATGCCAACTCTTTTTCTTTACTTTTTATCATCGTTGATAATGGCATAAAAACAAATAAAATCCATATTAGAATTAAAAATACAGGTATACTGTACCAGATATAGATACGTTTAAATTTCATGTACGGCGCACCTGCCTTTTAGTTCAAACTCCATAACGCCTTTTCCCTTTAGTGTCTTTAAATCTTTACCTACAACATCTACCATATAAATAAAACCAGACCCTTCAAGTCTTATGATAAACTCAAGGAGTTCAGATTCCAGTAGGTTCTTCTCCCCAAATATATAGCCCTTTATCCTTATAATATACGTTTCATCCTCTGTTGCCTTTGTGTCCTGTTTTACCAATGAATCCTGGGGCTTCTCAGGTATTTTTGTCTGTCCTGTTTTTTGAGAAACAGTTGTTTTTTCATGTAATTCTAAATAAACTTCTTTTAAAGACACATTCTTTGGCAGTTTCGATGAAAGATATTTAAGAAGGGATAGATAAGTTAAATCTTTCTTTTTTATTTCTGAAAATAATTGCACAAATTCATCGTCTTTGGATAAAAAAACAGACCCTGAAAGTTGAGCAAATTTCTGTTTATTATTAGACACCAGCATTTTCTCCATGTTTATATTTGATTCGAGTTTTTTTATTTTACCGAACATATTTATAGTTATTATAACGATAACTGATAAAAGTCCTACGGTTCCTATTCTTAACCATTTTTTTTGATTCTCTTCCTTCTTTTTTGATCTTATCTCATAGGGCAAAAGATTAAAAAGTTGTGTCTTTTTTAAACATAGAAGATATGCAGGAAGAAAAGTATCTTCAATCTCTTCTAAAAGGGGAAGACTAATTGCTTCTTCTTCAAAAAAATTTTTTAATTTTTCTATAAGATTGGGTATTTTTGAACCGCCACCTGTAAAATAAATGTGCCTTATCTTCTTATCCACATATTTCTGTAAAAATACGCTAAATGTCCTTTGAATCTCTCCTGCAAGTCTTTCCAGCGTTACAGAAAGTATAGGTTCAGAATCTTCTACAAAGCCTTTTTCTCTTTTATAATGCTCAGCCTCATCATAGCTAAAATTAAATCCGCTCATTAGGGCATCGGTAAAGCTCTCTGAGGCAGTTAATATCTCCCTGAAAAACATGTTCTTACCGTTTTCTATTATGTATATACCAGTAACCCTACCACCTATATCCACCACTACAGATAATTCAGGGTTTATATCCTTTATATAAGGGGCATAAACAAATGAAGAATCAGTCAAAAGTGTGATCTTTTCAAATCCTTTTTCCATAAAAAGGGAAACCACTTTATTTGCATAATCTTTCTCTATTCCTGCAAAAAATATATCCCTTTTTTTGATGCCCCTTTCTTCAATATCACCGATAATATCAAATTCGTAATACGTATCTTCAACAGGGGTAGATATGACCTTTGAAGCAGACCACTTAACAGCCTCTTTTATTTCTTCCTTTGGCATTATAGGCACTGTAAATGATTTTTTAAATATTTCCTGAGATGTAATGCCCACTACAATCTCATTGTTTGTCCCTTCTTTTACAGCTATGGAACCGATGATCTCACTTAAGTCATCAAAGGTGCCCTTATAATCAAAAGAATCTTTTGAGACAATAATGATCCTTTTAGATTTTCTCTGCATGCGGACATATTTTATCCTTACACTGCCAATATCTATGCCTATAATATCCATGATATTACAACTTATCCTTTTCTTTCCTTTTCTTTTCTATAAGCTTTAATTTCAAAAATCCTGCCTTTGTAATATGGATATTTCTATTTTTACCAGGTTCTTTTTCAATGTAACCCTTTTTTATTAAAGGCTCTATAAAAATGGCAGCACTATTAGATTTCAAATGCATTTGCTGTGCAATTTCTCTCTGGGTGGGATAGTACCTATGTTCGGTAAAATAGCTAAATAGATAAACAAGGCATTCTTCCTGCTTATCTGTGAGCGGTGGAAGGGTTATTAAGTCTTCATCGTTTTGGATAAATGCTATATCATCAATTTGCATAATTGCCTATTATATTGCACATATATTTGAATTATATGCATTGATGTGTTCTAATTAGCATTTTGATTTATATATGTCAAGAACATTTTTAGATGTGATTTTAGATGATATAAATAGGCTTTTATAAATGATTAAAAGATTAAAATCAAGGATTGATAAAATCCATGTAACCTTGACCAATGCAGTATTATACATATTGCCTTTCCTGTATTTTAGAAAGATACAAAGGGCAATCATCTTAAACCCTTTACTATCATAATTATAAAGGCAGAAGAATAAAATCATTCCTTTAATTTATATGCTGAAAGATGCCGATGTAATTGGTGGGGATGAGACATTATCTCATTGTGTAGCTTCTGAAATATCAGATATACCTAATTAACATAGGTTCTGAGCATTTATCCAGATATGTAGTTATTGAACATGCCACAAGTCCTTTAGGGATTTGAAGACTTTAAAAATTACATAATTCCAAAGGAAATTCTGAAATTTATACAGGATTCAATATCTAAATTATCTTGACTATTTGATGTTACAAAATAATAAAAACGATAGCTCAAAGGTAGACCACATCCTGATGGTGGTAAAGGGAATGGAATAAGAGGAGATAATCTTTTAGGTGACGGGTAATAAGAAAGTTCTGCCTTACATGTTCTTGCCCGTTTTTCCCAAGCCACTGGGCATATTCGGGATTACTAAGAAGAAGTCTCAATGCATAGGCTGCACCATCTATACTATGACAAAGAAGCCCGGTAAATTTGTTTTTGACCTGCAATTGAATTCCACCAACTGCCGAGGCAACAACAGGCTTTGCCTTCCATAGAGCCTCTGTAACTGTTAGACCGAAACCCTCTTTAATGGATTTCTGCATTACTATAGTTGCTACCCTTTGAAGGGCATTTATCTCTATGTCGCTTTCAGGTGGAATAAGTAACACATGGATATCAGAATTACCTGAAGCCCTTTCCTTTACTTCTTCAAGGACCTTATCTGATTCGGGGTCATCTGTGGCAGTACCTCCGGCAAGAACAAGCTGACATGGGATATTCTTTCTTACCATCTCAAAGGCATCTATGACACCGATGGGATCTTTGAGATAATCAAACCGAGACACCTGAAGGATAATGGGCTTTTCCATATCGAGATTGTACTTATTTAAAACACTTTCTATTGTCTCTTTAGGTAGCTCTCTATTTTTGTCGCTTAATGGGTCTATAGATGGATGTATGAGAAACTGTCTGTTTGGAAGCTTTCTTGCAAAATTCGGGGCTGAAAATACAGTAGCATCATAATCCACCACATATTGATACAAAAAATTCCAAACCTCAAGGTCAGGGTTTGATACATCAATGTGACATCTCCACACCCATTTTTCTCCGACTTCACCTTTCTTTTTAATGAGGGTAACGGGCTGTGGGTCATGGATAAAAAGTATATCACCGGTTATCTGCATCTCCTCGATATTTTTATTACTCACATCAAGAAAAAGGGCATAGTCTTGAGGGGTAATCTCCTCTTTCTTTCCGTGCAGGGCATTATGGAATTTTTTTGTTACTGTGAAAAAAGATTCATTGCCTTTTATAACCATCCATCTTGTATCAACTCCAAGCTGGTTTAAAAGCGGCACCATCCTCATGAGAATCTCTGCTACACCTCCACCTGAAAATGTGGAGTTTATATTCACAATTGTTTTTCCTGATAATCTCTCGGCAAGGTTATATAGTGATTCTATAGTTCCCCTGCCAACAAGAGGGATGTAATCGTGAAGTCTTGCCTTTGAACGGATGGTTGCCTCTTTATCCAACAGCATATTCCCTTTCTAAATGTTTTTCAATAATACTTATTATCATCGAGCGCAAGCCTTCAAGGGTATAGGTATATGGGTCAAGGACTGCAATCTCGTCAGCAAGGGCCTTTTCACCAAGGCAATCATTAATCCAAATGGAAAAATCATTAACACCCTTGTGAAGCCTCAAACGGGATTCAAAAATATGAAAATACAGTGTATCAAGACTTACCAGCTTTAACATCTCTATAAATTCTCTCAAATCGTGGGTAACATAAGATGTGGGGACTATTGCACTTATGGATCTTATAAAATGAAATTCCCTGCCGTAAGGGGCATTGTTTATATCCTTTCTCTTTGCAACCTCATCCTGAATCACATCGATTATCCTTTCACGGAGGGCACCGATTGTGGAGAATTCAAATGTATCTATATTGGATAGCTTCTCTCCCAGAACTTGATCTCCTAAGGCATCGCTTACCCATAGGGCAAAGTCGTTTGCAGGTTGAGGTGTCAAATACTGAAACTCTTCAATAAAATTATGGGTATGATAGTAGATAACAGCATCATCTACCTTTTTCAATATATCCACAAGTTCGTATATGTTGGTAGCTTTAAGACCAGTTAACTCCTTTAAATGAAGCCTCGTATAGAATCTGAACGGTTGTGTTGCCTGTTTTAAGGGTTTACTTATTATTGTCACAACGGAACGAAGCATCCTGCTATTAGGTATAAGCAGGATTTTACCGTCTAATGTTTTTATGTGCATATTCGTCTTTGTAATTTCAATTATATAACCCTCTTCACCAGATTCAAGTTTTAAATAGTTGCCTGTTTTAATAAGGCTATTTCTTGCTAACTCAAAACCAGAAAAAATATTTATTATCTCATCCCGTGCAGTAAATACAGCGAAAAAGATGATAATAAAAAGTATAAATATAAATGGAGTGATGGGCATACCCCAGAGGTCTAACATTATAAGAATAGCCACTACAAGAAAAGCAACCTTTAAACCATTTATAATTATTGTGGTTGTATTTGATGGAAAAAGATCCATTTTTTTTAGATATATATGAAGTATCTTTTCCAGAAGTATTATGATAATCCATGTTAATGATAGTATAAAAAAACTACTTAAAATCTTACCAAAGAAAATCTTCAGACTTAAAGGCAGTGGTGACAATTGAATGGATATGTAGGCACCAAGTATAATGCACCACTGGAGAAAGGGCGTTTTTGTTTTATCAAGAAAGGTTTTTTTCTCCTCCCAACGTATCTGGGATAAAACCCTCTCCAGATAATTAAAAAGTCTTTTTCTTAACCATATGGATACGACTATAGAGGCAATGAACACTATTATAGGTACTGAAAGACCAAGCCAATTATTTAAAAGCCATTCCATTACTTTTTGTGGCATTTTTCAATTATATCACAAATCTTTTTAAAAAAATTATATATTTCATGCTGAGTCCTAAGGTAATAACGAGCATCTGTATTTTTTGATCTCCCAATCCTGATTGTTATACCTTGTCCCTTTATAGCAGAAAAGGCAGTCTCATCGGTTAAATCATCTCCAATATAAAGGGGTATATACTCTTGTCCAATCTCTTTAATGATAAAAAGAACTGCTTTACCTTTATCCCAATCTATAAGGGGTGTCAATTCAAGAACCTCTTTGCCTTTTAATACCTTAAAGGGCATATTATGAAATTCCTTTGATAAGATTTGTTTAAATATCGATTTTGCCAGTCTTTTGCCTTCTTTATCTGCCAACCTGAAATGCAATGTAAATGAAAGATGTTTATCTTCCACAAACACCCCTGGGATTTGCTCAACATACTTTGAAATGACCTTTTTTGCATTTTTTATTAATTTAATCGCAGGCATTATTTCAGGGTGTATAAAATTCAAACCAGGCCCTCTAATTTCAAGCCCATGGTTTCCGCTGTAATATATTCCTTTTATATTTACCCTTTTTTTTATATCTTCTACAGACCTTCCACTTATAATCGCCACATCGGCTAAACTATTGCTTACAATTCTTTTAATATATGATTTTATCTTTCCTTCGAGCATGCATGATGACGGGTTGTCTTGAATAGGCACAAGGGTGCCGTCAAAGTCGAAAAATAAAAAGAGCTTTTTTTCTTTTATCCAGCCTAAATCTTCTTTAAAAAAATACTGAGGGTTCATATACATTAAAGATAATTAAAAACGGGTAAGTTCAGTAATCAGGTTAGCTGCCCATTTGTAGATATTGTTATCCATAATATTTTCTTTCATTTTTTTCATACGGATTTTCTTTTCTTCTTCATCCATGGTCAAAGCAAAATATATGGCATCGGCCATGGATTCTATATCATAGGGATTTACAATAAGTGCGTCCTTTAATTCTCTTGATGCACCTGTGAACTGACTTAAGATTAGTACATCAGAATCTTCAAGACAGGATGCCACATATTCCTTTGCGACAAGATTCATCCCGTCATGAAGAGATGTAACCATGCACATATCTGCTGCCATATAAAAGGGCATTATCTTTTCATGGGAATGATTTCCCTTAAGAAAGATAATAGGCTTCCAATTTTTTGTCTGAAACTTCCAGTTTATATTATCCGCTGTCTCTTCAGTTTGGGCAAGAAGCTCTCTATAACGTTTTATATGGGTCCTACTCGGTGCACCAAACTCTACAAATATAAATTTTTCTATAAACTGCGGATATTTTTCAAAAAATCTCTCAATAGCCCGAAATCGTTCTAAGATACCTTTAGTATAATCAATCCTGTCAACACCTACCCCCATGTATATACCATTTATATCAAACTCTTTTAAAAGGCTTTCTTTTAATGCATCTTTTCTTTGGGTATTAATATTATTGGTGGAAAAAGCAGGGCTTATACTAATTGGGAATGGCTTTACAAAGCTTATATGTCCCTTTTTGCTTATAGTGAATTGTTCCCAGTCTATCTTTGATTCAAGAAAACGGTCAACAGTATCGAGAAAATTATTACAGTAAAGTTGGATGTGAAAACCTATTAAATCAGCCCCGAGCATACCAATAAGCAACTCTCTTACCCATGGACAGATCCCGTATGTCTCAGGGTTGGGCCAAGGTATATGCCAGAAAATAGCAACTTTAGCATCAGGTCTTTTTTCTTTGATTAGATAAGGCAAAAGGGCAAAATGATAATCCTGAACAAGAATAAGTGGCGATTCAATGTCTTCTATCTCTTCGAGGATGGCAAGACCGAACTTTTCGTTGACCTTCTGATAATAAATCCAATCATTAAGGCGAAAAATTGGCCTTTCATGGGTTATATGGCACAAAGGCCACATACCTTCATTTGCAAACCCATAGTAATAACCGTCTTCTTCTTCTTTTGTTAACCATATCCTCTTTAAAGTATATGAAGGATTATCAGGAGGCACTCTAATTTTATTTTTCTCATCCACCACTAACCTGTCAGCATCTCCACTACCATGGGCAATCCATACGCCATCGCATACCCTCATTACAGGGTCAAGGGCAGTAACAAGCCCACCTGGAGGGACCACACACTTTATTTTGCCCTCTTCTTTTAAGTGCTGATAAGGTTCTCTATTGGAGATGACAAAAAGTTTTTTGTCGCCCAGCTTATCTGATGTATAGGCCTTTAATTTCTCCGCATTCCATAAAGATTCTGTATCTAATCTTATTTTTTCTTCTTCCATACTTTTCTTTACTTTAGAAAGGGTTTTTGCAAGTTGCGTAACCTCTTTTACAAGAGGTGCAAAAACATCATTATTTAAGGCCATTGTTTTTTTCTTTTCTTTTTCATTCCCAAGCCTCATATCCCTAACCCACTCGGCTATCTGGGCAATAGGACCTGTTATACTCCACTTGACAACAAGCAGTGTGATACCCACTATTACAATGGATAGGATAACCAATCTCAAAAAATTGTATTTCCATATTTCTCTGAGCCTAATATCGATAAAA
This sequence comes from Deltaproteobacteria bacterium, assembly GCA_029777945.1. Taxonomy (GTDB): domain Bacteria; phylum Desulfobacterota; class Syntrophorhabdia; order Syntrophorhabdales; family Syntrophorhabdaceae; genus JAKORG01. The sequence continues at coordinate 26,725 of JAKORG010000066.1, read as the reverse complement.
GAGGAATCCTGAAACAGACTTAGAGCACCTGTAACATTACCCTCCTCATCTTCAAAAAACTTTGTGAATATGAATACCTCTTTATGATCTATTTTTTTGAAACTATGTATTGTCTTTTTCTCGGAAATAGAATTTAAAACCTGTGGTAATATTATATGTGCATACCCTGATATGGCCTTTGTTGAGGCAATTGTTTCACCCTGAAAGTCGTTTACTATGATTCCTATTAATCTTTCTCTGTTTCCAAATCTCTCAACAAAACGTTTTATTTTAACAAAGCTTTTAGATTGAACAAGGGGGATAACGGATTCTTCGAGGCTTTCAGAAAGAAGGGCGGTCCTTCTTTCAAGTTCTCTAACAAGCCTCTCTCTTTCTATCTTTACCTGATATAAAGAAAATCCTATTGCAATCATGGCAACAACAATTATCAGGGAAACTACAAGACGTAAGGTTATCTTCATTATTTAATAAGGCCCCTTTTAAATATTTTACCTAATATCATAAGGTTAATTCTATACCAATTAAGCCTTTTTAATTAAGATGTCCTGCAATGCCAAATGGATATCAGGGTATTGGAATACAAAACCTCTTTCAAGGAGACGCTTTGGTATAACCCTCTGACCTTCAAGGATCACTGAACCGAATTCTCCGAGGACGAGTTTTACCAGAAAACCAGGAGCTGGCATAAAGGAAGGACGGTTTAAAACCCTTCCTATGGCTTTAGCAAGGTCTTTGTTTCTTACGGGATTTGGAGAACAGACATTTACTGGGCCTGTAATATCTTCATGCCTTAGAAGAAACACAAAGGCCTCTGCCAAATCTTTTATATGGACCCATGAAAACCACTGCCTGCCACCACCTATTGGTCCTCCTATAAATTTTTTAAATAGGGGTATCATCTGACTTAAGGCACCGCCTTTATCTCCAAGGACTATACCAAATCTTGTAATTACCACACGGGCACCTTTTTTTTGGGCCTTTTTAGCCTCTTCCTCCCAATCTGCGGCAACCCTTGCCAAAAAATCATTTCCAGGAGAGGATTCCTCTGTTAATTCCTCGTCACCGTGAAAACCGTAATAACCAACAGCAGATGCACTGAATAGATGAAATTTCTTCTCCAGGGATTCGGGTATAGCCTCTATGATATTTCTCGTAGTAAAAATCCTGCTGTCTCTTATAGCATTTTTGTATTCCTCTGACCATTTACTGAATATCGATGCACCGGCAAGATTTATCACACCATCATGGTCTTTTACTGCATCCTGCCATGGGCCTTTTTTAGTAGGGTCACCTTCAAGATAGGATAAACCTGACTGTTGTTTCTGCGGTGATTTGATAGAGCGCGTAAGGATCGTTACTTCATAACCTTCTTTCATAAGACGGGTGGTCAATTCCCTGCCTACAAAACCTGTTCCACCTGTAATTAAAATCTTCATTGTGACCCCCCTTTTTTTAAAGTTTTTTTCTTTTAAAGAAAGGATATAGAATAAATCTAAAAAAGACAAGCGTATTCATTTATCGAGACCATACAGATTAATTGATTATGAATGTAAAGGTTGCTGTCTTTAAATCTGTATAGCCTGTATTAAAATCGTAGAAAAAATTAACTGTATATGTCCCCCTAATCGAAGCAGAATTAAAATTTAAAATCTCAGTAGCTGTCCCGGGTGGTATAGCAAGGTTGAGATTAAATGCATAGGGTATCTTTGCAGGCGTTAATGAACCAGCATCACATCCAGTGCCTCCTGATGTGGGTATACATATGCCCTTACCAGTTTTATTTGGATTACTTGAATCATTATTAAAATTGTAAACTGTGGATCCCCCAAAAGATATGGTCTCTAAAAAATTTGCACTACCCTGTGTTGGGTTTAAGGTAATGGTAATGTATTTTATATATATTGTTTGTTCGTAGAGATTTGTTAGAGGGATATTTACAGAGGAGCTATGTGAGGACGGACTATAATTTGGATCTATGGTCTTTGTTAACATAAAACCTGTGCCTTGAGTATAACCTGGAAATCTATTAAGCCATACCTCTCTTTTGGCATTGCCACAGGTGCCAACTGACTTTAATGTGTAGTCAGTGCCACCTATATACTGTATTGTAAAACTTCCATTGCCAAAACTAACGGTAATAGGTGAACCAAGACAGTCTTGAACAGTTTGTCCGATTTGATATTTGTCATTTGCAAATCTTATTGCAAACTCAATGCCTGCATTGGCAAGGGCAAGGGCCTGATAGGATTGAACATGGAGAGGATACGATTTTTGTTTAGCACCTATAAATGAGACTATACCTGTGCCTAAAAAACCGAGAACTGTAATAATAACAATCAATACAACGAGGGAGAGTCCTTTCTCAGTAAATCTTATCTTCATAACACCCTCCAAAACTCCTCCCATTAAAGGTGCATGTCCCGGTGTCTGAGTAATTTTTTACACAGACCTTTACAGAGTATGACTGTGTCTCACCTCTGGTAATACTTAAAGAGATGGTTACTTCTGTATCAGGGGGAAGGGGTGTGCCACTGGGTGACACAGTAAAGGAAGATACATTTTTTGCAATTATATTATGGGTTGTATTTGTTGTAAAGCCACTATCACCTACCGAATCCCTGTATAGGTCTGTAGCACTCTTATAAAATTTTATATATTTATTACTGTCCTGCCCTGTGGCATGTGCCCTTTCAAATTGTATTACGTTATTGTTGACTTTCACTTCTTTTGCATCCCTTAGTTCCCTTGATATCCTCTCTAAGGCATAGACTGCCTCCTGATGGATGGTTCTTTTGGATTCCGTCATTGTATATGTCATTGTTAAGTGTGAAAAAAATGAAAAAGAAAACACACCTATTACACTGAGAATGACAATGGTGATAATAATCTCGATCAATGTAAAACCTCTTTCTTTCATACTAACTACCTAATCTTTTTGTAACAATGGTGTTGACATCATATTCATATCCCTGGGGTTCTCTCACATAGACTATAATTTTTAGATAATTCGTTGCAGATACAGAATCGGATATCACAGGCGGATTGCCGCTATATGTTATATAACCTATAGTCCACTTCCATTGATAGCCACTATACCCGGGGACATCTGTATACGATGTGCTTGTGGGCGGTGGATAGTTTGTAATAATTGTCTCAAAGTTATCCTTTGTAATTTCTTCAAGTTTCTGTTCTGCAATAAATCTCGCCGTTGTTATGGATTCGGGGGTGGCTACATTCTTCAACGCAGCAGTAAAGGCTACATATGCCAAGGGGACAAAAAGTCCAGCAATTACGATAAAAATAATAAGCTCAATGATGGTAAAGCCTTTTTTGCATTTATGAGTAAGAATCTTTTTATTTGAGCCTTTCATAGTGCTTCAGTATTCCCTGTTATTGCCCAAACCTTTATCTGTCTCTCACCTATTGTTACTGTTTGACCTCCTCCAGAAGCAGGTTCTCCAAGAGAATTAAATGTGAATGTTATGGTATTTCCTGCGGTTACGCCGCCTGGTAGCTTTTTTATTTCACCTGCCACATTATATGAATCAAAGCCTGATGTAAAGGATATGCTTTTCTGAGCTGCCTGTGACATGGCAAGGATCTGGGTATACTGTATATCGGCAATAGTCTGATCTACTGCTACAATAGCTGATGTATCTATTCCTATAGAGCCAAACCTATACACGATTGCCACTGCAAGAATTCCAAGGACCACAATTACTATGATGAGCTCAATTAAGGAAAAACCCTTTTCTTTGTTCATCTATTTACTAAAAATATTATACCTCAAAATCGTAAATACTGCCTTTACCCCATCCTTCCAGGTAATCTTCTTACCCTCTCTGTAGCTTCTGCCGTAGTATGAAATGGGCACCTCATAAACCCTTAGTCCCTTTTTTGCGATCTTTGCCGTAATCTCCGGTTCAAAACCGAATCTATTGGATTTTATCTCTATATCTTTTATCGCATCTCTTCTAAAAACTTTATATCCCGTTTCCATATCTGTGAGATTCAAATCTGTAAACATATTGGATAAAAGGGTTATGACCTTATTACCCACATAATGCCAGAAATATAGGACCCTGTGGGGACCGCCTAAAAACCTCGAACCGTATACTACATCTGCCTTGCCTTCCAGAATGGGCTGAAGTAGTGTTGGATAATCCTTTGGGTCATACTCTAAATCTGCATCCTGGATGATTATTATATCTCCCTTTGCATGTTTTATTCCCGTTCTAATAGCAGCACCTTTACCCATATTCTTTTCATGGAATACAATGTTTAAATGGCTTTTTCTGTCCTCTTTTGCCTTTAGCATTGTCTCTTCCAAATATTGCCTTGTGCCATCAGTGGATCCATCATCGACTATGATTATCTCCTTATCGTATGGAGTGGCAACTACCTTTTCTATAACCTCTGAAATGGTTTTTATCTCGTTAAATGCTGGGATTATGATGGATAAAAGCATCAAAGAATTTTATAGAAAAATTCTGATTTTGGCAAAATAAATATTGCATAAGGAACATACAATTTTGTAATTTAAAAAATAATGGAGATACCTTATCTCGAATATTTCGGGTTAAACGAAAGGCCTTTTGGATTAACCCCTGATGCAAATTTCTACTTTGAATCCCAGACCCACAGGGAGGCGCTTGAACATTTAAGGTTCTTTCTAATGCAGAAAGAGGGCCTTGCCTGTATTTACGGCGATGTGGGTTTAGGAAAGACAGTCCTTTCTCGGTTATTTATCGATAGTCTAAACAAAAATATCTACAACACTGCCCTAATTTTAAATCCTATAATGGATGATAAAGAGTTCCTTCAGGAAGTCCTTACCGAATTAGGTATTCCATATGACAATAATCTATCAAAAAAAGATATGTTCTCCAGGCTTGAAGGTTTTCTTTTGGAAGAATATAAAAAAGGCAAGGAAACTATCATTGTCATCGATGAAGCACAGCTTATAAGTGACGAGACCTTTGAGTTTATAAGGATATTATCAAACCTCGAGACGGATAAAGAAAAGATTCTCCACATCATTCTTTTTGGCCAGCAGGAACTCATAGAGAGGCTAAAACAGCCCCATATGAGATATATTTCCCAGAGAATCTCTGTCATATATAGACTGAGGCCCTTAAATTTCAATGAGATAAACCTTTATATAACACACAGACTTTTAAAGGCAGGCTCAAAGGGATTTGTCCAGTTTGAAGATAATGCAATCCCTTTGATATACAATGCCTCAAAGGGTTATCCCAGAACCATAAACATCATATGTGACAGGTGTCTTATTGCCCTGTATTCTAAATCAGGTAGGTCTGTTAATGATAAAATAGTAAAATCAGTGCTCAAAGATGAAAGCCTCGGGCCATTTATTGAAAAAAAAGAAAAAACTTTTTTCAATAAAAAGGGCATATATATACTCGTTACCGTTTTTGTGTTGCTTCTTATACTATTGATTATCCTTTCTATTTTTAATATCATACCAGTAAAGGATATTTTTAAAGATATTTTTAAATTAAAAGGGGGCTAATGTTATGAAAAGAATACTTTTAGCAGATAGAGATGAAGGCTTAAGGGATGCATTCAGGGTTGTATTTCCCATGGATGAATACGAATTCTTTTATACATCCGATGGGGCAAATATAGAAAGGATTGCCCTTGAATATAAGCCCGACATATATATAATAAACGTGGACCTTGATAAAAAGGATGGGATTGAAGTTTATGAGGACTTGCAAGAGCGGGAACTTCTTAAAAATGCACACTTTTTCTTTTTAAAGGACATAAGCAAACAGATAGACCTTTCAGGATATACAGACATCAGGGGCATAATCGAAAAACCTATAAATTTCTTTAAAGTTCATCAGATGATTGCAGAACTTGAAGATTTAACCGAACAGGCAAAGGAACCAGAGCTTACACCTGATGAATTAAAAGTATCAAAAACCACGGAAGAGACAAGCATGATAATGAAGGAGATATTGAAAGAACCAAAGGTGCAGTTTAAATTTGAAGACGATAAAGAAACAGTGGCCTTTGAAGAGGAGTTAAAAAAGGTAATAAATCAATGCATAGAGGACTTAAAGGAGGATTTGATAGAAAAGCTAACACCTGCTTTAAGCGGCTACATGAAAAATTATTCAAAACAGATTTTAACCGATGTAGCGGAGAAGGTGATAAGAGAAGAATTAGAGACATTACTTGCTTCTATTAGAAAATCTAAATAAAAAAACTAAACATACCACATTTCCATCTCAAAGTCTTCTGATGGAACGGTAATTGACAGGTATCCCCTTGATGGTATTCTATCCACTCTCATTTCTTTTATCTTTAACGTAAGCCATAAAAAAATTTTATCTCTCGCATTTACACCTAAAGAGGCCACCTCAAGTCTTGCCTCAAGTATGTCTACATAGGTAATTATTATGGGTATGTCTGCATTAACAAGATTATCTTTTATGGAATAGCTAATATTAAACGTCCTATCTGAGGCTGTAATCTGGATTTCAAAGGTAATATCCTTTTCACTGTTAAGATATACCTTATCGAGGTCTGCCCTTAAATAAAAAAATCTTTTGTCAAAACCAAAGTAAAGGCTCTTTATCAAATTTATAGATTCGTGGATTGCCACACCGTGGGACTTATTTTCTATATAACCCGAGCCCATCCATTCAAAATAGTTTGTTTTCTTCCCATCTATTATTGGCTTAATAAAATTAACAGGTTCTCTTTCAGGTTTTACCTCTCTTTCTTCTATCATCACAGGGATAGAAAGTTTTGCCGGCGGTTCCTTTTTTAAGAACCTGTAAACATTTGAAAGGTTTTCTCTAAAGAGTAGGTCGAATACCTCATCGTTTTCTGATGCATGATCATCGCCGTACCACCAGTTCCAGTCACTACCTTCAGCAATGTAAATAGATTCCCATGCATTTTTATTCTTTTTCTCCGGGTCTTCCCTTTCAAGCACCTCTCTCGTTTCAGTAATAAGTGACCAGGCAGTGTTATCTTCTATATGACCTATCCAGATATAAAAATTGTGATTAATCCAGGAGCCGGCAAAGCAATCATAGATGCGACCAAAATTATCTGCCTCTTTTAAATAGTCTGAAATTGTTATAGGTCTAATTCTTTCTTCTTTCTCAATCATATCGTATAGATATTTGAAAAAATCCCATCCGTCGTTTGTATAATTTTCCCAGGCATTTTCTCCATCCATAGTTATATTTACCATAGGCCTTCTGAGTTTATTCTTTACCTGGTCCATGATTAAAAGTATTCTCTTTATCAAATCTTCTGCTGCATCCTTTGGGTGCATCCTTGAATAGTGAAAGGAGATTAAGTCTGATAGCATTTTTTCTCTAAAGAGCATATTTATCTTTTTACCATCTGATTCGAATATATACGGTTTGCATAAATATTCATAAGCAATAAAAGAACTATCCCTACCTTTTCTTTCTTCAATGTTTAGGCTTTTAAATAGTATATCCTCATCTGTGACAATCCAATTTATGTTATTTTTCATATAGAGCTTTAAGGCTTCGTTGCTTACAGAGCCTTCAGGAGGCCACATACCCTCTGGTAAGAACTGGAAAATATCCTTAAAGTATGCCAGGGCCTTTTCAATCTGGGTATTGGCATCTTCTGGAAAAGAAAAGGGTTTTTCCGGTAAGTTTAAATCAGGTAAAGCATCCCTTGCAATCCTGTTATCAATGAGCAAAGGGATGATCGGGTGATAAAAAGGCGATGTGGAGAGCTCTATTTTACCTTTTTCTGCCATTTCTTTATAAATTGGTATAATACCTTTTAAGATTTCATGTTGGATTTTTATTAGCGTCTCTTTGTCTTCTTCTGAAAAAAATCTACCCTTTGCCTTTAATCTCTGCAATTCCTCATACATACCAAAAAACACAGGGTCAATCCACGAGAGAAAAAATAGTATTTGAATATCTCTAAAGTCCTGAACGCTAAAATAGCGCTGAATATCTTTTAAATGTTCCTTTGAATAATAAAAACCCCTTTTTCTTAAAAGCTCATAAAATCTCGGAAAGGGTTTTATCATGTTCTCCCAGTTTGCATTGAAAAAATTCATTAAAATAAAGGATTTATCATCACTGGTTAGCTCTTCTGCTGGTTTTTTCAAAATATTCAGGTAAATATCATCCACCTCATTTTCCTCATAATCCTTTAATTGCAAAAGAAGCGACGGCACGAGGTTGAAATTCTGCCTTATTTTTTCATAGTCTTTAATCATATATGGCATGTCAAAATAATCCTTTGTGCCGTGGAGCAAAACCCATGGTAAAAGATATTCCCCGGTCCAGAGATTTTTGTAAAAAGGCTGATGCATATGCCAGAGAAATGATAGATATATTGAATCCATATTTTTTTATAATAAGACAGGTTTCTGGTTTTACATACCCTTTGGGTATGTAATCATTCTATTGTTACAAACCTGAAATCTGTTTTCTCTCCCAATTCGATAATCCCTGCAGTCTTACTGTCTCTAAATGACCCAGGGTTAAAAAAAATTACACCGTTTATGTCTTTTTTTGCAGGCACATGGGAATGACCAAAGACTATTATATCTACTTTTTCATCAAACTCTCTCATCACCCTCTCCTCTATGCCATAAGGTGAACCTGAACCGTGGATAATCCCTATCCTTTTATTGTTTATTACCTCAATCCTTTTCTGGGGGAGGAGGTCTTTTAAATCAAAGTCGTCCATATTACCTCTTACGGCCAGTAGATTCCAATTTTTTAGATATTCGTAGACCGTAACGGTGGTCATATCCCCTGCATGGATGAGTAAGTCTATGTCTTGAAATTTATTTTTCAGTAGTTCTTTAAGGGCATTATTTACTGTATGTAGATGCGTGTCTGAAATAACACCTATCTTTAACATGGCTTTGGATAATTTATAAAAAAACACTATTTATGTCAACCATCACAAATGGAATCCTCTCTGGCGCAAAACCTCATAGGCAGATACTGCAAAACATGTAGCCACATTCAGAGAAGAAAAATTTTTAGCAGTAGGTATCCTCACTATTTTATCACATGTTTCCTTTACAAGCCGCCTTATACCCTCTTCACTTCCGAAAACAAGGCAGGTGTGGATGGTTAAATCCAATTCTGACAGTGTCTCTTTTGCCCTTTCATCAAGACAAAAACAAAAAATTCCTATATTTTTTAAGACCTCTAAATATCTTGCAAGGTTTGTAACTCTTATTACCTTTATATGCTCTATGGCACCCTTTGAGACCCTCATAACAGAATCGGTAATACCGCAGGATCTGTCCTTTGGTATAATAATCCCGTCAACATTGAAACATACGCCACTTCTTACAATATTTCCAAGGTTCTGAGGGTCGTATATTCCGTCAAATGCACAGAGAAAAATCTTTCTTTCTAATGTTTTTAAATAATTTAAAAATGCATCAGGGTCAATAAATGCATATTCGTCTCTTTCAGCACACAAATGTGCCCTTGCATTTTTAAATCTTTTAGAAAATATCTCCTTTGATATAATCCTGACAGATATGCCCTTTTCTTTTGCCTTTTTTATAAACCTCTCGTATTGGGTTTTAAAACCTTCTTCTATCCACAGCCTTTTTACCTTTTCAGGATTATTTTCAATGGCATTTATTATATCAGTTCTGTCTGTGAGATAAGGCATCTAAGATATCCTTATATATGCCTTCCAGCAAAATGAAAGGTTGGTGGTTCTCAAGAAGGGTTCTTCCAAGGACAATATATGATGCACCTTTTTCTATTGCTTCCTTTGGGGTAATAGTTCTTTTCTGGTCATCCTTTTTATCTCCTATTCGCACACCAGGTGTTACGATAACAAAATCCTTACCGCAAATCTCCCTTATCATTTCTATGTCTTCTCCACCGGCTACAACACCATCGAGACCTGCATCTTTTGCAAGGAGGGCAAGATTCTTTGTCAATTCTTTAACAGTGATACTTATGCCCATAGCCTTCAACTCACCATCGTCAATGCTTGTGAGCACCGTTACACCGATAATCTTCGGTCTTGGGATCTGGAGCTTTTTTGTAATATTGGCAAGGGCCAATCTTGATTCCTTCATCATGGTTAATCCACCTGAAGCGTGGATATTTAACATATCAACCCCGAGTTTTGCTGCCTCAATTACTGCTTTAGATACAGTATTCGGGATGTCGTGATACTTTAAATCAAGAAAGACCTTGGAATTTTTCATATTTATAAAGTCGATAATTTTAGGGCCGCAATGGGTGAATAATTGCTTTCCCACCTTAAACATGCCCACATAATCCCTGAACTCCATGACAAGCCTTCTGGCATCGTCAAAATGTTCAACGTCAAGGGCAAGGATTATATTTTCTTTTGGATCCATTTCACCTCCCTGGCAAGGAATTATATGAAGGTGTTTACTAATCTATTATAAATTTTTTTAATTTATTCAAGGAGAAAAATAAAAAAATATGGCGGAGAGATAGGGATTTGAACCCTAGGTCCCGCTTTAGACGGGACACTCGCTTAGCAGGCGAGCACCTTCGGCCATACTCGGTCATCTCTCCCTTTGACAAAGTATACTTTTTTGAAATATAAAAATCAATCCTTTATTATTGGGGGAAAGACATGAAAACATCAATAGATGAAATAAATAATAAATGGTCATTAAAACATAAAAATGGGCTGGCAAAAAGATATATTCTTTTAAGACATGCCTTACTTAAAACCATAAGGGAATTTTTTTACAAAAATGGATATATAGAAGTGGAAACACCTAACCTTGTTGCCACATGCGCACCTGATACCTATATAGATCCTTTGAAGGTCTATGTGGATGACAAAGGGCCTTTTTATCTCCATACATCTCCGGAAATGGGTATGAAAAAGCTCCTTAAATTTGGATTTAAAAGGATATTTCAAATCTGCAAGGTATTCAGGGTTGAAGATATTGACACAACCCACAGCATTGAATTTACCATGTTGGAGTGGTATAGGGAGGGCACATATAAGGAATTAATGGATGAGACTATGGAGCTTTTAGAATTCATTTCAACAAGGCCTGATTTTAATGGAAAAAGATTTTTCAAAAACCAGATAAAGATCTACGACCTTGAAAAACTATTCATTGAAAAAATCGGATTCAATCCATTTACACTTACAAGATCGGGCTTTATAAAGGAGGCAAAAAAGATTATAAGCATAGATAAAGAAGATACATGGAACGATTTATTCTTTAAGATATTTATCCAGGTTATAGAACCGGGCATTAAAGAAGATATACCGTATTTTGTTGTCGATTGGCCTTCCACCATTTCAAGTATGGCAAAACAAAAAGGAAAAAACAAGGTGGAACGTTTTGAGATGTATATCAACGGCCTGGAAATAGCCAACGGGTATACAGAACTTATGAATTCAAAAAGCCTGAAGGGGCGTTTTAAAAAAGAAAACATTAAAAGGAAAAGCCTGGGAAAAGATGTATTTCTTTTCGACAATGAATTTTTAAAGGCCATTGATACAATCAAAGAAGATTATGCAGGGGCCTCTATCGGCATAGACAGGCTTTTGATGGCCATCACTGGAAAAGATAGGATAGACGATGTGCTGCCTTTTAGATTAAAGGTTTAAATTGCGTTATAAATAAATGTTGAGGATTATTTTTAAAAAAACAATTAAGTTTTCAGCAGACTATAAAAAATACCTTTACAATAGGAGTATTTTTTTGTTAATTTTCAATCTTGAATGAAAAAATTGGCCTTCAAATTCATATTACTTTTGTTTTTTTTGGTATCCCTAAGCCCTGCCATTGCCCAAAATACAGATAAAATCATAAAGATAGAGATTATAGGAAACGACAGAATCGATAAGGCATATATAATGAACCAGATAAAAACAAAAGAAAACGAACCCTATAACTTAGAAAAACTTAGAGAAGATTTAAAAAATATCTTTAAAACAGGTTTTTTTAGCGATGTTCAAATAGATGTAAAAGATACGGATAAGGGAAAGGTTGTAACCTTTGTTGTCATAGAAAGACAGACAATAGAGGCTATATACATAACAGGTAATGAAAAAATCAAGACGGACGACATAAAGGAAAAACTGAAGATAAAAACGAACACTGTTTTAAATACAGAAAAGATAAAGGAAAGCGTTGAAGAGATTAAAAAACTATATGCAAGTAAAGGCTACTATGGAGCAAAGATAACCTATGAGATATTAGAAGAAAAGGAATACAATGTGAGTGTAAAATTTAAAATAGAGGAGCCACAGAAGTCTTATATAAGAAAAATTGTTATAAAAGGTAACAAAAATATTAAGACAAAAGAAATAAAAAAGGCAATGAGGACTTCGGAAAAGGGTATATTTTCATGGTTTACTGGTTCAGGCATTCTCGATGAAGAAACCCTCGATGAGGATAGAAAAAACATAGAGGCCTTTTATCACGATAAAGGTTACGTAAGGGTAAAGATAGGCACACCGGATATAGAAATTTCAAAAGATGGTAAGAGTATAACGATCACCTTGACCATTGATGAAGGAAACCTGTACAAAATTAATAATATTGATTTTTTAGGTGATGTGGAATTCAAAAAGGATGAACTTTATGGGATGCTAAAAAGCAAAAAAGGCAACATCTTTCGTTCCTCTCTCTATCAGCAGGACGTACTAACCCTTACTGATTTATATCAGGACAAAGGTTATGCATTCTGCGAAATAACACCTATTACCTCCATAGACGATGAAAATCAGAAGATAAATATAGATTTTGAAATCAAAAAAAATCAAGAGGTATTTATCAACAGGATAAACATCATAGGGAATACAAAAACCATTGACAAGGTTATAAGAAGAGAGCTTACCTTTGCCGAAGGTGATAGGTTTTCTTCAACACATATAAAAAAGAGCAAAAGAAACCTGAAAAACACAACCTATTTTAAAGAAACGGACTTAAAGATAGTGAAAACAGACGAACCAGAAAAAATCAATATTGATTTAACCGTTGAAGAAAGACCAACAGGAACGTTAAGTGTCGGCGTTGGCTACAGCACCTCTGAAAAAGTAATACTAATCGGAAATATATCACAGGATAACCTTTTTGGAACAGGCAGAAAGCTCCATCTAATGGCAGGTTTAGGGAGCATAAGCCAGGAATTCAAACTCACATACGTAGAACCTAAGATATTCGACATAGACCTTGATGCAAGTACAAATATTTTTAACTACAAAAGGATTATGGATTCATATGATTATAAAAAGACAGGCGGTGGTTTTGGATTCTCGAGAAATATAATGGAGGATGTAAAGGGAGGTTTTAGTTACCGTTATGAAAAAACACAGGTAACAAATATTGAAGATACTGCAAGCAGCTATGTTAAGGAACAGGCAGGCACAAAATTAACAAGCGCGCCTACCATATCTATAACAAAAAATACAATAGATGATATAATGAATCCATACAAAGGTGTTTATGCAGGGGCCTTATTAGAGGTAGCAGGAGGTCCCTTTGGAGGTGATAATTATTTTATAAAAGTCCTTGCTACATACAGTCGATATACACCTACCGGTTTCTGGGATAGCACCTGTTTGGTAAGGGGCTCAATAGGGACAATAAGGCCTTACAGTGGCAGGAATTTACCCATTTATGAAAAATTTTTTGTAGGTGGTCTTGATTCTGTAAGGGGATTTAAGTTCGGTGAGGCAGGTCCTTTAGATAGTGAAGGTGAACCAGTAGGGGCAAAAAACCAGTTATTTTTCAACTTTGAGTGGATCTTTCCTATATACAAACCAGCAGGGTTAAAGGGGGTTGTATTCTATGATGCAGGGGCAGGCTTTGACGATTCAGAAGGATTTATGCTAAAAGGAATAAGATCTGGTGCTGGTTTTGGAATTAGGTGGTTTTCACCCCTTGGTCCTATAAGAATCGAATTGGGCTTTAATCTATTTCCGAAAAAAGGTGAAAGTAAAAATGTGTTTGATTTTACAATTGGAACACAATATTAAGCTAACAAAAACAGGAGGTAGTATGAAAAAAAATTTATTTGCATTTTTTGCCGCTTTGTTCTTCATGTTCATACCCTATATTGCACTGGCTCAACAGGTAAGTATCGCCTATGTGGATATAGGCAGGGTTATTATGGAATCTGACAAAGGAAAGCAGGCAAAAAAGACCATGGATGAAGAGATAACGAAGATAAGAAAAGAGCTATCCAGCAAGCAGGAAGAACTACAAAAATTAAAAGATTCCATTGATAAACAGGGGGCAGCATTAAAACCTGAGGCAAGGGAAGAAAAACAGAAACTTTACAATAAAAAATTAAAAGACTATCAGAACCTGGAAAATGAATATCAAGGTGATATGCAGCAGAAGATTGCAGAATTCGAACAAAATCTTATTAAAGATATAATGGAAGTGGTCAAAAAAATAGGAGAAAATGAGAAATATACAATTATTTTGCAGCGGCATCCTGCAATTATTCTTTATGCAACACCCGGCATTGATATAACAGATAAGGTTATAGAAGCTTATAATAAACAGGCAAAGGAAAGCACAAAGAAGTGATAAGTCTTAAAGAGATTGCCCTTTTGATAAACGGAAGATTAATAGGTCCCGGTGAGATACTGATCTCCGGGGTATCTGGTATAGAAAGTACAAAAAAAGGGGATATAACATTTCTGATAGATAGAAGCTATGAGAGATACCTTGAAACATGCGAGGCATCGGGAATTATCGTAGGAAAAGATATTGATTTAAAAAAGATAAAAGGGAAAAATCTTATTGTCGTTGAAAATCCGGGTATTGCGTACATTAAGATTGCCGAACTCTTTGGAAAACAAAAAATATATGAGCCAGGTATAAGCTCCTTTGCATTTGTATCAGAAGGTAGTGAAATTTCAAAAGAGGCAAGCGTTTTACCCTTTGTATTTATTGGAAAAAATGTAAAGATTGGAAAGGGCACAATTATCCATCCCTTTGTCTACTTAGGAGATAATGTATCCATAGGAGAAGATACAACAATTTATCCAGGCGTCACAGTCTATGATAAAGTATCCATAGGTAACAGGGTTATTATCCATGCAGGCACAATCATAGGCAGCGATGGATTTGGTTATATCTGGGATGGGACATGCCATAAAAAAATACCCCAGTTAGGCACTGTTGTGATAGAAGATGAAGTAGAAATTGGCGCCAATGTGACAATAGATAGGGCATCCCTTGATAAAACAGTAATAAAAAAGGGGACAAAGATAGATAATCTCGTGCAGATTGCCCACAATGTAACGATAGGTGAAAATTCCATAATAGTTGCCCAGGTTGGCATTGCAGGAAGTTCTAAGATAGGTAAAAATGTAATCCTTGCAGGTCAGGTAGGTGTTAAAGACCACGTAGTAATAGGCGATAATGTCCGTGCTGGAGGTCAAACAGGTATCACAAAGGATGTAAAGCCAGGCTCCACCATTTCCGGAACACCCCATATGGCACACAAAGAATGGTTAAAACAGCACGCACTTTTAAGAAGATTGCCTGAATTATTTGAAAGGGTTAAAAAATTAGAGGAAAAATACCTATAGGAGTATTAAAATGACCATAGACATACACGAAATAATAAGACTTTTGCCACATAGTTATCCTTTTCTTCTTGTAGATAGAATTTTAGATTATGAACACGGCAAGAGGATAGTGGGCATAAAAAATGTCACCTATAATGAACCCTTTTTTCAAGGACATTTTCCTGGAAGGCCCATAATGCCCGGGGTATTAATTGTGGAGGCAATGGCACAGGCAGGCGGTGTCCTTGCATTTAAATCTTTTCCTGATTTAAAAGGCTCTGTGTTCTTTATAGGTATTGATAATGCAAGGTTCAGAAAGCCCGTTGTGCCCGGTGATCAATTGAGGCTAATCGTGGAGGTTGTAAGACACAAGAAAGAATTGTGGGTATTTAACGGAGAGGCCTTTGTTGGAGACGAAATGGTGGCAGAGGCAAGGATTATGGCCATGTTAAAACAAGAATGAGAGGTCCAAAGTGATACATCCAACGGCAATAATTCATAAAGGCGCAGAGATAGATGAGGATGTGGAGATAGGTCCATATTGTATAATCCATGATAAGGTAAAAATAGGTAAAGGTACAAAACTATTAAATCATGTGATTATTCAGGGTAATACCCAGATAGGTGAGAACTGTATAATAAGTCCATTTGCATCATTAGGTGGCCCACCTCAGGATATCAGTTATAAAGAGGAAGACACGCTTTTAATCATTGGAAATAATAATGTTATAAAGGAATATGTAACCATAAATAAGGGCACAGTCCATGGTGGCGGTGTCACAAAGTTAGGGAATAACAATTTCCTTATGGCCTATGTCCACATTGCCCACGATTGTAAGGTGGGAAATAATGTAATTATGGCAAACTGCGCTACTTTAGCAGGTCATGTGGAAGTAGATGACTATGCAACTTTTGCCGGTCTATGTGCGGTTCATCAATTTTGTAGAATTGGAAAATATGCCTTTATAAGCGGAATAACAGGTGTGCCTAAGGATGTTCCCCCTTTTATGATCGCTGCTGGCAGCAGGGCAAAGTTATACGGTCTAAATGTAGTGGGTCTTGAAAGACATAATTTTACAAAAGAAGAAATTGCTTCATTAAAAAAGGCATACAGGATACTCTTTAGGTCATCCTTACCCCTTAGCACATCCCTTAATATAATACAGGAACAGATAGGTGGCCCACACATTGAAGAACTTGCAAGGTTTATAAGCACCTCAAAGAGGGGTATATGCCGATAAATTTATGCCTTGTTGGTTTGGGTTACATGGGCAAAATCCATTTGGAAAAACTCTTACACATGGAAGACGTAAAGGTATCGGTAGTTGTAGATATTAATAAAAAAATAGGCAATGAAATCTCAAATACTTATAAACTGCCCTTTTTCAGTGACTATAAAGAGGCCTTTAAAGCATTTGGTGATATTCAGGGTGTTGTTATTTCCTCTCCCACAGATACACACCATGAGATAGCAACGTATTTTATAGAAAAAGGTGTTCATGTCTTTATAGAAAAACCCATGGTAAAAGACACAAAAGAGGCTGATTCCATAGTAAAGCTTGCAAAAAAGAAAGACATCATAGTCCAGGTAGGTCACTTAGAAAGATTCAACCCTGCCTTTAAAAAGGCACTGGAATATATAAAAAACCCTGTAATGATCGAGGCAAGAAGAACAGGTCCTTATACGGGTCGTTCAACGGATATTGATGTAATATTCGACCTTATGATACATGACATTGACTTAATGATTCATTTAAATAATGAAAAATTAGATTGTAATGCAAGGGCCTATGGCATGAGATTAATAAATGATAGTTTTGATGCAGCAACGGCTATATTAGAATTCGAAAACGGGTTTAAAGGCATACTATATGCAAACAGGGTCTCGACAAGAAAAGAAAGGTCCTTAACTGTATTTGAGAATGACAGGATTGTTTATACGGATCTGTTAAACGGCACTGTTACTGTGATGACAAAAAAACAGGACAAAAATTTAGAATTTATAGAACATAACACAGGAAAGATAGATTCGGTAAAAGAAGAGCTTAAAGAGTTCGTTGATGTTATTTCAAATAACAAATTACCGACCATTCAGGGCATAGATGGCCTCAAGGCCGTTAAATTAGCAGAATTAATAAGATCATCCATTGAAGTATAAAATCCAAAAAAACCCATCTAAGACAATTTTTATATTAACAGGGGAACTTTCAGGGGAAATCCACGGTGCAAATCTCATAAAGTGTATAAAAAAAATAGAAGATTTTAACATTAGCGGAATGGGGAGTAAAAAATTAAGACAGGAAGGTGTTGATATAGTCTTAGACTATAAAGAGATCTCGCTAATGGGTATAAGCGAGTTATTTAAAAAATTTATCCCCATAATATCTGCCTTGGGCAGAATAAAAAAACATATCAGGGAGACAAAACCATTACTTATTATTCTCGTTGATTTTCCCGGTTTTAATTTAAGGATTGCAAAATTTGCCAAAAGCCTGGGAATCCCTGTTGTTTATTTTATACCGCCTCAAGTATGGGCATGGCATAAATCGCGGGTTAAAACTCTAAAAGAATTTATAGATCTCGTTATATGTATACTGCCTTTTGAAAAAACATTCTACGACGAAAACGGAATAGATGCAAAATTTATAGGTCATCCCTTTTTGGAATTTGTAAGGCCAAAGTTAGAAAGGGATGAGTTTTTAAAAAAAATAGGTATTACAGAAGAAAAAAAGATCATAACCATTATGCCAGGAAGCAGAGAAGGGGAGATAAAAAAACACATGCCCGTTCTCATGGAAACAATTGGAATTCTAAAAAAAAGGCTTGAAAACTTCTATGCAGTTTTACCTATAGCCGATAATATCAATGAAAAACTTTTAAAGGATTCTGTAAAAAAAGAAGAGAAGATTATCCCTGTAAAAGGGTTAAACTACGATGCCCTTTATCACTGCAATGCAGCAGTAATCGCTTCAGGTAGTGCAACCCTTGAGGCAGCCATATTAGGCGCACCTTCCGTTGTCATATACAAGATTTCTTCATTTTCTTACTTTTTGGCAAGATTACTTGTAGATGTAAAATTTATAAGCCTTCCAAACATAATTTTAGAAAAAGAACTCTATCCAGAGATTATCCAGCATCTCGATCCTGAAAAGATTGCAGAAAAGGTATTGTATATGTTAAATTTTGGTAGAGATGGTATAAAAAAAGATGTGGAATATTTAAAGGCAAAGCTGGGCGGTTTTGGTGCATATGACCGTGCCGCAGAAGAAATAATGGGTTTTTTAGAGAAAAGATATGGAACTTTATCTCAGGTTACTTAAATTTCTTAAACCTTACTGGTTAAAACTTGCCCTCGCCATGTTATTTATGTCCCTTGTTGCAGCCACAAATGGCTTAACTGCCTTTATTGTAAAACCAGTGTTAGATAAGATCTTTTTTGAAAAAAATTCAACCATGCTCTATCTCATTCCAGGCGGTATTATCCTTTTATACCTTCTAAAGGGTATATTCGACTATCTCCAGACATTTCTTATGGGGTATGTGGGTCAAAAGGTGGTAACAGACATAAGGGCCCTTGTGTTTAATTCGCTTCAGAGGCAATCCCTTTCTTTTTTCGATAAGACAACCACAGGTTCAAATATATCAAGGATAATAAATGACGTGAATCTCATACAAAGTGCTGTTTCCGATACATTTACAGCCATTTTAAAGGATGCATTCACCATAATAGGATTGATTTTCGTGGTTTTTTATAGGGACTGGGTGCTTGCCACCATTTCCTTCTGTGTCCTTCCCTTTGCTGTGTATCCCATAGTGTCATTTGGAAAAAAATTGAGAAAGATAAGCACAAATACGCAAAAATCCATTGCAAGACTTACAAGCTTCCTCCACGAAAACATAACTGGCCAAAGAATTGTAAAGGCCTATTGTATGGAAGAATATGAATCAAAAAGGTTTGACCAGGAAAACGAGACCCTGTTTAAAACCATTCTAAAACGCTACAAGGTGCGGGCACTTTCCTCTCCTATTATGGAGGTCTTAGGTGGCATTGCCATTGCAGTGGTTATATGGTATGGCGGTAAAGAGGTAATATCGGGTAGTTCGACACCGGGAAATTTCTTTTCTTTTACCGCAGCACTTCTCATGCTATACGAACCAATAAAAAGGCTTAACAAAGAAAACCACAATATACAGCAAGGACTTGCGGCAAGCGCAAGGGTTTTTGAAATCGTAGATAAAAAACCGGATGTAATAGAGAAGGCTAATGCCATTCATATAGAAAAAGTTGAGGGAAATATAAACTTTAAAAATGTGTATTTCAAATACGAAGACAGGATGATCTTAAAGGACATTAATCTCTTTATAAAGAAAAATGAGATCCTTGCCATAGTAGGTGAAAGCGGTGTAGGAAAGACGACCCTTGCAAACCTTATCCCCCGTTTCTACGATGTTACTGAGGGAACCATAGAAATTGACGGCATTGATATTAGAAATATCTCATTAAAATCTTTGAGAAAAAATATTGCCCTTGTAACCCAGGATGTCATCCTCTTTAACGATACGATAAAAAACAACATCACCTTTGGTTCAGATATTGATATGGACAGGGTTATAAATGCCGCAAAGATGGCAAATGCCCACGATTTTATAATGAACCTTTCCAAACAATACGATACAATTGTAGGTGAAAAAGGTTTAAGGCTCTCTGGTGGACAAAAACAAAGAATTGCCATAGCAAGGGCCTTTTATAAAGATGCACCCATATTAATCCTTGATGAGGCAACAAGTTCTCTTGATGCCCAGTCCGAGGTAGAGGTCCAAAATGCCCTTGAAAATCTTATGAGGGGAAGAACGACCATAATTATTGCCCATAGACTATCTACTGTGATGAATGCCCACAGGATTATTGTCCTTGAAAAGGGAACGATCGCCCAGGAAGGATCCCACAGTGAGCTTATAAACATTGAAGGCCCTTACAAAAGACTTTATCAGCTCCAGTTCTTTAAAGAATCGGATAAAAAGATTATTAAGATGGGCAGGCGAACAAAACATGCTTAAGGAGATAAAATATTTCTTTCTTTTAAATGTGCTACCACCTATTGTCTATCTGATAATTATATGTATAAAGGCAATGTCTAAGATTGAGCACATAAACAGGGACAGACTCAATCCATACCTTGAAAGGGGCCAAAATTTTATCGTGTGCTTCTGGCACGGCAGGCTTCTTATGATGCCCTTTGCAAAATTGAGAAAAGAGGGTAAGGTGATGATAAGCAGACACAGAGACGGTGAATTTATAGCAAGGGTGATAAAATACTTTGGTCTCGATGCTATAAGAGGCTCCTTTAGAAAAAAAAGTATCTCATCTATAAGGGAAATCATCTCTTCCCTTAAGGAAGGTTATGATGTGGCCATAACCCCTGACGGCCCAAAAGGTCCGAGGTTTAAGGTAAAAAAAGGGATTATTGAGCTTGCCCGTATAACAAAGACGCCCATTTTGCCCATTACATACAGTGCCTGTAAAAAAAAACCTTTAATTCCTGGGACAGGTTTGTCCTGCCAATACCTTTCACGAAGATAGTATTTCTCTGGGGTGAACCCATATATGTCCATCACATAAAGGATGAAAGGGAAACAGAAAAAATGAGGCTTTATCTTGAAAAGGTGCTTGTTGAACTCACAGAGGAGGCAGACAGGATTGCATGTGGGAAATAGTATATAATATACTTGTCCATATCTCCCTTCCTCTTTTTGTTTTCTTTTCCATATTTAAAAAAAAACTCAGAAAAAACCTCAATGAAAAACTATTAAGCTCTACAAAATCCCATCCTGTAAAGGATGCCATATGGATTCATGCTGCCTCAATCGGAGAGGCAGCCATAGCAGAGACACTTATAAAATTCATGGAACAACAAAAAAAATTAAATTTTCCATATCTTTTAACGACAAATACATACTATACAAGGGAACTTCTTTTAAAAAAAATGGGTAAAAATGTCCATACGTTTTTTCTTCCTGTGGATGTGCCATATATCATAAGACACTTTATAGATGGTTCCACTTTCAAGGCACTTATTCTTGTTGAAACAGAGATTTGGCCAAATCTCATCTGGACTGCTAAAAAATACAATATACCTGTTATAATCTTAAACGGACGGATATCAGATAAAACATTTCCAAACTATAAAAGATTTTCCTTTTTCTTAAAACATGTGCTATCTGAGATAAATACAGTTATTACCCAGTCAGAAGAGCATAAAAATAGATTTATTGCAATAGGTGCTGACCCTGAAAGGATAATTACAACGGGTAATATAAAATATTACAGGGAAATACCCCTCTCGACCTTATCAATAAAAGAAAACATCTTAACCTTTGGTAGTATAAAGGAAAAGGAACTCGATGCTGTGTTTTATGTTATTAGAAAGCTTAAAGATGATATGCCTGATATTAAAATCTTTGTGGCACCAAGGGAACTCCATCTATCGTCTAAAATAGAAGATGAAATGAAAAAAGACTATAAAACAGTAAGATATTCTACGATAAAAAAGGAAAAAGACCCACAGACACTTAGTGATATGGAAATAATAGTAGTTGATACAGTAGGGGATCTCTTAGACATATATCGAAAAAGTAAGATTGCCTTTGTAGGTGGGAGCCTCGCACCATACGGTGGTCAAAATATCCTCGAACCCTTATTTTTTGAAACACCTGTCCTTTTCGGTCCCTATGTGGAAAATTTTAAGGAAATTGTTGATTTAATATTGGAAAAAAAGGCAGGAATAATGGTCAGAGACAAAGAAGACTTATTTTTCAGCATAAAGCACCTGCTCGATAATCCCTCCAAAGCCCTTGAAATAGGGAAAAGAGGTAAAGAAATTATAGAGATGCATAAAAACTATATGGAAAAGACCGTTGATATAATAATTGATGTTGTGAAAAAAAAGGAAGGGTAATATGAAAGAATTTGCAAAACTCGTTGAACTTATGGCAACCTTGAGGGGTGAAAGGGGATGCAGCTGGGATAAAAAACAGACAATCCATTCATTTAAGACCTTTCTCATTGAAGAGGTATATGAATTAATCGATGCCATTGAAAAAGAGGATTATTATCAAATAAAGGAAGAATTAGGTGATCTTTTGTTTCACATTATTTTTATCTCACAGATATGTAAGGAAAAATCTGCTTTTGATATAAAAGATGTAGTGAATTTTACCTATAAAAAGATGTTTAACAGGCACCCCCATGTATTTTTAGAGAATAGTCCCGATGCATCCATTGAAAAAAGATGGGAAGAGATAAAAAAGGCAGAAAAAGAAGACTATTCACCGATAGATAACATACCTAAGATGTTGCCTGCCTTACTTAGGGCATACACGCTGACAAAAAGGGCAGCAAAGGTGGGATTCGACTGGCCGTCTATAGACGGTGTATATGCCAAATTAGATGAGGAATTGGAAGAACTCCGCAGAGCAGAATCAAAAGGAGATGTAAAGGAAATAAAAGAAGAGATAGGGGATATTCTATTTACAATGGTAAATATCTCAAGGTTTCACGGTATTGACCCTGAAGATGCCTTAAGGTCAACTATTGAAAAGTTCATAAGAAGATTCAGATACATGAAAAAGCACACAGACCTTTCAAAAGCTGACTTATCGATTATGGATAAGTTATGGGATGAGATTAAGTCTATGGAAAAAGAGGGGGAGTAACCCCCTCCTTTTTATTCTGCCTTTACAACGTTTGCTGCCTGTGGACCCTTTGGACCTTTTGTAATCTCGAATTCTACCTTTTCACCTTGCTTCAATGTCTTGAAACCATCCTGTTTTATTGCAGAAAAATGGACAAAAACATCTTCTCCATTGTCCTGTTCAATAAAACCATAACCTTTTGAATCGTTAAACCATTTAACCCTACCTACTGCCATACTACTAAACTCCTTTCAAAAAATATTAAGCAAACTGCTTAAACGGTATACTATGCCTTTTTCCCACATATTGTCAAGCTAAATATACTATTTTTGGAAAATATTTATTTGAAACCATTTCTGCTTATGCTTATAATTACACTCAAATGGGAAAGGTATATCTTGTGGGCGCAGGCCCCGGTGATACAAAGCTTATAACCGTAAAAGGCCTTGAGTTAATTCAAAAGGCAGATGTCATCATCTACGATAATCTCGTAAACAGGGATCTTTTAAATCATGCAAAAGAGGATGCAGAGATCATATATGCAGGCAAACAGGCATCAAGGCATGAACTCACACAAAAGGAGATAAATGAGCTACTCCTTGAAAAATCAAAAGGTAAAAATGTGGTTGTAAGATTAAAAGGTGGGGACCCTTTTATATTCGGTAGAGGTGGTGAAGAGGCACTCTTTTTAGCAGAAAGGGGTATTGATTTTGAGGTATGTCCAGGAGTCACTTCAGCCATCTCTGTCCCTGCATATGCAGGTATACCCCTTACACACAGACACTTTGCATCCACAGTAGCATTCATTACAGGCCATGAAGATGCCGAAAAGTCTACATCCTCCATAAACTGGGAAAAGATATCTACAGCAGCAGATACCCTTGTCTTTCTAATGGGGATAAAAAACCTTAAACATATAACAGAGATGTTGATAAAAAACGGCAGGTCACCGGAAACAGAGGCATGTATAATTACAAACGGCACATTACCTAAACAAAAGGTGATTATAGGAAGACTTGGAGATATTGTCGAAAAGGCCAGGGCACAAAAGGTTATACCCCCGGGTATCCTCGTTGTAGGAAAAGTTGTGGATTTAAGGAATACGCTATCCTGGTTTGAAAAAAAGCCGCTTTTTGCAAAAAAAATTGCCATTACAAGGGCAAGGCATCAATTGACAAGACTGGGGGCTGCCCTTTCTGAAAGGGGTGCAGAGGTTATATACATACCTGTTATAGAGATAGAGCCCATTAAACCCAACAAAAATTTAGAAGGGGCAATAAAAGAACTAAAAAAATTTTACGGGATTATTTTTACAAGCACAAATAGTGTTAACATTTTTTTCAATACTCTATTTGAAAACAAAAAGGACATAAGGGCGTTAAACAATATAAAGGTTTTTGCAATCGGTGAGGCAACTGCAAATGCGCTTGTGGCAAAAGGGGTGTTGTGTGATTTTTTGCCTGAAAGGTGGACATCAGAGGGGATAGTGGATATATTAAAAACCCTTGATATAAAAAATAAACACCTTCTTTTACCAAGGGCAGAAGATGCCCGGGATATTATTGTAGAATATATCAACAATCACGGCGGTATATGTCATGTTATACCAATATACAGAACTGTATTACCAAAAAAGGTAGAAGAGTTAAAAGAAAGGCCAGATGTAATAACATTTACAAGCTCTTCTACGGTAAAAAATTTCATTACCCTTTACGGAAAGGCACCTCTCGAAAGTGCACTTGTTGCCTCAATAGGCCCAATCACCACAGAAACACTGAAATCACACGGCATAGGGGTTAACATAGAGGCTAAAAGGCATGATATACCTGGCCTTATAGAGGCAATAGAGGCGCACTTTAAAAACAGAAAATAAAACATGATATTTAATAGACAATAAATGTCTTAGACAAGATAAGGCTCCCACATCTTCAGGGTTCTCAAGATATAATCAGAGGGTAATCCTTTCACAAGTTGATTATGCCCTGGCAAAAGTATATCTACTTCTAATTTTGAAAGTTTCAATAGTGAATTCTTTAACTCCCTTGCATCTGCACCAAAAAGGTCAAACCTTCCAATGGCATAATCAGCATAAACTACATCCCCTGGGATAAGGACCTTTTTCTCTTTATTGTATAGTGCAATACCACCTGATGAATGACCTGGTATGTGGATTATCTCCCATTCCATATTACCCAGTAAAAACTTTTCACTGCCCTCGAGTTTTTTATGGACCTTAAGTTTAAAGGCATCGGGTGCAAGGCCATATTGCATCTGGCACATATCTTTAAACATTTCCATGCCATAAACTGCCCTGTCATCACCTTTTTCCAATAATTCTGCCTCTTTACTATGAATCCATAACTCTGCGTGGGGGATTTCATTTAAAATCTCAGAAATACAGCCTATATGGTCGAAATGGGTATGGGTCATTATAATCCTTTTTATGGCATTTAACTCTATACCATCCCGCAATATGGACTGGATTTTATACTTACCTTTGCCTGCAAGGCCAACATCTATTAATGAAAGATCCATTGAAGAAGGTTCTCCAATAACATATGTATGGGAATCAGGTATAAACTCATCCTGACCCTGAATAAAATATATTCCATCAATTATTTTAGCCATTTTTTTCTCCCTTACTTTTTTTTAAAACAAAGTATTTTACTTTTTACCCATAAAACGGTCAAGACAAATTATTTCGAAAATATTACAACCATATACATAATTCGTGGTATATTATGAAAAAAAAGGAAGATTAAGCGAATATGCCCTATGATGAATTTAGTAGACACCAATGTTATAAATTAATACACTAATAACGGACGTGTCATAATGGATGTAATTCCAAAGGCAGTATTTACAAAAGAATTTAAAGAAGAAGCATTAAAAATAAATATATAAGATGAATTATCCATTTAAAAGCAAGTGGTCAACCAAAGCCATTACCAACAAAACAAACGAAATAAACGAGACAAACGAAATAAACGAGATAGACGAGACAGACGAGACAGGGTCAAATATAAAATTTAGGTGGTCCAAAGATGTTGGATGAGAAATTATCTGTTTTCATTACCCTTTCAAAGGGTGAAAAAATAGCATTATTAAAAACATTGGCACAATCAAAAGAGGAAACAACGGTAAAGCTTCTGAATCTGATTTATGAACAGGAAGAAGACAAAGATGTCCTAAAAGAGATAAGAAAGGTTTTACACATATTAAAAACAAAGGGTATAAAGGTAGAGGAACCCCCTAAAAAGGGATTGCCGGCTATAAATTCAAAAAATAAAGAGGCCACGGAAGACAAAAAGACAAGAAGTTTTATAACTAATTTCGACTATTTCAACGAAATGGCAGTCTTAATTGCCATAGAATTAAAAAAGAAAAACTCTTTAGTTATAAACGGAGAAATAGAATTTTCCAAAGGGTTAAAAGGGCTTACCCTTACCCCCATTAGTGATTCCGAATTCTATAATAT
>JAKORG010000065.1 GCA_029777945.1 Deltaproteobacteria bacterium | reverse complement strand
TCAGAGCAAGAAAATAATGAGTTGCTAAGGAAGCTGAGAGCCATAGAGAAAGCGGTAAGCTTGCTAAATGATGTAAGTAAAAGGATCATACAAATGAAATATTTTCAAGGCTATGAAATGAATGTCGTAGCAAAGAGTGTCTTTATATCTCGCCGTGCCGCATATTACAGGATAAACATGGCACTCAAGGAAATAAGCTACATAACAGCAAACCTCTCCT
The DNA here is from genome assembly GCA_029777945.1 of Deltaproteobacteria bacterium. Classification (GTDB taxonomy): domain Bacteria; phylum Desulfobacterota; class Syntrophorhabdia; order Syntrophorhabdales; family Syntrophorhabdaceae; genus JAKORG01. Next base: position 1,531 of record JAKORG010000065.1, on the reverse strand, counting down.
TATAAAAGTTTGCACATTTTGCACACCGTGTGAAGGCAAAGTGAAGGTTTTAGCGATTATAATATAAGTAGAAGGTTTTTTTAAAGTGAAAATCTTGCGTGAAGCAAGCGCGGCAAAAAGGGAAGACACTTCATTGCAAGGAATTGTAAAAAGGTTTATGGGGAAGTTTAATCTTCCCTTTTTTGCTGCTTTAAACAGGAGGGAAGATGCCACGTAAACCGTTAAGGCCTTGCGGTTATTCAGGCTGTCCTAATCTTACAGAGGGTACATATTGTGCGGAACATAAAAAACTGACAGATAAGCAGTATAACAGATTTCAGCGAGATAAGGTTGTGGAAAGCATATATAACAGCAGGGAATGGAAGGAGTTAAGGCGTAAGAAGCTTGGGATAAACCCTATTTGTGAATGCTGCTTTGAAAAGGGCCGGATTATTAAAGCGACTATGGTTGACCATATAGTGCCTATTAAACAAGGCGGGGCAGCGTTCGATATGAATAACCTACAAAGCTTATGCCAGAGCTGTCACAGCAGTAAATCGGCAAAGGAAGGCAGCAGGTGGGGAAAGAGATAGGGAAGGGGGATCCAAATCCTTAGGCGAAATGGTTATACAGCGGGGCGGCAGTCGCATAAAAATTTTCGGGAAATCAAAAGGGGATATAGCCCTCAAAATCAAAACGCCTGAAATGGCTTTAAATAAAGGGGTTTGAGCAGTATTAAAAGGAAAATAATGGTAATCCAAATCAAATATCTTTGAAAAAAATCAAAAAATCAAATGTCTTCATGCCGAAATCAAACAAAGGAGATGAGCGGGTTTGTCTGGCAGAAGAGGGAATGGATAAGAAGGACAAGGCGGAGGTCATTCGAAAAGGCAGGAAGATGAAGCAGAAGGCGCCCTAAAACTTTCTTTCTCAGATTTAAGGGCGCTTTTCCCTCGACTTATGCTGTTTTTTCTGGTACCTTTGTCCTACCAAAAAAAGGAGGTAAGATAATATGAAAAAGACAATTGCGGCAAATGAGGTCTTAGCGGTAATCGCCGTAATCGAGCAGGCATTAGAGACCGGCGATATTGACAGGGTAAAGTTAGAGCTACAGATTCTGACGGAAAACATCTGCGAAGAAGATGAAGAGTATGCATGAGGTTGTATTCCATGAGTAAACCCTATATTGAGGGATAAACGATGAAATAGAAAGGAGAATCATGATTAAGAAGATAAGATAATAGCTGGTGTTTCATGTGAATAAATAACGATTATGGAAAAGAAGCTCATTAGATGGGCTTCTTTTTTTGCGCAGAAATAATGGAGAAAATGAATATGCCTAATAATGAAACCATAGAGTTTTTGTATGCATGCGCGGTGCTTTTAAAGTTATATAAGGCAAAGATAATATCGAGAAAGGTATATGAAATTGCCGAGAAAAAGTGCAGGGAAAAACTAAATTAAAGCTTTTTTAGTAAATAAATTATCGGCCTCTTTGCTTGACTTAAAAAAACGTTTCCGTATCCTGTCCCTTGAAAAAAATCAAATGTCT
>JAKORG010000064.1 GCA_029777945.1 Deltaproteobacteria bacterium | reverse complement strand
TGGTTTACATGAACCTGAAACCTTTCTGATAACTCCACTAATGTCTGATCTCCTTTAATTGCTTCTAATGCTACTTTTGCCTTAAATGCTGCTCCATGGTTTCTTCTTGGTCTTTTTGTCATTTGTCTGCTCCTTTCATTTGTTTATTATAGAGCAGCAAAACCACTTATGTCACTGTCTAAATTTATTGTACCATTTCTAAGGATAATTAGTTTATAAGTGTCTCTAATGGTCTTTTATTATTTGCGCAGTTTATAACGTATCAGCTTTCCCGTGGTCGTCCTCGGTAGTTCATTTACAAATTGAATCCATTTCGGTACTTTAAAGTGGGCTATTTTACTTTTTGTATATTCAATAAGCTCCCTTTCGAGTTCAGGTGTGGGTTCATAACCTTTGTTTAATACAACAAAGGCCTTAACCTTTATAAGGCCTTCTTCTGTTGGTGATCCAACAACCCCACATTCGCTTACAGCAGGGTGAAGCATAATAACATTTTCTATCTCAATGGGTGATGTCCATTGACCGCTTATCTTTAACATGTCGTCTGCTCTACCTTGATAGAAATAGAATCCATCCTCATCCTTTATGAACTGGTCTCCAGTGTTAAACCATGGACCCCAAAAGACCTCTTTATTTTTTTCATGTTTTCTCCAGTAACCGCATGTAATACCATCATTTTTAAGCCATAGGTTTCCTACTTCACCTGTTGAAACATTTTCTCCCTCTTCATTTTTAAGCTCTGCTTCATAACCAGGAAGGAGTTTACCACTGCTTCCTGGTTTTACATTTCCTATTCTGTTAGAGAGATATAGACCTCCCACATCTGTGCTTCCAATAGCATCTATGATCTCGATGTTAAATCTTTTTAACCATCTATCAAAAATGTCTATTGGCAAGGCTTCCCCAGCAGATACGCATAGACGTATGTAAGAAAAATCAACTGATTTTGTTTCGCATTCCTTTAATATGAGATTATAGAATGTGGGGACACTGAAAAAGATTGTAGGTTTGTATTTTTCAATAACCTTTAAGATGTCTTCAGGCCTTGACCACTCAGGCCATAGTACTACAGATGCACCGTATAGAAGGGGTGCTTCAAGGGAATGGTTGCGACCGTATGAAAAAAACATTTTTGATGTGCAAAAGATAATATCTTCTTCTTTAATCTTGAATACCTCTTCACAAGAAGGAATCATGTAATATAGTAGGTCGTGGTGTAGGTGAATGACCCCCTTGGGCACACCGGTAGTTCCAGAGGTATACATCCAGAATGCCATGTCATTTTTTGATGTTTCCTCTGTTTTCAATTCAGGAGAAGCGGATTCTAAAATATCATCAAAATTCAAGGTGCCGGCTATCCTATTGCCTACAACTATTATGCGTTTCAGATATTTTTTATCTTTTAGAATGCCTTCGAGTTTTTCAAAAAACACATCGCCTATAACCAGTGTATTAGCCCTTGAATCATCAAGAAAATATTCATAGTCCTTAGGCAATGCCATTGTGTTAATAGGTATGGGAATGGCACCTATCTTCATGGCCCCAAGATATGTATAGAAAAATTCAGGACAATCAGATAGAACCATGAGTATTCTGTTTTCTATTTCTACACCTAAATTTTTAAGCGCATTTCCGCATTTGTTTACCATCGTAAAAAGTTCTTCATAGGTAATTTTTTTATCTTTATAATATATTGCTATATTTTTACCCCTTCCTTCTCTTATGTGTCTATCCACCATGAATTCTGCCTGATTGAAACTTTCTGGGATTGAAAAATTCAACAAGCTAACCATGAATAGTCCCCCTTTTTTATTTAATAATTGATAAGATTTGGTAAAAATGTTGCTATATTAGGGAAGAAGATAAGAATTATTGTTGTTAAAATTATCGCTATAAGAAAAGGGAATATTCCTTTAAAAATGGTCTCAAGGGGCACATCTTTAGCAATGCCTTTTATTACATAAACATTTACACCAACAGGTGGTGTGATAACACCCATACACGTTACTAAAACTATAATAACGCCAAACCATATGGGGTCATAACCATAAGAAATTACTATAGGGTAAAGAATGGGGATTGTTAGGATAATAAGTGGTATGGCATCAATAAAACACCCGCCTATAAGATAGATTAATATTATAATAAACATTATCATATAATGGGGAACATTTAAAGATTTTACCCAATTTGACAGGGCAAAAGGTATCTTGGATATAGTCATAAAATGACCAAATACTGTAGCACATGCAATGATTGTAAGAATCATAACAGATGTTCTTAAAGCACCCTTTGTGTTTTCGATAAATGATTTCCACGTAAGCTCTCTCCTTATAATACCCGTAACAAGGGCGCCTGCAGCACCAATACCGCCTGCCTGTGTAGGCGTGAAAAAGCCAAAAAGTAACCTACCTATTACAAGGATAAAAAGTAAAAGCACATCAAAAATTTTAATAAATGCCTTAACCTTTTCAATAAATGCCACCTTTTCGCCTTTTGGTCCACAGGTGGGGTCTATTATGCACATTATAATGACGGCAATACTCATAAAAATAGTAAGTATTATACCTGGTATTATACCGGATATAAAAAGCTTTCCTATGGATTGTTCTGTCATGAATCCGTAGATTAAGAAGATGACGCTGGGAGGTATTAGGATGCCAAGGGTACCGGCAGAGGCAATGCATCCTGTGGCAAAGGTATTGTTATATCCATATCTTTTTATTGCTGGGATAGCGAGTTTTCCCATAGTTGCCGCTGTTGCTGTGGATGAACCGCAGATGGCACCAAAGGCAGCACATGCAAAGATTGAAGAGATTGCAAGCCCTCCTTTAACATTGCCAAAAATCTTATAGGCAGCGTCGTATAATCGTGTGCCAAGCCCTGCAGAGAATGCATAATATCCCATTAATATAAACATGGTAATGGCACTTATTGAATAATTGTTTAATTGTTCAAAAAGGTCACGGGGTAAAATAGACATACCTGATTTTAATGATGTGACAAAAGAAAATCCCAGAAAACCTACAAATGCCATAGAAAATCCAATGGGCATTCTTATTATGAATAATGCTACAAGCAATATTATACCGATTAATCCTATGGTAGTGGAGCTCATCTTTCCCCCTTAAAATGCTTTATTAGCTCGATTAAGTAATAGAGAATGACAGGTAACCAGCTTATTGCAAAGACATATACAAAAGGAAAAAAGGGAATTTTAGACACTGAGCCTATCTCTCCAGATAATTTAAGAGAATGGGCATACTTTAATCCTTCCCAGAATATCAATACAGCGAGGGCAAGGCATAAAATAGACACAAAGATTGCAAGAATCTTTTTTAAAACCCTCGGGAATTTTTCAACAATAAAATCCACACTAAGATGCGTTCCTAAATAAAGACCAAGGGCAATGGCTGGAGTTATTGCAACAATCTGGGAAAAACTGATTATTTCAAGTGCCCCGGGCAGGGGCCATTTAAAAAATTTTGCGCCGATTACATCTATTAGATTTGCAAAGAACATACACAGTATTCCCAAGACCCCTGCCCATTCTAAATATTCGCATAGCCTTCTTAGATATTTTTCGTATCTTTCCATTTAATTAGCCTTATGAGTTGAATTTACCTATTTTAATCTGATATCATCAGGTCCGGTTGATGATTTTATTTTTAGCTCTCTCTGCTTTTTCGTCCAATAATCAATTCTTTCTTTTGCATAAGATATCCATCCCCTGACTTCCTTTTCAGAATAACCGGCTGATACCATTGATTTGACATATTTTTCTATCACTGTTTCAGAGGCCTTTATCCACTTTTTTGCTTCATCCTGTGAAAGCTGAATAAATGTAAGTTTCTTTTCCATACCAAGCTTCTTTCCATCTATATCAATGTCATTCCATGTTTCTGCCAGCTTATCCTCAAAAGGATATTCATTAAATACCTTTTTCACGTCATCGGGAAGCTTATTCCATGTGTCTTTATTCATGATAAGGTAGAATGTATAAACCTGACCAATAGGCCAGCATTCTGTGATATACTTTACAACCTCTGCAAACCTGAAGGCCCTCAATGTTTCCATGGGTATATAAATACCATCAACGACCTTCTTCATAACAGCATCGTAAGTTTCCGGTGTTGCTATTGCCCTTGCTGTTCCACCAAGGGCAGTAACCACCTCAGCAAGATATCCAAGACCTCTTATATTCAAGCCCTTTAAATCTTCTATCTTATATACAGGTTTTGTTGCAGTCATCATTACATTGACAGGCGATGTGTGCATAGATAACACATGCACTTTATCCCATTCTTTTGGTTTAAATTTTCTAAAAAAATCATTTGCCACATGATTGGAAACCCACGCATTCGGGAAACCAAGGGGAAGGTCAAGGAGTTCTGTGACTTTAAAACGTCCATATGTATAGCCTATATTTGAAAATCCTATGTCTGCAATACCTTGAACAACGCCATCGTATATCTTAGGTGCTGTAAGAAGGGTTCCTGCTGTAAAAAAACTGAATTTTACTTTACCATTTGTCTTTGCTTCAATATCTTTTATAAACTCTTCACAGATTTTAGACTGTTTTGCTGGAACAGGAAAATAGTTAGCCCATTTGAGTTCAATTGCCGGTCCAGAAAATGCATTTGAAGCAAAAACGAGAAAAAAAAGACAACCGATTAGAAAAAAAAGTTTTTGTTTCATAACGCCCCCCAATTTTTTTTGTTAATTTTCATCTATCATTCTTTAAAATTTTAGTCAAGTTTTTTATTATAGAATTTTTAATATTTTTTTAGACAAATTTAAAATTAGCAAAAAATTGAGTAAACTCATTAAAAATCTAATAATGCTTACAAATACTTAAGAATAAAATTCACTATAGCAAACATTAATACCAATTTTTAAATCAATTTTTTATTTGTTTTTTTATCCGAATATATATTTTTTTAATAACAGGAAAAATAACCTTGTGAATAAACGGATTAATATTTAGAATATAATCGCATCCATCTATTTAATTTGTTATGGAGCTAACTGATAAAATAAAAGTTTTTGATGACTTTGAGACGGGGATATTCAAAAAAAGGGTTAATAGATTTTTAGTAGAATGTATATATAAAGGCAAAACTATAAATGCCCATCTTCCAAACCCAGGAAGGCTCTGGGAAATTCTTCAAAAAGGAAAGACTGTCTATCTTATAAAAGAAGGGAATAATCTTAAAAGAAAACGACATACAGATTTTACAGTGGCATGTATTTTAAAAGATTCGCATCCTGTTTTTTTACATACCCATAAAACCAATGAAATTGCAAAAATTCTCATAGAAAAAGGTTATATCCATGAACTTGAGGGCTATAAGGTAGAAAAGCCTGAATTTTTAATAGATGGACATAGATTTGATTTTTTATTAAAAAGGGGTAATGAATCAATGTTACTGGAGGTTAAATCCTGCACACTTTTTAATAAAAATCTTGCAATGTTTCCTGATGCAATAACTGTAAGAGGAAAAAGACATATTTTGGCACTGGCAAAATCGAACATTAAAGGGGGAATATTGTTTGTCGTTCACAATGACTTACCGGACTATTTTCTTCCCGAATATCATGTTGACCCTGAATTTGCAAAGACCTTGTATTCACATCGGAATGAAATTCTTATAAAGGCAATAGGTATAAAGTGGAATGACGATTTAACCTTTAAAAATAAGATAAAAACACTGTCGATCCCTTGGAATATATACGAGAGGGAGTCAAAAGATGCAGGGAGCTATCTATTAATACTAAAAAACAATAAAAGTAAAAGGATAATGATTGGGAAACTCGGAGAAATCTTTTTTAAAGAAGGTTTTTATATTTATGTGGGTTCGGCTATGAAAAATCTACAAGCCAGGCTTGAAAGGCATAAAAGGAAAAGAAAAAAATTATTTTGGCACATTGACTATCTCCGTGAAGAAGCGGATTTGATTCAACTGATTCCTATAAGGTCTTCAATAAGATATGAGTGCGAACTGGCAAAGAGGATTAAAGATATAGCAGACGGTTATATAGAGGGTTTTGGCGTTTCAGATTGTTCCTGTATTTCCCATCTATTTTATGTTGATAAAAATCCTTTAGAGAAATCTGACTTTATAGAAACAATACTGTTTTTTAGGATGGCGATTGTGATTTAAACATAATAAAAAAGGGGATAAGATGAACGAGGAATTTATAAAAACCATCTTTAATGAATGCAGTGTTGGAAATATAGTGGGGATAAACATTTTAGAGGTAAGAGAAGGTTATGCAAAGGGCAGTCTTGTTCTTAAAAAAGAACACATAAACGTATTTGGTTCAGTCCATGGAGGTATAGTTTTTATATTAGGTGATCACGTAGGTGGTGCATGTGGTAATACGTTAGGGAAAAAGGCTGTTAATGTAGAAACTTCAATTCAGTACTTTAGGCCAGCCTTTGAAGGGATGGTTTTGTTTGCAGAGGCACATCTTACACATAAAGGGAAGAGGATAGGCCGTATTGAAATAAAGATTACCAACGATAAATCAGATGAAATAGCAGTGATGCATATGATATTTTTTATAACCGATGAACAGCATAGAAGACAGACTGATTAAGATTTTTAATACCCTTTTAAATGCCTTTGGAAAAAGACACTGGTGGCCAGGGGATAGCCCTTTAGAAATTATAGTAGGGGCAGTGCTAACCCAAAATACTTCATGGAAAAATGTAGAAAAGGCAATCAATAATCTGAAAAGAGAAAACCTCCTCACAATAGATGCATTATATTGTTCTGATTTAGAAAGATTAAGTAGCGTTATTAAACCTTCTGGATTTTTTAATATTAAAGCCATTAGGTTAAAAAATTTAATTAAAGTTTTATATGAAAAATATAATGCATCTATTGAAAATCTTAAAGAAATTGAAACTGATGATTTAAGGAAAGTCCTTCTCGGCATAAACGGTATTGGAAAGGAGACAGCAGATAGTATTCTTCTTTATGCATTGAATAAACCTGTATTTGTCGTAGATGCATATACAAAGAGGCTAATAAAACACCATATTCCTCCTTTAATAGCAGATAGACCAATATCAGGTGATAGTTATGACATAATTCAGAGGTTTTTTATGGAGCATCTTCCATTAGATGTTTATATTTACAATGAATTCCATGCGTTACTTGTTTATCTCGGACAAAAATATTGCAAAAAATCGCCGGATTGTGAACACTGCCCGATAAAAGGCATTTAGGTAATATATTCTATTGTTACCTTTTCTTTATCTATAGATTTTTCGATCTCTCCGATTAAAAAACCAGCTTCACCATTAACATTTAAGGTATTTATTATAGATTGTGCTTCTTTGTTTTCAACAATTAAGACAAAACCAATACCCATATTGAATGTGGAAAACATATCTTCTTGAGGCACATTACCGAGGTCTTTTATAATATGGAATATTGTAGGAACATTATCTTTTTTTATTAAAATCTTTGCTTTCAGGCCATCTGGTATAATTCTTTTGATATTACCTGGCAATCCACCTCCTGTAATATGTGCCATGCCTTTTATATTAAATTGTTCAAGAAGATTTATAACCTGTCTTACATAAATTTTAGTAGGTTTCAGAAGCTCTTCAAAAAGTGGTGAATCTAACCCCTCAATTTTTTTGTTTATATCCATGTTATGCACGTCAAGGAAAACCTTTCTCACAAGAGAGAAGCCATTACTGTGTAGACCGGAAGAAGAAAGACCAATTATAACATCCCCTTTAGTAATTTTTGACCCGTCTATAATCTTTTCCTTTTCTACAAAACCGATGGCAAAACCTGCAAGGTCGTATTCATCCTCATTATAAAAGGAAGGCATTTCTGCTGTTTCTCCTCCTATTAGGGCACAATCTGCCATCATACAGCCATCGCAGATCCCCATTATTACCTGAGAATAAGTATCTTCGTTTATTTTTCCACATGCATAGTAGTCGAGGAAAAAATAAGGTTTTGCACCGAGCGTTAATATATCGTTAACACTCATGGCTACAAGGTCAATACCAACGGTATCGTGTTTTCCAGTTAAAAAGGCTATTTTTAGTTTAGTCCCCACACCATCCGTTGATGTGACGAGCACAGGGTGTCTTAAGCCTGAAGGTATTTCCGCTAAAGAACCAAACCCACCTATTGAATTTAAGACAAGGGGATTAAAGGTTTTCTGTATATCTTTTTTTAGCCTTTCTATCAGGCTATCCGCCTTTACAATGTCTACACCAGAGTCCTTATAGGTATACGGCCTCATATTCAAAATCAGAAAATTATTCTTTTATAATGTAAGCAAATAAATTTAATATTACGACATCTTTTCTATAAATTCTTCAACGGGCATTGCAGGCAGTGTCATAATCTGAACAGTTCCCCTTGAGCCCATTTCTATTGATATTCTTGCAATTGATTCGTTATTGGGTGCATCGAGGATCGTTATAAAATCATATTGACCGAGAAGGGCATATTGGGCGAGCACTTTAGCACCCATATTTTCTATCTCCCTGTTTACCTCTTCAATCCTTTCCGGATGTTTTTTAATTGTTTTTCTTCCTTCGTCCGTTAATGTGCTCATCATAATATATATTGGCATATTATCCCCCTTTTATTTTTTTTTAAATATTGTTATATCAAAACAATATTGTCAATAAAATTTTACACTTTTATTTTTTACCATTAAATGGCTCGTTTTTTCAATTTTTTTAATTTAAAATCAGTTACTGATTTTGTCAATCTTATTTAAGACTGGGGCAAATGCACGCATCCAAAAGGACTAATAGAGGTTTTATAGAGAAAATGGGGATAGCGGAATGGAATTAGCTGAATTTTAATTTTAAAATAAAAAAATATGTTGCAAATGCGATTAAAAATTATATAATAGGTAATTGTTCGTGGTTAGATAAAACAATTGAAAAAGAAAATATGAAAAAAAATAAAGATAGGCTTGGTAAATCTTTAAAAGCCATTTTTTCTGATATAAACAGTCTGTATATTTCTAATCGATATATCAAGGACATAAAAAAAGAAGAAAAAGTCATACCAGAGATAAATGAAAACCAAAATGAATCTTCTGTTACACAAAACAGCAAAGGTGTGGAGGAGACAGGTTTAATACAATTTCCTTTTGATTTAAAAAAAATCGGTTCTATCTTAAAGGAAGAGAGAAATAGAAAGTCTTTTACAATAGAAGAGATATCAAATATCCTTAATCTGAGAAAACCTATAATAGATGCAATAGAAAACGGTTTATGGGAAAGACTGCCCCATGAAGTATATGTCAGAGGTTACATAAAGGAATATGCACATATATTAAAACTCGACCATGTAATTTTACCTTACTTAAATATAAAAAGGAATAAATTAGAACCTGCAATTGTTTTAGATAATAATAAAAAGTCGTTTAAAAAACCGTTAGTTTTCAACAAGGCTACGAGCATTTTCTCAAAGACAGGTGTTTTATATACTGTGGTGGTTTTATTTATAGTTGTTGCATTTATTTTTTTAACAATTAACAAAGAAAATAAAGAAAACGAAAGATTAGAAAAGGCAATTCAATTTTCCAATAATGTTCAAAATACGGAAATACAACAATCTCAGGTATTACCTATTGGTAAAAAGTTAATGATCACATGCCACGAGAGGACATGGATCAGTGTAATAATGGATGGAAAGGAAAAGAAAGAGGTTATTTTGAATCCAGGAGAAGTAATTATTTTAAATGCAAAGGAAAGATTCGATATCCTTGTTGGTAATGCTGGTGGAATAAAATTTTTGCTTAATGGAAAAGATGTAGAATTTTCCGGTGTAAGCGGTCAGGTAAAAAGGATAACCCTTTAGATAGAATTAAAATTAAAAAATCCCTACCTAAACAGTAAACAGGTAGGGATTTTATTCGTTTAGTCTTTCACATACTCTGTGGCGGTTCTACCGACCTCTCTGGCATATTCTGTGATACCACCTTTAAACTGATAAGCATTTTCAAATCCTACTGCCCTTAATGCTATAGTTGCTGCAGCAGCCCTGTCCCCTGTATGGCACAAAACGGCAATCTTTTTATCCTTTGGAAGTTTTTTTAGATTTTCAGGTCTAAAGAGTTCGTTCATGGGGATTACGATGGTTTTCTCATATGCAGATGCAACCAACTTTGTCTCAGCAGGTGTCCTTATATCGAGTATTACAAAATCTTCTTTCTTCTTTATCATATTTAGGATTTCTTTTGTGGTAATCTGACACGGTCTCATTGCCAGCACTTCAGGTGTCATCTGGGAAAACATGGCATCAAATCTTTTGGCCATCTCAGCGTTAAAAGAAAAGGCAACACCGGAAAAGAATATAAAAGCCAATAAACCAAAGACCAAGTATCTCATAATATCCTCCTTATTTATTTTTTTAGATAAAATAATTTTTTAAGGGGTGTTTGTCAAGAGAGGACTATGCTACATTGTTTTTAATAATCTTTCTTTAAAATCTTCAGGTATCCTTTTTGGTCTGCCTTTACTGTTTATACAAACCATTGTTGTTTCAATCTTTGTGGTAATTTTTTCATCTCTGAATATCTCATGATATAAGATAAAATAGGCATTTTTTACTTTCTTAACAGAGGTTTTTATTGTTATAAGTTCGCCATATCTCACCTTATCTATTAGGTCAAGGTGTACAGTTTTGACGATTAGATATGTGTCTTTTTTTTCCCATTCAGGCAGAAAGATACCTATAGATGATAGAAACTCGAACCAGGATTTTTCAACAAATTTCAAATAGTTGGCAAAATATACAACACCTCCTGCATCTGTATCCTGGTAATATATTCTTGTTTTAAACATGAACCTTTAAATAACATTTTGACCTTCAATAATCAATTGTAAATCTAATTGGCAGCCTTTTTCATTGCAAAAGGATACTTTCATGGTTAAAATGGTATTGTTTATGGATATTGAAAAGGCATACGAAAGGGCAAAAAAAGACCTTGTATTAATT
>JAKORG010000063.1 GCA_029777945.1 Deltaproteobacteria bacterium | reverse complement strand
TCCTGTAACGCTGCCTCCACCTCAGATGCCGATACCCTATATGCCTTGTATTTTATAACATCTGCAGTCCTTTCCATAAAATGAAGCTGGCCATCTTCTGTCATGGATACAAAATCACCCATACGGTAATATATATCACCGTTTAAGTTAATAAACGAACGTTCTGTTTCCTCAGGCTTTTTCCAGTATTGTTTAATGGTGTAGGGTGAAGTGATGAGGAGTTCACCTACTTCACCCATTGGCAGGGGTTCGAGGGTGTCTTGGTCTGCCACTATACATTTCCTTGTCTTAAGCGGTGTGCCTATTGTCTTTGGTCCTGGTTCACGGTCAAGAAGACTGTATGTCACATGACCGATTTCTGTGGAACCATAGACCTGATAAATCGGTATGTGATAACGCTCCTTCCAGCTATTAAATACCTCAACGGGTAATGCATCTCCACCGCAATAACAGTATCTTAAAGAGCTTAAATTATACTGGTCCAGCCTATCGTTTTCGAGCATCATCCTGTAAAGTGCCGGGACACCGAGCATCCATTTCACTCTATACCTTTCTATTGCAGCAAGGACTGCATCCACTTCTGGTGTTGGCATCAAAACGACAGTATTTCCGAAATTAAAACCAAATGCTATGGTAAAGCCCTTTGCCATTATATGGAACAGAGGATTAACCATAATGACAGTATCTTTTCCCTCTTCCACATACGGACCTATAACATCGTCCATTATATCCCATATATAAGATACTTCCCCTGCATGATTTCCCGGGACGCCTTTAGGAAAACCCGTTGTGCCTCCAGTATACATGATATATGCAAGGTCATTGTAAGGGTCTATATCTATCTTTGGAGGTTTTGTGGTACTTTTATATAAAATTTTATTAAAAGGCATAATCTTATCGTTTTTTTCAACAGCACCCCTTGGCACCTTATCAAAAAGGAATCCTATTGCCTTTTTCCAGTATGGTAAAAGGTCAACGAGGTTTGTTACAATCACTTTGTCAAGACCTGTTTCCTTCATCACCTCTTTCACATAACCAAAATTTGTATCGAGGCAGATGATAGCCTTCACATCGGCATCCTTTACCATATAGGCGATTTCATATGCCGTGTATATAGGGGATACAGGTACAGTAACAGCGCCTATTTTGTTTATGGCAAAATTTGCAATAATCCATTGAGGACAATTGGGAATATAGAGTAAAACCCTCTCCTGCTTTTTAATTCCAACAAAATTCATAAGTCCTGATGCAAATTTATCTATAAGCATGCTTAATCTTCCATAGGTAAACCTTTCCCCTAAATATATAAGCGCAGTTTTGTCAGGGTATTTTTCTACCATTTCCTCAAAACGTGTAAATGTGTATTCTTTATCAAAATTTCTCATAGTTTATCCTCTTAAACTCCAAAATATGCGGATTTTACATCTGGATTATCCATTAATTCTTCCTTTGTGCCGAAAAGAACACTTGAACCGTTCTCCATTATGTATCCATAGTCAATTATAGGAAGCACTGGTCTTGCATATTGCTCTGTTATGATTATGCTTATACCCTTTGTATCCCTTATCTGTCTTGTCCCATCTATAACAATTTTCTGATACGCAGGACTTAAACCTAATAGTGGCTCATCAAGAAGTAGAATTTTTGGATTTGCCATAAGTGCCCTGCCTATGGCAAGCATCTGCTGTTCACCACCACTTAAAAAACCACCCTGTCTATGGATGTGGTCTTTTAATCGTGGAAACAGATTGAGCACATAATCTATATTCTCTTTTGTCTCCCTTTTTGTTGCGAGATAAGAACCTATTTTCAAATTTTCAAGCACAGAACTCTCTGGAAAGATTCTTCGCCTTTCAGGACATAAAATTATCCCTTTTTTTGCCCTTATATGAGGCTTTAGACTCGTCACATTTTCACCGTTTAAAAAGATTGAGCCAAATACGCTTATGCGCTCACCACCTTTCATCTCTTCCTTCTTTTTTATATCGAGAATGATACCAGACAACGCATACATGAGGGTGCTCTTCCCTGCGCTGTTTGAATCAAAAATACCCACAATCTGCCTGTCATTACACTTTATGCTTACATTATTTAATGCAAGCATATTTTCATAAAAAACCATAAGTTCATTTGCTTCTAACATAATCTATACCTCTTCGCTTCCCAGATATGCTTCTTTGACTCTTTTGTCCTCTATTACCTCTGTATAATCGCTTTCGGCTATCTTTTCCCCAAAATTTAAAGCCATAACCCTATCGGCAACCTTGAAAAGTTCTCTTAACCTGTGTTCAATCATTATAAGGGTTATGCCATCCATCTTTAATTTTTCTATGAGAGGCATCATGCCTGCAATCTCACTCATGCTCAGCCCTAAAAATACTTCGTCGCAGAATATTATAAGTGGTCTTAAAGCAATGCATCTTGCAAGTTCAAGCCTTTTTTGATATCCCGTTGGTAATGTGGATGCAAGCTTATATGGAACCCTTGAATCCCTTTCAAACCCGATTTCTTCAAGTATATCCACTGCTACAGTATCCCTGTCACCGTGTTTACCACCACCACGCCATCCCCCTAATTTTCTTGCCCTCGGCGACCATAAAGGAATGATGAGATTTTTATAAGCAGGCAAAGAATAATATGGTC
>JAKORG010000062.1 GCA_029777945.1 Deltaproteobacteria bacterium | reverse complement strand
GGACAAAAAAAATGTCTATGCAAAGATATCTTCTTTTTTAAGCTACAGAGGTTTTGATTATGACTCAATAGCCTCTGTGCTTAGAAAGTTACAAGAAGAGAATAAAGAGGACAGTGATTTTTATTTATAGTTCATCAAAAATCTTATTATCTCTTCTATGTCTGGAACTTCACTCAATTCATAGATTTTGATAAAGATAATATTGCCCTCTTCATCAATTATAAAGTTAGCTCTTCCTGATATGCCAAGCTTTTCAATAAATATATCATATTTGCGAGCAACCTCTCCATGTGGCCAGAAATCAGCCAGAAGATCTGTTTTTTCTATGTTCATTGACTTTGCCCATTCCTTTTTGCAGGCCTGACTGTCAACGCTGATACCAAGAGCTATTGTCTGGAGTGCCTTTAGCTCTTCATTTTTTGCCTCAAGGGTTCTCATCTGTATCTCGCAGATTTTTGTCCAGGCAAGGGGATGAAAGGATAGCAAAATCTTGTTGCCCATGAGGGCCTTTAAATTGACCTCAACTTTATGTTGATTTAAAAGAGAAAATTCTGGAGCCTTATCACCTATTTTAAGTATTCCATTTTCCATAAAAGACCTCCTTTTTTATGAAGAGCTCTTTTTTTGTAAAGCCCACAGCTATTTTATTCAAGCACTTTTTTTCCTCTTTTGGTGCATCAAAGGGCAAATGTATGGCAGAGAAATTTATGTAGGGGTTTATATTTAACAGTGATGAGTTTTATTTATAGCCATAGTCTCTGCTGAGATTTTCTCCCTTTGCTGCCTCTACTGCCAACCTATCACATCTTTCATTATATTTATTTCCAGCATGTCCTTTTATCCAGTTAAATTCTATATCTAACCTTTCAACGAGAGAAAGAAGCTCTTCCCATAGATCTTTGTTTAATGCAGGGCTTTTATCTGATTTTATCCAGTTGTTTTTTTGCCATTTTTTTGCCCATCCCTTTGTTATCCCATTTACAACATAGGAGGAGTCTGTCCAGAGCCTAATTTTTTTGTCTTTTATCTTTAGATTTTTAAGAGCCTCGATTACTCCCATGAGTTCCATTCTGTTATTTGTTGTCATTGAAAAGCCAGCAGATAGCTCTTCAATTTTGTCGGGATATATAAAAACTATGCCGAATCCTCCAGGACCCGGATTGCCAAGGCTGCATCCATCTGTATAGATTGTGATCACCTCTGTATCGTTATCTACATCAGCGTATTCATCCTTTTTATTGTTAGCTGGTGTTTTTGAAAAGGAGGGATTTTTTAGCCATTCCTCAGCCTCTTTTTTTGAGCTAAATCCCTTATATAAAGGATTTTTATAGCCCTCCACCTGAGCTTTTGCCTCTTCCCATGTGCTGT
>JAKORG010000006.1 GCA_029777945.1 Deltaproteobacteria bacterium | reverse complement strand
GGACGTGGGGCATCAATGCTATACTCATAAAATCTTAACAGGAAGAAAAGATAGATTTCATACACTAAGACAGGACAACGGCATAAGCGGTTTTCCCTCTCGACAGGAAAGCATCTATGATGTATTCAATACTGGCCATGCAAGTAACTCCATATCCATTGCCGTTGGTCTTTCAGAGGCAAAAAAGAAGTTAAAGGAAGATTTTAAGATCATCGCTGTTATAGGTGACGGCTCCCTTACAGGGGGCATGTCTTTTGAGGGATTAAATCATGCCGGTCATTTAAAAAGTGATATTATCGTTATACTAAACGACAACGAGATGTCCATTTCAAAAAATATAGGCGCCCTGTCTTCATATCTAAACAGGATTATGAGCGGTGAATTAGTTAATAAAACCAGGGAAGAGATAAAAAATATACTGAAAAATCTCCCTGCATTAGGTGA
This sequence comes from Deltaproteobacteria bacterium, assembly GCA_029777945.1. Lineage (GTDB taxonomy): Bacteria > Desulfobacterota > Syntrophorhabdia > Syntrophorhabdales > Syntrophorhabdaceae > JAKORG01. Next base: position 17,047 of record JAKORG010000006.1, on the reverse strand, counting down.
TAGGGTTTACAAAATAGCAAAACATCTGGAAGAATCGATAAAGGGTTTTATAACACCGGGCATATTATTCGAAGAACTTGGATTTCAATATTTCGGACCCATTGATGGCCATAATATTACATATCTTATTGAAACCTTAAAAAACATCAAAAAATTAAGAGGACCGATACTTATACACATTGTAACTAAAAAAGGAAAAGGCTACGTTTATGCTGAAGATGATCCTTCCCGCTTTCACGGTGTCTCAACCTTTGAAATTGAGACAGGGAACTCATCAAAAAAAGTATCTAAAACCTATACCGATGTATTCGGTGACACGATTATCGATATTGCAAAACATGACGATAAGGTAATTGCTATAACTGCAGCAATGGGGTTAGGAACAGGGTTAGATAAGTTTTCTAAAATATTCTCCGATAGATTTTATGACATAGGTATAGCTGAGGAACATGGAGTGACCTTTGCAGCAGCCCTTGCCTTAAAAGGCTTTATACCTTTTGTTGCCATATACTCCACTTTTTTGCAGAGGGCATACGACCAGATAATTTTAGATGTGTGCCTCCAGAACCTACCAGTAATCTTTGCCGTTGACAGAAGCGGTATTGTAGGTCAGGATGGGCCAACCCATCACGGCGTCTTTGACCTTTCGTATTTCAGACATATCCCAAATATGGTGATTATGAGCCCAAAGGATGAAAACGAATTAAGACACATGCTATATTCAGCATATAAGTATAAAAAACCTGTGGCCGTGAGATACCCCAGGGGCGAGGTGATAGGTGTAAATATGGATAGGGATTTTTGCGAAATCCCTTTAGGAAAATGGGAAATGTTGAAAAAAGGGGAAGATATAGCCATTATTGCAACGGGAAATACAGTAATACCCTCTCTGGAGGCATCTCAGCTCCTTGAAAAGGAAGGCATTAAGGCTACAGTTATAAACGGCAGGTTTATTAAGCCTATAGACAAAGAGATGCTTTTTGAAGTAGCGTCGCAAGCAAAAAAGATTCTAACCGTTGAGGAAAATACAATAATAGGAGGATTTGGCTCTGGAATACTCGAAGCATTATCAGAAGAAGGAATCTTAATTCCTGTAAAAGTTACAGGCATCCCGGATAAATTTTTAACCCATGGCGCACAGAAAACATTAAGACAATCCATAGGATTAAATAAAGAAGGTATTGCAAAGAAAGTGCTTGATTGGTTAAGGAAAGAATAGATATTGTTCTTACAAAAAAAGGTTTTGCCCAATCAAGGGAAAGGGCAAAGATCCTCATTATGGCCGGAGCTGTTTATGTTAACGGCGAAAGAATTACAAAAACAGATACAAAGGTGTCTGAACAAGCAAATATTCAAATAAAATTAAATCCCATACCCTATGTAAGTTACGGTGGTGTTAAACTCGAAAAGATATTGAAAGAATGCAGTATATACCTAAAAGGCAAAAAGGCAATAGATATCGGTTCTTCTACAGGTGGTTTTGTAGACTGTATGCTTCAACATGGTGTATCTTATGTATATGCAATAGATGTAGGCACTCATCAACTACATGATAAACTGAGAAAAGATAAAAGAGTAAAGTTAATGGAGGGAATAAATGCGAGGTATCTCACCTTCCATGATATAGGAGAAAGGGTAGATATTGTAACCATAGATGTATCTTTTATATCTATTAAAAAGATATTGTCTGTGGTAAAGGTGTTTTTAGATAAAGGTGGGCTTATTATATCCCTTATAAAGCCACAGTTTGAAGTGGGGAGATTTGAAGTGGGAAAAGGCGGCATAGTTAAAGATGAAGAAAAAATTAAAAAGGTTATAGAAGAAATAACAGCATTCGGTGAATGTATTGGTCTTAAGCCTATAAATATATGTGAAGCCCCGAGGGAAAAACAGAAAAAAAACAGAGAGTTTTTTATCGTATGGGAAATATAAAACAGCCAAAACCAGTTGCCCTCTTTGCAAGTATTATTTATAAAAACGAAGGAATACTTACAGAGGTCTTAAAAACACTGGAGGAAAAGATTGGGATAATAGAAGATAGGACCCATATAATGGCGTTTAATCATACGGACTATTACGAAAGAGAAATGGGATCAGGACTTAACCGTATATTTATCCTCTTTAATAACCTTATTGAACGGGAATCTCTTGTTAATATAAAACTTAAGACGAATGAAATTGAAAAATATTTTTCAATCAAGGAAAAAAGACATGTAAATATAGATCCAGGCTATGTGTCCCTTGAAAATATTGTCCTTGCAACAACAAAAAACTATACCCATAGGATTTATCTCGGCTCTGGCATATACGGTGACTTAACTTTAATTTACAAAAAGGGAACTTATAACCCCCTTGAATGGACGTATCCTGACTATGCAAGCAATGACATTATAACCATTTTCAATAAATGGAGAAATCTATATAAAAGGAAATTGACATGATAAGGAGTATGACAGGTTTTTCAAGGATCGAAAAGGAATTTATAGAGGGAAAGTTTTACGGTGAGGCAAGGTCTCTGAACAACAGATACCTCGAGATAAACTTAAGACTACCTAAATTGGATTACTCTTTTGAACATCTTTTTAGGGAAAGGATTAAAAAATACATAAAAAGGGGGAAAATTGACATTGTTATCAAGTGGGAAAAACCTAATTCTACTCTAAGTAATCTGAAAATAAACGAAGATGCAGTGCGTATGTATTTAGAAGCAACAAAATTTTTGAAAAATAAATATAAAATAAAGGGGGCATTAACAATAGAACAACTATTTGCCACTAAAGATATTTTTATATATGAAGAAAACAATAACCTGCCCGAGAACAATCTTACTGCCTCTTTTGAAGAGCTTTTGAAGAAATTAGATGAAGAGAGGAAAAAGGAGGGAAGAATAATAGACAAAGACCTGAAGTTGAGGATTAAAACAATAAGTTCAATAATAAAAGAAATTGAAAAACAGATACCTAACATAATTAAAACACATGAAAGAAGATTAAGAGAAAGGTTAAAAGAAATTACAAAGGATGGAGTTTTAGATGAATCGAGGGTTCTACAAGAGCTTGGATTGTATATGGAAAGGGTGGATATTGCAGAGGAGATAACACGATTGAAAGGCCACTTGAAGAACTTTAAAGAAACCCTTTCCTCAGACGATGCTGTAGGCAGAAAACTCGATTTTATTATACAGGAAATGGTGAGAGAAACAAATACCATAGGTAGCAAGGCATGTGACTTCACAATTAGCGAAAAGGTAGTGCAGATAAAAGTGGAGTTAGAAAAAATGAGAGAACAGGTTCAAAATGTGGAATAAAAAAATCATGTAATAAGCCAAGGATGAGCATATGGATTTAAAAAGAGGTATTCTGTTTGTTGTATCTGGGCCTTCTGGTGCAGGAAAGAGTACCTTGATAGAAAGATTTTTAAAACAGGATAAACAAAGCACATTTTCCGTATCTTACACAACGAGAGAAAAAAGGGAGAACGAAACAGAAGGAAAGGACTATTATTTCGTCGACAGGGATACATTTCTTGAAATGATAAAAAACGATGAATTTCTTGAGTGGGAAACTGTTCATGAAAATCTATACGGGACACCAAAGAAAGAAGTATTAAATGCCTTAAAAAAAGGAAAAGATATTTTTCTTGATATAGATGTGAACGGTGCGCTGAAGATAAAAAAGACCTATCCAGAGGCATGTCTTATCTTCATTGAACCTCCTTCCAGAGAAGAACTCAAAAAAAGACTCACATTAAGGGGAGAGAAAAAGATAGAGTTAAGGTTGAAAAGGTTCGACAAAGAGATTGAAAAAAAACATGCATTTGATTATAATATTGTCAATGATAATCTTGAAAAGGCTTATAATGACTTTATAAAAATCGTAGAGAATGTTAGGGGGTTAAAAAATGGCAAGGATAACCGTTGAAGATTGTATAGATAAGGTAGAAAACAGATTTGAACTTGTGCATCTTTGTGCAAAAAGGGCAAAACTCCTTGCTAAAGGGGAAAAACCCCTTATAAATTCCACAAACAGGGAAATCGTTACTGCTTTAAGAGAAATTGCAGAAGGTTATGTGTATTTTGACAAAAAGGCTCAAATAGAAAAAAAGGAAATACCATATCAGATATCAAATTTTTCACCATAAAGGACCTTTTCAGGGATTTTCATAAAAAATTCTGCCTCTTTAATCTTGCCTCTTTTGTAAGCACCTTTAGCTAAAATAGTGCATTTTTTCTTTAATTCCTCCAGTGCCTTTTCCTTTAATTCTTTGTTTAAAACATCGCTCTTTAGTATATTTACAATGCTCTTTATTCTAAATCGATCCATTGCCTCGTATCTTTTAGACAATTGATCCCCATGACCACCATTTTTTATAATGTAAGGTTTATCAATAAAAAGAACAGGATACCTCGATGTAACCCTCAACCACATATCATAATCTTCACAAACAGGCAGTGATTCATCAAAAAGACCAACAACTTCAAAAATATCTCTTCTTATAACAACAGAAGATGGACTTATTATGCATAACGGCAAACACCTTTCAAATATCCAGCCAGAATATTTTTTGTGTCTTTTCTTTTGATTTATCCTTTTGCCATTTTTCAACCATATCTCATCTGTATAAGAAATAAGATAACCCTCCTCTTCCATAGCCTTTATCTGTTTTTTTAGCTTTCCCTTAAGCCACCTGTCATCAACGTCGAGAAAGGCAATGTATTCGCCTTTTGATATTTTAATCCCTGCATTTCTTGCACTGCTTATACCTCCATTAGGTTTCCACAAATACTTAACAGGCATATCTTTTACGATTTCATAGGATCCGTCATCTGAACCATCGTCAATAACGATAATTTCTTTATCATCAAAATCCTGCTGGATTACTGAATGCACAGCATCGAAGAGAAAATGTTTTCTATTGTATGTAGTGATTATTATTGATACCATCAGAAAATATGCGGGCAAAAAAATGGCGGGGACGACGAGACTTGAACTCGCGGCCTCCGGCGTGACAGGCCGGCGTTATCACCATCTTAACTACGTCCCCGCTTTATGGTAGGCGGAACAGGTTTTGAACCTGTGACCCCCGGCTTGTAAGGCCGATGCTCTCCCACTGAGCTACCCGCCCACATTCGCTAATATAACAACTATTGTCTTAAATGTCAAACATCTTTAAAAATCTTTCAGGCAATATTTGCCTCTTCTTGATAGATAAGTATAGGTCTATCATGGTTTGTTATAACATCTTCACTTATCACACATTCCTTTACATTAGAAAGAGATGGAATTTCATACATGATATCAAGCATAACCTTTTCCATGATTGCCCTTAAGCTCCTTGCACCTGTCCTCTTTTTCATAGCCTCTTTTGCAATTGCCCTTATAGCCCCCTCTGTAAAGGTTAATTTTACATTTTCAAGTTCGAACAATTTTTTATACTGTTTTGTTATGACATTCTTAGGTCTCTTTAAGATCTCTACAAGGGCATCTTCGCTTAGTTCATCAAGGGTGGCGATGATAGGTAGCCTTCCTATAAATTCAGGGATAAGCCCATACTTGAGTAAGTCTTCAGGTTGTATGTCCTTTATCAATTCAGAATATTTTTTATCCCTGCCACCTTCAACGTCCACACCGAATCCTATACCCTTTTTACCAATCCTGTTTGCTATAATCGATTCTATACCGTTGAAAGCACCACCACAGATAAAAAGTATATTTGTTGTATTGACCCTTATATACTCCTGTTGAGGATGCTTTCTACCCCCTTTTGGTGGGACATTGGCAATGGTGCCTTCTATTATCTTTAATAATGCCTGTTGGACACCCTCTCCTGATACGTCTCTTGTTATGGAAGGACTATCTGTTTTCCTTGATATCTTGTCTATTTCATCTATATAGACAATACCTTTTTCTGTCTTCTCCACATTATAATCCGCTGCCTGCAATAAATATAAGATAATATTTTCTACATCTTCTCCGACATAACCCGCCTCTGTCAACGTTGTAGCATCGGCAATCGTGAAAGGAACATGGAGTATCTTTGCAAGGGTCTGGGCTAAAAGCGTTTTGCCAGAACCTGTGGGACCTATCAATAGGATATTGCTTTTCTGGATATCCACATCATCAAATTTAGTCTTTGACTCTATTCTCTTATAATGGTTGTAAACAGCAACGGATAAAACCTTTTTTGCATAATCCTGACCTATTACATATTCATCAAGAAGACTGTATATTTCATTAGGCTTTGGCAGTGATGTCTTAATATAATCAAGGCGTTCCTTTTTTACCTCTTCTTGAATAATTTCATTACAAAGCCCTACACACTCGTCGCATATATATACCATAGGCCCTGCAATTAACTTTTTTACCTCATCCTGGCTTTTTCCACAAAAAGAACAATGCAACTTTATAATCCTCCCATTTTTTTTAATCATTTGTGTCCCTCTTTTCGACTATTTTGTCTATGATTCCGTATTCCAGTGCCTGCTGTGCCGTCATATAGAAATCTCTCTCTGTATCTGCTTCTATTCTTTCCATAGGCTGACCTGTATGTATTGTTAGTATAGCATTTAATTCTTGGCGCATCCTCAAAATTTCCCGTGCCTGAATATTGATATCCGTTGCCTGGCCCTGCACACCGCCTAAGGGTTGATGGATTAGTATCCTCGAGTGAGGGAGGGCAAACCTTTTTCCCTTTGTGCCACCTGCAAGCAAAACCGCACTCATACTAGCCGCCTGGCCAATACACATGGTCACAACATCTGGCTTTATATATTGCATTGTATCGTATATTGCAAGGCCACTCGTTATTATGCCTCCAGGACTGTTTATATACATATAAATATCTTTTGAAGGGTCTTCTGATTCAAGGAAAAGTAGCTGGGCAATTACAATATTTGCCACATTATCGTCTATTGGTGAGCCTAAAAAAATAATCCTTTCTTTTAATAGTCTCGAATATATATCATATGCCCTCTCTCCCCTTCCATCTCTTTCTATAACTATAGGAATTAGGGTCATACTCTCTCCTTTATTATTACATTATCCTTTAAAAAGTTTAATGTCTTTTCTTCAAGGATAACACCTTTTAAGCTTTCCATAAGCTCATTTCTTTCATAGAAGTTTTTAACATCATTATAAGGTCTTCTTGCGTCTTCTGCAATTCTCTTCAGCCTTTCCTCCACATCTTTCTCTTCAAGTTTGATGTTTTCTTTTTCAGCAATCTTTATAAGTAAAAAATCTGTCCTTATCCTTTTTTCTGCCTTCTGTTCAAAATCCTTACGGAGATTTGCCTCTAAATTCTCTTTTGCCTCTTCTGTAACACCCTCTGCTTCATATCTTTGCCTTGCCTCTTCCAACATGGATTGCACCCTCTTTTCAAGATAACGTTTAGGCACAGGTATGTCAATCTTTTCAAAAAGGGAATCAATTATCTTCTGATATATAATTTTATTCCTTCCTGCCTCTTTTTCCTTTCTTAAATCATTTTCAACACTTTCTCTCATCTTTTCCATATTATCAAAGCCAAGATCCTTTGCAAAATCGTCATCCAGTTCAGGTAGTATCTTTTTTCTTATCTCTTTTACATGGATTTTAAATAAAACCTTTTTCCCGCAAATATCTTTATCAGGATAATCCTCTGGAAAATCTATTGTAATCTCCTTGTCCTGTCCAATTTTCATACCGTATAAAGCGCTTTCAAACTCAGGCATGAGCATGGAATTGCCAAGTTCAACTGGATAATAGTCAGTTTTGACCTCTTTTAAAGGCTCACCATCTAAAAAACCCTGATAACTTATTATCATAAAATCATCTTTTTCTGCACCCTCATCTTCACCCCTCATCTCCATCTGGGCATACAACTGTCTTATATTTTCCATTCTTCTTTTTATTTCATCTTCAGTAATTGTTATTGGTTCTACCTCAACCTCTATGCCTTTGTATTCAGGAAGTTCAAAATTGGGTATTATTTCACATTCAATCGTATAACCCTTGAAACCATCGTCATCGAGAAAATCTATTAAAGGGTCTCCAATGGGTTTTATATTGACCTCCTTTAAGGCATTTCCCATCGTAGATTCTACTACCCTTTTCTTTAATTCTGCATCTATGTAATCTTTATAAAATGCATTAATTATATTTTTCGGCACCTTACCAGGTCTGAATCCTTTGAATTTTACCTGTCTTTTAAGTTCGTTATATATCTCCTCTTCCACAGGTTTTGTATCTTCTTCAGTGATAACGACCTCAACTTTTTTTGTAAGATTATCAATTTCCTGAATATCAACCTTCATTATGCCTCCAAGTTTAAATTAAATCTTTGTAATTATAAAATAAAACTGGCTTTAATTTCAATATATTCATCATATCCTTTGATTTTTTAAGGTTTTTTTGTTATAAAAATCTGTTTTAATGAACAACATTGTAATAAAAATATGGAATGGAGAATCGAAATACCTAAAATGGATTTTATATTTGCCGCTGTCTATCCTTGCCTTAATTTTTAAGACAGTAATAAACTTAAGAAATATATGCTATGCTAAGGGTATATTAAAAACAATCGAAACAGATATTTATATTATTAGTGTGGGAAATATAAAAATCGGTGGAACAGGTAAAACATCCATAGTTGAGAAATTGGCAATGGTTTTAAAAAATAAAGGATTAAATCCTGGAATAGTAACAAGGGGTTACAAAAGAAAGAAAAAAGGTACTTTTTCAGTAGATCCAGAAAAGGATAAACCCTTAGATGTAGGGGATGAACCGTTTCTATTAGCAAAAAGGACAAAGGTGCCTGTACTTGTAAGTGATAAAAAATACGAGGCTGTATGGCTCGGAATAAAGAATTTTAAGATAGATGTGGCAATCTTGGATGATGGTTTTCAGACAAGGAATATAAAAAAAGACATGGAGATTGTAATCATAAACGAGGACATTTCAATAAAAAACAGTAATTTGTTTCCTTTAGGGCCATACAGGGAACCTATTGATTCTCTAAGAAGGGCAAATGCTGTCCTTATTAAAAAAGATGGTGACATAAAAAATATAGATTTTTTAACATTAGATGTCCCTAAATACCGTTTTGGATATAAACCGGCCTATATTTATAATCTGAAACATAACATGATAGGTCACTATAATATACTTAAAGGAAAAAAAGTATTTGCCTTTTCAGGGCTTGGCGACAACGAATCCTTTTTTAGAACTGTAGAGAGTTTAGGCTGTGTGCTTATAAAAAAACTCTCTTTTCCTGACCATTATAGATACAGTTATAAAGATATAAAAAGGATTTCGAGAAATAAAGATGTTGATTTTATAGTTACAACTGCAAAAGATGCCGTGAAGATTGCAGATTTTCAAATACCTGATAATCTTATCTATCTTGCAGTAGAAATAGAGATTGAAAAAGAAGAGGAACTTGTGGAAAATATTCTATCAAGAATAAACACATATAAAATGTTCATGGCTTATAGTCATTAATGAACATGACTATAACCTGAAAAAGGAGTAACCATGCCAGAAAGAATATATATTTTTGACACAACATTAAGGGACGGTGAACAATCACCGGGCTATACAATGAATACCCAGGAAAAGATAAGGGTTGCAAAACAACTTGAGGCCCTTGGCGTTGATATAATAGAGGCAGGTTTTCCCATAGCCTCAGAGGGAGACTTTGAGGCAATAAGACTTATTGCATCAAATATAAAAAACAGTGAGGTTGCAGGTTTGGCAAGGGCAAACAACGAAGATATTGACCGTGCATGGGAGGCGATTAAGGTCGCGGCAAAACCAAGAATACATACATTTATTTCCACATCGGATATACATTTAAAATATCAATTTAGAAAAACAAGAGACGAAATATTAAAGATAGCCGTTAATGCTGTCAAAAGGGCAAAGGGTTATACGGATAATGTAGAATTTTCTGCCATGGATGCTACAAGGAGTGACTGGGATTATCTATGTAAGGTATTTGCCGAAGTGATTGATGCAGGGGCAGTAACCATAAATGTCCCAGATACAGTTGGTTATGCAGTGCCTGAAGAATTCGGTAGGCTCATAAAATATATAGTTGAACATGTGCCTAATATTTCACAGGCTATAATAAGTGTTCACTGCCATAATGACTTAGGTTTAGCAGTAGCTAATTCTATAGCAGCAATAAAAAACGGTGCGCGACAGGTAGAATGTACCATAAACGGCATTGGTGAGAGGGCAGGAAACGCAGCCCTTGAAGAGATTGCCATGATTTTAAGAACAAGGAAAGACATATTTGATGCAACCACAAATATAATAACAGAAAAGATATATCCTACAAGTAGACTAATTACCTCTATTACAGGCGTGTCTGTTCAACCAAATAAAGCAATTGTAGGCGCCAATGCCTTTGCCCATGAATCGGGTATTCATCAGGACGGTCTTTTAAAATCAAAACTCACCTATGAGATTATGACACCTGAATCTGTAGGCATTCCAAAGAGCTCTCTTATCCTCGGCAAATATTCTGGTAGACATGCCTTCAAAGACAGGATCGAAAGCCTCGGTTATTCCCTAACAGAAAAAGAACTAAACAGCGCTTTTAAAAGGTTTAAGGCATTGGCAGATGTAAAGAAAAATGTCTATGACGAAGATATTGAAATGATCATTATGGATGAGATATATAAGGTGCCTGAAAAATATAAACTTGCCTATCTTCATGTAAGTTGTGGTAATTTAACGGTGCCCACAGCAACGGTGAAGCTCGAAATAGACGGAAATATTTATCAGGATGTTGGTGTTGGTGATGGACCTGTAGATGCAACTTACAGGGTTATCAAAAAACTTGTCAAAACAAATAGTAAATTACTCAAGTTTTCAGTAAATTCCATTACACAGGATATGGATGCTCAAGGTGAAGTTTTTGTAAAACTCGAAGAGAAAGGTAAGATTGCTATTGGAAAAGGTGCAGATACAGATATAATAGTGGCAAGTGCAAAGGCATATATAAATGCCTTAAACAGGCTTGAATTTATAAAAACTACTAAAGAATAAGGAAGGCTCTTATGGGAATGACCATTACAGAAAAAATACTTGCAGACCATGGAGATAGGGCATTTGTTGAGCCGGGAGAGATAATAGATGCAAGGGTTGATATTGTGCTCGCAAATGACATCACAGCCCCTCTATCCCTTGAAGAATTTGAGAAAGTGGGTGCAAGGGATGTGTTTGATAATGAAAGGGTTGTATTTGTTCTTGACCATTTTACACCAAATAAGGATATACTCTCTGCCCAAAATTGCAAAAAAATAAGGGAATTTTCCAAAAGACACAACATCAAACATTTCTATGAAGGTGGTAACTGCGGAATAGAACACGCACTCCTACCTGAACAGGGGATTGTTTTGCCAGGGGATGTAGTAATCGGTGCAGATAGCCACACATGTACATACGGTGCATTAGGTGCCTTTGCAACAGGTATGGGCAGCACAGATATCACATTTGCAATGGTCACAGGCAGAATCTGGTTTAAAGTGCCTGAGAGCATAAAATTCATTTGTTATGGAAAGTGGCAAAAATGGGTTACAGGAAAAGACCTGATACTTTATATAATCGGTATGATAGGCGTGGATGGAGCCTTATATTCTGCTATGGAATTCGACGGCGAGGCTATATCTGTGCTCTCTATGGATTCTCGTATGACCATAGCAAATATGGCCATCGAGGCAGGTGCAAAAAACGGAATATTTAAAGCTGATAATACGGCCCTCGCATATGTAAAAGAAAGGGCAAAAAGACCATATAAAATTTTTGAAAGTGATAATGATGCAAAATATAAGGAAATTATTGAAATAGATGTAACCAAACTCGGACTGAAAGTGGCTTGCCCTCACCTTCCTTCAAATGTAAAAGATGTGGAGGAGCTAAAAGAAATACAAATAGACCAGGTTGTAATTGGTTCATGCACAAACGGAAGGCTTGAAGACTTAGAGATGGCAGCAAACATATTGAAAGGAAAAAAGGTTGCCCCGGGTATAAGATGTATAATAATACCTGCTACCCCTGAAATATACAAGGCATCTCTTAAAAGAGGTTATATAGAAACTTTTATAGAAGCAGGATGTATTATCTCACCTCCCACATGCGGTCCATGTCTCGGAGGCCATATGGGGATTCTCGCTAAAGGTGAGAGGGCTATTGCCACTACAAATAGAAATTTTATAGGAAGGATGGGCCACCCCGAAAGTGAGGTATATCTTTCAGGTTCTGCAATGGCAGCGGCAAGTGCCATTAAGGGTCGCATAGCACATCCAGAGGAAGTCTTATAAATAAGGAGTATTTATGATTTTAAAGGGAAAAATTTGGAAATTTGGTGACAATATAGATACGGATATAATTATTCCTGCACGATATCTTGCACAAACTGAACCAAAGATTCTGGGTGAACATTGCATGGAACCTATACACCCTGATTTTAGCAAAAAGGTGAAACCTGGTGATATAATAGTAGCAGGGGCCAATTTTGGATGTGGTTCTTCAAGGGAACATGCACCCATTGCAATATTGGCACTGGGTATACCAATTGTAATTGCTAAAAGTTTTGCAAGAATTTTTTACAGAAATGCCTTTAATAAAGGCCTTGCCCTAATAGAAGCGGACATCTATAATCTTGTGAATGAAGGTGATGAAATAGAAATCAATGTGTTTTCAGGGGAAATAAAAATTAAGGAGAATATAATTAAAGCAAAACCAATACCACCTTTCATGATGGAATTAATCAAAGAAGGTGGATTAATAAACTATCTTAAGAAAAAACTGGAGGAAAAATAATGAAAACTTATAATGTAGCTGTAGCAGGCGCAACAGGCGCAGTAGGAAACGAAATGATTGAAATCCTTGAGGAAAGAAACTTTCCTGTAAAAAACTTAAAACTCCTTGCATCTTCAAGGAGTGTGGGTAAAACCATAACCTTTAAAGGTGAAGAAATAAAGGTCGAGGAATTGAAGGAAGATTCTTTTAAGGGCATAGATATAGGGCTTTTTTCACCAGGTGGTGCAGTAAGTATGAAATTTGCACCCATTGCAGCAGCAAGCGGTTGTGTGGTTATAGATAACACAAGTGCCTTTAGAATGGAACCTGATATACCTCTTGTTGTGCCTGAAGTAAATGAACATGCAATTGCAGGATATAAAAACAGGGGCATAATCTCAAATCCTAATTGCTCTACCATACAAATGGTTGTTGTTTTAAAACCACTCCATGATTATGCAAAGATAAAAAGGATAGTTGTTTCTACATACCAGGCTGTTTCAGGAACAGGAAAAAAGGCTATCTACGAACTGGAACAACAGGTTCTTGCCATATATAACAACAAAGAGATTGAAAAAAAGGTATATCCGCACCAGATTGCCTTTAACTGCCTACCCCATATTGATTCATTTCTTGAAAACGGATATACAAAAGAAGAGATGAAGATGGTGAATGAGACGAAAAAGATTATGGAAGACCCAAACATTCAGGTTACTGCTACAACTGTAAGGGTGCCAGTATTTTATGGCCATTCAGAATCCGTTAACGTTGAGTTTGAAAACGAAATTACCTCTGAAAAGGCAAGAGAACTATTAGAAAAGGCACCTGGTGTAAAGGTTGTGGACGACCCAACAAAAAACCTTTATCCATTGGCAATATATGCTGCTGGAAAGGATGAAACATTTGTAGGTAGGATCAGAAAAGACGAAACAGTTAAATACGGGCTTAATATGTGGATAGTTGCAGATAACATAAGAAAAGGTGCTGCCCTTAATGCTGTTCAAATTGCTGAGGTGTTGATTAAAAAATACTTATAAACCCTACTGGTAAAAATAACATATTACGGGAATAGGCTATTAATCAAACTGGTTTAAACCTATGCTTTAACTGATATTGGTTGAATAATAGCCCTATCTCTATATTAGGTAACAAGCAGGTGGAAACAATTAAAAAGAAAGCCCGAAGAAGTTGCCTTCTGTTTTTACCTATTTTTCTACTCAGATTTATCTTATTTTAATACATTAAGCAAATTTTACCTTTCTGTATACTACATAATATTCTCTGCTAACATAAATAAAGCGTCTGCATTCTCACCCACAATAAAGTTAACTGTTATAAGAGTGTAAAGATTATTATAGACAAAGGGCATACTTAAGTTGCTTAAAGGTGTGAGGCTTAAAATTTAAATAACAAACAATAAAAAGATGCCAGAAATTTTTTAAGCTTGACATATTTTTTTAAAATTGTTAAATTATTAAACCATTTATTTATTTGACAAATTAATTTGTTACCAATTGTAACATTTTGTATAAAAAATTTACATTATTGTTACTTGAAAATTGAGATGTTTGAGGAAATTAAAAATTGATGTTGAAAAAATATAAATTATTTCAATCAGTTTTAAATATGTCTTTTTATGGTATGGGAATTGCTTATTATAAAAAAATAATGCCTAATGCTACTAAATATAAGATAAGCTAACCATGCCCGTGAGGAGGTAGTATCCATCATACCCCCCCTGCCCCATAGGATACCCTCCTCAACCTCCTCCCTTTCAGGTTAAAAACAAAACAAATTATTTTTTAATTATATAATATCTATATTCTTAACCCCTGATGGTCTCCAGGCAGGAGAAATTACCCGGGGTTTCTCTACTGCCTGGAGATAAGTTGCCCATACAAGGGCATCCTCTCCGTATCTTTCACAGACAGTATCTATTGCCTTTGATAGTTCCCTTCTCTTTCTTATTTCATCCACGAGCGCCATCTGCCCCGATTCCTTAACAACACCTGAGAGTCTTACACCGATGAGCCTTACACTGTCCTTTAACCTTATGGAATCAAGGATGGATAAGGCATGGTAGTATATCTCATGGGTATCGTTAGTATAAGAGGATATGGCCTTTTGTTTCGTAAATGTCTCAAAGGTGCGATACCTTATGGTAAGGGTAATTACTTTTCCTGCATAACCATATCTTCTTGCCCTTCTACCAACCATCTCACTAAGCTGTAAAATGTAAGATGCCATTTCGCTTCTTAAATAGATGTCTTTTGGCAGGGTCATACTATGGCCTATAGATTTAGGCTCTTCCTCGTGGAGAACCACTGGTCTTGCATAAATACCCTGTCCCATTGCCTTCAATGTCACCCCTATTATACCAAAATGCCTCCTTAGAAGTTCCATAGGTGCCCTGCCTAACTCACCGCACGTTCTTATACCCAGCGTTTCAAGCCTTTGCCTTATGCCTTTGCCTATACCCCAGAGCTCATCTACAGGCATATGCTCAAGAAGACCTTTTACCTCCTCGGGTTTAATCCACCTTAAACCATCAGGTTTTGATGTATCACTGGCAAGCTTTGCAATAAGTATATTAGGTCCAATACCTATTGTACAATTTATCCCAAACTGCCCTTTTATCATGCCTTTTATTTCAGTGCCAATTTTCTCAGGACCCCCGAACAAATGATGACTCCCTGTGATGTCAAGAAATGCCTCATCTATAGAATATATCTCTACCTGAGGGGTGAATTTTCTGTATAGCTCTTCAAGTCTCCTGCAAGTATCTGTATATTTTGTATTATCTCCCACAACAAATATTATGTGTGGGCAAAGTTTTTTTGCCTCATAAACGGTCATGCCTGTCTTGACGCCATATTTCCTTGCCTCATAAGATGAAGTTGTAACAACAGTCCTTGCACCTGAGCCAATGACGGCAATGGGCTTGCCACGAAGTTTTGGGTTTGTTGCCTGCTCCACAGATGCAAAAAACGCATCCATGTCAACGCAGAGTATGACCTTTGAGGTTTTCATATGCCTGATATTTCCTGGATTACCCTTATTCAATAATCGATTAAGATTTAAGATTTATTGTATACGAAATACTAAGTTTTTATGCCCAAAAAAAACCACAAGTAAACGAATTATAGTGTCAAAGTGTTCATCAGAAAATACAAAGATATAATCTTACCGAAATACCACCGATTATCACTTCTGCCATAATAGGCATAACATCTATTTAATAGAGGATTTCTTTACCCCTGCCCTTTTTAGTCTCCCATTTTCAATATAAATACTGTGTTTTGGCTCCCATTTATACTCTCATTTATAATTTATACAATCATTAATTACAACCTGCCATATCTTGCCTTTTAGACCTCTCTCCCAAAAGATACTCTTCCTCCCATATCCTATCTGCATACACCCCAAATCTTTTGGCATATTCATCCATCTGTCTACTCTTTATTGTGTATATCTCTTCTGCTCCTGGGTGAGTGAAATAGGGCTTTACTTCAGATATGATTTCCCTCATCACATGGGGGTTGTCAATTATCATGCATGGTCTTAAATGGTTGGGATTATGAGGTTGCCTTTTCCTTATAGCCTGGAAAAGAGGGCTGTTTAGTGCCTGCTTTAACGTAGTATTTCTTATATTATCCACTGCCACATGGGTATATACGCAGGGTTCTATATCGCCTTTAGCATTTAGATGAAAATATCTACGACCGCCTGCAATACAACCCTCTACATGGGGTCCATCATTCCAGAAGTCAAGGAAGAACATGGGTTTTGTATCTCTGAAATACATCACCTGTTTCCTTAAGTGGTCTCTTTGTTCAGGGGTCACCATAAGGGAAAAGTCTGCCTTCCCGTTAACAGGGATATATAAAAAGTAGTTCTGAATAAATGAACCACAGTTTAACATATGGTCTATAAATTTCTCTGATGCTACTGTATAGACATTCTCACTTGTAACGGTGGCTGAGGAACCAGCTAACACACGGGCATCTTTTAAATATTCAAAGGCATTCATTATCTTTTTATATACCCCCTTGCCCCTCCATCTGTCCGTCTCCTCTTCATAACCCTCTATACTTATAACAACCATGTTATTGCCCAGTTCAGAGAACCTCCTGGCATGTTCTTTTGTCATAAGTGTTCCATTGGTATAGACCTGAAAATATATATCATGGTGGTTTTCTATCATCTTGAAGAGATGGGGATACATAAGAGGCTCTCCACCTAATACTGTAACAAAGTATATG
>JAKORG010000061.1 GCA_029777945.1 Deltaproteobacteria bacterium | reverse complement strand
AGGGAGAAATAAACAAATGTTACGCAATATCTTGGCCATATTGGGAGCTATTTTTCTAATTATTCTTGCTTTTCGTTTTTTCCCTGGAATTATCGCTTTTCTGTTCACTGCTGGAGCTATCATTCTATTGATACTCCTATTTCTGGGGATAGCAGTGGTTTTTTCTCCTATTTTAATCTGGATACTGTTAATCGTTCTTCTCCTCCGCTTAATTTTTAAATAGAGAGGGGAATATAGTATGGCCTTTAATACTAAAACCCCCCTGTAAAAAGGAAACGATAAATACAAAAGCACTTTTATACATTTACAAGTGCGGTTTAAATTTGAGCAGTGCCATTTTCCATGTTCTTTTTAATCGAGTGGCTCGCGTGCTGCTACCTTGGCTAAAGGCGCGAATAACCGCTTTCCCTAGCCTTGATCGTTCTTCCTTTTTTGAGCTTTCCTGATCTCTATGGAGAAAAAAAGGGTACTTAATAAACTCCGCAGTTAAGATGCCCTAACTCATCAATTTGCCAGTCTGTCTTTATAGATGAGATAAAAAGAAAGCCAGAAATGGAAAACAGTAAGTCCTATGATCATCAATAGACCTTGAGATAGGGGATAGGAAAAGACATCCCGAGCAGAGATAGCTATGGAGAACGGTAATGTTTGGATATTTCAAGCCTCAGGGATAAAATCTTCGAGTTTATTCTCAGTCAAATGACAGGGGAGCAAACAAAAAATAATACTTTTATCCCTTGATATATTGATATTTTTAAATTATAGCTGTCAAAGCCAGGTAGAACCTTAAGCACAAATTGAACTAAACCTGCAAAGTGGAGCCTGGAAAGGAAATCAAGACAATGGAATTTAGTCCAGTCTATTAAGATATCAGGCGAGGCCACTTTACTTACTGACCCAAAATAGCCTCGCCAAATTTACTTAAAAAGGATAGCTAATAAGCCTGCAAAAGGCTCAACATCTTCTTATCCAGCTTGTGCCCCTGCCAATCTTCATATTCTACATCTTCTCTTTCTGAATCCAATATCCCAAAGGGCCCTTTAAAATTCCACAAAGCAAAACCTATATCTCTTTCTGAGAGGATTTCAAGAAGGTCTTTCATCCAGGCTAAAACCACATTATGAGGGGTAAACTTAAAAGCTCCAACTTCTCCGCAATGCACGCCCACCCCTCTATCTTTAAGAGCTGCCCATTGGGCATAATGTTCTTCTAATTTTTTCCTATCCCAGCTTTCTCCATAATGCCAGGCTCCCGGCCACACAGGTTCGGGCCAGTTCTCGCCTCCTACCCAGCTAGCCTTATAGTGGGTAAGCCCCATAGGAAGATATCCTCTACAGCTTTGCCCTACAGCTAAATCTGAAAGCTCAAAAAGGGGTTCATTTCCAAAAGATATTCCATCTATTATCAAAAGCCTCTCCGGGTCGATTCTCCTTAAATGATTTACTGCTTTTCTGATCACTCTTTCATGGTCTTCTCTGGTCATAATTTCCTCAGAGGGATGAGGAGGCTCGTTTACCAGGTTAAAGCTTAAAATCTCAGAAGATATGCCTTTATATCTTTCCGCAAATATTCCCCAGTGATAGCAAAAAGCATTCACCGCTTCTTCATCCTTCCATAGATTAAATTTTTCGGGAAGTTCATTGTTTACACAATAACCAGGAGCTCTATGAAAGTTTATACAGGTATGAATTCCGTATTTTTCTCCCCACTCCCCAACCAGGTCAATTTTTCTAAGAATATCTTCTTTAATTTTATGTATATCGTTTTCCTCTGTCCAGAGTCTGTAGTTTAATGGAATTCTCGCAAAATTAAATCCCCATTCCGAAATCCATTTAAAATCCTCTTCTTCAAAATCTCTTGCACTGTAATAAGAAAACATATTAGGAAGATTAAAGCCCCTCCATCGGGGAAAAGTATTTTTCTGCTCCATTTTTTGCCTCCTATATTTTAGTTTCGGGAATAAGAGCCTTCAGGATTGATACCTGCCATATTTTATTTAAATAATCATAAACCCCAAACCCTGCTGAGGCAAAATCCCAGTAAGCCCAGGCAATATTTCTTTTCTCTGCTGATCGGGCTACAAACTCTGTCCATCTCGCTCGAGAATCCAGGTCTGCTTTGCTGTAAGCTCCGAATTCTCCCATCCATAAAGGTACATCTCCATTATCCCTGGACCACTCTGCTGCTATATCAAGCTCTCTCTCCACTGCTTTTTTCTCTTCTTCACTTCCACTCCATTTTACCCCTACCGGTGGCGATGGACTAACCCATTCTGCACCTTGATGAGTAAAATTAAAAGGATTGTAATAGTGAAAAGTTACTACTATATTTTCATCTCCTTGAGGTAGCTTTAAATCCTTCAGTCTATTTATGTTGTTCCAGTCTGCAGGACCTACTACTATTTTCCTATCTGGATTT
>JAKORG010000060.1 GCA_029777945.1 Deltaproteobacteria bacterium | reverse complement strand
GGTGTGGGAAATGACCTTTTCTCTATCTCCATTATCTCATTTAGGTCTTTAAAGATCATCTCCCTTATATTCCCCATATTTTTATTCCCTCAAGGTCTTAATCGTCCATCTTAATCGTTTCTTTTGATAAACAATAGGTCTTCTTGCGTGTTAATATTTATAAATATTGATTGCCCGTCTTTTATAAAAAAAGGATTATCTTCCAATATCTTAACAGAAAGAAAGGAAAATAGGTTAGAAATTTTAAAGTTTCTTTTTTCAATAAGGTTCAAAATATAAGGGATGCAAGTTCTTTTATAAACTGCATGTAAGGGCTCATAACCTTTTTCCACCTTAGGTATTACAATATCTTCACCCCTTATGTTTTCCAGTATATATCTAATACCCTTATCAGAGATATTGGGCATATCACAGGCAACAATAAAAACATAGGGGTTTCTGGAATGGATTAGTCCTGTTACAATACCTGTTAATGTGCTTTTAACAGGGACAATATCTTTATATACCTTAACCTTTTTATTATTTAGAATATCGGTGTTGTTGGATATAACCATTATCTCCTCGAATATGCCTTTTACACTGTCGTAAACATGTTCGATAAGGCTTTTTCCGTTTATCACCATTGTTGCCTTATCTATTCCCATCCTCGAACTTGCACCCCCTGCAAGTATGGCGCATGAGATATCCATATAAGGTATTTATCATTTTATGCATATGGAGTAAAGGCCAAATAAGTCACATAAAATTAACACTTTACAAAAAAGACATTATCCATTATCTTTTATGTGTGAAAAAAATAACAAACTGACAAAAAGAGGTGATAAGATGAAGAAGTTGTTTTTAGTTTTTATGGCAGTGGCATTTTTGGCATTCCCTTCCTTTGCAAAAGACACTATTAAGCTTGGTTTGATTGCCCCCTTAACAGGGGATGTGAAGACCTTTGGTGAATCTGCAAAAAACGGTTTTATCATTGCCATTGAAGATTATTCTAAATCTGGAAAGTATAAGATTGACCCTGTGATTGCAGATGATAGAAACGACCCCACTGAAGGTGCAAATGCAGCGTTAAAGCTCATAACCCAGGATAAGGTAATAGCTATAAGTGGACCCTTGACATCAAAGGTTGCAATCCCTGTAAGCGATATAGCCAATAACAATAAAATACCGATGATAACAGGGGCTGCAACAAACCCAAAGGTTACTATTCACGATGGAAAGAGAAAACCCTATGTATTCAGGGCCTGTTTTATAGATCCATTTCAGGGAACTGTTGCGGCAAATTTTGCCGATAAAGAGCTCAAAGTAAAGACGGCAGCAGTACTTTACGATGTGGGAAATGATTATTCAAAAGGTCTTGCAGAATACTTTAAAGCCACATTTATAAAAAAAGGCGGCAATATTGTAGCCTATGAATCATACCAGAAGGACGATGTGGATTTTTCTGCTCTAATCACAAAAATACAGGTTAAAAAACCCGATGTCCTATATCTACCCGATTATTATAATAAGGTAGCCCTTATTGCAAGGCAGGTGAGGGAAAAAGGGCTCAAGTCTACTCTCATAGGTGGAGACGGATGGGATTCACCAGAACTCATAAAGATAGCTGGTGGTGCTATTGTAGGTGGTTATTTCACTAATCATTATTCCCCTGATAGAAAGGACCCTATTGCAGAGGCATTTATAAAACGCTATAAAGAAAAATACAATACCGTTCCCGATGCCTTTGCTGCATTGAGTTACGATGCAACAATGATACTTCTTAAGGCAATAGACAATGCAAGATCATTAAAAAGTGAAGACATAGTAAAATACCTTAATTCCATGAAAAATCACAAAGGTGTGACGGGTAATATAAATTTTGATAAAAACGGGGATGCCGTTAAATCTGCGGTAATATTAAAAGTAGAAAAGGATAGGGTAAGATATATGACCACGGTGAATCCATAACTTTTATAAAAAGATTCGGTATAATCTTGGAAGGCATATGGAGCAAATAAGCTATATACTCCAGCAGGTGGTAAACGGAATTCAATTAGGGGCAGTGTATGCGCTCATTGCCTTGGGTTACACCATGGTTTATGGGGTATTAAGGCTTATAAATTTTGCCCATGGCGATGTATTTATGTTAGGAGCCTTTGTGGCATATTTTCTTATCTCCAAATTCGGCTTACCCGTTTACCTTGTATTCATTTTAACCATGGTTTCGTGTGCCCTGGTGGGCTATGTTATTGAAAAGGTGGCATATAAACCATTAAGGGATGCACCCAAGATATCCCTTCTCATTACCGCTGTAGGTGTATCCCTTTTTCTTGAATATTTTTTAAGCCTAAAAGCTCTGTTTACACCTAATTATATCCCTTTTCCGAAGCCTTTCGAGATAGAGACATACGATTTGTCCTTTTTTGTCATAACCAATGTCCAGCTCCTTATTTTTATTATAACGTTCATTTCTCTTTTTATCCTCTATCTCCTCATATACAAGACAAGGTATGGGATTGCCATGAGGGCAGTCTCCTACGATAAGGAAACGGCATCCCTCATGGGTGTCGGCATTGACGGCATAATATCCTTTACTTTCATAATAGGCGCCTCCTTGGCCGGTGTAGGAGGTATACTTTACGGAATAGCGTATCCTCAAATAAATGTATTTATGGGTATTATGCCTGGTATTAAATCCTTTATTGCCGCAGTATTAGGTGGAATAGGTATTATCCACGGTGCTGTGGTAGGTGGTTTGATAATAGGCCTCTGCGAGGTCTTTGTATCGGCATTTCTTTCATCCACTTTCAGAGATGGTGTTATATTTATCATCCTCTTTGCAGTATTACTTTTTAGACCCATGGGTATTTTTGGCAAAAGGATCGAAAAGGTTTGAGATTTTTAAAGGAATCAAAGCAGTTTTTAGTAGTAGCGTTTATTATATATGTAATTTTAAAGGCCTTGTTTGTTTTTGGTGTGGCCTCTTCTTACATACAACAAATAGTTCAATATGCAGTAATTATTGCCCTTACATCAATAGGTCTAAATATTATATACGGCTTTACTGGTCAATTTTCTTTAGGGCACGCTGCATTTTATGGTATAGGCGCCTATACATCTGCATATCTGACAAAAGTTTTAGGCATAGACAGTTTATTTTCTTATATACCTGTGTTAATGGCCTGTAGTGTAATTTCTGGTCTCATAGGTTTCCTCATAGGTATCCCCATCTTGAAATTAAAGGACGATTTCCTTGCCATAGCAACCCTCGGTTTTGGAACACTTGTAAGGGTATTTTTTGACAATTCAGATAAGATATCAGATGTATTAGGTGGTTCCAGGGGGTTTGTGGGTATACCTAAGATAACCAATTTAGAGCTTGTTTTGTTTTTTACCCTTTTTATAATTGTCATCACAAGGCATATGATAAACTCCCGTTTTGGCCTGTTCTGGAGATGCATAAAGGACGATGAGCTTGCCGCATCCTCAATAGGTATTAATACAGCGAATATGAAACTTATGGCATTTACATACGGTTGTATGCTTGCAGGATTTGGTGGTGCTTTTTATGCCAACCTGTATACCTTTTTGCATCCATCCAATTTCGACATATTAAAATCCATTGATTTTCTCATTATTGTAATCATCGGTGGGATGGGAAATATAGTGGGTACTATCCTTGCAAGTTTTATCTGGGTTGGTTTTATCGAGGGGCTACGCATTATTTTGCCATCTGAGGTATTGGATATTCGCTGGGTTGTAATCCCCATTCTCCTTATATTTATTATGATGTGGAGACCTTACGGAATAATGGCAAAAAAAACGAAATGAGTTAATTATGAAGGTGCTTGAGGTTATAAATCTCGAGAAAAGTTTCGGCGGTGTAAAGGCTGTGGACGATGTATCCTTTTTTATTGAACAGGGTGAGACATTCGGTATCATAGGTCCAAACGGTGCTGGTAAAACAACCCTATTTAATTTAATCTCAGGCATCTATACCCCGGATAATGGAAAGATCATCTTTAAAGGAAAGGACATAACTGGGTTCATGCCTTACAAACTCTCCCATATCGGCATTGCCAGGACTTTTCAAAACATGAGACTCTTCGGTAGTCTCACTGTTTTAGAAAATATTTTATCAGCCGTATTGAGTAAAAGACCTTATAATATTTTTCAGGCTGTATTCAGAACTAATGGTTATACAAAGGGTGAAAAAAATGCTTATAACATGGCAAGGGAACTTATAGATTTTTTCGGTCTCAATGAAAAGGCAGATTATCCTGCAAACAGTCTATCCTATGGTGAGCAAAGAAGGCTCGAGCTTGCAAGGGCCCTTGCAACAGGACCAAGCCTTATGCTTATAGATGAGCCTGGTGCAGGCATGAACCCTAAGGAAATAGGGGATTTAGCTTCTATGATTAAAACCATTAAGGATAAATTTTCGGTCACCATTGCCATTATAGAACACCAGATGAATCTTATAATGAATATTTCCGATAGGATAATGGCTATGGATTTTGGAGAAGTGATAACGACGTCTACACCTCAGGAAGTTAAGAAAGATAAAAGGGTGATAGAGGCATATCTGGGAGAGGAATTAGATTGAATAAGATTAAAAATAATACATTCCTTTTAGAAATAGATAATATAACCGTTAAATACAGTAGCATCACCGCATTAAAGGATTTGTCTTTATATATAAAAAAGGGAGAGATGCTTTCTGTAATAGGTGCCAATGGGGCAGGTAAGACAACACTTTTGAAAACCATAGCAGGTGCCCTAAAACCAGTAAAAGGAGATATAAGGTTTGAGGGTTTTTCTATAAAACAATTAAGGCCTGATAAAATAGTGAAACATGGTATTGTAATGGTGCCTGAGGGAAGAAAGATTTTTCCTGATCTCACTGTTAAAGAAAACCTTGAATTGGGGGGATATACAATAAAGGACAGAGTGCTCAAAAAAGAGTTGTTTGAACTCGTGCTTAAAACTTTTCCAAGGTTAAAGGATAGGCTTAAACAACACGGTGGAACCTTGTCAGGCGGGGAGCAGCAGATGCTTGCCATGGGCAGGGCACTCATGGGTAATCCGAGACTACTTTTACTCGATGAGCCTTCCATGGGTTTATCTCCAATCTTTACAAGGGAGATATTTTCCCTCATTGAGCTTATAAGAAAAGAAAAAAGTATATCCATAATCATTGTGGAACAAAATGCCCATATGGCATTGGAGCATTCCCAGCGCACATACGTCCTTGAAAACGGCCAGATTACAATGGAAGGTTTATCCTCTGAATTAAAAAACAATCCCAAGGTCATAGATGCATATTTAGGGGTCTAATATTCAAAACCTTATTGTAAATACTCTATAATTATTGTATACAAGATACATGGGACAAAATAATTTAAAAGACAGATTGATAAATGTAGGAACATGGATTGAAAGATGGTCTTATATACAGCCAGATAAGGTTGCCATTTATGCCAATGATATCCCGTATACATACAAAATATTGAACGAACGGATAAACAAACTCTCCAATATACTATTGGACAGGGGTATAAAAAAAGGCGACCGCATTGCAGTGCTTATGCACAATTCTATCCAGTATGTGGAGATATTTTTTGCCGTATCATACATAGGTGGTATACTTGTTCCCTTAAACTGGAGATTGGCCTTGCCTGAGCTTGAATTTATAATTAAAGACAGCAGGAGCAGGTTTATTATTTTTGAAGAAGAATTCTTAGAAAATGTGACTAAGATGAGAAAAAAGATAGGCGTTGAGCATTATATCTCCAGTTTTCATAAATCGGAAGAACATAATCATGTTCTACCATATTGGATAGAAGATTACGCATTATTAATGGATAGGGCATCCTGTGATAGACCTGAAATTTCATGGCAAACCGGTGATGACGATACCCATATTATTATGTATACATCAGGGACCACAGGTGTGCCTAAAGGGGCTATGTTATCCCATAAAAAGACATTCTATAATGTATTAAATGCTAACATATACTTCGATTTAACAAAAAAGGATGTGGCCATTATTGCAAGGCCTCTTTTCCATTCAGGAGGCCTTATCGTTGAGCTTGCCCCTGTCTTATACAAAGGTGCAACGGTAATCATTAAAAGGCGTTTTAGCCCTGAAGATATATTAAAAACCATTGAGGACTATAAGGTTACAATACTCGAGTTACCTGCTACAGTATATAATTTTATCTTACACG
>JAKORG010000059.1 GCA_029777945.1 Deltaproteobacteria bacterium | reverse complement strand
TTATAGAAAAATATAATATTTCAGCTCTTACCATACGATGCTTTGATCTTGCAATAAACTTAAAAATTACTGGATGCCTTGCCTTATCCCTTTTAAATTCCGAAGGAATTATATCCTCTTGTGAAGGCGATATAGAAGCTCTTGCTACCATGCTTTTAGAGAAAAAACTTACAGGGAAAACGCCTTTTATGGCAAATTTAGCAAAAATTGAGGAGGATAGATATACCTTTGCCCATTGTACCATGGCTATAGATATGCCAGAATATTTTAATCTTAATAGCCATTTTGAGACCTTAAGCAGTGTGGGGATTGAATGCTATATAAAGACCGATAAAATAACCTTATGTAGATTAGGAAAGGGAAAGAAAATTATGGTAAGATCAGGAGAATTTATAGAAAAGCCCTTTGAAGATCATATGTGTAGAACTCAAATCACAGTCAGGATAAAAGATGACTCTTTCCTTAAAAATCCCATAGGAAACCATTTCATACTATTTTTAGGGGATGAGGAGGATTCCATCAAAAATTTAACAAAAGTAGGGTGGAAGAGCGTTTAACTTTCTACCATCTCTATATTTTTTACATTTTCAAGTTCCGAAAGTTTTGTGACGAGATCTCTTTCTTTTAACTTAGCAGGAAGCCTTAAAACTATTCTAAGAGTAGCATTATCTTCATCAAGAGGAGAGACCCCTATCTCTTTTATATCCACGTCTAATTCACCTAAAAGGGTGCCTAATTTCCCAATAGATCCTGGTCTATCTTCTATAATACATTTAAGAATAACAAACTTATGAGGTTGTATAATTGCTACTTCAAATTTCGCAACAAAAAGTAAGATTAAAAAAATTAAAAAAGCGGTAATTATTGCATGAATATAAAGACCCGCTCCCACTGCAAGCCCTACCCCTGCCATAGTCCATATACTTGCTGCTGTGGTAAGCCCTTTGACTCCTACTCCCGTTCTTAAAATTGTCCCAGCACCTATAAAACCTATACCTGTGACAACCTGAGCAGCTATTCTTGTAGGATCCGCATTGGGAAAAGTATAAGCAGATACAATCATAAGAAGTGTAGAGCCAAGACAT
>JAKORG010000058.1 GCA_029777945.1 Deltaproteobacteria bacterium | reverse complement strand
CGGCAAATATTAAAAAACAGCTTGAAGAAGTAAGCGGACAGGTAAAAATAGAGTAAAATAATAATAAAGGGTTGAGAGGTCAGAGGGCATATCAATAAAACGTATTGAATCCTTCTGGCCTTAACCTTTTAAAAACAAGGAGTAAAATATATGAGGGAAACATTCCACAACAAGGTTTACAGGAAAAAATACGGCAAAATTAAAGAGGTTCTCGATATACCGAATTTGATTGAAATCCAATTAAACTCTTATGAAAAATTCCTTCAAAAAGATGTAGCCCCTGAGAACAGAGAAAATATAGGACTTCAGGCAGTCTTTAAAAGCGTATTTCCCATAAAAGATGCCCATGAAACGATCTCATTGGAATTCAAAAAATACGAAATAGGTGATCCAAAAAATACAGAAGAGGAATGTATCTTCAGAGGCACCACATTTGCTGCGCCTATGAAAGTAACGATAATGCTCTGCGTTTGGGATGTTGACCCTGAAACAAAGACTAAAACCATAAAAGCAGTAAAAGAACAGGATGTGTATTTCGGTGAAATGCCCCTTATGACAGAAAGGGGGACGTTTATAATAAACGGTATAGAAAGGGTTATAGTAAGCCAGCTCCACAGGTCACCTGGGGTATATTTTGACCGTGATGATTCAAAGTCTCCCATTGGTGGAAGTCCTATATATACGGCAAGGATTATTCCATATAGGGGTTCATGGCTTGATTTTGAGTTCGACCACAAAGAATTATTATATGTAAGAATTGATAAAAAGAAAAAGATACCTGTAACACTATTTTTAAAGGCTTTGGGCTATAATGAAAAGGAAATCCTCGATTATTTCTATGATAAAGAAAAGGTAATTTTAGAAAAGGATAGGTTTTTAAAACAAATATCCCCTGCCCTTTTAATTGATCAGAAGTCGCCGTCTGATATCGTAGATGAAACAGGTAAGGTCATTGTTAAAAAACACAAAAAAATTACAAGGGCTGATATTAAAAAGCTCGTATCTTCCAATATAAACACCATACCCATAGATGAAGATGATTTGATAGGCAAGATATCTGCCGAAGACATATATGACCCTGAAACACAGGAAATTTTGATTCCCATAAATAAGGAGATAACAAAGGAAGATATCGCTCTGATTCAGAAAAAGAATATAAAGAGCTTTGATATACTCTTTATTGACAATCTCAAGGTAAGCCCTTCACTGAGAAATACCCTTTTGATAGATAAGGCAACAAAAAAAGAAGAGGCATTACTGGAGATTTATAGAAAATTAAGACCCGGTGACCCACCCACAATAGAATTTGCAGAAGGATTAATACACAATATGTTTTTCAGTATCGAAAGATACGACCTATCAAGGGTTGGAAGACTAAAAATAAACCACAGATTGGGCATTGATGTCCCCCTTGATTATACTGTTTTAAGAAAGGAAGACATCATTGAGACCGTTAAGCACCTTTTAAAACTAAAGGATTCACGGGGACCAGGTGATGATATAGACCATTTAGGAAACAGAAGGGTAAGAACAGTTGGAGAGCTCCTGGAAAACCAGTTCAGGATGGGTCTTGTGAGGATGGAAAGGGCTATAAAGGAAAAACTTACATTCCCTGAGATGGAAACGTTAATGCCCCATGACCTTGTAAATCCAAAACCTGTAACCACTGCCATAAAAGACTTTTTTGCAAGCAGTCAATTGTCTCAATTTATGGACCAGACAAACCCATTAAGTGAGATAACCCATAAAAGAAGGCTGAGTGCCTTAGGACCAGGGGGTCTTACAAGGGAAAGGGCAGGATTTGAAGTAAGAGACGTTCATCCAACCCATTATGGCAGGATATGTCCAGTTGAAACCCCTGAGGGACCCAACATAGGTTTAATCGCCTCACTTTCCACATATGCAAAGGTGAATGAGTTCGGTTTTATAGAGGCCCCTTACAGAAAGGTTGTAAATGGTAGAGTGACAGATGAAGTGCATTATTTAAGCGCCCTCGAAGAAGAAAAGTATTTTATTGCCCAGGCTAATGCGCCATTAAATGAAGACGGAACTTTTGCGTTTGATCTTATATCAGCCCAAAGGGGTGGTAATTTCTTCCTCGTAAGCCCTGAACAGATAGATTATATGGATGTATCGCCTAAACAGCTTGTAAGTGTTTCTGCAGCACTCATACCCTTTCTCGAACACGATGATGCAAATAGGGCACTTATGGGGTCGAACATGCAAAGACAGGCAGTGCCCCTTATAAAACCTGAGGCGCCCCTGATAGGCACAGGCATGGAAAAGATTGTAGGAAGGGATTCAAGGGTTACGGTGGTGGCAAGGCACGATGGTATAGTAAAAAGTGTGGATGCAAATAGAATCATAGTCCAGTATGAAGAAAAAACAGAGCACGACGAAACTGTTGTAAAACTGGATATCCACAACCTAATGAAGTTCAGAAGATCAAACCAGGACACGTGTATTAACCAGCGAGTAATAGTGAAAGAAGGCGATTTTGTAAAAAAAGGTGATGTCTTAGCTGATGGTCCTTCAACGGACAGGGGTGAGCTGGCACTTGGGAAAAACGTGTTTGTGGCATTTATGCCCTGGAGAGGATATAACTATGAAGACTCTGTACTTATAAATGAAAGGCTTGTAAAGGAAGATGCATTAACATCAATCCATATAGAAGAGCTCGAATGCGTTGTCCGTGACACAAAATTAGGTAAAGAAGAGGTTACAAGAGATATACCCAATATAGGCGATGAGGCATTAAAATATCTCGATGACAGCGGGATAATCATGATAGGCGCCAAAGTAAAACCTGGTGATATCCTTGTGGGTAAGGTTACCCCAAAGGGTGAGACACAGGCAACCCCTGAAGAAAAACTTTTGCAGGCCATCTTTGGTGAAAAGGCAGGGGATGTAAAGGATACTTCGCTACGGGTTCCTCACGGTATTGAAGGTATTGTTATAGATGTGAAAGTGCTTTCGAGAAGGGGTATTGACAAGGATGATAGAAGTAAATTAATAGAGGACATAGAAATCTCCAACATCTTAAAAGACCAGGAAGAACAAATCAAAATCATTATAGAGAGCACAAGAGAAAAGATTAAAAACCTCCTTGTGGGAAAGCATTCACCTGTAGATATCAAGGATGGAAAAGGCAAATACCTTATAAAAAAAGG
>JAKORG010000057.1 GCA_029777945.1 Deltaproteobacteria bacterium | reverse complement strand
GGGTAGGGGTTTTGCAGTAGTGGCAGATGAGGTGCGTAAACTCGCAGAAAGAACTGCCCAGGCAACATCAGAGATAGAAGAGATGATAAAGGCAATCCAGAACGAAGTAACAAAGGCTGTGGAGATTATGGATAGTGCCACTAAGAAGGTAGATACTGGTGTAAAACTTACTGCCCAGGCAGGAGAGGCATTAAAAGAAATTGTTAAGAGTTCAAATGACCTACAGCTTATGGTCCAGCAGATTGCATCAGCCACAGAAGAGATGTCTGCCACATCAGAACAGATAAGTAAAGAGATACTGGACATTGCCAATGCATCAAGGGATACTATGGTAAGCTCCCAAGAGACTGCACAGGCAGCGGTGAGTCTGTCTAAGATTGCCACAAGGCTCGATGACACTGTGAGGTTCTTTAGAATATCCTGAACTGAGCTATAAAAATAACATCGTATAATCAACCCCGCCTCAAAGGCGGGGTTTTTATTTAAGGCAGATGTATGGATCCTACAAAAAATTAAAGGGCATATGATGTCTTTTTAAAGTTCAATGCAAAAAAGCTTCCTATTAAGACTATGTTTTTTTCTTTTTACCAGTTTTATCCAGTATTTCCCTTACCTTTTTTAAAAGGTGGTTATACAGAATAGGCTTATAAACTATATCTGTTTTGTCTGCATCAATACCTTTTTGTGCTATAATATCAAAGGCATAGCCACTTGTGAATAAAACAGGTATCTCAGGGTCCATGTTTCTTATCTCATCATAAACCTCTTTGCCATTTTTCTTTGGCATGACCACATCGAGGATAACAAGGTCTATCTTATCCTTAAAGAGGCTATATTTCATAAGTGCATCTTCACCGTCTATAGCATCTATTACCTTATATCCTTGACCTTCAAGGATATCTTTTTCAAAAATTCTTACCATTTCATCGTCCTCAGCGATGAATATAGTCTCTTCTCCGCCTTTTATCTCTTTATTCTCTCCTTTGTCCAGTGGCTTTTTCTCTTTTTCTGCAAGGGGTAGGTAAATCATAAAACTTGTGCCGTATCCTATTTTGCTTTCTAAGTCTATATAACCGTTATGTTGTTTGATTATCCCGTAGACTATTGATAACCCTAAGCCTGTTCCCTTACTTATATCTTTTGTAGTAAAAAATGGCTCAAAGATCTTATCTTTTAATGCTTCATCTATGCCAGTTCCTGTATCAGATATGGTAATAAGGGCATAATTCCCTGGTTTTCCAAATCTATTCTTCTCGATAAATTTATTATCAATATATGTCAAGGATGTATGGATTTTTATTTTACCGCCCTCTGGCATAGCATCCCTTGCATTTGCTACAAGGTTTATAAGGACTTGTTCAATCTGGACTTTATCGGCTAAGACAATAATTTTGTCCTGCCCGAGTGAGAAATCGAGCTCAATATCCTCTCTAATTATTCTTTTTAGAAGCCCCATACTATCTTTAATTACATTATTGATATCTATAGGCTCTAATTTTATCTCCTGTTTTCTTGCAAAGGATAAAAGCTTTTTGGTTAAATCTGTGGCCTTTTCAGAGGCATTGATGACATGACTAATATATCCTTTAAGCCTTTCCTTATCATCTATTCTCATCATTGCAAGACCTGCATAGCCCATTACTGCTGTAAGAATATTATTAAAATCATGGGCCACACCACCCACAAATGCACCTAATGCCTCCATCTTTTGAGAATGAAGTAGTTGTGACTGAAGCTGTTTTAATTCTGTAATATCCTCATAGGTCATAAGATAACTATCTGTGGGTAATCTCACAGGCATGAAGCTTATTATCTTTTGGGTGTTATCCTTACATGTTACTTTAAATGTCCACTGTTTTCCTTCTCTTACTTGAGGATTTTGTCGAAATTTTTCCACATCATTTAACCATGTAGCAATCACCTTATGTCTGTATTCTGGATCTGGATATGCCTTTCTGCACCATGTCTTCCCATCAGGGGTATCATCTAAGTCATAACCGAACATCTCTTTGAATTTTGTGTTGATATATGTGAATCTTCCATCTCTGTCAATCAATGCAAGCCCAAAAGGTGCATTCTCAACAAGAAGAAAAAATTTATGTCTTTCTTCCTCCAGATGTTTTTCAGCCTTTTTTCTCTCTGTAATATCTATCCCAACCCCAAAGAAATATTCGATTTTGTTATTTTTATCTACTATAGGCATGCCATGCCATTGAACAAGCCTTTTTGACCCGTCTTTCCTATTATGTGATTTTCACTTACTGTTTGTTCCCTTTGATTTATTATCTTTTCAAATACTTTGGATAATGAATCCCTTTCCTCTGGAGGGATAAAATTGGTTAAACAGTCTTTACCTATAACATCTTTGGCAGAATAACCAAGCACCTTTAAAAGG
>JAKORG010000056.1 GCA_029777945.1 Deltaproteobacteria bacterium | reverse complement strand
TATGACCCCTCTTGCCAAAAGATCAACGGCATATGGAATTTTTAATTTTTCTCTTGGTTTGGCTTTTTTCATTGGCGGAACTCTCGCCGGGTTTTTGTATGATTATTCCATCCCAATCTTGATTATTTTTCTAACCGCCGTAGAGTTGATGGCTATTCCAGTATTTTATATGATGAAAAAGGAAATCAAATGAAGAATTTGTCGCCAAAGAACAAAATCTGTAAGATTTTTTTCGCGGGCTAACGCCTGCGAAAAACTTGAAATCGTAAATTGGCGGTACCTTTTGGATAAAGTCCGAACCTTTTTTGATGAACATCCGGAAGCTGACTTTTTGCCCGTCCGCATTGCTCGCTTCGTGAGCGATCCGATGATTTTTAGAATAGAAAAAAGATAAATGCTCTTCCCCAGCCCTCCAGTACGCGGGCATTTAAAATTAAACTACCTAAAATTCTCTTTACATTATCAAAATAATTTTGTATCATAACTGATCTTGCTACAATTTAGTAGACACAGAGATAAGGCTATATATAAAAATATTAAAAATATATAGAGAGGTGCATAAAAATGATTAAAAGACTATTTTTTTTAGTCTTTTTGATGCTTTTTTCACTTCATAACTTCACCATAGCTTCCGAACCACCTGCTGACCCCATCCTTCGCATAGAAACAGGCATGCATACAGCAACAATAAGGAAAATCTCTATAGATGCTGAAAACCGCTATCTTGTAACAGGCTCAGATGACAAAACTATTCGTGTTTGGGAGCTATCAAGGGGGAGGCTCTTAAAGACTATAAGACCACCCATAGGAGAAGGAGATGAAGGAAAGATATATTCAGTTGCCATCTCACCTGATGCAAAGACCATTGCTGCAGGTGGCTCGACAGGATATGAATGGCATGGTTCTAATTCAATCTATGTTTTTAATTTAGAAAATGACTTACTTATTACAAAAATCACAGGTCTATCTACTATTGATCATTTAGCTTACTCAAAGGATGGCAGATTTCTTGCTGCAGGACTTGCCAATGGCATAATAATCTTCCATATTGCTGATACTGTAGCTAACGATAAAGTAGTTAAAATAGTGGATAAAGTAGTTACACAAGACCTGGCTTATGGGGGGTAGTGTTTATGGTATTGACTTTGACATAAATGGCAGGCTTGTAACCACATCTACTGATGGCTACATTCGGCTTTATGACCGGAATTTTAAGTCAATCAGAAAGGTAAAAACAAAAGGTGGCAAAGAGCCTTATGGTGTTAGTTTTTCACCTGATGGCTCTAAAATTGCTGTAGGATTTCATGATTCAACAAAAGTAGATGTCTACTCAGGCAAAGACCTATCTTATCTTTACTCACCCGATACAGTGGGGGTTGATAATGGTAGTTTAATAAGTGTTACCTGGTCATATGATGGTAAATATCTTTATGCAGGAGGAGCGTACGAAAACAACATTTTAGAAAAAGTTATCATCCGCCGTTGGTCAGGTGAAGGAAAGGGAAGCTACATAGACCTACCTGCAGCAGATAGCACTATTATGCATATACTTCCCCTTAAAAACAATGGAATTGTATTTGGGGCAGGAGAACCCTCTTTTGGTATATTTGATGCATCTGGCAGAAAGTTAATTCACAAAACACCAGCTATTGCAGACTTTAGAGGTAACTTAGAAGAATTTCTTATATCCTATGATGGCTCAATAGTTAAGTTTGGATATGAAGTGTGGGGTAAATCCCCTGCCATATTCTCTGTTATTGAGAGGGGGCTTAAGATAGATGTTGATACTGTCTCTAAGGAATCTCAAATACTTAGCCCTTCTGTTAACTCTACAGAAGATTTAAGGATTACTGAGTGGCAAGATTCATATAATCCCAAAGTAAATGGCATTGCTCTTAAACTTAAGCCTTATGAGTTCTCAAGAAGTGTTGCTATTTCACCTGATGGCACAAAATTACTTTTAGGAACAGACTGGAATCTTTACCTTTTTGACAAAAAGGGAAATCAAATATGGGAGGTCCCTGCACCTCAAATTGCGTGGAGTGTAAATATCTCTGGTAATGGAAAAGTGGCAGTTGCAGCCTTTGGCGACGGGACAATCAGATGGTATAGGATGAATGATGGAAAGGAAATTCTTGCTCTTTTTCCTCATAATGACAGAAAAAGATGGATTATCTGGACACCCTCTGGTTATTATGATGCCTCACCAGGAGCAGAAGACCTAATTGTTTGGCATATAAACAATGGAAACAATGCTTCAGCAGATGTATTCCCTGT
Organism: Deltaproteobacteria bacterium; assembly: GCA_029777945.1. Classification (GTDB taxonomy): domain Bacteria; phylum Desulfobacterota; class Syntrophorhabdia; order Syntrophorhabdales; family Syntrophorhabdaceae; genus JAKORG01. Next base: position 1,463 of record JAKORG010000056.1, on the reverse strand, counting down.
ATCAAAATTTAGAAACAAGTACTATAGACCTGATGTTATAGCGAAAATATTCCAGACCCTTGATGAAGGAGAAGCTATAAGAATTGCCAATGAAGAATCAGGAAGAAAGACCATAGCTGTATCAATCAAAGAGATGCTACCACCAGTTGTAACCATAATAAGTCCCCATGATGGAGAAGAGGTTTCAAAAAGTGAGATTACTGTAAGATTCAGCATAAGAAATCCTTCAGGTGAACCAGTAACAACTATAAAAGCCCTTATAGATGGAAGACCTGACTCAACAGAAAGAGGGATAAAAATAACAGGGAAAGATGAAAGCACCCAAGAGATAAAAATAACTATTCCAGAGAGTGATTCAGAGATATCGATCATAGCAGAGAATAGATTTTCAGCCAGTGAGCCTGCAACAATAAGGGTAAAATGGAAGGGAGAAAGAAAAGAAGAGTTTGCAATAAAGCCAAAGTTATACATCCTTGCCATAGGAGTAAGCAAATATCAGGACAAAACTTTAACCCTTCAGTATGCCTCAAAGGACGCCAAAGATTTTGTAGAAGCGATGAAAAAACAAAAGGTCAAACTTTACAGGGATGTGGTGGTAAAACTCCTTACAGATGAGAAGGCTACAAAAGATAATATCCTTGATGGACTTGAGTGGCTACAGAAGGAGACAACGAGCAAGGATGTAGCAATGGTATTTTTAGCAGGACATGGGGTAAACGACCAGGGAGGGAACTACTACTTTTTATCAGTAAATACAGACACAGAAAAACTAAAAAGGACAGGGGTAGCCTTTTCAGACATTAAAAACACAGTGGTATCATTGGCTGGAAAGGTGATTATGTTTGTAGATACCTGCCATTCTGGCAATGTAATGGGAGCAAAAAGGGGAATAGCCGATATTAATGCGGTAGCCAACGAACTTGCAAGTGCGGAAAACGGTGTGGTAGTCTTTGCTTCTTCTACTGGAAGACAGTATTCTCTTGAAGACCATGCTTGGGGAAATGGAGTGTTTACGAAAGCGGTTGTAGAAGGATTAAATGGCGGGGCAGATTATGAAAAAACAGGTAAGATTACTATAAACATGCTTGACTTATATATTTCAGAAAGAGTAAAAGAGCTAACACATGGAAAACAAACACCTACAACAACAAAGCCCCAGACAGTACCAGATTTTCCAATAGCAGTGGTTAGGTAAGATAGAAATGTCAATAAAGATGGCTGGACTTAAATGGGGGGATAAATGCTTAGAGAAGTTTTCATATTAGCAATTATTCTATTGTTTCCCCTTACTATTTTTGCTCAACCTAAAAGCGAGACAGAAAGACTATGGAAGCTTGCAGATAAGGCGTATAAAGAAAAAAAGATATAATGAAGCAATTTACTATTATGCGCAGTCTCTTTTTAAACTGGTAGTTATATGCTGAATTTTTTTAAGGGGGGAATGGTATTGATATCCTTTATTT
>JAKORG010000055.1 GCA_029777945.1 Deltaproteobacteria bacterium | reverse complement strand
TTAACAGATTTATGCAATATTTCTTCTGTTTTTTGTGCAGAGATATGTTTTATGTGGTCATGCCAGTATACATGGTCATAACCATGAATGCCCAATTCATGCCCTTCATCAGTTATATCCTTAATAATCGTCCGGTTTTCCTTTGCTATCTCGGGTCCTGGCAAGACTATGCCATACAAAAGCGTCTTTATCCCGTATGTACTGATAACCCCAACCCTGCCAGCCTTTTTGAGAAAACCCTTTCTCGTAAATACCCTTTTGACCGTTCGTCCTGTATGGTCTTTGCCCATAGGCACAAAAAAACTTGCCTTTATGTGATGTTTTTTGAAAAGTGCGAGCAACACCGGAACGCCATGTTTCATGCCCTCCGATGTATCAACATCGACCTTTATACCTATGGTTTTATTAAAGATATCCCCTCCTGACTCAACATTCAGGCTTTGGGTTTGAATCAAAGTAGTATGCGAGGGTCTTCTTCAATGCCGTGTCAAGGTCAACCTTGGGCTCCCACCCTATTAAGTCTTTTGCCTTTTTTATTGATGGCACCCTAAAGTTAATATCCTGATAACCCTCGCCATAGAATTCCTTTGAATAGACTTCTATAATCTCAGAGGATCTGTTTAGGTTTTTCGCTGAAGAATGCTCCACAAACAATGCCTTTAATTTATAGGCAAGATCTTTTATCGTAGCCTCGTTATTGGGATTTCCGATATTAAAGATTTCTCCATTTAACCTTCCATCCTTGTTTTCAATAATTTTTATCAGGCAATCAATGCCATCATCAATATATGTAAAACATCTGCGTTGAAGCCCTCCGTCGACAAGGCGAATAGGTTCACCGAGAAAAAGACTGCTTATAAACTGCGTAACGACTCTTGAACTTCCTTCCTTTTCAGGGTCAGAGGTAAGCTCGTCAAGCTTGGGTCCTATCCAGTTAAACGGCCGAAACAGCGTAAATTTGAGGTTTTTCTGAAATCCATATGCCCATATGACCCTGTCGAGGAGTTGTTTTGATGCGCTATATATCCATCTCTGCATCCTTATAGGCCCTAAAACCAGATTACTTTCATCCTCATTAAATTCCTTATCTG
>JAKORG010000054.1 GCA_029777945.1 Deltaproteobacteria bacterium | reverse complement strand
TCCTGAACAAGGCCTCTTGCTATCTCTACAATCTTCTTCTTACCACTACCTAAATGTTGAACAACCACGTCAGCGTCAATATCTGCATTAAGATACTTGAGTATCTCCTCAGTTTTCTCTCTCATCTTTTGTTTATCTACAACCATCCCTCCCTCTTCCCTGCCTACAAACAAATTTTCAGTAACAGAGAGAAGGGGGAATAAGGTGTGCTCTTGATAAATCGTCTGTATCCCCAATTTCATAGCGAGATACGGGTTCAGTCGGTCCAGTTTTTTTCCCTCAAAATATATGGCACCTTCATCGGGCGTATAGGCACCAGAAAGAATCTTTATCAACGTAGTTTTACCAGCACCATTTTCTCCACATATACAATGGATCTCGCCTTTCCTTAAATCAAAATCAAATCCACTAAAAACCTTTACTCCGGGAAATGATTTAGATATATTCTCCACCTTCAAACAAACCTTTTCTTGCACCCCTTCTCCCCCTTTTAATTTGTGGATAGCAAAAACTTAGTTAAAATACTTATGGTATAGACCTAAATTGAGCGAAAATGCGCATCCATGACCTCTAAAGTGCCTGGATTGCAAATTGAAAATACAGAGGCAAAACGAATCTACCCAGCCAAATCCCGATAATTGGCTAAGCATGAGGAAAACCCTTAAAATGGTAAATACACTTATAATATCCATCCCCTCTCTGCATTTCACACCCGCCCTTAAAGTAGTGTCCTATTTTTAAACACTTCTTTCCTTATTAAAAGGAAAGCTATAAAATTGCTCATAATACTACTTTCTCTCAGCCTACATCAATCATCACTCTTAATGGATTACCCCGTTTCTCTTTTGCCACAATCAACCCTTCCATTAAATTTTCCAGGGGAAAATGGTGGGTTATTAATTTATTGACATCTACTAAACCGCTATCCACCGCCTGAATAGCTTCTGCCCAAGTAAAAGAGGCCAACCAGGAAAAGCGGATGGTTTTATCCCAAAAGGTAGTTTGTAAAGCAGGAACTTCTAGTAAGTCTTTCTCTCCTGGTAAACCAAAATAAACTATAATTGACCTTCTTCCTGAAACTTCAAGAGCCATTTGCATAGCTTCCTTTGATCCAGTAACCACAATTACTCTATCGGCCATCTTTCCTCCAGTTAGCTGGCTGATCTCTTTT